>CAJTLX010000020.1 GCA_910577165.1 uncultured Lachnospiraceae bacterium
TGATCAGCTCTTGTATTTTGCCAAATTAAAGAAAGTTGGCAAGAAAGAGGCGATGGAGCGAATCAAGTACTGGGGGGAACGCTTGGAGGTGATGGAATATATTTTTCCGCCGGCATTAAAGGGGAAAAAGAAGCCAAAGGCGAACCGCGCTGACCAGCTTTCCAAGGGAAATCAGCAGAAAATCCAACTGATGGCGGCACTGCTTTCCGATCCGGAACTCTTAGTCCTGGATGAGCCGCTCTCCGGTCTTGACCCGGTAAATACTGATCTGTTTAAAAGTATTATCCGCGAGGAGATAGGGAAGAACAAATTCCTTATTATGTCGAGTCATCAAATGCCGGTAATCGAGGAATTCTGTTCCGATATCACGATTTTAACGCGCGGGAAATCTGTTTTGACTGGAAATTTAAATGAGATCAAAAAAAGCTATGGCAGGGTGAATCTTTTTGTAAAATGTGAGGGAGAAATTGACCGCTATATCGATCAGTTCGGGTTGAAACTTGCCAATCGCACACCGGAAGAGTATCATCTAAAAGTGCAGGATGAGGCGCAGGCGATGGCATTTTTGGGCAGGCTGGTGCAGGATAAGGTGACGGTAATCCGCTTTGAACTGCGGGAGCCATCACTCCATGAGATCTTTGTCGAGAAGGTAGGAGGCACACATGAAGAGTAAGCTTTCCGGTTGGAAGGATGTATTTTTGTTTACGCTGGGACAGACGTTAAAGAGCAAAGCGTTTCGTATATCCTTTGTTATTATGATTCTTCTCGCGCTGGGGGCTTCGCCCGTTATCAGTATGATTTCCTCCGGCGAAGAAGAGAATAATCATTATACAATTACAAAAATGTATGTAAATGATGAAACTGGCTATTTTGATGCGGATATGGTTCGCGCCATGTTGGCAGAGGGTGGCTGGGAAGTGCAGATTGATATGGGTGGTGCCTCCTCCGGTGCGGTATATGAAGAACTTTGCGCGCGCGTTGATGAGAAGGAAAACGACGCAGTACTTTTGTCCATAACAGCGGCACAGGGTCCGGTGGAAATGTTTTTGGAATATTCTGGGAATGGAGGAGTTAAAAAAACAGAAATTACTGCGTTTGAGGAAGTGCTTCGCACCGCCCTTACCAAGTGCCGCTTTCAGATGCTTGAGATTGGCGATGAGCAGAGAGATCTCCTCTCGGCAAAAGTGATCACAAGCGTTGTGCATATGGGGGAAAATGGTGAGATTATCGTGGATGAGGACACTTCAATTTCCGGGTTTGAGTACGGATTTTTGTATGCACTGCTCTTTGTTGGTATGATGATCTGCATGATGACTGGATCCCAAGTTGCAACTTCAATTGTGGAGGAAAAATCTTCGAAGGTGGTGGAGTACTTGCTTACTTCCATCCGACCATTCTCCATTATTGTAGGTAAGGTTTTGGCGATGTTGTGCGTCGTGATGTTAGAGATGGTGGGAATGATTCTTGTATTTGTTGTTTCCAATTCCATCACCGGACAAAGAACCGGACAAAATGTGTTGGAAAACGTAATTTCGCCGGAGATTTTGGGACAGCTAAATCCACTTAATATTGTTTTAGGACTTGTCTTTATGGCTCTTGGCATGATTTTTTATGCGACACTGGCCGGACTGGCCGGAGCAACAGTCAGCCGTATGGAAGAACTCGGCGAAGGACTTGTAATGTTTTCCATTACCATACTTATCGGTCTTTATATTGGGATTGGCGCGGCGGCTTCCCTGCTAAATGCGGGTGATAATCCATTTGCCATTTTTGCAATGCTCTTCCCAATTTCTTCCCCGTTTTTGATCCCGGGCGCGATTGTGATAGGAAGGGCACAAATCTGGGTGATTGTGGTGGCTTTTGTGCTTTTAGTTGGGTTGGTTTCTCTTTTATTCTGGTTTGTATCCCGCGTTTACGAGGCACTTATCGTTTACAACGGTAACCGGATTAAGGTGGGACAGCTCCTAAAAATGAAAAGCTGAATAAGGGGAAAAGGAATGGAGGTATAGAGTGAAAGAAAGTCGTTTTCGTGGGTGGAAGGATGTGTTTTCTTTTACCTTTCACCAAATGATAAAAAAGAGTGGCTACCGGGGGGTAACCGCGGTTATCGGGCTGCTTTTGATTGCAGGGTTAGCCCTTGTAGTGGTGATCACGGGGGAGCCGGAGAAGAGCAAAGTAGAAAATTGCGGGATTGAAACCGTCTACGTTGTGGATGAGTACAAGGTGGATTATGCGCAGATACTTGCAGCACTTGGCAAGGGATCGTATCTTCAGGTTGAATTCGCAAATGTACCCGATAATAAAACTGCCATGGAAAATGCAAAACAGGCGGGGGAGAGGGCGGTTGCCATTGTCGAGATAAGCTATAGGGACGGGGCATTTTATATGAATGGAATCCTGCCAGAAAACTCGACGGCAACACAGAGCGATACCGAGAATTTACTTGCAATGATGGCGGAGTGCTTTGAGTATGCGAAAGTTGGGATGGCAAATTTGACTGCCGAGCAGAGCATGGCGGTACTGATGCCGATTTTGACAAGCGATGGCAAAATTGGCGAGGATCACAGTGTCGGTGCGATGTTGGTCAAATTGATGGCTCCGATGTTTTTTGGGCTGGCACTGTATATGATGTTGATTTTCTATGGTCAGGATGTTAGCCGTGAGATTTCTATGGAAAAAGTTTCTAAATTGACGGAAACACTGCTTACTTCCATTAAGCCATATGCGATGATTACCGGAAAAGTACTCGCCGTATCTCTGGCTGGGATTTTGCAGTTTTTCTTCTGGATTCTCTGCGCGGTAGGAGGGCTTATTATTGGAAATACAATCGCGAAATCCATGTATCCGGACTATGAAAATGTGATTTTCACAGTACTTAGTTATGTGCGGGAAACCTACAGCACATCCGCATTCTCGCCGGTAGCCGCGATCCTTGCCGCGCTTATCTTTATCGTCGGTTTCCTGTTTTACAGTGTGCTTGCGGGGATGGCGGGAAGTCTGGTCTCAAAGCCTGAGGATACCGCACAGGTACAGAGCATTTTCCAGTTCCCGATCATTATCAGCTTCTTTGTCTGCTATTTCGGTCTTCTTTTGGAGAAGGAGGGGCTGATTATCGCGGCAAGATTTATCCCGTTCACTATTCCGTTCGGGATGCCATGCGATCTTTTGACTGGGACGGCAAGCCTTTTGCAGGGGGTAATCTCCCTTGTGATCTTGTTGGTATTTGCCGTGCTTTGCGTTATTCTTTCTGGCAAGGTGTACGAGGGTCTAATCTTGTACAATGGACAGAAATTAAATGCAAAAAAGATTGTAAATATTATTCGGGCAAAAAAATAAAGTTAAAAAAACGGGGCTGTTGCACAGACAGCCCCGAAAAAATTATTCTTTTTCAAATATTTCTTTTACCACATCATACGCCAATTTTCTGCGGCGAAATTCATCCACTATTCCCTTGTTGTTCATTGTTCTCAGTGTTGTGCCAAACCATTCTTCGCTGATACGGATATCGCAGAACTGCCAGATATAGACACCGGAGCGATCCGGATAGTGCAAAACGGCATTAAGCTGTTTTTGCAGTGCTTCTTTTTGGTATTGCTTGTCCGCACGCACGGTAAGGATATGTTCCCCTTTGGTCAGATTCCTGATAATAACATCAAAGATCGTGTAGGCATTGTAATGGAAGGCAATTTTTTTCCGTCTAAAAGAATCGTTGCCGTATGGCTGACCCCCTTAAATTCCAGCCGGATTTGTCCCCTGTCCCCGTCATGATCAAGGGAAAAGTTTATTTTTGGTAAAATTGCGGTATGTCCTGTTCTTTATTATATTGGTTTTGAATATAGTTTGCAATAGGGAGAGAGATTTTTGCCTTCGCTATTTTTCGTTGAAATTTTCCATCTCTTATGGTATGATATCGAAAGATATTATACCTGTAATGGTAAAGTAAAGAAAGAAGAGGAAGTACCATGAAATTTATTCACTGTGCAGATCTGCACTTTGACTCGAAACTAAATGCAAATCTTGATCAGGAAAGTGCGAAAGCGCGCAAAGCAGAGATTCTAAACACTTTTGTGCGCATGGTTGCGTTTGCCGCAAAACATCAGGTGGGTGCAGTATTGATTGCCGGGGATCTTTTTGATACTAGAAGTAGTTCAGCAACCGCAAGAAATACACTGCTCTATGAAATTTCCGAGCATCCTTTTATCAATTTTTATTATCTTAGAGGAAACCATGACCAGGAAGGAATATTTTTTGGGGAGGGAGAAATTCCGCAGAATTTAAAAATTTTTGATGCTGAGTGGACAACTTATTTTGAGGCGGGGGGCAAGATAACCATTTCGGGAATCGAGTTTCCCGCAAAAAATCCTGATACAATCTATCAGGATTTTGCTTTGGATATGGAAAAATTTAACATTGTCATGCTGCATGGGCAGGAGATGGAGGGCGCGGGAAAAGACAAAACGGAAGTGATCAATCTAAAGGCACTGCGAGGTAGGGGAATTGATTATCTGGCACTCGGACATATTCACGCATATAAAAAGGAAGCATTGGATGCGCGTGGAACCTATTGTTATTGTGGCTGTCTTGAGGGAAGAGGCTTTGATGAGTGCGGAGAACATGGTTTTGTGCTGCTTGATGTGGATGAGGAAAGTAAAACCTACACGCATGAATTTATCCCGTTCGCACAACGCAGACTCTACGCATTTGATGTGGATGTGACGGGTTGTCTGACCAGCGCGCAGATGGCGGCGAAGGTGGAGGAAGTTCTTTTTGCTGCCGGATGTACAGAACAGGATCTAATAAAAATAGTGTTAAAAGGAATGGTCGATGTTGCGTGTGAAAAGGATATGTCCTATTTCCCGGCACGGTTTTCGCCCCAGTTTTATTTTATTAAATTTTATGATGGGACAGCCTTAGGACTGGAAATGGGTGATTATCTTTTAGATACTTCGCTAAAGGGGGAATATGTGCGCCAGGTTATGGCGGATGATACAATCTCGGAGGAAGATAAGAAAATTATTATTCGTTATGGGCTGCAGGCCATTTCGGGGGAGGAGGTAGAATAGGCATGAAATTTATTTTCTGCCATATTGAAAATTTTGGAAAACTCTCTGACTTTTCTTTTGAATTTACGGAGGGAACCAATGTGATATGCGAGGGGAACGGCTGGGGGAAAAGCACGTTCGCCGCATTTATCCGGGCGATGTTTTATGGGTTAGAAGGCGATCGGAAGAAAAATCCATTGGAGAGTGAGCGCAAAAAATATAAGCCCTGGCAGGGCGGGGTATTTGGCGGTCAGCTTATTTTTGAGATAAAGGGAAAGCAGTATGAGATCTCCCGGATCTTTTATGACAGAGAGCAGAGTGATGAATTTGAACTGCGCGATGTAAATACAAACCTGCCCTCAAAGGATTACAGCAAAAAGATCGGGGAGGAAATTTTTCAGATTGATCGGGAATCCTTTTTACGCACAGTGTTTCTCGGACAAAATGACTGTGAAACCTCAACTACGGACAATATCAATGCCCGAATTGGAAATTTGGCGGACGGGGCAAATGAATTAAATAATTTTGATACGGCAAATGCCAAACTCTCGGAAATTTTAAGTTCGCTGACTCCATCCCGCGCGTCGGGAACCTTAGCAAAGCGCAGGGAGGAGATCGCGCAGTGCGAAAGGATGGTTAAGGAGGGGGAGGGACTTTCCGAACAGATGGAACTCTGCCAGGAAAAAATGCGGGAGCAGGAAGAAATTTACAGCACACTAAAAGGAGGGCTAAAAGATGCGGGGCGGATTTCAGCTGGATTTGCAGGAAAAGCGGAATGGATGCGACTAAAAAATGAAGTGGAGGAAAGAAGAGGGGAGGGGGAAACGGTAGCTACCAGATTCCCCGGAAAAATTCCTGAGCTTTCGGAGGTAAAGGAACAGATTGCAAAATGCACGGAGTTGGCGAAAGCCTATGAGAGATTGTCACTGTACCAGCTAAGCCCTGATGAGGAGAAACAGTTTTCTTTTCTCACGGATGTTTTCTGGGACGATGTGCCAAGCACACAGGAGTTGGATGCCAAAATAAAAGAGGCGACGGAACTTACCAGATTATACCGCGAATGCAGCACGGGGCAGATGAGCGCGAAAGAGAGGGAGCGGCAAAATGAGCTGGCAGCTCACTTTGCTGATGAGAGTAAAAATGCGGCATCAATCGCCGCAGATTGGGCAAAATGTTGTCAAAAAAGGGCAGCACTCTCCTCTAATCAAGAGATGTTAGCTGCCGTGCAGGAATCCGTCGCACCGCCAGCAGTAAGAACAAAAACATATTCCTTTCTTTTTGTTGCGGGAATTCTCCTTGCAGCGATCGGTATTGTCGCTGCTGTCATGTACTCACCTTTGCCGGGAGCTGTGGCGGCGGTGCTGGGGATCGGGGTGACCGGGGTAAGTATTCAGAAAAAAGTAGCGTTGCAGATGGCGGAGGATCTGGGAGAAAAACTCGGTAATTTCCAAAAAATTCCAGATAAATTTTGGGATAATCTGGATAGTTCCTGTCAAGTTCCAGATGAGTTTTCCGGCGGGGAGCGCGAGAGAAAAGTACCCGCGCGAAATTCGGATATGCAGGGAGGAGAGGAAAAAGCTTCTTCCAAAATAGAAAATTTGCAGCGTACACTTGCGCAGGACGAGGCATTTATTAAGGAGACGCAAAAGCGGACGGCCGCCTACTTAAAGGCGCATGGCAGAACCTTTGAGGGGTTGAGCGAGCGGGGAGTGACGTTAGCTTTACAGGAAATTATGGCGGAGTCCGCCGAGTATGAATCACTGAGAAAAAAGGCGCGAAATACGGGGGGAACGATAACACAGCAGATCGCAAAGCTTCAGAATAGTATTGGAAGTTTTTTGGGAAAGTATGGGATCTCGTCACCACAGACACATTTTGCGGATGAATTGTACTCCTTAAAGGAGCGCGCGCTTACCTATATCGCGCTGGCAGATAAACGAAGGAAATTTGAGAAGGCACAGACCGTCTACGAGCGGATTCGATCGGGGATTGCTGCATTTTATGAGGAGTACGAGATTGAGCCGGAGAGAAATATTACCTTGCAGCTCAATCACATTCTTGATGCGGTGTACGATTATGCAAATGCCGTGGAGGCATTTGACCGCGCAGTGGATGAATTGCAGCAATTTGAGGAAAAGAACGATACTTCCCTCTATTCTTTGGGGAGCATAGATCCGCAGTCCGGGGAGGAGACCATTTCCCTTCTCGCGCTAAATGAGGAGATGGAGCGCGCGAGGGATGAGCGGGCGAAATCGCAGAAAATATTTGAGGATCTGGAAGAACAGTACGGAATATGGGAGGAAAACCGCATAAAGCTTGCGCAGTTAAAAGAACTTCAGGACGAACAGCAGAAAAAGTACGATCTGGTGTTTTTGGCGAAGGAGAAACTCACACAGGCAAAGGAGGCGATAACCTCAAAATATGCCATTCCGATTCTTCGCGCCTTTGTTCCCTATTACGAGATGATTACTGGAATGTCTGCCGCACAGTTTCGTGTCAATGCCAATGCACAGCTCTCGATAAACGAGTGCGGAAAACAGCGCGAGGTAAACGCGCTAAGTCTTGGCTGGCGCGATCTTATCGGGATCTGTCTGCGGGTTGCCTTTGTGGATATTATGTACCAACAGGAAATTCCAGTACTGATTATGGACGATCCATTTACCAATTTGGACGATGAAAAGATTGCCGCAGGAAAAGAATTCCTTACGGCAATCGCGAAAAAATATCAGATCATTTATTTTACTTGCAGCAGTGCAAGAAGCTGAACCATAGAAGGGGTTAACGACTTGCAATTTGAGGGGCAGATGGCAATAATTAATTGTCATCTATATAAATGGTGGGAGTGCATCACTCCTTTGTCAGGTATTTTACCTTATAGCTTTCCCAGGGCGCGGGGATCTCAAGTTTATTTATCATTTCTTCTAGGACACCCTCCGGGATATGCCGCGCCCTGGTGCGGTTTCGCGCAAGCAGTTCCTGATAGGGAACTTCCAGATATAAAATATGCACGCGCGCGCCATAACTAGAGAATAATGTGATAAGTTTTCTGCGCGTTTCCCGCACAATATTTGTGGCATTCCAAAAAAAGGGCTGTTTTTTTGCGAGAAAAACTTTTGCCCTCTCCATTGCAATATGAGCGATCTTGCCGGAATTTTTTGCGGGGGGAATTCCCATCTCCCCCCGGATCTGATCGAGGGAGATCATAGGAATCTCGCCGCCATTTTTTTCAATCCAGCTATCTTTTCCCGCAAGCGGAAGTCCGGAGAGCAAGAACACATCGAATTCTGTATTATCAAAAAGGTCCGTCCCCTGCCACAGATCATCCCGCATAAAAAAACTGGCTTTTGTGTACGGGTTTGCAAAGGAATAGGGATGTTCCCAGATGCCAAGTTCCCTTGCATACTCCGCAAACCATTCCACATATTCGATAAATTCCTCTGGATTTTCTGTCCGTCTGCCGCGGACATCCGCGTAGGATAACTGATATAAAAACCACAGAGGAACACTCTCTGCCACCTTTAGTAAATCCGCCTCCGGTCTTTGTTTTTTCCAGAACCACACAGGCAGCCCATGGTAGCGGATGGCATTTGCCACAAGTTCTCTCTGGGAGAAGGTCAAACCAAAACGGGGAGCTTCCCGGTAGGCAAATGTGCGAAAAAGTTTTGCTCCAACCGAGGTATGATTTGGGGATACGAAGTTTCCGTTCTCGTTGCGTGTACAGGTTTTCTTGCCGATATCGTGGAAGGCAGCCGCCAAAAATAAAAGTGCCCATCCCGGATCTGCTCTTTTTCCTGTTTCTGGTTTTAAATTTTTTTGCTCGAATTCTTGTCTCACTACCTCACAGACCATTTCAGTATGGCAGTATACATCTCCCTCCGCATGATATGCAGGATTTTGGGGAACCTGCTTTAGCGCAGAGAGTTCGGGAAAAGAATCCACGAGTCTGGCAAAGGAAAAGCCGTCCTTATCGATGGTATCAAGGATTGATTTACTCATCCTTCTCCCCCTTCCCCGCATCAAAAAGATCAATGCCCTCCGCCAAAAGGTTGGCAATGAGCGGGCGTTTCATCCAGTGAGTCTGTGAGTCGAGGATGGTGTTAAGAAAGGAGCCGCGCACATATTTTAATCGGTCGGTCACATAATCCCCGTCCTCAACCTTAATGTAAATTCCCTCCATAATCCCGCTAAGATCCGTCTGTGCCAGTGCCAGTTCCGGCTTTGCGCCACCCTTTTTACACTGAATAAGGAAATTTTCTTCCCGGTTTTTGGAGATAAACGGGCTTTTGTCGATAAAGCTTGCAATCTCTGCCACACTCTGAAAATACCCCTGTGCCAACACGCGCACAGAGCGGATAAACGGAGCATTTTTTAGGAAATCTTTACGTTTTTTCGTGGAGAAAAATTTGCCTTCTCTCCGGTCAAAAATATCAAATTCCATAAAATAGTGCGGGAGTCCATCGTAAAATACGGTGTGTTTTGCATACAGCCATTCGCCGTAGAGTACATACCGATCGCGAAGCAGAGCGCGAAGTTCTGCCTCAAAACAGCCCGCCCAGAGCTTAAACAGATCGAACTGGCGTTCTCCATAGCCGCCAGTAAGATAATGTCCGCGGCTTTGCAGGAGCATTTGCCCGTTTGAACTAAAGCTGATCCCAGAGTTCGCGCCGTCCACTTTTTCTTCTAGGACCAGGTATTTTCCTGCAATTTCTTCAAATCCCGCACATACTAAATCTTCGTCCCCCACCTGTTCCTTAGAACCCTCAAGATGCCTGGTGCGGGGATACTTTAAAATCTCATCCATGATTTTCCTCCATTCTAACTAAAAAAAGGGTACAAAAACTATAGCTCCGGAAAAAATACAAAACCGGTGCTTTGTCCTTGAATTTTTTTGTCAGAATTCGGATTACATGGGGTCCTCCAATCAGCAGCGGATATCCGCTGTATTTTAATCACTGTGCAGCGTGATAGTTTTTGCGGCTGCACGATAGGGAGAGTTAAATTATACTTCCACAGTTTTCTTATTTTAGAATAGCACGATGGATGGAAATTGTCAAATAGAAGAATTGATAAATAGAAAATTTGGTAGATTTTTTTGGTTTAACCGTCTTTTCATAAATGCTCAAACAGGATTTGACAAAAATAAAATAGAATGCTATATTTGATTTAGGTAAAAAATAAATAAATATATTCCGGTATATGCCGGATAAAGAAAGAAAATTTAAGAGGGGTGATTGTTGACGATACAACAGGAAGCATATGAAAAAATAATGAGATTGCCTGAGGATGGGATTCGGTTGATTCTTGTTCTGGCGGACGAGATTGCCAGACAATCTGGTGTTTACCATGAAACTATTGTGAAAACAGAAGATGAAGAACTTTTGCAATCTAAGAAGAGGGCATTCCAAAATATGTTGGAAATGAGAGAACAATCTTCATATCCTAAGGATTTCGATTATAAGAAAGTAATGGAGGAAGCAATAAATGAAACATATAGTGAAGAAAACAAATAGGATTAAAACGGGACTAATATGGTAACAAAATTAAAATATGGTAATACAAACACATATTTCGTGCATGGCACAAGTGGCGGTTTATTGATTGATACGGATTATGCTGGAACTTTGTCCGCTTTCTATAAAGCTTTAAAGAAAAATAATATATCCGCCACCGATATCACCTATATTTTGGCAACGCATTATCATCCAGATCATATTGGGCTGGTCAGTGAGCTTACCGGAATTGGAATAAAGTTGCTGCTTATTGATACCCAATATGATTATGTGCATTTTGCAGATAATATATTTAAGCGTGAAAAACATCTGCGCTATAAGCCCATCTGTGAAAAAGATGCTGTGATAATTACTTGCAAAGAGAGCAGAAATTTTCTTTCCTATATGGGAATTTTAGGGGAAATTATTTCGACAATAAGTCATAGTAAGGACAGCATATCGATTATTTTAGATAATGGAGAATGTATGGTTGGCGATTTAGAACCAGTGGAATATCTTGCTGCTTATCAGGATAATCTTGCTTTACAGGAGGATTGGAAAAAAATAATGAATTATAAGCCGAAAGTAATATATTATGCTCATGCCAACGAAAAATATATTTAGCGGCAGGAACAGCGGGAACAGCAGCCCCAAAGAAAGCAGGATATGGAGCGGTAACAGACAGGGCGGCGGGATAGTCAATGCTTATTGCCGCTGCCCTTGTAGAAACTGGGGGTTGCCAAATTCTTTCTCCTATTTGACGAAGATAGCTTTAGAATCTGGAGGATAAGTATACAAAGTTTCTACAGGAAATCCGATACAGTCAAATAATCCTTGAAAAAATACCTCCCGCTTTTTTCGATCTTCATCAAAACCAGTGTACACGATTTTTCCATTCTCTTCATAATACCAGTAATATTTAACTAGAATGAAATAGTATAATATATCTTTTCTTTCGGGAAATTCATAAATTTCTTTTATTGTATCATGCTCCAAATAATAATGTCGATTTGGCAACAGTTCAAAATACCACAATCGTCCTTGTTCATTGCTCAAACGTCCTTCTTTCGAGCATGAAAGTCCCGCACCCCAATCATACCATTTTTCAGCAGTAGCAGAGAGAAGATGACTGCGACCAATGTATTTTAGCAAACCTGCTCCACGCACTTTTGTCTTTTTCATATATTTATCCAGGCGTTCAATAATGCTCTGTAAGTCCTGCGGCTTACAAATAATCCCATATTCATTTGCTTCAGAATATACGTTTCTTTCATCTTCTCCGGGTCTTATTCGTAATTTCCAAAACATAATGATACCCCCTTATGCCCTTTGCTCTTGCTTATAAACAAAGTATAGCATATCTTCCCGCTGAAAACAATCCCCATTCTATCTCCGTTCCGATTATCCAGACCATCAAGGGTCAAGTAGTATTCTCCCTGCCTCGTTGAAAAGTTTGCGTCAATAACTAAAAAAAGCACTTGACAAAACGCTTCATGCTAAAGGAAGAAAAAAATTTCTGACGCATCAGAAAATAGAAATATAGTAAAGAGAGAGAAAAAGCAAGAGGCAATTCGTCCTCGACTTTAGAGGTCGGAGTCTTTTTACGAGAAAAGGATAAAAAACCCTTGACAAGTTCATTCGATTGCGATAGAATGAACTTGTAACTGTTCTATTGCAATCGAACAAAAACAAAATTTGGAAGAAGCGCGCTTTCAAATGGATTCACGCAGCAATGCAGATTTTATCTGCGGTCTGCAAAAAAGAGGTGGAAAATGGACATAAAGCTTTATGATTCCGAACTA
This sequence comes from uncultured Lachnospiraceae bacterium, assembly GCA_910577165.1. Taxonomy (GTDB): domain Bacteria; phylum Bacillota; class Clostridia; order Lachnospirales; family Lachnospiraceae; genus RGIG4057. The sequence goes on from CAJTLX010000020.1 coordinate 12,334, forward strand.
AGGATTATGCAAGTTCTCTGGGAGGAAGGTGACAGCACAGCAAAAAGAATTGCGGAGCGGATGAAGGAGGAGGTTGGTTGGGGCAAGACAACCACCTACACCGTCTTAAAAAAATGCATTGACAAGGGGGCAATTGAACGCTTAGAGCCGAATTTTATCTGTCACGCGCTCGTGACAAGGGCGCAGGCACAGGAGTACGAGACGGCGGAATTGCTTGATAAGATGTATGACGGGAGAGCGGACAGACTGGTGGTCTCCCTGCTTGGGAGCAAACGCCTGACGGAAAAAGAGATCGGGGAGCTAAAAAAACTTTTGGAGGATTTGGAATGACAGGATTACTGGAACGGTCATTTTTGGCGGCGGCAATGATTGTGGTTTTGATTTTTGTCCGTGCGTTTTTGCTGCATAGACTGCCAAAGATTACATTTCAGATAGCATGGGCGATAGTAATTTTGCGACTTTTAATTCCGTATTCAGTCCCTGTGTTTTCTGCGGATACGCCGGAGAAAATTTCCTGGGTTAGAGATTTTTTTGGAGAAAACTTAGATGGGGAGACGGATATAGAAAATCCCATTTTCGAGGGAGAAACGGAAAGAATAGAAAATCGAAATATGCCCAACTCCTCAAACAATTTCTCCGACCAGAAAATAGAGAAAGAACCACAAAGTGGAGTGCTGGATGGAGAAAAGGAAAATTTTGGAAAGATAGAAAAAGAGTGGACGGGTGGACAAAGATTTTATCCGATATTTCGGGTGATTTGGCTTGCTGGTATGCTTATCGTTTTCCTTTATTTTCTATTATCTCATCTGCGCGCCCGATCTCTTTATACGGATGCACTTCCCGCGAAACATTCTCTGCCAGGACTGAATAAAAGTCTTGAGAAAGTTTTGCTTCGCCGCAGAGTAAAAATTAAAGTCAGCGATCGGGTTTTCGCGCCGGTCACTTGCGGGCTGTTTTTCCCGGTGATTGTCCTGCCAAAAAACACGGACTGGAAAAATGATGGACAGCTTAGAATGGTACTTGAGCATGAGATCGTGCATATCCGCCGACTTGATATTCTCTATAAATGGCTGTTGGCGGCCGCAGTGGCAATCCATTGGTTTAACCCCTTTGTCCTGATTATGTATGTTTTGGCAAACAGAGATATTGAACTTTCCTGTGATGAGACAGTAATCCGCTGTTTTGAAAATGGCAGGAAAAAAGATTATGCCCTTGCCCTTTTAAATTATGAAGAAAAGAGAATGGTTTCGCCAACCGTAACTGGATTTGGTGTAAACGCGGTAAAAGAAAGGATGAAGGCAATGATGAAATTAAATAAAACATCGGTATTTGGCATGGCAATGTCCGTGGTATTGATTGCGGGAACCACCACGGCATTTGCCGGAGCAAAAGAAAATAAAGAAAATTTTGGATATTTCGATATTTCGAGAGGGTATCTCTGCGAACCATCCTATTATACTTTAGAAGAATTTGAGGGGGTAATGCAGCTTGAGCGCGAGGAGATTATGGCTCAATTAAAAGAGGGAACTTTGACCAAAGAGGATGCTGACCGGATGTTTGCGGAGATTGAAGAAAAAATCAGGGAAGTGAAAAATGGCAAGCAGATAGAAAAGCCATCCCCGGTCTACAATGCGGACGGCACCCCGCTGATCACCAGCAAGGGAGATCAGCTCTACGCGAAAGCCTCCGATATGGCGCAGATTAAGGAGATGCAGGCGGCAGCCGTCGGAAGGGCGGATAGGTTTGACTCAGCAGAGGAAGATACGGTGATAACGGATAAGGATATGTCTAACGGATTTTCCTATGATTTTGTGCAGCCTGAATGGTACAGCGATGAGGAATATCAAAAATATGTTGAAAAACAAAAGGAAGAATACCGTTCCATGTTGGGTGAATGGGGATATAATCCAACGGATGGCTGGTATGAGTGGGATGAAAAGAAAATAGAGGAAGCTTGCCGGCAGCTGGATGAAAACCTGGAATTTGTTAAAGATGGCGGCAAGATCTCAAAGCCGGATACAGACGGAACGGTTTTTATGACAAGTTCGTTCAAATTGGGCGGGGGAGATTCCAGTGAGGAGAACTGGGTGATGACCCTTGAGGAAGCGCAGGAGAAAGATTTCGATGTTCGGATGGCAGATAAGGTGAGCCTGGAGGAAGAAAAATTTGATCCGGCGTTTTTAGAGGCGTATGAAGCATTTGGAGTGACTGCGGATAAGAAGAAATGCCTTTATTTCTATGAAGGCGAGCCAGTTGCCGGACTCTGGGATGCAGGAGTGGTGATGACGGATGGTCTTGCAATAGGGGAAAATGGAATTTATCTCAAGGGCGTGCGGGAGGAGAACAAACTGGTCGGTTTTGAAAAGATTACAAAAGAAGAATTTTACAAACTTACAGGACTTACTATTAAGTAAGGAATAATTGGGTAGGAAATTCAGGATAGTGAACCTCGTTGGTTTAAAGTGAAGGATAAGGCGGGGCGATCCTTCGATCGCCCCGCTGTTTTAAAGTGTAAAATTTGGTTGCAAGCTTCGGATAGGTGCAGTATAATATAAATATGGCAAATAATCTATAATGGATTGGAGATTGGAAGAACAGGTTGGCGAAGAACAGTACAGTATCCGATTTAGTAAACAAGCCGTACTAAAGTATCTAGTGTAAGGCTTCGTTCTCCACCTTCAATGGTATAAAAATCATTCTTGACATTCCACGCCATATAGATTATAATAACCCATGTTCGTTTGTTGGAAAATTTTTGTATTTGTTTTTACTTAGGATATGTCTGAAGCCCTACTTCCTTTATTACGCGAAAGGGAACTCCTACCTCTGGGGATGCCACTTGAAACACAAGCACAGTATTCAGATATACCCTGGAGAAAGGTGCATCACTATGATATTTTCATCCACCGTATTTATTGCAATTTTTTTGCCTCTTGTACTGTTATTTTATTATGTTCTCTTTGCTCCGCTAAAGAAGAGGCGCAGAATAGTTCAAAACTATTTTCTTTTTTTCGTAAGTCTTCTATTTTATGCATATGGTGAAATTAAATTTGTATTTATTATGCTTCTGTCCATTTTTGCGAACTGGTTTTTCGGTCTGATGGTCGAGAAATTTCGGGGGAGTAAAAAAGGGTCGTTCACCGTACTCTCCATTATGGTATTATTCAATCTTTCAATAATATTTGTATTTAAATATCTGATGTTTACGCTGGCAACTTCAAATCGTTTTTTGGGGACAAGCTTTGCAATACCAAAGATCACCCTTCCGATCGGAATATCATTTTTCACCTTTCAGGCGATCTCGTATGTGGTGGATGTGTATAGAGGGCATGGGGCAGCGCAGAAGAATCCCGTAAATGTGGGACTTTATATCGCCTTTTTCCCGCAGCTAATTGCGGGACCAATTGTCCGCTACGAGACAGTTGCAGAACAGATTGTAAACAGAAGGGAGAGTTTTGATAAATTTTCTCAGGGCGTATGCCGGTTTATTATCGGTATGGCAAAGAAAATGATCCTCGCCAATAATATGGGGCGGCTTGCCGATCTTGCCTTTGCTACCGAAAATGAGTCCCTTTCGGTTCTGATGGTCTGGCTCGGCGCGTTTGCCTATACCTTTCAGATATTGTTTGATTTTTCCGGCTACTCGGATATGGCGATCGGGTTGGGGAAAATGTTTGGGTTTGAATTTTTGGAGAACTTTGATTTTCCATATATTTCTAGTTCGATCACGGAATTCTGGAGACGCTGGCATATTTCCCTGGGTACCTGGTTTAGAGATTACCTGTATATTCCGTTAGGCGGAAGCCGAGTAAAGAGCAAGGCAAGACTTATCTTTAACCTCTTTGTCGTGTGGGCGTGTACAGGGTTGTGGCACGGGGCAAACTGGACATTTATCGCATGGGGGCTTTTGTATTTTGTCCTTCTTACCTTTGAGAAGCTTACAGGGATTGCACAGACAAAAAAATTTCGTCCGCTCAGGCATCTCTACACTATGTTTTTTGTTGTGATGGGCTGGGTATTGTTTCGCGCCGAAACCATGGGGGCGGCAATTGCCTATATGAAAACCATGTTTTTTGGAGGAGCGGCGGGGGTGATGGATAATACTGCATACTATTATCTCTGCGAGTATGCTGTTACCTTTATCCTATGTATTATTGCCTGCTTCCCAGTGAAAAAACTTCTGGAGCGGCTTTCCGGAAAAATGGCATTGTGGACGGAACGCTTCTCGGTACTCTGGTATGTAGCACTGTTTGTACTTTCGCTTTCCTATATTGCAAAAAGTTCGTATAATCCGTTTATCTATTTTAATTTTTAAAATGCAGGAGCGTGGAAATAGCTCTGTACGAAAATTAAAAAGATATGGGGGATAATCTTCTTGCTGAAGGAGGATACAACGGAGTTATCTATAGCAAATGAAAGGATTTTATCTATGAAAAATGCAAGGCGCGGCAATAAACCGCAGGGGGAGAAAAAATTTCATGTGACAGGGCGAATGATCACTGCGGTAATTTTTGTGATTGCTCTTTATGCCATGCTGTTTCGAATGATCAAGACGAATCAGGATATTACTGATGCGTTTAAAGAATCCTACACGGCAAATAAGGGCAATGTTTTAGATAAGACGGCCGCGGGAATTACCTCGGCGGAGTCCACAATCAATAAAAGCATTGTGGGGCGCAGCGCGCTGATTGATCTGCACGGCTTGCTCCAGGTGATGCTCGGACGCAAGGAAGTGGAGGAGCGCAGAGTTCATTATTATGTGTATAAAATGGATAATGGACAGCTTACCTACGCCTATTCAACCTATGGGACAAACTGGATTGTCAATCAGTTTAAGGGGTTAAAGGCGGAGTGCGATGCACAGGGAGCGAAACTTTTATATGTACAGTGGCCGTTTAAGGTGGATAAATACAATAATCTGCTTCCTCATGGCAAGGAGGATTTTACAAATAAAAATGTGGATCGACTGTTGGCAGGACTGGAAAAAAATAAGATTGCCGCGCTTGATTACCGGGAAGTTCTGCATGAAAAATACGGTTCGGGTGAGCCGTATGCCTCCTTATTTTTCGATACGGATCACCATTGGAGAACGGAGACAGCGTTTGAGGCCTATGTCTATCTGCTGAATTATCTCAGCGAAAATTATGGGTATGAATATGATCCGAAAATTGTGGATAAAAACAATTTTGTTTTTGAGACGGTCGAGGATTGTTTTATTGGCTCCCTTGCAAACCGCACAGGCAAACTTTATGGCGGGATTGATGATTTTACCTATGTGTATCCCTCGTTTGAAACGGATTATGTCTGGGAAAAATATGGCAAGGGGATGTCAAAGCTGTTAACCAGAAAGGGAAGCTTTAATGAAACCCTGTTTTTTGAAACCGTAAAGGAGGAGCCCGATATTGCGAAACCGTACCGGGACAATTGTTATTTTAATGGAAATCCGGCACTTGTTCATATCACAAACAATAAGGTAGAAAAGGGAAAAATTCTTTTTGTATGCGATTCGTTCAGCAAGCCTATTGTATCGTTTTTGTCGCTCGCGCTAAATCATATTGAATTTATGGATCTGCGGGATTTTTCACAAACTGATTTGGTCGACTATATTAAGGATCGCGATTTAGAAATGGTAATTGTCGCCTACAGTGCCTCGGCGATCAAGCCGTCCACCGCAGGATTTTTCCAGTTTCGAACAATTGAGAAATAGATTGCAAATAATGATAAGATATTGCTCTTAAAAATAAATAATGTAAAAAAGGGTTCTCACTCCGGGGCGGGAGTGGGAACTTTTTTTGCTTTGTTAAACTTTTTTTCTCTCAAATTTTTTCCAAAACAGGTTGACAAATTGTAAGATAAGCTATATACTAAGAGAAGATAAGGAAAAAGATTTCAGTAACAAGTACTGACAATGGCAAACCTGGCAGGAACGCAAAGCCAGAGAGCCTGTAAAATGGCAGCCAGTCGCCAACATTATGTTTATTTTTTGTGTGATTGCACCGGTTGAAAAACCGGTCTTTTTATCGTGCGGATCGAATTTTTCCACAGGATAAACCCCTCCGGGGATCGCTCCATCTAAGGGGCAGTTTCTACTCCGAGCAAAAGAAGATGGCTGTGGCTTGATGGCACTGGAATCCTTCAATATACTTAAAGAGCCGGATGGAAAAAAGACGCAAGGAGCTTTGTGCAAATTTGCGGTCAGATTTTGCCTGCCTGTCCGCGGGGGAAAGGACTTTGGCGGCACGCTGGATTTAATTTTTTACTTTTTTGAAAAAGCAGGTCTTTCCCATCTGTCCGTGCAGAAGCAAAATAATTACATAAAAACGGCAGGAAAAGATTCTTACAGGCAACAGGAGCACGTTTGTATGTGTGCATGTCACACGAAAGTGCGGGGAGCAGGAGGGATTACCGGGAATCCTTCGAAATAGCGGGGAGAAAATGAAAGAGCGTCTGTGTGATTTTTCCACAGGCGCTTTGTTGTTGGTTTTTCACAATCCACCCGCTCTCTTTTTGGCAAAATAGTTCATAGCACTTCGCCCTTTTTTATGCTATAATGAACTTGATATTACGAAAACGTTTAAGCAAAGAAGAAAAAAGAAGGAGGGGTTTATTGTATGAAATTTGGTTATTTTGATGATGAGAACAAGGAATATGTGATTACGACACCACAGACACCGTATCCGTGGATCAATTATCTTGGCACGCAGGACTTTTTTTCGCTGATTTCCAATACAGCGGGAGGATACAGTTTCTATAAAGATGCAAAATTGCGCCGTATCACACGTTTCCGTTATAATAATGTCCCGCTTGATCTGGGCGGTGGGCGTTATTTCTATCTGTATGATGACGGGGATTTCTGGTCTCCAGGATTTATGCCGGTAAAAAAAGCACTGGATTTTTATGAGTGCCGTCACGGGATGGGCTACACGAAAATTAAGGGGGCGAGAAAAGGGATTGAAGTCGGCATAACCTTTTTCGTACCGCAGAATTATCATGGGGAAGTTCACAAAGTTACTGTGAAAAATACTGGTACGATGACGCGGGAAGTTAAACTTTTTTCTTTTGTGGAGTGGTGTTTGTGGAATGCACAGGATGATAGCACAAATTTCCAGCGTAATTTTAATACTGGAGAGGTAGAAATAAAAGGTTCAGTGATCTACCATAAAACAGAATATAAAGAGCGTCGTGATCACTATGCTTTCTATTCGGTCAATGCGCCGATCGAGGGGTTTGATACGGACAGAGAGGCATTTCTTGGCACATATGGCGGTTTTGACGCGCCGCAGGCAGTGCGGGCTGGAGCCTGTACCAATTCTGTAGCGGATGGCTGGTCGCCTGTTGCCTCCCACTGCCTTGCGATTTCCCTAAAGCCAGGAGAGACAAGGGATTTTGTGTTTGTTCTCGGCTATGTGGAGAATGGGGAAGAGGAAAAATGGGAGTGGCAGGTTGGTGAGCCGGATACCAGTGGGCTTTTGCTCTCCGCGCTTGCCCCGAATGCAACGAATGTGATCAACAAAAGGAAAGCGGAGGCAATGACTGCAAAATTTGCCGATGTGCAGACGGTGGATAATGCTTTTGATGAATTAAAAGAATACTGGGACAAGCTTCTCTCAAAATATACGGTAAAGACAGCGCAGGAGAAAGTGAACCGTATGGTCAATATCTGGAACCAGTACCAGTGTATGGTAACATTTAATCTCTCGCGCAGTGCTTCGTATTTTGAATCAGGAATTGGGCGCGGCATGGGATTTCGCGACTCGAATCAGGATCTGCTTGGATTTGTGCATCAGATTCCCGATCGCGCGCGGGAGAGAATTATTGATCTTGCTTCCACGCAGCTGCCGGACGGCGGTGCATACCACCAGTATCAGCCGTTGACCAAAAAAGGAAATGACGAGATTGGCGGCAATTTTAACGATGATCCGCTCTGGCTGATCCTGGCAGTGGTTGCCTATATTAAAGAGACTGGGGATTATGATATTCTTGACGTGATGACTCCATACGACAATAAGGATGAACTTGCCGCGCCGCTCGCCGATCATTTGAAACGCTCATTTGATCATGTAATTCACCATCTCGGCCCGCATGGGCTGCCGCTGATCGGTCGCGCGGACTGGAATGACTGTCTGAATCTGAATTGTTTTTCAACGGAGTCCGGTGAATCATTCCAGACCGTGACGAGCAAGGATGGCAAAGTTGCGGAATCCGTGATGATTGCGGGGATGTTTGCCTATATTGGCGAGGAGTATGCGATCTTGATGGAAAATATTGGAAATCAGAAAGAACATGACCGTGCGATGATGGAAGTGGAAAAGATGCGTAAAACCATTATGCGCGATGGGTATGATGGCGAGTGGTTTTTGCGTGCCTATGATGATTTTGGTCGGAAGGTTGGAAGTAAGGAGTGTGAGGAAGGAAAGATTTTTATTGAGTCGCAGGGATTTTGTATTCTCGGAAAATGCGGGCTTGAAAATGGTGAGGCATTAAGGGCACTGGATGCAGTGGAGAAATATTTGGGAACAAAATATGGTCTTATGTTAAATTACCCGGCATTTACAAAATATTATGTGGAGTACGGTGAGATCTCGACGTATCCGGCGGGCTATAAGGAAAATGCGGGAGTTTTTTGTCATAACAATGCTTGGATTATATGTGCGGAGGCATTTATGGGACGCGGCGATCGGGCATTTGATTATTATACAAGGATTGCGCCGGCGTACACGGAAGAGTACTCGCAGATACATCGCCTAGAGCCGTATGTGTATGCGCAGATGGTAGCGGGCAAGGATGCAAGGCGATTTGGCGAGGCGAAAAATTCCTGGTTAACGGGTACTGCCTCATGGAATTTCGTGGCGATCTCCCAGTATATTCTCGGAGTGAAGCCGGACTATAACGGGCTGATGATCGATCCGGCGATCCCTGCGGACTGGGATGGCTATGAACTTAGACGGGAATTCCGTGGGGATATCTTCCATGTGGAGGTAAAAAATCCAGACCATATCTGCAAGGGAGTAGCAAAGATGGTGGTGGACGGAAAGGAACAAAGTGGCAATATCATTCCAGTCTTTGGGGATGGGAAAGAACATTATGTGCAGGTAGTGCTGGGATAAAATAATATTGTGATGGTTAAAAAAGGGCAGATATCTGCAGGAAATTGTGGAAATTTGCCTTTTTTTATGCGCGGGTTTTTCTTTCTTATTCAATTTTGGTTTGTTTACACAGAAACATTGCCAACTAGAAAAAAATCGTGTATAATAAATTTAGAATCGGAACTAATTAACAGTATATGCCTTTCCTGCCCCTTTGGAATTCGTTTATGGGAGCGAAACGTAAAAAAAGTATTCTGCAAGTTTTAGGTACGGGAGGAGCATATATAGAACTAATTATAGGAGGAGCTTAGATGAATAGATATGCTATTATAGTCAAGGGGATTGTACGGTACGAGGATAAGTATCTTTTGGTGCAGCGCTGGTATGATGATCGGATTGAGGATCCGTATCAGTGGGAATTTGTGGATGGAAAGATTGAGTTCGGCGAGGCACCGGACAAAGCGGTGACGCGCTTGATTCGCGAACAGACCGGGCTTGAACCAATTATCGACCGAATTGCCTATACCTGGTCATATATGGTTGGGGATGTGCATCATATCGGGATCAGTTATGAATGTATGACTTTGGGGGACGAGGTTATTTTGTCGGAAGAACTGCATGATTTTCGCTTTGTGTCAAAGGAGGAGTTTGACGATTATATTACGAACGAAAAACTTTTAGACGATCTGAAGCACGCATTTGAGCTGATGTAGAGGAAGTGAGGAAATATGATTACGTTAATTCAAGGCGGTTATGTGGTCAATCCAGCCACCGGAATCTGTGGGGTGAATGATATATTTATCGTGGATGAGACGGTGGAAGAGATCGCACCGCATATTGACAGAGAGGCACATCGTGTGATCGACGCAAAGGGAAAATACGTATTTCCAGGATTTGTCGATCTGCATGAACATCTTAGAGAGCCGGGATTTGAGTATAAGGAAACCATCGCGAGCGGGACGATGGCGGCGGCGGCGGGCGGATTTACTACAATCTGCCCAATGCCAAATACAAAGCCTGTGATTGATAGCCGTGTGATGGTGGAATATCTAAATTTTAAGGCGGCAAAGGACTCGCTTATCCATGTTATTCCGGTCGGCGCGGTAACGTGCTCTCAAAACGGCGAGGAACTTGCGGATATTTCGGGGATGGCCGCCGTCGGTGCTATGGCGTTGAGCGAGGATGGCAAATCGGTGATGAATCCTCTTTTGTACAAGGAGGGGATGAAAAAGGCAGCAGAGCTTGGACTGGTGATTTTCGCACACTGTGAGGATAAAAATTTGCTTAACGGGGGCGTGTTGAACGCGGGAAAAAAGGCGGAGGAACTGGGACTTCCTGGAATTACAAATTCCGTCGAGGATGTGATTGTGGCGAGAGATATCCTGCTTGCAAAGGAAACCGGGGTGAAACTGCATCTCTGTCACTGTTCCACAGCGGATTCCGTGGCATTGGTGCGCCTTGGGAAATCTTTGGGCGTAAAGCTTTCGGCGGAGGTCTGTCCGCATCATTTCGCGATGACGGAGGAGGAAATACCAGGGGATGATGCGAATTATAAGATGAATCCGCCGCTTAGAACAAAAGCGGATGTGGACGCGCTGATTGCAGGGCTTGCGGACGGAACAATGGAGGTGATTGCAACGGATCATGCCCCGCATTCTGCCGAGGAGAAAAAGCGTTCCATGAAGGACGCACCATTTGGGATTGTCGGTTCGGAGACGGCTTTCGCGCTCTCCTATACAACACTGGTAAGAGCGGGGCATTTGACGATATCGCAGCTAATCGAAAAACTCAGCACAAACCCAGCGCGTATTTTAGGAATTGACCGGGGGGATATTTCCGCCGGACATATCGCGGATCTGGTAATTGCGGAGACCGAGCAGCCTTATGTGATCGATGTGGAAAAATTTATTTCAAAGGGAAAAAATTCTCCATTTGGGGGCAGAAGCGTGTACGGGAAGATATTGCTTACCATGGTGAACGGGGAGATTGTATTTGAGGTTTGATGAAAAAGTCAAGCGGCATAATAAGAAATGAAGAAAAATAAATGGAAAGGGAACAAAAAAATGATTGATGAATTGGTAAAAAAAATTCAGGAAAAAAACGCGCCGGTGGTAGTGGGACTTGATCCGATGCTCTCCTATATTCCGGAGAGTATTGTGGGTCGGACAATAGAAGAAAAAGGAGAAACCTTAGAGGCGGCAGCGGAGGCGGTGTGGCAGTTTAACAAAGCAATCGTGGATGCTACATATGATTTAATTCCGGCGGTAAAGCCACAGATCGCAATGTATGAGCAGTTTGGTGTGCCGGGAATGGCAGCATTTGAAAAAACCGTGGAATACTGCAAGGAAAAAGAATTAGTGGTGATTGGCGATATCAAGCGCGGGGATATCGGTTCAACTTCGGCGGCCTACGCAGCGGGGCATATCGGAGTGGTAAAAATTGGAAATCACGTTCTGCGCGGATTTAAAGAAGATTTTGTCACCGTAAATCCCTACCTTGGCACAGATGGCGTAAAGCCGTTTGTCGATGTGTGCAAGGCAGAGAAAAAAGGAATTTTTGTACTGGTTAAAACATCAAATCCTTCCAGCGGTGAATTTCAGGATCGCGTGGTGGATAATCGACCGCTCTATGAATCTGTGGCGGAAAAAGTGAAGGAATGGGGAGCGGACTGTGTTGGCACCTGCGGTTACAGCAGTGTGGGCGCAGTGGTGGGCGCGACCTATCCGGAGCAGGGAAAAGTGCTTAGGGCACTTATGCCAAGGAACTATATTCTGGTGCCGGGGTACGGCGCGCAGGGCGGCAAGGGCAAGGATCTTGTACACTTTTTTAATTCGGATGGTCTGGGCGCGATTGTCAATTCCTCGCGGGGGATTATTGCGGCATACAAGCAGGAGCAGTATGCAAAATTTGGCGAGCAGAATTTCGCACTGGCCTCAAGACAAGCGGTGCTTGATATGATAAAAGATCTGAAGTTTTAGAGGGGGAGAAGGCAATGCAGAGAATCTTATGTCCCTTTTGCGATCATGAGATCAAGGGCAAGGGAAAATGCGATTTTTGCGGATCGTGGGTAAAAAAGCCAGTGATTACAGAAACTTCGGAGGAACTCTACCCGGAAAATTTTTCCAGTGTGGCGGGTGCTGCCGCAGGGGCGGGAATCTCCCCGGATTTTTCCGACCGTGCGCAAAGAGAGGATGTTTTAGGCAGTCAGGCGGCAGCCGGACAAACGGGAGCTATGCCAGGAGTACAAAGAAATACTACTCCGCGCCGTGCAGTACTTGCCAGCGAGGCAGTTGAGCACGGGCAGACCACAGTTAAGGGCGGCAATTCCAAAATTGTAGTAAAAGGAATTGTGATTGTAATCATTGTCAATATTATATTGCAGCTTTTATTTTTGCTGTTTGATATTTAATTTTTCTCTTTTGCATTGTGCGATTGTGACCAACGGGAAATTTTCCGGTCTTTACTATCAAGAACATCATTGGTGTTTTTGTGGTGAAGTACATATCATGCAAAGCATGATAAAATTCTTCTGATATAAGGAAGCAAAAGGGGGATTTCCATGAAAAAGCGGCAAATTTTGATTGGGGCAGTGGCATTTTTTGTCTGTCTTGTTGTGGGATTTTGTATTTCTAGGGCGGGGGAGGGGAATTTTATGGCAACAAAATACGCGATTGCACAGGCCAAATATCCGGAAACGATCGCCTACCCGGCGGAGCCGGAAGGGGATGAAGAGGATAAATGGGAGAACTATATGGAGCAGGTGGATGCTTATTATGAGCAGAACTATGAGCGCAGAAATCGCTCCAAACCGTATGTGGAAGGGCTTTACCCATTTTATCAGAGGACGATACAGGAATTTTTGGTCTGTGAGGGAAATGAAAACCGAGTATATTCCCCGCTAAACTTATATATGGCACTCTCCATGCTTGCGGAAACTACCGATGGCAATTCCCGCGCACAGATTTTGCAGCTCCTTGGCGCGTCAGAGATCGAGGAGGTAAGGCAGAGCGCGGCGGGACTCTGGGAGGCAAATTATGCGGCGGACGGCGCATTAGAGTGCAAGCTTGCGAATTCTATCTGGCTAAAGCAGGGGATGGAATACAGGGAGGAAACTTTGCAGCGGTTAGCGGACACTTACCACGCTTCCTCTTTCCAGGGAGATATGGAGCAAAAGGAATATACTAAAGAATTACAAAAATGGCTAAATGAACAGACAGGCGGACTTTTAAAAGAGCAGGCGGAGGGGATCTCTTTAACTCCGGAAACCATTCTCGCGCTTGCCAGTACAATTTACTATCGCGCACGGTGGACGGAACGCTTTTATGAGGAAAGCACAAAGGAAGGGATCTTTCATGCGACGGCGGGAGATATCCCTTGTGATTTTATGCATCAGAACCGCTCACAGACCTATTTTTTCGGGGAAAATTTTGCTGCAATTTTGCTTGGATTTAATTTTAGCGGCGGAATGTGGTTGATTTTGCCGGATGAGGGCAGTTCAGTCAACGCTCTTGTGCAGAGCGGGGAAGTGCTGCGCCTGATTGAGGAGGGGTATCAGTGGAAAGATCAGACTTCAATTAAAGTGAATCTATCCATGCCGAAATTTGATATTGTATCCGATCTCGATTTAAAAGAAAGTTTAAAAACAATGGGAGTTACGGATATTTTTGATGAGAAGACGGCGGATTTTTCACCGATCATCGCACCGGAAGAATTGCCGTACCTAAGTAAAGCAAGCCATGCGGCGCGTGTTCTGGTGGATGAGGAGGGCTGTCAGGCGGCAGCATTTATGGTTATGGCAGCCGCCAGCGCGGGAATGCCGCCCGAAGAGCAAGTGGATTTTGTGTTAGATCGCCCGTTTGTCTTTGCCATCACCGGGGCGGATAATTCCATTTTATTCTTGGGCGTGGTGGAGAGACCAATATGATGTTAAATATATGGAAAATTTAGAATTTAAGGTATATGACTGGACAGATGGCGGGAATTTATCAGCAACTGTTTTAACCGCTTTAAAGCAGATTGTGGAAAAGAACTATAGCACCTCTCTAATTGATGAGGGATTTTTAAAAGAAAACATCAGGGCATATGGTTTTGCTTTTGAGGGAAAGACTGTTCTGATTGATGGTGGTGATTTACAAAAGGTTAATTTGATAATAAAAACTGCTGAAGAAAAGAAGGCGGCAAGAAAGGTTCTCGCAAAAAAGAAAACTGCCAAAAGGAAATGCAGGTAAAATAGAAAAATTAACTGCTGCCAGGGAGAAAATTTTTTAAATCCCTTTGGCAGCAGTTGATTTATAGGAAGTAATCTTCCCTGTTCAATTTAGTGATGGGAATTATCGAAATGATGCCATGAATGATCGCAGTTGTCATGCTCTCTTTTCCAGATTTTTCCATCCAGAGTACCTATCTCATATTCGTATTCACAACCATTGCAACAGAATTCGATATCATAATACCAAATCTCATCATCATCATCTAACTTTATCTCTAAGTCAAACAATTCGCCGTCAAGAATACCTGCATCCTTCTTTGCGATGGCCAGTGCGTCCTCCCTTGTGATCTCATTTTCCGCACCCTGATTTTTATCCAAAGATAAAAGCTCGTCGGATTCCTCCATCTCTTTTTCCAGAATAGTTCCATCTAAAGCGGCAATCTTGTATTCGTACTCGTAGATTCCTGCATCAAATTCAATTTTGTAGACATGAATTCCGTCGTCATCGTCAAATTTTATTTTCAGATTGAATATCTCGCTCTCTGAGATGCCTGCATCCTTTGCCGCCAGCGAAAGAGCAGTATCCTGCGTAATCTCCGTGGATGGTATGGATGTGGAAGTCACCGGTGCGTTAGCGGAAATATGCTCTCTCGCTTCTGTCTTGCGGTTGATAATTCTGCCGTCGGAAACCGCAATATCATACTCGTATTCCATTTCAGTGGTATCAAACTCAATCTCATAGACGCGGATGCCATCTTCTTTATCAAGTTTCACTTTCAGATTAAAGATCTCCTTATCAGAAACCCCTGCGTCTTTCTTTGCGATCGCCAGTGCATCCTCCTGTGAGATTTCAGCGGTCTGTGCTGGCACAGTCGGCTTTGGAGTTGCCGTGGCTGGCTTTGATGTTACTGTTGGCTTTGGCGGGAGATTATCTTTCTGCTCCGTTTTTCGATTAACAATCTTTCCGTCGGAAACCGCAATATCATACTCGTATTCCATTTTAGTGGTATCAAACTCAATTTCATAGACGCGGATGCCATCTTCTTTATCAAGTTTCACTTCCAGATTAAAGATCTCCTTATCGGAAACCCCTGCGTCTTTCTTTGCGATCGCCAGTGCGTCCTCCTGTGAGATTTCAGCGGTCTGTGCCGGCGCAGTCGGCTTTGGAGTTGCCGTGGCTGGCTTTGATGTTACTGTTGGCTTTGGCGGGAGATTATCTTTCTGCTCCGTTTTTCGATTAACAATCTTTCCGTCGGAAACCGCAATATCATACTCGTATTCCATTTTAGTGGTATCAAACTCAATTTCATAGACGCGGATGCCATCTTCTTTATCAAGTTTCACTTCCAGATTAAAGATCTCCTTATCGGAAACCCCTGCGTCTTTCTTTGCGATCGCCAGTGCGTCCTCCTGTGAGATTTCAGCGGTTTGTGCCGGCGCAGTCGGCGATGGACTTATCTGTTCCTCACCCACAGTTGGAGATGGGGTGTTCGGAGTCAATTTTTTTACATTTTTTTCCAAAATCATCCCGTCCGAAGCGGCAATACAATATTCATAGGATTTTTGGTCAGTGGTAAAGGTCACCGTATATTCTGCTTCATCATTAAGACGCGCGTGGAGATTTTCCAGTTCGCTCTCGGAAACCTTTGCATCCTCCCGGGCAATTTTTGTTGCCTCATCCATGGATAGGGCATCCTTTGTCCCCGGAGTATCAAACTCATCCTTTGTTCCGCAGCCCGTGAGGATTACTGCGGCATAAAAAATAGCGATGGTCAAAATTTTTTTTGTTCTCACAATTTAACGCCCCCTTTATTACGTAGGAAAAAAAACATCAAATTTCCAGTGATTTCCTTTTGCCTTTGCTGATTTCTAATTATATTTTATCACTTTTTTTACGTCAATACAATCGGTAAATTTGAGGAATTTTTTTATTTTTTTGAGGGAAAGTTTTTCTCTATTCAATTGAGCAAAAAATATTTTTGGGTAGATTGCTTAAATATATGGGAAAAAGGAATAAAAATTAGTTAATCTAAACAAAGGGTATAAATTTCGTGAAATTGGGGGGAAATTGGATTTTAGTCTTGCAATCTAAAGATACAGGGGGTAAAGTGTGAAAAGGATCATGCTGCAAGCGCGAACATGGGCGGATTAGCTGCTTCCAAAAAGCGGTCGCAGCATAACCGCAAGGGTGAAAAAGGCATAGAGGAAGAGAGAGCAAAAGGATGGTGGTCTGTATGAATTATTTAGCGGTTTACCCGGCACCAAAAGGAGTGCCGATGTTAAAGGATTACCGTGTTCGGGTTAGAATAGGGGAAGGGGAATGGAGGGAGCTTGACACCTATTTGGCAAGGGTTGATATGCACCATGTCCGCGAGGCATCCGTGGCATATTTTGATTTTTGCGGCAGGGTGGAATGTGAGATAAAAGTGGAAAAAGGGGAGATTCTAAATGCTAAGATACGCCCTGTATCAGCGGGGATCTCCTGGCAAAAAGAGGGCAACACTTTGCGTTTCTTTTTGACAAAGCCCGCAAAACTTTCGGTGGAAATCAATGATGATCGGTTCCACAATCTTCATCTGTTTGCGGGGAGGACGGGGAACGAGGAACAGGAAATTTTTGGGGAAAATAGGGGCGAGAAGTTAATTAAAACTAAGGTTATTGAACCTTCCGATGAGGAACTTGATCTTGCTGCTGCCGTTGAGAGTGCGGAGTTTTGCGGTGGCAGACGTGTCATCTGTCTTGCTCCGGGACTGCACCGACTAAAGGAGAACCGCTGCGCACTCCCGTCCGACACAACCGTCTTTCTTTCGGGGGGCGCGGTTGTTTTAGGAGGCTTCTTAATTGAAGGGCAGCGCAATGTGACCGTGGCGGGGCATGGGATTATTTCTCTTGGTCATGTTAAAAAAGAGACTTTTCTGCGCGGCGTGGATATTCGCTCCTCAGAAAATATCCAGCTGGAGGGGGTTATCATCCTTAATCCGGCGCACTACAGCGTCCATCTTGGCGGCTCCTCAAATCTTTTGATCCGGGATGTCAAGGCGTTTTCCTGTGAAGGCTGGTCGGATGGGATTGATATGATGGCGTGCGAGAATGTCCGAATTGAAGATGTATTTCTGCGCAATTCGGATGATTGTATTGCGATCTATGGCGGACGTTTTGGATTTTCGGGCAATACGAGAAATGTCGCCGTGAAAGATGCAGTACTCTGGGCGGATGTAGCGCACCCGACTATGGTTGGGGTACATGGGGATGCGAAGGACGGGGGCAGCATTATTGAGAATATCAGCTTTGAAAATATGGATATCCTAGAGCATCACGAGCTGCAGGACGATTATTTGGGCTGTATGACCATCAATGTCGGGGACGACAATACCGTGCGCAATCTAAGTTACAAAAATATCCGGGTGGAACAGTTTGAGCGCGGAAAACTTCTCGATCTCCAGGTAAAATGGAATAAAAAATACAATGAGGTGCCAGGAAAAACAATAAAAAATGTAGTGTTTGAAGATATTTTTTACAGTGGAAGCGGGGAACATACCTCGGAGATCAACGGCTTTTCCGACGAGCGAAAAGTGGAGGGCGTGCGCTTTAAAAATCTGGTAGTTCGGGGCGTAAAGGTATTAAAGCCGGAGGACGGAAATATTCACATTGGGGAGTTTGCAGGGGACGTACATTTTGAATAGCGAGGTACACGGGTTTGGATTGGCAGAGGGAAAAGATTTGGGGGCTTCTAAAGAAAACAAGCAAAAATAAGTTGTTTTTCCTTATTTTTGTTGGGGGATTTCTCGCCGGAGTGGTGTTGTTAGCTCTGTCACTTTTTTTGTATCCTGTCACAGGGGTGGCGGGCTGTCTGCTGGTCTGTGCCCTATTGTGCGCGGGGATAGCGAGGGTGCTTACCATCAGTCTTGGTCATGTTGCGAAGGAGATACTTGACCAGGATAAGGAATTGGAAAAACAGCTAAATAAAGTTTCGAAAAACGCAAGGCAGCATGTGTTTTTGCAGCTTTTACAGAGGGATATGGCAAAGGAAGAGCGATTGCAGCAGCTTCTTTTGCAGTCGGGTATGGAATTTGCACAGCCCTTTTTTTGCGTTGCGGTAATGAAGTTAGATGATTTCTGGCTGGCCAGCGAGGAATACTCTGACCGGGATATCTCCCTGTTTAAATTTTCGATGGCAAATATTGCAATAGAATTGCTGGGCAAGCGGATGGACGCTTATCTGGTAGAAAATGGGATGGATTACATGACCTTAATCTTAAATCTTAAAGAACTTTGTGAACCAGGAGATTTGGGGAGGATCTTTAAGGAGGCAGTCGGGTATGAGGTGGACTATTTCGGGATCGGATTTTCCGTTGGGATCGGTACGGTGGCGGAGGGACTCTCCTCCATCAGCGAAAGTTACAACAATGCATTGGACGCAGTGGAGTATCGGCTCTTTTTTGGAAAGCAGTCCGTGACGGAGCATGAGTCCATCAGGGATCAGGAGTCTGTGCATATGGATTATCCCTACGAGATGGAGCAGGAGATTCTGCGCCAGGCCATGCGTTTTCACAACCGCGTCAAGACAATGGAATATCTGGATACTTTTTTGGAGCAGGTGGGACATATCGCGGCGGAGGATGCAAGTCTGTACATCCACCAGCTCGGTGTTGCCGTCAACCGCGCCCTGCGCCAAGCGGATAAAATTCAGGTAAACCTCTACAGTATGCGCGAATTTTCCCGTTTTATGAACTTTTTGCCGACACTAAAGGAAAAGCAGCAGCAGATCAAGGCGACACTCGACGAGCTGTTTACCGTGACAGCGGAGGATGCAGGGCGTAAGAAACAGGGAATTGTCCAGAAGGTGGAAGAATTTGTAAATGAAAACTATCAAAATCCGGATATTACGCTGGAAGATATGGCGCAGCATGTGGGACTGTCCTCCAATTATATCCGGCGTATTTTTAGGGAGCAATGCGGCTACTCCCTGATGGACTACCTGGTAAATCATCGCATCAGTATGGCGAAGGAACTTTTAAAGACCACCGATCGCACCGCGAGGGAGATCGCGGAATTAGTCGGCTATTCCAATACAAAATATTTCTATAGCCTCTTTAAAAAACAGACGGGCTATACCACTTACGAATACCGAAATACTCCGTAAGCATAGGGAAAGGAAAATCAATACCCCAAAAAAGGAAGCAATCTCTGCTTCCTTTTTTTAAACTTTTTTCTTCCTCTTTATAGAAGAAAATGTAAAATTACCCCTTATTTTGGGGTATAAAATCCGGAACAAAGGAGGGTTTGCGATTCGAAACAGAGGGTTTTAATGTGCATAAAATCAGGGAAAATACACCCTACGCCGCTATTTTGGGCTTGTGGCAAAGAAAAAATCCTGCGAGAATATAAGGCAGGTAAGAAATGCCGCCAAGAGAAAAGAGGGCGCGCTTGAAAACCGAGGGAAAAAGAAAGGAGAGGGGATATGGAGGGGAAAAAGTTCATTAAGATAATTGCCATTTTGCTGTGTTTCTGTTTAGGGATCGGAAGTATCAGCATAGCATTTTCAGAACGTATCCGTGCGGACGCAGAGAAAGGGGAAGATGAAAACACAGCAGGCAGCAAAGCGCGAGCCAGCACTACCATTATTAAAGCCTACGAAAAAAAAGGATTTGACATAGAAGTCTTAGAGGATGGACTCTATGAACTTACTGTGGAATATGCCCAGCCGGGCGACAATACAAGGGATATCTTGATCAATGTCGAAGTGGACGGAAGTTTTCCGTTTGCGGAGGCGAAAAATATCATACTCCCGCGCATCTATGAGAACGAAGAACCGATCCGCACCGATGCAAACGGCAATGAGATTGCTCCGCGCCAGGCGATGGTGCTTACTCCGGTAAAACATACCCTGATGAGTACTTCAGGATTTTACGATGGAAATTACGGGTTTCCATTAAAGAAGGGAACGAATCATATTGAGATTACCTGCACCAACACGAACGCGGAGATCTTTTCTGTCACGGCGGCAAAGCGGGAAATTATCCCTTCTTATAAGGAATATATCGCTACGCATCCGGGGCAGGATACGGCGGGGCATTATATTGTAATGCAGGCGGAACTTGCAGAAAGAAAGACCACCTCCATGCTCTACCCGACCTACGACCGCAGCAATGTCGCAACGCAGAGTGACGACGGGGGCAAGAACAATGCTCACACTATCCGCATTAACACGGCGGGCGGGGAAATGTGGAAGCAGACCGGGCAGTGGATGAGCTGGAGTATGGAAGTGCCGGAGGACGGGTATTACAATTTTGGTGTAAAATACCGGCAACGTTTTAAAGATGGTTTATTTACTAGCCGCAAGATTTATATTGATGGGGAAGTACCATTTGATGCACTTAATGGTGTAAATCAAGCTTAGATATCTGTAGGGCGGAAGGAGGCAATTGATGAGAAAGAAAATTTTAGCGGCGTTTGCCGGTGTATTATTTGCCGGGGCGTTAACTGCTGCCGCCTTCCTTGGAAAGTATGTGACGGCTACAGCGGATGAACCAATGACAGAAGGAGAGGAGAAACTTCCGATCCCGGAAAATCATATTGGTGCTTCGTGGAAGGAGGCGGATCGGGAGGCGGCAGAACTTGGATACACCTATCTTGCCTTAGAAAATAATCGGGTTGCGTTCTATGTCAATGAAAGCGGCAATATCGGCGTAAAGGATAAGGCAAATGGGGAGTGGTATCTCTCCATTCCAACCGAGGAGGCGCGAGATGCGGATCCGATCGCCAAGGCGGTCAATAAAATGAATCTCGGCAGTGATTATCAGGTTGTTTTTGTTGACCAAAACGGCGCAGGCTCTGCAAAAAATACATTGGCTGGCGTGGTAAACAAAGGAAATGTCCGAATTACCGATGCGGAGGACAGTCTAAAGGTTTGGTACTATTTTGAGGATATGGAAGTTGGATTTTCCATTCAGTACACGCTGACTGAGGACGGATTTAGTGTAAGCATTCCGTTTGGAGATTTTATTGAGCGCATCGAGGAGGGGCGGACAGCTCCCGACCGTGGAACCGTTTCGTACTGGGGAATCCGCAGTATCAGCGTCCTGCCATATTTTGGGGCAGCAGGAACTAAGGAGGAAGGCTATATGCTAATTCCGGACGGTTCCGGGGCACTGATTGAATTCAACAACCAGAAAGCTTCCTACGGCGCGTACAGTCAGGATGTTTACGGGCGCGACCCGGTGCTAGTCCTCGACAAGAATTTAAAGACTGCCAAGAACGTGCTGATGCCAGTATTTGGCGCATCGTTTGGTGACCACGGTTTCTTTGCAGCGGCGGAGGAGGGCGGCGCGAGTGCGGCGATAAACGCATTAAATTCGGGGACAATCACTTCCTTTAATAATGTCTATATGCAGTTTCGCTACCGTCAGACTATGTCCGCAACCCGCTCCGTAGCGAACAGTTACGGGGACAATGGGGTGCTTGGCAGCACGGTGGTTGTGGATAATCAATTTTCTGGGGACTGCTATTGCCTTAGATATTTTCTCCTAAAAAAAGAGGAGGCAGATTATGTCGGCATGGCAAAGACCTATCGGGATTATCTCTCGCTTACGGGACTGGTAAAAAAGGATTCCACAAAGACAGCACCTCTTTATTTAGCACTTTACGGCGGTGTGGAGGATACGGATTATTTTCTTGGCATTCCATATAAGACAGTAAAGCCATTTACCAGCTATAAGCAGACACAAAATATCTTAAAGGATCTGAATGAGGGCGGCGTGGACAAAATGGTTGTCCGCTACCTTGGCTGGCAGAAGGGCGGCTTGCAGACGAGTGTTCCGACAAAGGTGAAATTTGAGGGAAAACTCGGAGGCAAAAAAGAATTTAACTCGCTGGTAAATTATGCGAAGAGCGCGGGAATTGAGCTGTTCCCGGATGTGGATTTCCTGAATTTTTATCAGAGCGGAACCTATTCCATTCACAGCGACGCAATCCAGACCGCCACACATGATACCGCATATCAATATACCTATGATCCAAATACTGGAAATAAACAGAAGGAAAGCCGCTGGCAACTTTTAACACCGAATCTGAGCAGGGAGGCATTTACAAAATTTGCAAAACAGAAAGATAAACTTGGAACGGGAAATCTTTCCCTGGGTGCCTTGGGCGGAATGCTCTACTCGGATTTTACCGCGAGGAAAAATACCATCCACCGGGATGATACCGCCTCTGTCTGGGTTGAGATCATTAAGTCCGCGCAGGAAGAATTTGGGAAGGTAATGATAGAAATCGGTAATATCTATGCCGCCATCCACGCAGATTATATTGCGGATGTAACCGCGGAGTCCACCCATTTTAATTTGACGGATGCAAGTGTGCCATTCTATCAGATTGTGCTGCATGGCTACACCTCCTACGCGACGGAGCCGATCAATCTGACTCCCGACCCGCAAAAAGCAGTGTTAAAAGCTTTAGAAACCGGGAGCTGTCTGGAATTTGCCCTGATTGCGGGGGACGCTCATGAGCTGGTGGAAACAAGATACAATTATCTCTACAACGCAAGTTATGAGGGTTGGTCGGAAAAGATTAAGGACTATTATAAGACAGCGGCTCCAGTGCTTTCTGCTGTGGCAGACAGTGAGATTACCGGACATGAAAAGCTCTCAGAGGACGTTTACCGGACGGATTACGGCGCAGCGGGTTCCGTGTATGTCAATTATGGGAAAAAAGAGTATGTGGCGGATGGAATTATTGTTCCTGCAAAGAATTTTGTCTTTATGCCAGGAGAAAGGAGATAGACGGGTATGGCGGGAAAAAAGAAACCGAACAAAATGCGGCGGCGGGAAGCCAGAACCGGGTACGCGTTTATTTCCATCTGGCTTGTGGGAGTTGTCTTCCTGTTTTTAAGACCTCTTGGAATGGCATTTTACTACGCATTTAAGGAGATGACCATCACCACGGAAGGAATGCAATATAAATTTGTGGGGTTTGAGAATTTTATCTATAAATTCCGCGATGATATTTACTTTTTTGACAGCACGGTCTGGCCAGGATTGTCTAAATTCCTGATTGAAGTGCCAATCTGTGTGATTTTCAGCCTGTTTATCGCCATCGTGCTAAATCAGAAATTTAAAGGGCGCACCTTTGCAAGAGCATTATTTTTCCTTCCCGTAATTATCACATCGGGAATTGCCATTCAGGTACTGCGCTCCTACGGACTTGACACCTCGATGGAAACGGAGAATACCTATTTATTTTCCAGCAATGGTGTGGCGGAGATTTTAAGTTCCGCGGGGCTGCCAATGGGGATTGTCGATATCTTTACACAGATTTCCAACCGGATCTTTGATATTGTGTGGATGTCCGGGATACAGATTATTTTGTATCTGTCCGGACTTCAGGGAATCCCGGCGGCGGAGTATGAGGCAGCGCAGATTGAGGGCGCGACAGCTTGGGAATGCTTCTGGAAAATTACCTGGGTCAGAATCTCGCCCATCACGCTTGTCGTTGTCGTCTACTCGCTGATTGACTCATTTACCAATGTATCAAATGTAATGATCAAGTTTGTATATGAAGAGTACTCAGTAAGAGGCAACCTTGGAGGAAGTTCGGCACTTGGGCCTTCCTACTGTCTGGTCGCGTTCCTGATTATTATTCTGGTGTATGCGGTAACTTCGAAACATGTGTTCTATGTCAATGAAGCATAAGGACGGGGAGAGAGGTAGCTATGGAAAATATAATTGCTGAGAGAAGAGTGCGGGAGAAATCCATCCCAAAACTTCGGATAAAAAAGAAAAAGCTTTATAAATGGGGGCAATATGTCTGGGTTATCTGCCGTTTCCTGTTAATTTTCGGGCTTGGCTTTGTCATTTTGTACCCGCTGCTTCAAATCCTTTCCAAGGTATTTATGCCAACAAGCCAATACCAGGATTTAAGCGTGATCTGGATACCGAAATCACTGACCCTGGACAATATTAAAAATGCGATAGAATATGTAAAATTCTGGCCGTCCTTAGCAAATACACTGATTTTGGGATTAAGCTGTGCCGCGATCCAGATTATCGTGTGTGCACTGACGGGCTACGGTTTTGCAAGGTTTCGCTTCCCGCTTAGAGAGCCGCTGTTTTTGCTGGTGATCCTAACCATTATCGTGCCGACACAGATTATTTTCCTGCCGTCGTTCGTGCAGTATCGATTTTTCGATTTCTTTGGAATCAGCAGGATTTTGGGACTGATCACGGGAAAGAATTACACGGAATTTGCAACCAGTTTAATTGACAGTCGCTGGTCGTTTTGGATACCTTCATTTTTCGGCGTGGGGCTGCGCTCCGGAATCTTTATCTATCTGTTTCGGCAGTGTTTTCGAAATATTCCGAAAGAGCTTGAGGAAGTAGCAAAGATCGATGGCTGCGGCAGCATTACCACCTTTGTGCGCATTATGCTGCCGAACGCAAAATCTTCCATCTTGACGGTATTTTTGTTTTCGCTTGTATGGCATTGGAATGAGTACACCTTAACAAAGACATTTTTCCCACAGAAATTCCAGCCGCTTGCCGTACAGTTAAAGCTTGCAATTGAGGCGATAGTAAATGATATTGTGCTTCCAAATGTTATTGTTGATCTGTATTGGAACCCAGAAGGCAGGGACAATTTCGAGATGGCAGCGATCAAACGCTATGAGGAGAAATATGGCGCGGGCACCGTTACGGTCAATGTTATTGGCTGGAACGGCGGAATTGAGGCAATGCAGCAAAATATTGCAGCGGGAACTCCTTCCGACTTAATTTTTACTGAAGGTAATGCCTGCTTCCCAAGCTACGTGACAAAGAATTATTTCCAGCCGATCACGGAGTTAGTAAAGCAGGATATGGGCAGCAGCTTTATGGATGAGGCCTCAATGAACAATTTCAAGTACTGTGACGAGTACTATGTATTTACGAACAGCGCGAGAACAAAGCCGTATCTTCTGGCATACTATATCCCAATGTTTGAGGAGAACGGTCTTGAAACACCGGGCGAGCTCTACGCAAAAGGCGAGTGGACATGGGATAAATTCCTTGAGTACTGCGATCTGTTAACTGTGGATACGGACGGCGACGGCGCGATCGATCAGTGGGGCTTAGGGCCGCGTTACAAGCTGCAGAATTTCGCATATGCCAGCGGGATTATCGGAATTGAGGAAGTGGGCAATGGTTTCTTAAAGTCTAACTGGGACAATGAAAATATGTTAAAATACTTTGAGTTTATCACCAAGCTTGAGGGCATCCAGGCGCGTGCGGAGGGCAATAATGGCTGGCTGGGAATCGGTGCGATGTACATTGAGGCAATCAATCAGGAGCAGTTAGCAAACCGTGATGAGAACGGCGTGATTCTTGGCAACAATACGGATACCAGTTTTGTACCGTTGCCTACAATGGATGGCTCCATGGCAACCACACCAGTTTGGGATAACGGCTATGCGATCCCGAATGGTTCGAAAAACCCGCTTGCCGGCGCGGTTCTCGCATCCATGATTCTTGACGAGTACGCAAAGGGGCTTAGAGCGGAGCAGGAAATTTATATGACTCCGGAGGAAATTACCCTGTACTATGAGTGTATGAGCAAGAGTATTGCACAGAGAAAGAACAGCGATCTGTATGAGGGCGTAACCATGGATTACGGTGAGGCAGAAGCAAAGGAAGGCACACCAGCAGCAACTATCGTGGATACCTATAAGAATGTGGTAAAGACGGAAGTACAGTCCTACAATGATAAGCTTATGCAGAAGCTGGGGAATTAACAAAAGAGAATTTTGCCGGAAGAAAATGGTTTGATTCCCCTCTTGTATTATTTGGGATATCGTTTATAATGGAAACAAACGCAAAGGAGAGGACAGGGCGCAATGGATCGGTTGAAGCTTTACGCGGTTCCGCAGGGAATTGTCAAAAGTCAGGATTTTAAGATCAGGCTTCGCGCAAGAGGCGGGGAATGGCAGGAGACAGAAGCATATCTGGTTAGAGTGGATATGCATACGGTCTCGGAAGTGTCATTTGTATACTTTGATTTTTCGGGCGGAGTCGAATGCGAAATTACCAGCCTAAGGTGCGGCATTGAAACTGTCGATATCCGGCCGGCATCTAAACAAATACGTTTTCGCAGGAAGGGGGATACGATTTCCTTCTTCCTGTTGGAACCAGCAAAGCTTTCCATTGAGATCAACGGGGATCGCCTTCACAATCTCCATCTGATGGCGGGGGAAGCAAAGGTATATTTAAACAGTGTAAGGAACGGGGGAAAACGGATCTATCTGGAGGGTGGAAAATTAGCACATCTTGAGGAAGCCTGGGCACTTCGGGCAGAGAATGAGAATGGGCCAGAGGACGTGATCTCAATGGAGGGGGTCTCTATCCACGATCCTGCGGAGCTTTCGGAGCAGTTAAAAAAGATTGGAAAAGGAGCAGTGCTGTGCTTTGGGGCGGGACTGCACTATATTAAAGGCTCAGTTTTTGATGTTCCCTCCCATGTCCAGATCGAGATCGAGGGCGGCGCGGTGGTTCTTGGTTCCTTCAGGATAACAAATGAGCAGTATGTTTCCATTATGGGGCGCGGGATCATCTATTTAGGGTATCTAAAAAAGGAGAGCTATCTGCGCGGTGTGGATATCAACAATTCCGCCCATGTGCTGGTGGAGGGAGTTACAATCTTAAATCCGACGCACAATATTATTTGCCTGGGCAGCGTCTACGATATTGTAATCGAGGATGTCAGAGGATTTGCCCATATGGGATGGTCGGTCGGCATCAATATGATGGCGTGTGAAAATGTCCTGATCAAGGATGTGTTTTTGCGTAGTTCCGATGATTGTATTACGGTATATGGAAGAAGATACGAGTATTTGGGAGATTCTGGAAATGTGCAGGTGAAGGGCTGCATCCTCTGGGCGGATGTAGCACACCCGACCAATATCGGAACGCATGGCGATTCCGGCAATGGGGGGAACACCATTGAGAATGTCTTGTTTGAGGATATTGATATTCTTGAACATCACGAATTGCAGGACGATTATCTGGGTTGTCTTTGCATTAACGCAGGGGACGGGAACACCATCAGAAATATTACGTACCGAAATATCCGGGTGGAGCCGTTTGAGCGCGGAAAACTCTTTGATATTCAGGTAAAATGGAACAAGAGATATAATCCGATACCAGGAAATTTGGTGGAGCATATTTTATTTGAAAATATCCGCTATACCGGGGACGGGGAGGTTACTTCCGAAATCTGCGGTTTTGATAAGGAAAGAAAAGTCGTGGATGTGAAATTTAAGGAATTGTATGTGCGCGGAAAGCATATTACCTGCCCGGAGGAGGGAAATCTCCATATCGGGGAATTTGTGGAGAAGGTAGAATTTGAATAAAATTGCGGGGGCTGCCTGCAAAGCAGGAGGAAAACTGTTTTGCGGCAGCTCTTTTTATGCGTGGATTCGTACAGGGGAAATATATCGCTAAAGTAGCGCATGGGTCGCGCGAGTAGGAAAGTTCCTACTTGATTGCGCATGGATGCGAGTTTGGGGAGGAAAAATGAAGCAGATTTTGTTTGAGGGAAGTTCCATTTGCTTAAATAAAGCGGGGGAGGAGTATCGTATTGCGCTTCCTGCCGTGGCGGATTTTTCAGGGCAGGAGGGAATCAGGCTTTACGTGGAACTTTTAAGCGAGGGAAGGGCGGAATTTGAGGTGGTACTTATCCCGCTTTCCATTGCGCGCCCAGAGTTTTTTCCTGCCATTACCGGAAATATTTTTGTGGTGGGGGCGGGGGCACATACTGTAGAACTTCCATTTGAACAGTTTGATTTTCCGCAGATGGTGCGGGCATTTTTAAATTATGTGGACGGTGTTATGATACGCCTAAAACAGGGCGTTTCTGTGCAGTTAAAGCGCGTGGAAGCGGATATTATGGGAGATTTCTCTGTGCGGGCAGTGTGTAACGGGAAGGCGGGAAATAATGGGGAGTGGATAGAATACCCTGTCTTTATCGAAAATTTGGCGACGCGAAAGAGATTTATTAATATCCGTCAATGCAGATATGGAAAGGAATGCCTTCCGGTAAAATACGAGCCTTACTTGCTGCTTGAAGCCAGGGAATGCAAAGAATATGTAATCAAGGTTTTGATTGCGGAGGATCTCCCCGCAGGAGGGCTTGAGAAGAGCAGTTTTCTCTTTGTGCCGGACGGGGAGGCGAAAAAAGCAAGGACACTGGTATTTTCCACAGTAAGGAGGAGAGAACACCCCTATCTTTTGCTAAATAGAAAGCAGTGGAAAGCGCGAAGAGAGGCGATCTTATCCGATAAAAACCTCTTTGCAGCATTCGAGGAAAAATATTTGCAAAGAGCAAAGGAGTGGGAAGTTCCCCTGCCATCCAAGGAGAAAGATTTCGTCTATCCATCCTATATACAAAACGAACTTTTTGCGGCGGTGGTTTCCTTAGAAATCACAGGAAAAGAAATTTATCGAAAAAAGTCCATGGACTTTTTTTCTGGTTTGCTTGATGAGGAAAAGGGATATCTTTCCACAGAGAAATCCTATTTTGAATTTATCGAGTCAAAAAAAGAGTATGAGAGAGGGGATTTTAAGGTACGCCGCGCACAGAATGCGGGTTGGGTGCAGGAAGCAGAATTTTTTAACCGCATTGCCATCTGCTACGATCTGCTTTATCCATTTTTTACGTCCGAGGAACATAGGAAAATGGAAGCTTGTCTGCGCAATTATATGGATTTTGCCTCCTGGCGTTTGACGGATGGAGATGGAAATAATTTCTAAATAGCAGAATCCGCTGCGGGGCTGCTCTGCGCGATGGTCTTGCAGGATCAAAGCATGGTGGAGCGTTTTCTGTACGGGTACAATGGAGTAGTTGATCTGATCTCCTCCGTATTTCTTGATGACGGGATGTATTTTGAGGAGGCATCAGGATATGTGCGGCTTGCGGGAGAACTGTTTTTTGATATTGCGAACGCAGCGGAAAATTTCGGGATTTCCATTAAGGAGATAAAGGTTCCAGCTTCCTTTGACCGGAAAATTCTGCACGCGCCCTGGGCGATGCGAGAATGCTGGGCAGAGGATCAAAAACCATTCCTCGGCATGAGTTTTACGCGGTTTGAAAAATTTACTTCGGCGACAAGAGATCTAAAGGAGTTTTTTGACTGCACAGCAAGACTTTTGACGGAAGATGGAATTTTATTTTCGATAAATGACAGTAACGAGCAGGATTTTACCAAACTTTACCAGAAGGCATACTATCTTTACGGGGAGGAAAATTACAGAAAAATTGCAGAAAAAGCAGAGGAACCGGAGCTTTTATTTGTGCGGGAAGAGAAGAGTAAGGAGAAATATAAAGATAAATTTTTGGATAGGAAAATAGAAGCGCAAAAAGATAGAGAGTTTGTGCAAGAGGAAGATAGAGAGAAAGAATCCCTGCTCCTTCCCGGCGCGGGCTTTGGCATTTTAAGATGTGGAGATTGTCAGGCTGTGCTAAAATTTGGAGTACATGGGGGCTACCACGGACATTTTGACCGATTAAGCCTTGCCTCGTTCTTTAGCGGGGGAAAGACCTTTCACAACAATGAGTATGCGTGGTATGGCTATGGTTCCTTCCTCTTTAAAATGTGGGTGCAAACCTCGATAGCACATAATATGGTGGTGGATGGACGGATGCAAAAGCCATCGCCGTGCAGATGTACTTACTACAAGCCAAAAGAGGAAGTTTTTCTGGAAAACTGCACGGAAGATAATTTAGCGGGGGAAAAAGGGCAGCAGGATGGCGGGAAAGATACTTTCTGCGCCGTCTGTGCGGAAACGATCACGGAATGGATGGACCCTCCCTACGGGGGACAAACACCCTATCCTCTCTCCTTTCCAAAAGAAAAATGCGAAAAAGAAGGACGCTATATTTTAATGCCAGAAAAGTCACGGGGGCAAGGAGAGATCGGGGAATTCTCGGAGCCGATTTTCCAGAGGCGGCTGCTTGTGCTTTTTCACGGCTACTGTATTGTCTGGGACTATCTTGCAGGAAAACAAGATCATCGCTACGACTGTCTGTACCATCCAATGGGCAGGTTTGACAATGAGGATGGACTTATATTTTCCTTGAGAGAACGCCTTTTTAGCGATCCGTTCGGAGCGGGGCAATTTATCACCAATTGCCATACAGCGTGGATAAAGGGCGCGATTTGCCTGCGCTTTCACGATGCATCTTCCCGCGTCAATCCCAATGATATTATGGATTTTACATCGGAGAGTGCGGTGTGGCGAGCCTGGCCGGATTCTGGCGAGGTGACGGTTGCAAGATACCCTCAGCGAAGCGATCATTTTACTGCGGAGGAACTCGCAGAAAATGCAAATTTTTTACAGGAACCGCTAAAAAAAACGGTCAGCTTTACCGCAAGAGGAAGGGAGGCAGAATTTATTACCCTCTTGGAATCGGGGGAGAAAACAGAGAAGATAAAAGAAATCTGTTGCGAAAAGTTTTCCACCCTAATCATCACCGAAGACACTGGAAATAAATGGAAAATAGTGATAAATGGAATAAATGATTTTGTTCCATCGCAGGGGGAAAATAGGGGGAAGAAAATACCAAAGAAACGCGAGATTTCGGTAAAAATTTTTAAATAAGGGGGTTTTTATGCAGAAAATACAGAATCCAATCCTTCGTGGTTTCCATCCGGATCCTTCGATTATCCGGGTGGGGGAGGATTACTATATCGCCACTTCAACATTTGAGTGGTGGCCGGGTGTGCGCTTACACCATTCAAGAGATTTAATTCACTGGGAGTTTATTGGCTACCCCCTCACTCGCCTCTCACAGCTTGATCTGCGCGGGGTGGGACCTTCCCAGGGAGTCTGGGTACCATGCCTGACCTATGATCGGGGAATATTTTGTTTAGTTTACACTGTGGTAAAGGCATTTTACTGTAATATGTACGACACGGAAAATTATCTTGTCACGGCAAATAATATTATGGGATCTTGGTCGGAGCCAATTCCCTTAAATAATTTCGGGTTTGACCCCTCTCTGTTTCATGACGAGGATGGATGCAAATATATGGTCAGTATGGTAACAGATCATAGAATTCCTAAAAAATATGCGGGGCGGCTGGTGCTTCAGGAGTTTGATGCGAAGACAGGAAAAATGGTTGGACCTGTGCAGGATATCTACTGCGCGGATGGGATTTTTTTAGAAGGTTCGCATATTTTTAAACATCATGGCTGGTACTATTTATTTTGTGCGGATACCGGAACGGGGGAAGGGCATGGACAAACCATCCAGCGCGCAAAAAATATCTGGGGACCTTATGAGATGTACCGCCCGGTGGATGAGAAACGAAAAGAGGGGGAGGCTTATTCCATTCTGACTTCAAGGCATCATGAAGATATCCTACTGCAAAAGGCGGGACACTGCGATCTGGTGGAAACGCAGGATGGCGAGTGGTATGCCGTGCATCTTTGCGGGAGAGCGAGTAAGGATCGCAACCCGGAAGATGTGGCGCGCTTTGCTGGGGCAAGAAGATATATGCTTGGCAGGGAAACCGCCATCCAGAAAATGGAGTGGACAAAGGAGGACTGGCTGGTCTTGGCAGGCGGCGGAAATACGCCAAAAGATATGGTACAGGCACCGAAATGTGCAAAAAGGGGGAATAGTACCTTTTCGGAAGCGGGGGTTATCACGGAAAAGAGAGTATCCGCACCCCGTTCCTTTACCCGCGATGATTTTAATGCCGCCGAACTTTCTTTGGACTATCAGTCCCTGCGCATTCCGATGGACGAAGGCTATATTTCGCTTGCGGCGCGTCCGGGCTGGCTTAGAATGTACGGAAGAAGCGGTTTGGCATCCCGTTTTTCCCAGACGCTGATCGCGCGCAGAATGACGGAGTACAATATGGAGGCAGAAACCTGTCTGGATTTCTCTCCGGAAGTATTTAAACAGATGGCAGGACTGATCTTTATGTATGATACGGAAAATTATTTGTATTTACATATTTCGCACGATGAGGATGTAGGGAAATGTATTAGCCTGTTAAAATCGGAAAATAAGAACTATAAGTACCTCACCGATTACCTTCCGCTTGATAAAGGGCGGGATGTGATTTTGCACCTTACCGTGCGTGAGGGAATGGCACAGTTTTTTTACGGATACCAGGACGAGCAAGGAGGGAAGAAAGAAGGAGAGAATGCTATGAGGGAAGAGAGCGGAAAATCTTGTGAGAGAAAAATCCTATCTGCCCTAAAAAAAATCGGTCCGTGCATCAACGCAAGTTTTTTGTCGGACGAAGCCTGCAATGAGGGTTGGTTTACGGGGGCAATGATTGGAATTTGCTGTCAGGATTTAACTGGTTTTAGAAAATATGCGGATTTCGACTGGTTTGAAGTAAGAGCGGAAAAAGAATTATAAATTTATATTGGGAAAACGATTAAAAAGGTGCGAAATAGCAGTGATAACGGTTGTTTCGCACTCTTTTTGAATTAGATTTAAAAAAGACTTTGTTTCTGCGATCAATATTGCAGACATTACTTCTCCATGCTATAATATGCTAAAGATGAAAGGAAACTGCTTTAAAAAGCAGTGGTAAAATATCGAAAAATATAGAATGGACATTGGGAAAGAAGAGCATATGGCAGAATTTGATATGGGGAGAAAAAACTCAGAAAGGTTGGACGGTGAGAATGTTTGAGGATAAGAAAGAACAGGACTACATCCGGGAACAAAATGAATTGAAACAGAAAATCGATCGAAAAAACTCGGTTGATCTGGAAAAAATTCGTATGGTAGCAGGAGTGGATCTGGCATATTGGAAACTGGGGGGAAATAAGAAGGAGGGTGGCAAAGTCAGGAGCGAGGAGAGCGAGTATGCGGTTTGCTGTATTGTGGTGCTGGATTACCGCACTCATAAAGTAGTCGAGCGGACAAGTTTTACAAAGCAGATGGAAGTACCCTACATCCCCAGCTGCCTTGCATACCGGGAAATTCCGGTTTTTTTAGAGGCGTATAAGAAATTGAAGGTAGAACCGGAAGTTCTCTTTTTTGATGGAAACGGATATTTGCATCCAAGACATATGGGGCTTGCTACACACGCGGGAATTCTGTTGAACAAGGCTTCGGTCGGAGTGGCGAAAACATATTATAGAGTGGGGGATGTGGATTTTGTTATGCCGGAAGACAGAGCTGGAGCCAGCACGGATATTGCGGTGGAAGGGGAAGTTTATGGAAGAGTTTTGCGTACTCATCCGGGGGTAAAGCCAGTTTTTGTATCCGTGGGAAACAAAATTGATCTGGATACAGCAGTGCGAATGGCAATGACACTGACGGAGAAAGAGAGCCATATTCCACTGCCAACCAGACTTGCGGATCTGATGACACATGAGGAGAGGAGGAGGCTTTTGGAGGAGGGAGTGGAAATGGGGAAAATAGAGTAAAAAAGCACCAGTAAGAAAAAATGGTTCCAAAGTTTCTAATTATTTCTATATTTAGCAAAAAATGATATAGGCTATTGAAAAATTTTGTTTGTCGTGGTAGAATGTCAATGAGTGTCGCCAAGATGGTAAGTGGCTGGCTCTCTTCGTGAGGGCAATGCCACCGCTGGTGGCAATGTGACCCTCCGTTTACATAGAAACCTGAAAGGATTTCTCGTCCTTTCCCATTACTCTTTCTTTTACAAACTTAGTAAGTTCCAAAGGATTTCAGTATTTGATATCTCTTATTAGATCCAGCTCAATTGAAATATTAAGGGAAAGGTTAAAATCTTTAATTTTTGTAATGTGGGAATATGTAAGTTCTCCGCAAGAATTGTACCAAAAAATAATTGCAAATTTACTGCTGAATATAGTATGCGGGTCGCGCGGCAAGTAGGAGAGGGAAACTTTCCCCACTCAATTGGGCAATATGAGGCTCTATATTCTTGTAAAAAAGTTAAAATTGAAGAATAAAATCTTAGATGGACAAATAATTGTCCATTACGAATGATATAATATCGTTAATTATTAAATCTGTGCTGATTTGTCTTTGATTAAGAAGATTTTTTGATAAATCAATCATTTTATTGAATTTTTAACTTAAAAAAGCGTAAACAAAAAAAAGACTGATGCCAAAATGAATTTTTTGTTTTTGGACATTAGCCTGTGTGTCTTTACAATAATAAATAAAAAAATTGCAGAATAGTGATATAACCTATATGGAAATGAAAATAATCATTTTATTTTTATTTTGTAAAATCTTATTTTTCGTCGTGAATTTCCATATTGTCAAGAGCATACTGCAAAGCTCGGTTGATAAGTTCGTTTCGAGAATGGTTTGTTTTAGCAGAAAGTTTATTATATTTTTCCTGCAGAACCCGATCAATGCGAATTGTCATGGTGACAGTCCTATCTTCCTTGGGTGTTATAATAAATTTTTCCATAATACAGTTCCTCCATCGCTGTTGATTACATTATAGTGTAAATCAAGGCTTGTCAGTAGTACCACAAAATAATTTTAATTTTACACTGTATATTCAAGGCTGATTGTGTTACAATAGATTCCGAACAAGAAATTGATCAAAATTTGTTGATGATAGAAGAGAAAAAATTATATATGGACAACCGCTTGTCCATATAAAGTGATATAATAGCGTTATAAAAACAGGATTTTGAAAATCCAAGGCAGAAAGGGCGATAACGTGGACGAGAAAAAGGAGCAAGACCAAGGGGAAAGGGAGAAGTTAAGGATGGAGCAGGAAAAGGAGGGGAAAACCAAAGAGGAGAAAAAGACAGGAGTGCGTGAAGTCCATTTTCAGGCAAAGTCAAAAGAGGAAAACTATGTTGTGATGGATTACCAGAAATTGAAAAAACAGAGCGAAAAGAGAACTTATACAGCGAAAGGTAAAGCCCTTAGCCATTATGTTTTCAGAGTACTATTTTTATCTTTTAGCCTATATTGCCGATGAGGAAGTGCGCAGGGAACATAATTTGCCGGAGGGGGAGTTTTATCCTACGATTTACCGAATTGACCGGATTAAGAGTATGAAAATCTTGGACGAGCATTTCAGTATCCCTTATGCCACCCGCTTTGAGGAGGGAGAATTTCGAAAGCGGGTGCAGTTTATGTATGGGGGAAAACTGCGAAGAGTTAAGTTTTGGTACAGGGGAATCAATATTGAGGAAATCGTTTATGGGATTGTCCATAATAATGCTGAATGGTATAAAGAGAAATATTAAAAAATTCCTCTTCCTTAATTAAAGTGCTGAAACACTATATTTTATCCGGGGTTAAAAATTTTCAAAGGTTGTAAAGTGGTGATTTTTTTGATTATGGATGTAATTTTCATAAATTCATGGAATTACAGATATTTTCTGTTGGATACCTTTGGAATATAGAGTAGAAATAAAGAAAGAGAAAAAGTATATTGTTTAATAAATGTTGGAGGCAGTTATGGCATCAGATTATAGAATTGGTTCATTTAATATACAAAAGCTTGGAAGAAATTCTATGTTGAGAAAAGATCTTAAAAATATTGCTGAAATAATCAGAAGTAATAACCTAGATATTGTTGCAGCGCAGGAAATATCGAGTAAAGAAGCATTGAGGGAAATAATGGTGTGCTTAGATGGAAGTATAGTATCAGAAGGCGTGAGTGCTACGTCGAATGCAAGAGATTCATTTTCATATGAAACTAGAAATTGGGAAGGCAGATGGGCAAAACCAATTTCTCGGATTGGTGGAAAAAGTGCTGAAGAAGGCTATGCATTTATCTGGCTGAAACGAAGAATTGGGCTGCCAATAAATAAGCATGGTGATACAGGGGAACCCGACATATATTTAAATGGAAGAAAGACTATAAGACCACCTTTTTATGGATGTTTTGTAGTCAAAAGCTGTAACGCCGAAATAAGATTGATTAATACACATATTATTTTTAAGAAAAGTCCTACAGAAGATTCAGAATTTGAGGGAGAATCTTCTGATAATGATTATGAAGAGAGAATAAGGGAGTACAAGATCTTAGCAAATGAGATTTATCAGAGGGTTTATGCAGGGCATATTGGAACGAAACAAGTATTAACCTTTATTCTAGGGGATTATAATATGTGTTTGCAAAACTCTAATTCATCTAATTTAAGAGCAGTAATGCCAATAGAAGTGCAAAGGCTTGAATATGGAAAGCATGTGATAAAAACCATACAAGACCAAAAAACAACAATAAAAGGAAGATCAAGAAAAAATCCAGAAACCATATATTATGGCGAGGATAATCTCGCAAATAATTATGATCATTTTTCATATGAAGAAAAATTAGAAGATAGTATTGGAATTATCGGAAAAAGAATTGATGCGGAGAACTTGTATCAGGGGAAATATCAAGAACTACAAGATGCAAATAGTAATACTTTAAGAAATCAATACGAAGCATATAGAATGTTAATATCAGATCATCTTCCAATAATAATGACACTATCAATAACTAAAAGATAATGAAGGGAGATACATAGAATGGAAATTTTTGATAAAAAGGAAAAAATGGATTTGCTTCAAAAGACGCAATATAATTTGGAGCAGTCACAGAAAAATATAGAAACTTTAGCACTATTAATACCGATTGAAAAAAAAGAATTTTCAGTTGTAGAGAGAGAGTTTAGGAAATGAACCGGAAGAAAATATTACACCGATTATGGCAGCATATGTGCTTAATCCTTGTACTGTATCCGTCACCCAGATTATAGATTATAAGGATTTAAATATCATGGAACAAGAATATGAAATGATACTGAATAATTTAAATTTGCAAAATATGTTGGATGATGATGCACTCCTAGATATATTAAAACAGATTTTAAATACAGTTACATTTTTTAAAATTGATCAGAAAGAGAGAGAATTTTTCCATCAAAGAATTCCTCAGATAAAGAAAGGGTATCCATCCCTTTTGCCTCATCGATTGTATTTCTGGTTTACTCATCAATGAGAAAACGACCACCGCCGAAGTCCC
>CAJTLX010000021.1:0-6771 GCA_910577165.1 uncultured Lachnospiraceae bacterium
CAGTTGCTGCCGGATACAGAAAAGTTGACCAAACAAATTATTCTCTATCACAGTATTTGCTGTGTGCTGATTTGGCCATCCTCCTTTACCCTTCCGAATGCACTGCGCGCAGCGAACGATGTGAAATTTACAATGCTTGCCTCCATCAGTACCATGTGGATTTTCCGCATTGGTCTAAGTTACATATTAGCTGTTAGCTATGAGATGGGTGTATTGGGAGTCTGGATCGCGATGACTGTGGACTGGCTGGCGCGCGCTGCAATTTTTATCTGGAGATTTTTATCGGAGCGGTGGCGCAAGTATGCAATGATTTGATTTGGCTCGGAAGTACTTTTGAAAAATCTTAAAGATGAGGGAAAAAAAGATGGTAATTGAATTATATCAAAAGTTAGAGCAGGGCGGACAAGCGCGCCAGACACTGGCAGCTTTGCGGGAGGCACTGCGGGAAGATAAGGGGGCGCGAGGGGAATTAGTTACCTATTGCGATGGCGATTTTGATGCCCTTACTAAGTGTTTTTCAGCGGAGGATGCAAAGACACGCAAGAATGCTGCGCTTTTAGCGGGGGAACTTGCCATTCCGGTTTTAGACGAGTTATGGATGACCTATAGGACAGAGCAGACACGTTTTGTAAGAAGCGCGTATCTTATGGCGATAAAACATTACAATTATATAGAACTTTTGCCGCAGATAAAAAAGGCATTGGAGGAAGTAAATGCAATTTCTATAACGGAGGAAAACCGAAAACATTTGCAGGAGGAACGAAAACTTTTGCGGGAGCTGATTGTGGCAAAGGAACACGCAAAATGGCATCGCTATACGGGGGAGTCTTTGGTTTCGGATCTGGTGCTGACCACGAACCGCAATCACCAATCATTGCTGTATTCAGAACTTGGCAGATGCAAAAAGAAAGAATTTGGCGCGGGAATTATGGTGCGCACCGACAAACCGGGGAAGCTTTTCGCGCTGCGCACATTTGAGGAGATGTTTTTTGTGCTTCCGGGCGCGCAGAGATTGCCCGGCGATCCGCAAGCCGCCGCAGAAACACTTTTAAAGGCGGGGCTTGTCCGCTATCTAAGAGAACGGCATGAGGAGAGTTCGGCACCGTTTTTGTTTCGCATCGAAGTGCGTGGCACAATGCCGCTTGAAAAGCGGGGCAATTTCGTGCGGCGTTGTGCGGCGGTGCTTGAGGAGGGCGCAGGTGGCGCACTGGCGAACACGACAGATGGATATGAATTTGAACTGCGCCTGATCGAGACAAAAGAGGGAGAATGGTATGCACTCTTAAAATTATTTACTCTGCGCGATACGCGCTTTGCCTATCGGCAGAAAACGATCGCGGCGGGGATGCGCCCTGTGAACGCGGCACTGTGTATGGCACTTGCTAATACATGGGGGAAAGAAGAAAAATTTTTTCAGGAGGGGGCGCGTGTGCTTGACCCGTTCTGCGGGGCGGGAACAATGTTAATTGAGCGGGCGAAATGCGCGCCAGTAAAGGAGATATTTGGGATTGATCTCCTTGAACAGGCTGTGGATGCAGCGCGCTTTAACACGAAGCTTGCAGATCTTAATGCAAATTATATCAACCGTGATTTTTTTACCTTTACTTCGGAGATACTTTTTTCGGAGATTGTGACCGATATGCCTTTTACCACTTCAAAGGAGGAGGAGAAAGAAAGGGAGATCGAAAAATTGTATCAGCGTTTTTTTCTGCGCGCACCAGAATTGTTAAAGCCGGACGGTGTAATGCTGATTTTAACGCACAATCGCCCACTAATGTATCGGTATGCCAAAAATTTTTCCTGCTTAAAAGAATTTGAACTATCAAAAAAGGAAGGGAGTTATCTGTTTTTGCTAAGGCAGATCTTAGGGGAAAATTAGAGGAATTTGAAAACAGGGTTATGTGGTGAAATATGGAAAAAACAAAAATCGTATGGATAGAAAAAAAAGAATATAAAACACTGATAAATTTTAATATGGCAGCAAGTTTTTTGGGTTGCGAGAGAAATTTGCTGACGGGGGATATGGCGGAGGATTATAGGGAAGCTGCAGATCTTTTGATTGCAAATATTTGTCCGCGCTATATGTTTCAGATGATTCAGCTTTCGCGCGGACAAAAAGATGAGCTTTTTGGAAGTTTTCCTTTGGAAAAATTTTTTTCGAAAGAAAAAATTTTGCTTACGGGAAATTCCATCAGGGAGCATTTGGGAAAGGAAGAGATCGCAGTGGCGGGCTGTCTAACGCTCGGTGAGGGAGCTGATCTGGTGATCGCGCAGCTTGAGCAGGAGAGTATGTTAAAAGCCATCTTTGCAGATGCCTTGGCGAATGCTGCGGTGGAGTTGCTTCGCGCAGAGCTTGAACGGGATGCGGCAAGAACGTTTAACAGAGAAGTTGGATGGCTTTTTGGAATCGGTTATGGCGATCTGCCACTTAGTTTGCAGAAAGATTTTTTGGAGGCGATGGGTGCGCAGGAGATTGGACTTACCGCAACAAAAAAGATGATCCTTTGCCCGTCAAAATCCGTGACTGGTTTTTTAAATGTCAGAAAAAAAGATGGGGCGGGATGCAATGGAAAATGCAGTATT
This sequence comes from uncultured Lachnospiraceae bacterium, assembly GCA_910577165.1. Lineage (GTDB taxonomy): Bacteria > Bacillota > Clostridia > Lachnospirales > Lachnospiraceae > RGIG4057. The sequence goes on from CAJTLX010000021.1 coordinate 2,584, forward strand.
TGTCCGGAACGCGAAAGATGTCATGTTTTTAAGAGTGAAGATTAGAAAAATTATCTTTTTTTTGTTGACAATTCAAAATATTCTAATAAAATAAGAAAAAGGGGGCGGGATGTTTTGCGGGTGATTGCTGGAAAAGCAAGAAGAATTTTGCTTGATGCGCCAAAGGGACTTGTGACAAGACCGACGACGGATCGCATCAAGGAAACTTTATTTAATATAATCAATCAGGATTTGCCGGGAGCTACTTTTCTCGATCTCTTTGCTGGAAGTGGCGCGATCGGTATTGAAGCACTTAGCCGTGGCAGTAAAAGTGCAGTTTTTGTGGAGTGTGACCGGGAGGCACTCTCCTGTATTGCGGCGAATTTAGAGCGCGTAAGGCTTGCCGGAGATGCAAAGATTTTGCCGATGGAAGTGATGGGTGCGCTGACCTATTTAAGGAATGCAGAGCCGTTTGATATTATCTTTATGGATCCGCCATACCGGGGAAATTGGGTGGAAAAGGTACTTATGGCACTTGCGGACAACGCGGTATGCAGTCGGGATACTCTGGTGATTTTTGAGGCGGCAATTAAAGAGGAAACTGCATTTATAGGGGAATGTGGTTTTGAAGTGATACGTGAGAAATCTTATAAGACGAACAAACATATATTTGTTAAGAAGAAATAGCCGTTTTGCGGCGGAATGTGAGGAATTTATGACAATAGGGATTTATCCGGGAAGTTTTGACCCTGTTACGTTGGGGCATTTGGACATTATCAAGCGTTCTTCAAAAATTGTGGACAAATTGATTATCGGGGTATTAAGTAACAGCGCGAAAAGACCGATGTTTTCCGCAGAAGAGCGCGTACATATGCTGGAGCTTGTGATCGGGGATATTGGAAATGCCACAGTACAAACATTTGACGGGCTGACAGTGGAGTTTGCAAGGAGCCTTGGGGCTACAGTGATGTTTCGCGGGCTGAGAGCGGTTACCGATTTTGAGTATGAGATACAGATTGCGCAGACAAACCACGCGTTAAGTCCGGATATTGATACTGTTTTTTTGACGACGAGCGTGAAGTATTCCTATCTTAGTTCCAGCATTGTCAAAGAGGTTGCAAGCTATGAGGGAAATATTGCAAAATTTGTACCGGAGATCATTTTGCCGCTTGTGACCAGCAAAATTAAGAGTTTAAGGAGTGTAAATAATGGCAACAGGCAGAAGCAGTAGGATAGAACAGGTAATAGACGATATTTACGAGTTGGTGGAGAGTTGTAAGCCATCGACTTTTTCCCAGGCAAAATTAGTTGTCCCTAAAGACAATTTATATGATTTGCTGGGTGAGCTGCGTCTGCGCCTGCCGGATGAGATTAAGCGATACCAGAAGATTATTGCAAACCGCGACGCGCTGCTTGCCGACGCACAGGATCAGGCGAATACGATCCGCGATCGCGCCAAGGAGGACGCGAAGAAGATGGTCAACGAAAATGAGATCACGCGCCAGGCCTACGAACAGGCCGGTGAGATTATGCAGAACGCGCAGGAGCAGGCGCAGGCAATGCTTATGGAGGCGAACGAGGAAGCGGAATCGCTGCGCGCGGGCGCGCTAAGTTACACAAACGATATCTTAGCGGAGGTGGAAAAGGTACTGGCTACAGCATATGAGGAGAGCCGTATAAAGACGGAGGAAACCGTCTCCGCTCTAAAGCGCAATTTAGATGTGGTGCTTGAAAACCGCAGAGAGTTAAACGAACAGTTAGAATCACAGAATGTAAGCATAGAAACCGGAGGCGGATATGCGGGCAACGATTTTGATTTTGATGAAGACACATTTTTACCGAATATGGATGAGTAAAATAATTGTATTATTCTGTAGGTTAAATAAAGGAGAGAAGCAGCAGGGTAAGCAAATAGGCAAAGATCCCCTGCATCAGTTTTACAAATGCATAGCGGCGCATGGACAGTCCTGTCCCCAATGTCACGCTTTTGGTCTGCATCAGACCGGAAAACCCGCCAAAAGCAGTGACAGCAAGGGTCAGGGCTGTTTTCTGAACAGGGGGAAAAATATCTGCAATTTTTTGTATTCCACTGGTAATCTCAAGTAATCCGGAAATAAATGCAGTAAGGGGCGCAGGAAGCGGAAGATTTCCTGCAAAGGCGGAGAGCATGGAAAAGAGAATAACATAGCCACCAACCTTTGTAATGGTAGCAAAACTTTCGGTGATACTGGTATCTAAGGCTGAGAAAAAGGAAGGTGTACTGGCATTTGTATGAGAAATGGTATGTCGTGCAGTAAACGCGTATACATTTGCTGATTTTTCCTCCCCATGTCTTGCGAGAATAAAGATTACCGTGCTAAGCAGCGCGGAACTATACAGAATAATCAGCACAAATATTGCACAATACGGGACATTTAATTCCCTTGTAGCGACATAGCTGACAAGGAACATCATGCTGGCCTGATTGGAGAAGCAAAGCAGGAACATGGCATCGCGCTTGTTGATCCTGCCTGCAAGATAAAGAGTGGCAGCGGTCTTTGCACCGAGCGGCATTCCACAGAGCAGACCAATAAGCAGTGGGTAGCAGGCAGCGGATGAAATTGGGAAAATATGTGTAAAAATAGGAGAAAGCAGCAATTCGAATGGTCTTGTCATATGTAGAGTAAGAATCAGCCCGGAGAGAATCAAAAAGGGCAAAAGGATGGGCAGCAAAGTTTTTGACCAGAGCAAAAGCCCGTCAAGCGCGCCACGCGCCGCCGTTTTTGGAAACAGGAGCATCAAAAACAGGAGAAAAAAAAGGATGAGATATAAAAATTTGCGCCCTGCACGGGAAAAAATATTCTTTTTGTGGTGGTTCATAACGGCGCAGACTCCCCAAAGCTTTTCCCTGCTATTTTATTCAACAAAAAGGATTTCATGCGTAAATTCGCTTTTGCAAGCCACTCCGCTTTTTTGAAAGGAGATCTGGCGGTAAAGCTCCGCACATACGATATCTTTTTGAAAAAAATAATATGCCTGTGGGGAGAGCAGTTTTTCCCCGCGAGCAGGTTTTAAGATAAGAGGGACGAAATTTTCCTTATCCGTTTTTCTCTCCCGAAAAAATGTTCTTGCCGCAGGGCGAAATCCGAGAATGCGCGCATAGGGCGAGTGGGCAAGTGTGCAGAATTCTTTTTGATCCTGACTGGTAATATCTAAAATCAAATGCAGCAGGGCACGGGAAATGCGGGTAAGGGTAAGTTCTTTTGTCTTTAAGTATATGGAAAATTCTGGGAATGAAATCTCCTGGTATCGGTTTTTAAAAATGCGATTGGCGAGGGCGGGACTCATATCAGCAAAGCATTGTAATTCTTCGGCGGTTTTACATTGCAGCAATTTTAACGCGAGAGGCACGGAGAGATCGCGTTCAGTAACAAATGTTTGATGAGAAAATTCTTCCTCAAGAATTTGGTAGGCAGAAGCGGGCAGAAAGGGGAAGAGTGGAGAGAGAGTAGCCGGATTCCCCTCTAAAAATGCGCGCAGTGCAGTGGCGGAGGAAAATTCTTTTAAAAGTTCTTTTTCATGATAATTTGCTCCCTGTCTTAAAATAGTATAGGGTTTTATTGAATACCCTCTTTTTTGGCGCGCGCTTAAATAGGCAAGGCCGAGCAGGTTGTTGGGCGCATCTAAAAGTGAGGCTGCCTCCGGCATAAGTGAAGCGACAGCTTGCCTTCTGGCAGCAGGAAAACTGTTGCCGGAAGTAAGAGAAGTTCTAAGCACATGCTTATATTCTACGGGTTCTGTACAGAGCAGTTCACAGAGCGAAAGCAGGGGCGCGAGATCCCCTATCTCGCTGCCAAAGACAAAGGAATCTGCTCCAAGATCGCATAAAAGGCGCAGTGCTCCTTCTGCAAAATATTGCGCACTGGCACAGGAAGCGAAGACCGGGAGTTCCACAACCAAATCTGCCCCGCAAAGAAGAGCGGTCTTTGCCCTGGCATATTTGGAGAGCAGTGCAGGCGCGCCGCGCTGTACAAAAGCACCGCTTAGAACGACAATCACAAGCTCCGCATCTGTAATCTCACGCGCTTTTTGCAAAAGATAGCGATGCCCATTGTGAAAAGGATTAAATTCTGCAATAACTCCAGTAACTCTCATTCTAAAATACCTCCAGTTTTTATGGTATAATGTCGCCAGACATTATACCAGTGCTGATTTGCTTCCGACCGAAGG
>CAJTLX010000021.1:6871-49066 GCA_910577165.1 uncultured Lachnospiraceae bacterium
CATGCACATCCCTCGGAGAGAACATATCGGAACGATATGGTATAATGTCGCCAGACATTATACCAGTGCTGATTTGCTTCCGACCGAAGGAAGGAAAATTTCCAAAGCAAATCATGCACATCCCTCGGAGAGAACATATCGGAACGATATGGTATAATGTCGCCAGATATTATATCATAAAAAATTTTTTCTGAACAGAGGAGTGGAGAGTAAACTGAAATTGTCCCTAAATTTTGCTTGCCACAATATGTAAAATGGATTATACTATAATATAGTGATTTTTAGGGAAATTTTCTGAAAGGAGATAGAAAAAAGATGAGTTTTATCGAGGAAATCAAGGAGAGGGCGCGAAAAAACAAGAAGACCATTGTTCTTCCGGAGTCGGAGGATCGCAGAATTTATGAGGCGGCGGCAAAGGTCTTGGATCAGGGGATCGCAAATGTGATTATTATCGGTAAAGATCAGGTGATCCGAAAGAAATCGACGGGCTTTGACATTTCCGGCGCGACGCTTATCGATCCGGAAAAATTTGATCGCCTAGCGGAATATATTGGGAAGTTAGTGGAGATACGTAAAAGTAAGGGAATGACCGCGGAGATGGCACAGGAAATCTTGCTGACAGACTACACGACTTTCGGCGTTATGATGGTGAAGATGGGAGATGCGGACGGCATGGTTTCTGGAGCTTGCCATTCTTCTGCCAATACCCTGCGCCCATGTCTTCAGATTTTAAAGACCGCACCGGGGACAAAGCTTGTCTCGGCATTCTTTTTGATGATTGTGCCAAATTCTACCTTCGGCGCGAAGGGAACCTTTGTTTTTGGAGATTGCGGCTTAAACCAGAACCCAAGCTCGGAGGAACTGGCAGCAATCGCGGAGTCCTCGGCGCGCAGTTTTGAGCTTTTGACCGGAAAAGAGGCAAAGATTGCAATGCTCTCGCACTCGACAAAGGGCAGCGCGAAGCATGAGGATATTGATAAAGTGACAAGAGCCGTACAGATTGCACACGAACAGTACCCGGATCTAAAAATTGACGGCGAACTGCAGCTTGATGCGGCAATTGTGCCGGAGGTGGCGGCGTTTAAAGCTTCGGGAAGTCCGGTTGCAGGAAAGGCAAACGTCTTGATTTTCCCGGATCTGGATGCGGGCAATATCGGCTACAAGCTGGTGGAACGTCTTGGCGGGGCGGAAGCTTACGGACCTCTCACCCAGGGGATTGCCGCGCCGGTCAACGATCTCTCTCGCGGATGTAATGCGGATGATATTGTTGGTGTTGTAGCGATCACCGCAGTGCAGGCCGCTGCACAGGACTGGGGCGAATAATTGATATGGAAATATATGGAAGGAAGGCGTAAAGGAAATGAAAATTTTAGTAATTAACTGTGGAAGTTCTTCGTTAAAATATCAGTTGATTGATTCAGAAGCGGAAGATGTACTTGCAGTTGGGCTGTGTGAGCGCATTGGGATTGATGGAAGATTGGTGCATACGCCAAACGGAGGAGAAAAGCGCGTCTTTGAAACTCCACTCCCCGATCATGAGGCGGCGGTGCAGGCGGTTCTTTCAGCACTGACAAATGGCGAGTACGGGGTAATTGACTCCCTCTCTCAGATTGATGCGGTTGGACATCGCGTTGTTCACGGGGGAGAGCGTTTTACAAGTTCGGTAGTAATTGACGATGCAGTGATCGCAGCGATAAGAGAGTGCAATGACCTGGCACCACTGCACAATCCGGCGAATTTGATCGGGATTGATGCGTGCCGCAAACTGATGCCTGGTGTGCTAATGGCAGCAGTATTTGACACGGCATTTCACCAGACAATGCCGAAAAAGGCATACACCTACGCGTTGCCATATGAATATTATGATAAGTATAAACTGCGCCGCTATGGGTTCCACGGGACAAGCCATCGCTATGTAAGTGAGCGTGCGGCAGCGATTGCTGGGCTTAACTACAAAGATTCGAGGATTATTGTCTGCCATCTTGGTAATGGCGCGAGCGTCTGTGCCGTATTAAACGGAAATTCCGTGGATACAAGTATGGGGCTTACACCACTTGAGGGTTTGGTTATGGGGACGCGTTCCGGCGATATCGATCCGGCAATCCTAGAGTTTATCGCAAAAAAAGAGGGAAAAACTTTAGAGGAAATAATGAATCTTCTCAACAAAAAATCCGGTGTGTACGGTCTTTCCGGTGTCTCAAGCGATTTTCGCGATCTGGAGGCAGCAGCGGGAGAAGGCAATGTGCGCGCGAAGGAAGCGACCGAAGTCTTTGTGTACCGTGTGGCAAAATATATCGGTGCCTATGCAGCAGTGATGAACGGGGTGGACGCAATTGCATTTACTGCGGGATTGGGAGAAAATGATAAGAAGATCCGTGCGCAGATATGTTCTTATCTAGGATATCTTGGTGTTGAACTTGATGGGAGCCGCAACGATGTGCGTGCCAAAGAAACATTGATCTGCACGGATACATCGAAAGTGAAAGTACTTGTGGTTCCGACAAATGAGGAGCTTGCAATTGCCAGGGATACAGCAGCTCTTGTCGGACAACATTAAGGGAAGCTAAGGGCGTATATTTGCGCGCCAAAAAAATTAGTTGACAAACCGGGCGGGGTTCGGTATAATACAAGCTGTGTCCGCAAAAAGGATAACTTATACGCAAAAGGCGGGAAAAGTATGTTGATTAGCTTGGCAGAGGTGATGAACCGCAGAGGAGAAACCGTACAAGTTGAGGTAAATACTTCGTTTGACGTATTTAAGAGAAACGATGTGGATTATCCGATACGAAAAAAAACACCCGTCCGGTTGACGATGACAAGTCCGTCATCCAAGCGAGTTTTATTGCAGGCTGAGGCAGAGTATGTCCTGTCAGCTCCATGCGATCGCTGTCTTAGGGAGGTGGAGTTTCCATTTGAGATACGCCGTACTCTGGAGATTGATTTTTCAAAATCAGAGGAAGAGATGTCCTTTCTCTTAGGTTATGAGCTGGATGTGGATCGCTTTGTCTTTGAGGAAATTTTGATTGCATTTCCGACCAAGATACTCTGCAATGAAGATTGCAAAGGTATTTGCAATGTCTGCGGTGCCGATTTAAATGCGGGGGAGTGCGGTTGCGACCGGACGGTGATTGACCCGCGTATGGCGGCAGTGCAGGATATTTTTAAGAATTTTGCGAGCGAATAAAAAGGAGGTGGAAAGATATGGGAGCTATTTGTCCAAAGAATAAACATTCAAAGGCAAGACGTGACAGCCGCAGAGCGAACTGGAAAATGTCCGTTCCGGGTTTAGTAAAATGCAGCAACTGTGGTGAACTTATGGTACCGCACAGAGTCTGCAAGGCTTGTGGTTCGTACAACAAAAAGAAAATCATTACCACTGCAGAGTAATGATTTAACCCGGAAATTCAATAGATTTCCGGGTTTTTTTTTGAGCGGAAACTCTCTTCTACCCGATTGAGCCAGGAATCTCAAATAACCATCTTAACAGCATCCGCACCCAATTTTTTAATCGATCAGGGGCGAGAGAGGGGAGAATATCATATTTAAAAAAGGAGATGCGATTTTGTATTGAGGCGAAACTTGCATAGGCAAGACGATTTTTCCTCCTGGTTCTGCTCACACAACAAGTCCAGTTTTTCAACGGTAAAATCTCCTTCAAACAGACGGGGGAGGGCAAAGAGATCCGAATCAAAAAACAATACTTTTTCTGTGGGGATATCAAATGCGGAAAAGCATTCTTTAAAAGAGGGAATGATTTGTTTAAAATGTAGCATAAAAAACCTCGTTTCTGTAATAAAAAGAAGAAAAAGCAGATATAAAAATATCCGCTTTCTATACTTGAAAATTCTTCTTAAATTTGGAGTATGGTACATCCATATTATTTAGATTTTGATTTTTTTGGAGACTGTGCAGATTTTTGTGCCCGCAACATCATAATCTGGATATTCTTAGAGCGGTTGGCATATTCTAAGGAAGCAATTTGATGATTTAGAACGTCAATGGTGTTTAACAACCTTCCCATTTTGTCCGCCTTTCTCACGGTAGTTTCTGATACATCAAGAATATCTGAAAGAAGACTAAATTGTTCTCCATGCAAATCCATTCTTGCGATGCTCTTTTTTTGATCAGTAGAAATTTTTTCTCTTGCCATAAAATCCCTCCTTTTTCTTGTGTTTTTATTTTATCAAACGGCGGGGAAAAAGTCAAGGCGGGAATTTAGAGCCAGTTTTGATTCTAAAAAAATTTTATAAAAAAATTATTCGTAGGGAGGATTACCATTCAATAGAAATAAAGCTATAGAAAAAATTAAGCTTCAGAACTAAAATTCTTCAAAACGGTTGCAAACAAGTTCACTTTATGGTATAGTATATAAGAATAACTATTAAAAACAGAAAGGTTATTTTATATATGAATATTATAAATGCTATTATAAACCTTGTTCAAAATCCTATAACACAATTGGTCAATTATAGTCAGGGCAGAAATAGAGCAAACAGCATGGGGGATGCTTTAGAAGAATATATCAAAGATATTTTTTCAAATTCTTTTGGTATGTCAGGAACAGAACGGCTTGAACGCATTAGTTCTGTTTTTTCTTATTTGGGCAATAATTCAAATCCTCCAGATGCCATGTTAAAACACGGTGATGCAATAGAGGTCAAAAAGATCGAAAGTGATAATGCTGCCCTTGCTTTAAATAGTAGCTACCCTAAACATACAGTTCTTTCATCAAGTTCTATGATTTCATCAGCATGTAAAACTGCTGAAGATTGGACAGAAAAGGATATTATTTATGCTGTCGGCGTTGTTAAACAAAATCACCTCAAACACTTATGTATGGTTTATGGGCTTGATTATTGTGCTTCAGACGAATGTTATAGCCGCATAAAAAATATTATCAAAACAGGGGTTGAAGCTATTCCAGGGATTGACTTTGCTGAAAGCAAAGAATTGGGTCACATCAACAAAATTGATCCGCTTGGCATTACATATATGCGCATCAGAGGGATGTGGGGGATTGAAAATCCTTGGAAAGTGTTTAGCTATGTTTATACTCGTGATATGTCAAAAGAATTTACATTTATGTGTATTATCAATGATAAAAAATGGAATAGTTTTTCAAATATTGATGAATTGCTTCAACTTGCAAACAGAGTTCCCGCATTGACTATATCAAACATAAAAGTAAAAAATCCTGATAACCCAGCTCAACTCAATAAGGCAAAATTAATTAGCTACTATATGTAAAAATGTAAGGGGGATATTATGAAATTGATAAGTCTTTTTAGTGGATGTGGTGGTTTAGATTTAGGCTTTAAAAAAGCAGGATTTGAAATTTCTGTAGCAAATGAGTATGATAAAACGATATGGGAAACGTTTAAAGTAAATCATCCTCAAACACATTTGATAGAGGGGGATATTCGCAATATAAAAGAAGCTGATTTTCCAGATGGGATTGATGGAATTATAGGTGGTCCTCCTTGTCAATCATGGTCAGAAGCAGGAACTTTACGCGGTATAAATGACGAAAGAGGGCAGCTTTTCTTTGAATATATTCGCATTTTACAAAATAAGCAACCTAAATTTTTTTTAGCTGAAAATGTTAGTGGTATGTTGGCAAACAGACATTCAGAAGCAGTGAAGAACATTATATCCATGTTTGAAAAATGTGGTTATAATGTTTCTGTCACTCTTGTGAATGCTAAAGACTATGGAGTTGCACAAGAAAGAAAACGTGTATTTTATATAGGTTTTAGAAAAGATTTAGGTGTTGACTTTGTGTTTCCCCATGGATCAACAGAAAAAGCAGAAGATAAAATTACCCTACGTGATATTATATGGGATTTACAAGAAACTGCAGTTTCAGCAAGCGAGAAAAATCAACATAATCCGCAGGCAATCAATAATAACGAATATTTTATTGGTGCATATTCTCCTATTTTTATGAGTAGAAACAGGGTTAAGTCATGGGACGAACAGGCTTTTACTGTACAGGCATCAGGGCGGCAGTGTCAACTTCACCCGCAGGCACCTAAAATGGTTAAAATAGGGAAAAATACTTGTTGTTTTGTAGAAGAAAAGAAAAGTTTGTATAGACGAATGACAATTAGAGAAATTGCAAGAATACAGGGGTTCCCAGATAGTTTTCAATTTATTTATTCGAACATAAATAACGCATATAAAATGATTGGAAATGCTGTCCCTGTCAATCTTGCTTATGAAGTAGCTTGTGCTATTAAACAAATTTTAGAAAAATAAAAAATATGGCGATTCAAAAAAGTTAGGGTGCATTTATAATTGAAAAATCATAGATGCACCCCTTGTTTATTTTTGCAATATTTGCAATCCAGAACAATATATCCAATATAAGAATATATTTATACTTGACGATGATCGGATAAAATGACTATAATAGAAGCTGAAAATTCACAGAGAAATGAGGGGGGACATGATAGCATTTATCCGGGGAGAATTGGCGGAGAAAACAGAAAATTCAGTTGTGATTGAATGTGGTGGGATCGGGTATGAGGTAATTGTGCCGGGAAAAGTACTTGAAAATTTGCCGGGATGTGGGACACAGGTCAAGCTTTATACCTATATGCAGGTGCGTGAGGATGGTGTGTCGCTGTTTGGTTTTTTGGAGAGAGAAGAGCGGTTAGCTTTTCGGCTGCTTATTGGGGTGAGCGGGATAGGTCCAAAGGGGGCAGTCGGGATATTGTCCGCGCTCTCAGTGGACGATCTGCGCTTTGCTGTGCTGGCGGAAGACGAAAAAACCATTTCTAAAGCACCGGGGATTGGCACAAAGACTGCAAAAAAAATGATTCTTGAATTGAAAGATAAGTTCCGGTTAGAAGATGCATTTGAACAAAAACTTTCGCGCGCAGAGAAGGAGGGGCAGGATAAAAATTCTTATCGGCAGGCGGTATTAGAAACCATTCAGGCGTTGGAGGCACTCGGATTTTCTGGCACACAGGCAAAGCATATGGTAAATGGTGTGGAGGGAGTGGAAAAAATGACTGTGGATGAGATGTTGAGGGCAGCATTAAAGAAAGCATAGGCGGACGGGGGAGGTTTTTTATGGAGAGGCGAACGATTTCCACGGAATTTACCGAGGAAGATGAAAAGATTGAGGGCAGTCTGCGCCCGCAAAAATTAGCAGAATATATTGGTCAGCAAAAGGCAAAAAAAAATCTGAAAATTTATATCGAGGCAGCCAAGAAGAGAGGAGAACCGTTAGATCATGTTCTTTTTTTTGGTCCTCCTGGTCTTGGCAAGACCACGCTCGCGGGGATTATCGCGAATGAGATGGGGGTAAATTTAAAAACAAGCGCGGGACCTGCCATTGAAAAGCCGGGGGATATGGCAGCAATCCTAAATAATTTGCACGAGGGGGATATTCTTTTTATCGATGAAATTCATCGGTTAAACCGTCAGGTGGAGGAAACACTTTACCCGGCGATGGAGGACTTTGCGATCGATATTGTGATTGGCAAGGGAGCGGCGGCAAAATCCATTCGCCTTGATCTGCCCAAATTTACCTTGGTCGGCGCGACAACGCGCGCCGGAATGTTGACCGCACCGCTTCGCGATCGCTTCGGCGTGGTAAACCGCCTGGAATTTTATACTGTGGAGGAATTGCAGGAAATTATTCTGCGCTCGGCGGGTGTACTTAAAGTGGAGATTGAAAAGGAGGGGGCGGCGGAACTTGCCAGGAGAGCGCGAGGAACTCCGCGATTGGCGAACCGTCTGCTAAAGCGCGTGCGCGATTTTGCCCAGGTGAAATATGATGGTAAAATTACAAAGCAGGTAGCAGAATATGCACTTGATCTTTTGGAGGTTGATCGGCTTGGACTTGACCGCATTGACCGGGAAATCTTAACTGCAATGATGGAGAATTTTAGCGGTCGCCCTGTGGGGCTTGAGTCCGTTGCCACCACCATCGGGGAGGATGCCGGGACAGTAGAGGAGGTCTATGAGCCATATCTGGTGCAAAACGGTCTGATTGTGCGCACTCCGCGCGGACGGATGGTCACGGATTTAGCCTATCGGCATCTTGGCGTTGCAAAGCCCGCAGGTGCACCGTAGGCAAAAAGGAAGAAAAAACAAAGAAGTTGTATTTATTCGAAGAATATGGTATAATATCTGTCGATATTATACTGGGCTGATTTGCTTCCGACCGAAGGGAGGAAAGTTTCCAAAGCAAATCATGCGCATCCGCTGGAGGCACCATGTTCTTCGGACATGGTATAATGTTGGCAAATACAAAGTAAGCAAAACGAAAAAGTTACGGTTTCCGCTGTTGAAACCAAAGGGGGGCTGTTATTATGAATAAACAGACGGATACCGATGTGATTATCAATGGGAAAAAATATACGTTGAGCGGCTATGAAAGCAATGATTATATGCAGAGGGTGGCCTCCTATCTCAACGATAAATGTGCGCAGATGGCACAACAGGCAGATTTTCGTTATTTTGATAAAGAAACGCAGAATATTTTGATACAGCTGAATATCGCTGATGATTTTTTTAAGCTGAAAGCTCTGATGAAGCATAAGGAAACGGACAGCGATACAAAAGACAATGAGATTATGGATTTAAGGCATGAGATAATTGCGTTGCAGACAAAGCTTGAGGAATGCGAAAAGGAATTAGAACAGGCAAAGGAAAAATTTTATGAGGAGGAGAAGAAAAATATCCGCCTGGAAACCGAGTTAAAGGAAGCGAAAAAAGGGGCGGAACAGCTAGCTAGGGAAAGGCGGGTTGATCTTTTGATCGAGGGGGGAAAAAAAGAAACAAAAACAATGTGGCTTCCACCGGAGGTGGGCGGGAAATTTTCAACAATTAACAACAAAGATTCCCCTTCCTCTTAGGTAGGGAAAGAATTGCAGGAACAATTCTAACGGCAGTAGTGGGCGGAGTGAAAGTGCTACTCTCTACCGCCATGAGACAATCCATGTAATTGTCTTTCCCCTAACTGCCGCGAGTGGATTGAAACAAAGCTTCCATAAAATAGGGGGACTGCGCGCAAAAACAGGCAGTCTTCTTTTTTATACACACAGACGCGGAGAGGAATTACGCCACTAAATCATAAGGAATGGAGAAGAGATGGCAGAGAGAAAAAGAAGAGGGATTGAGATTTTAGCACCGGCTAGTTCTATGGAAGGGGTGTACGCGGCGATCGCTGCAGGGGCGGATGCAATCTATATTGGCGGCACACGCTTTGGGGCGCGCGCCTACGCAAATAATCTGGATCTGCATGAAATGTGCGCGGCAATCGATTATGTACATCTCTATGGAAAGCATATTTATTTAACCGTAAATACACTTCTAAAGCCGGGGGAGATAGATGAACTTTACACTTATTTAAAACCATATTATCAATGGGGAATTGACGCAGTGATTGTGCAGGATGTGGGCGTGTTAAAATTTATTGCGGATCATTTTTTGGGCTTGCCCATCCATGCCAGCACACAGATGTCACTTACGATGGCTGAGGGGGCAAAATGTTTTGAGCGATATCCGGTGACGCGCCTAGTCAACGCGAGGGAGTTAGAATTAGCGGAGTTAAAACTTTTGCGGAAAAATACTTCACTGGAAATTGAGTCATTTGTTCATGGGGCATTATGCTACTGCTATTCCGGACAATGTTTGATGAGCAGCATGATCGGTGGGCGTTCGGGAAATCGGGGGCGTTGCGCACAGCCGTGCCGACTGCCATATGATGGGGAATATTTGCTCTCACCGAAAGATATCTGCATACTTGATATGATCCCAGAATTAATTGAAGCGGGAATCGATTCATTTAAGATTGAGGGGCGGATGAAGCGTTTTGAGTATGCCGCAGGGGTAACCGCTGCTTATCGCAGGGAAGTAGATCGCTATTTTGAATTGGGAAAAGACGAATATAGAGAATTTCATCGAAATCATCCCGAAGTGCTAAAAAAAGCTTTTACCGATATGCAGGATTTATATAACCGGGGCGGTTTTTCGCGGGGGTATTATCCTACCCATAATCATCCAAATATGATGGCGTTTTCCCGTCCAAATCACAGCGGAGTTTTTGTGGGCAATGTGGAGAAAGTACATGAAAATACCGCGATTCTCTCCTGCACACAAAATCTTAATGCGCAGGATGTGCTAGAGATTCGGGAGGGGGAGAATGCATCTGTTAAAAGACAGAAAAGCCAGAAAAAAATGAAGGAGGAAAATAAAGCAGGAGAAGAATGGCAGGGGGGAGAAAAAATTTATGAGTTTACGCTTGGGCAAGCGCGCATGGCGGGCACGCATTTTGAGGCAAAGTTTACAAGAGGACTTCCAGTAAAAAAAGGGGATCTTGTCTATCGAACAAAAAATAATTCCCTGCTACAACAGATTTCAAGGGAATATCTTGAAAAGGAAGTAAAGATTCCGATTTCCGGAGAACTTATCGCAAAGGAGGGCAGGGAGGCAGAACTTTTGGTGTGCAGAGGAGTGCTGGAAGATGAAAATTATACTTTTATTCGGGTATCCGGAGATATTGTGCAATCTGCCGTGAACCAGCCGATGGGCGAGGAGCGTCTGCGCGCAGCATTGGAAAAAACGGGAAACACTCCGTTTTATTTTTCTAAGCTTTCGATTACCGCCTCAGAAAATATTTTTATCCCGGTATCCACATTGAATGTGATGCGCAGGGAGGCTCTGGAAGCTCTTGCAAAAAAGATTCTGTTAAGTTTTCGAAGAAAGCATACAAAGTGCCAGGATGTTCCAAAAGAAGAAATTAAAAAAGAGAGAAAAATTTTGCCATCTGTCCCGTCCATCCATGTATCGGTGATGACAAAAGAACAGCTTGATGCAGCACTTCATGTGGAGAAGGTGAGCCGAATCTATTATGATCTTTCCTCATTCCCGACGGGGGAAATAATAACTGCTGCCACGCGCACAAAAGAGGCGAAAAAAGAATTTTTCTGCCGTATGCCGCGTATTTTTCGCTCTGCAACCTACAATCTTTTTTCCGAGTTGAAGTATATTTTATTAGATGATTTAGTAGATGGATATTTACTGCAAAACTATGAGGAACTTTATCTGTTTGCAAAAAAATGGCACGCGCAGGAAAAGGGAAAAATTCTTGTTGCGGATGCGATGCTCTACGCAATGAATGAACCCGCCAAACAATTTTTTCGCGATCTTGGGGTAGAAGAATTTACTGCGCCCTATGAAGAAAACGCGCAGGAACTTTCGGCACTTGGTCTTTGCGATATGGCTCTTACGGTGTACGGCAGACTCCCGCTTATGACCTCAGCACAGTGCGTGCGCAAAAATACCAAGGGGCAGAATAAGGGATATCTAGTCGATCGCAAAAAGAAAAAGCTTCCGGTAAAAGAATTTTGCCGTTTTTGTTACAATATAATTTATAGCCCGGATTGTCTGGCACTTATCGGTGATGAGGAAATAAAATCACTTGTACCGGCGGCACTGCGCTATGATTTTACTTTTGAATCCAAAGAGGAAGTCTGCAAAATATTAAAGGAGAGTGAACTGCCTCAAAATATGGAATATACAAAGGGGCATTTTAGGGGAGGAGTACAATAGAGCGCGGAAAATTAAACAAAAATTATTTGCTATTTCGAAATTCATGTGGTAAAATAAAAAGCGCGAATTGTCGGTGAATGCTGAAAATCAAACCGACGGAAAGAGAGGATGATCATGGCAGAAAAAGAATCCGCAGCCAAAGGAGCTGCAAAGGAGAAAGAGGAAAAAAAGATTCGGAATGCATGGCTGAAATATACAGAGGCGCAGAAAAAGGAAGCTTTTGAAGTAAGTGAGGGCTACAAGAAATTTATTTCGGACTGCAAGACCGAGCGGGAATGTGTGAGTGAGGTGGTGCGTCAGGCAGAGGCGGCGGGATATAAAGATCTGTTTTCAGTAAAAAAAGTAAAACCGGGCGACAAGCTCTATGCAGTAAATATGGGAAAAGTCGTAGTGCTTTTTATCGCGGGCAAAAGACCGCTTGAAGACGGCATGAAGATTCTCGGTGCGCATATCGATTCACCGCGCATTGACATTAAACAGATTCCAGTCTACGAGGAGACGGAGATGGCTTTCCTCGACACGCATTATTATGGCGGGATAAAGAAATATCAGTGGGTTACATTGCCGCTTGCCATCCATGGCGTATTTGTAAAGAAGGACGGTACAAAAGTAGAAGTGTCTGTCGGAGAGAAAGATGACGATCCTGTAGTTGGCATAAGCGATCTTTTAGTACATCTTTCGGGAGATCAGATGCAGAAGACTGCGAGCAAAGTGATTGAGGGCGAAGATTTAAATGTTAATATCGGAAGCATTCCGCTTGCCGGTGAGGAGAAGGAAGCAGTCAAGAAAAATGTGCTTGCTCTGTTGAAGGAGCAGTATGGAGTGGAGGAAGAGGATTTTATCTCCGCGGAATTAGAAGTTGTTCCCGCCGGAAAGGCAAGGGATTATGGTCTTGACCGCAGCATGGTATACGGGTATGGGCAGGACGATCGCGTCTGCGCGTATACTTCGATGCTCGCACTCTTCCATATGAAAGAGGTTGATCGCACGGCGGTATGCATTCTTGTAGATAAGGAAGAGGTTGGCAGCATTGGCGCGACTGGTATGCATTCGAAATTTTTCGAAAATATAGTAGCAGAACTGATGGAGCGTATGGGAGATTATTCAGAACTTAAAGTGAGAAGGGCACTGGCAAACTCTGTAATGCTCTCCTCCGATGTTTCCGCAGCATTTGATCCGAATTATCCTGCGGTAAATGAAAAGAAAAATACAGCTTATTTTGCTCATGGTCTGGTGTTTAACAAATATACGGGATCTCGCGGAAAAGGCGGGTGCAATGATGCAAATGCGGAGTTTATGGCAGCGATCCGCGCAGCACTCGAAAAGCACGATGTTATGTTCCAGACTTCGGAGCTTGGCAAGGTAGACCAGGGAGGCGGCGGAACGATCGCCTATATTATGGCGCAGTACAATATGCAGGTAATTGACAGCGGTGTTCCTGTTCTTAATATGCATGCGCCGTGGGAGGTTACAAGCAAAGCGGATATATATGAGGCAATGCGCGGCTACGAGGCGTTTTTAAAGGAGATGTAATCCTGTACTTCTGATGGATTTAAAGGTGATGAAACTAACTTTTATTACGAAGATTAGAGGGAAGGGTTATGGAAACCATACAAATTCAGTATCTGGACGATACCATCAAACGTCTTTGCTATATTGATGGAAAATCTGATTGGATTGATCTGCGTGCAGCAAAAGAGGTAGAGATGGCGGAAGGAGAATTTCAATTGATTCCGTTAGGGGTGGCAATGCAGCTGCCTGAAGGGTATGAGGCGCATATTGTACCACGCAGTAGCACCTACAAAAATTTTGGCATTATTCAGACGAACCATACTGGAATTGTGGATCACTCTTATTGTGGTGCAAATGACTGGTGGTATATGCCAGCTTACGCGCTGCGCGATACGATCATTCACAAAAACGATCGGATCTGTCAGTTTCGCATTGTGAAAAACCAGCCAAAACTTATTTTTGACGAGGTGGGGGCACTTTCTGGAAAGGACAGAGGAGGTATTGGAAGTACCGGCGTTCAATAATTTGGATTCAACAAAAGAGCAGCATTTTATAATGCTGCCCTTTTTTGTACTGTAAATAAAAATCACAAAAAATTTCGGTGAAAATTGCCTATTGAATAAAATCAAGAAAAGGATTATACTTATAGCATTGTAAAATGGAGGAGAAGTATATTGCATGAAGATAAATTGTTAAAAAAAATGATACTAGGAAGTTTTGTATTTTTAGGTCTTTGCATTCTTTTTTCAAATTATTTTCAGCGGACGCAGGGAGCACAAAACAATCTGGTAAAAGCACTGGCGACTCTATCCTTAGAGGAATTAAAATTGTCGCAGGAAATGGCGCAGACAATGACTCCCATACCAGCAAGTCCGGTCACCGGAATTTTTGCTGCTTTAGTTGAGCCAGATGCAATCGACCCGCTCCCCCCGGTCTGGGACGAAATATCTGGCGCGAAGAACGCCTCTTTGCCGCGTCAGTTAAAGGATAGGGATGTAATCGTGCTGGAGAAAAAAAAAGACTGCAAAAACGCGACAATCTGGCTGGAAGAACTGCCCGCGACAAGACAATTGCGCGTGACAATAAGAGGGCTGTTTGGCACTCCCTACTCCGATGACCAGGTGGAGCGCATTGCGAAAGATACGTATTATTATGGGACACCGCCGACTTCAACCCCAACTCCGACACCGACCCCAACCCCTTTGGGCGGGAAGGTGATCCCACCAACAATAAGCCCGACCCCAACACCCATTTCGCCGTCTGATCCGTATTATCCGTGGCGAAATGATGTGGTCAAAGCAATTGAGACAAATGTTGAAACCGCTTTGGATGGGAGTTTTACTCAATCGTTTTTATTTACTTTAAATAAAACATATGTGTATGAACTCTACGAAGATGAATGGAATTACTATATCGCGCTGATCAGACCAAAGGAAGTATACAAAAAGATTGTGGTGGTTGATGCGGGACATGGCGGAGTGGATGAGGGAACGATTATTGCAGGCAGGGAGCATATGGAAAAAGAACTCAACTTAGATATTGTGCTTCGCTTAAAGGAACTGCTTGATACGCAGGAAGATATAAAAGTGTATTATACCAGAACAACGGATTGGAAACCATCACTGCATCAGAGGGTGGATTTGGCAAACGATGTTGAGGCAGATTTTTTCCTTAGCGTCCACTGCAATTCAAATGATACACGCTCATTGCATGGCACGGAAGTTCTCTATGATTCAAGATGGGATGGAGCGGAAGGGATGACTTCCGGGCGGTTTGCACAGATTCTTTCGGAGGAGATGGAAGAATGGGTGGGATTATTCAACAGAGGGCTTGTTCCAAGAGAACATAATTTGACTATTATAAAATATGCGGAAGTGCCAGTTGCTCTGGTGGAAGTCGGTTTTTTATCAAATTCTTCTGATCTGCAGCGTCTGATTCAGTCGGAAACCCGGCAAAATATAGCACAAGCACTTTATCATGCACTTTTGCGCAGTTACGGGGAACTAGAAGCACAGACAAATAGCGGAGATAACGAAATGAAAGAGGAGTGAAGCGGATGAAGAAGATTATATTTGCAACGGGAAATAAAGGAAAAATGAAAGAGATTCATGAAATTTTTAAGGATCTTCCCTATGAGGTACTCTCGATGAATGAAGCAGGAGTTCTGGTGGATATTGTGGAGGATGGAACAAGTTTTGAGGAGAACGCTCTGATCAAGGCGCGCGCAGTGGCAGAATATTCCGGAGAAATTGCGATGGCGGACGATTCGGGACTGGAGGTGGATTTTCTTGGGAAGGCACCCGGTATTTACTCCGCAAGATTTCTTGGGGAAGAGACTTCCTATAAGATCAAGAACCAATACATTCTTGATAAATTAAAGGATGTTCCGGAGACCGAACGCACTGCGCGATTTGTCTGCGCAATTGCCATTGTTTTCCCGGATGGAAAAAGCGAGATAAGAAGAGCGACGATCGAGGGGCGGATCGCATATGAACCGGCGGGAGAAAATGGTTTTGGCTATGATCCGATCTTTTTTGTACCCGAGTTTAATCTGACGACAGCACAGCTTACCATGGAACAAAAAAATAAAATCAGCCACAGAGCAAAGGCACTTTTGGCGATAAAGAAGGAAGTTCTTTGCGCGGATGGGGAAGGGAATTTTTAATTGAAGGTAAAAAAGACAATTCTTGTGATCAGTGATTCTCACGGACAATATTTATATCTGGATCGGCTGCAAAAAAAACTTAAAAAACCGGACTATATTATTCATCTGGGGGATGTAGCGAGAGATCAGGACTATATCTCAGCACTGTTTGGCTGCACGGTTGATATGGTGGCGGGCAACAATGATTTTTTTACTGAGCTGCCGGGGGAATTTACCATCCGGGAAGGAAGACATATTATCTGGCTGACACATGGACATGGTTACGGGGTTTATAACGGCACAAAACGCTTAGTTCAGCGCGCGAAGGCACTCGGTGCGGACACGGTGATGTTTGGGCATACACACTGTCCCTGTGTAGATTTTAGAGATGACGTGCAGGTGATCAATCCCGGAAGTATTTCCCTTCCCAGGCAGGAGAGGCGAAAACCGACCTATATTTTAATGCAGGTGGGGGAGGACGGTGAGATTGATTACAGAGTTTATGAGGTATAAGTTTTCAGAAAAAAATTATTTTTGAAATTCTTGAATCAACGTAGGTATGCGGATATCTTAGGAGGAAAATTAGCGAAGAAAAAAGATTGATAAAAATTTGACAAGCGGCGCAAAAGGTGGTATGCTATTAACATAGTTCTTTATGCAATCTCTGTAAAGATATAATAGTAAAAGGAGGACAAAAAAATGTCAAAAAAAGTTGTTTTAGCAGGCGCATGCCGTACTGCGATCGGTACAATGGGCGGTTCTTTAAGTACGACACCGGCATCGGAACTCGGCGCGATCGTGATTAAGGAAGCGTTAAACCGTGCGGGTGTTAAGCCAGATCAGGTGGATCAGGTGTACATGGGCTGCGTAATTCAGGCTGGACTCGGTCAGAATGTAGCACGCCAGGCATCCATCAAGGCGGGACTTCCGATCGAAGTGCCAGCAGTGACGATGAATGTAGTCTGCGGCTCAGGTCTTAACTGCGTCAATCAGGCAGCGCAGATGATTATGGCAGGGGACGCTGACATTGTGGTAGCTGGTGGTATGGAAAATATGTCAATGGCACCATATGCTGTGCCACAGGCACGTTTTGGCTACCGCATGAACAACGGTACTTTAGTAGATACCATGATTAAGGACGCACTCTGGGATGCGTTCAATGATTACCATATGATTATGACGGCGGACAATATTTGCCGTGAGTGGGGATTGACCCGCGAAGAACTTGATGAGTTCGCGTTAAAGAGCCAGAAGAAAGCGGAGGCTGCGCAGACGACTGGCGCGTTCGAGAAAGAGATCGTTCCGGTTATGGTAAAGAAAAAGAAGGAAATGGTCGAGTTTAAGGTGGATGAAGGTCCGCGCCCTGGCTCCACGATAGAGGGACTTGCAAAGCTGCGCCCGATTAATCCGGATGGCTTTGTAACCGCAGGAAATGCTTCTGGTATCAATGATGGCGCGGCTGCGATCGTTGTGATGAGCGAGGAGAAGGCAAAAGAGCTTGGCGTAAAGCCGATGGCGACCTTTGTCGCTGGCGCGCTTGCAGGTGTTCGCCCAGAAGTGATGGGAATTGGTCCGGTCGCTGCAACAAGGAAAGTACTTGCAAAGACTGGCATGAAGATTGAAGATTTTGACATTATCGAGGCGAACGAGGCATTTGCAGCACAGTCCGTTGCCGTTGGAAGAGATCTTGGCATTGATGTGGATAAGCAGCTCAATCCAAACGGCGGTGCGATCGCTCTCGGTCATCCGGTTGGTGCTTCCGGCTGCCGCATTCTTGTTACGCTTCTCTATGAGATGCAGGCAAAGGGCGCGAAGACTGGTCTGGCAACACTTTGCATCGGCGGCGGTATGGGCTGCTCGACAATCGTAAAGGTTGAAGAATAAAACAATTAAAGGGATTTTACGGAACTTAAAATAAGGAGTCTGAGATGGAATTTATTAAGTATGAGGCGGAGGGTGCGGTGGCGACGATCACGATCGATCGCCCGAAGGCACTTAACGCGTTGAACAGCCAGGTGCTTGACGAACTTTCGGAGGTACTTGACGCAGTTGATTTAAATGTAGTGCGCGCGGTAATCTTGACGGGCGCGGGCGAGAAATCCTTTGTCGCAGGCGCGGATATCGGTGAGATGAGTACACTGACAAAGGCTGAGGGTGAAGCGTTCGGCAAGAAGGGCAACGATGTGTTCCGCAGATTAGAAACCTTCCCAATCCCGGTGATCGCGGCAGTAAATGGTTTCGCGCTGGGTGGTGGTTGTGAGATTGCAATGAGTTGTGATATCCGTATCTGCTCAGAAAATGCAGTATTTGGTCAGCCGGAGGTAGGCCTTGGCATTACGCCGGGCTTTGGCGGGACTCAGAGGCTTGCGCGCATTGTAAGCGTTGGCAAGGCGAAGGAGATGATCTACAGTGCGCGCAATATCAAGGCGGACGAGGCTTATCGCATTGGTCTGGTAAACAATGTATATCCGCTTGAAGAGTTGCTCCCAGCAGCAAAGAAACTTGCCGGAACTATTGCAGCAAACGCACCGATTGCAGTGAGAAATTGTAAGAAAGCGATTAACGAGGGCTTGCAGGTGGATATGGATGCAGCGATCGTAGTCGAGGAAAAACTTTTTGGCGACTGCTTTGAAACGGAAGATCAAAAAGCGGGAATGGCAAATTTCCTTGAGAAGGATAAGGAAAAGAAGCTGAAAGTAGTTCCATTTAAAAATTGTTAAAAAATAAAAATCCGTATATACGGAACTAAAAATCAGCAGAAAACCGAAAAGAGGCACTGTGCAGGGATTTCTGCGGAACTAAAATCAGTATGTGCCCGGACAGTATCCGAAATAAATTGATGTGAACGTAAGTAAACAGAAATTTATTCCCCGTATTTGGTACTGTAAGGGCGCATACGAAACTAAAAATAGGAGGATTAAAAGAATGAAAGTAGGTATTATCGGCGCGGGCACGATGGGTGCTGGGATTGCGCAGGCATTTGCAATGACGGACGGCTACGAAGTATGCTTATGCGATATCAAGCAGGAATTTGCGGACGGCGGCAAGACCAGAATCTTAAAGAACCTTAAATTCCTTGTCGGCAAGGAAAAGATCTCGCAGGAGAAGGCGGATGCCATTGCTGCAAAGATTGTGACTGGTCTTAAAGACATTTGCACGGACTGTGATCTTGTGATTGAGGTAGCACCAGAAAATATGCAGATCAAGAAGACTACCTTCAAGGAATTGCAGGATATCGTAAAGCCGGACTGCATCTTTGCAACAAATACCTCCTCCCTCTCCATCACGGAGATCGGCGCAGGTCTTGACCGTCCGATGATCGGTATGCATTTCTTCAACCCGGCAGATCGCATGAAATTAGTTGAGGTTATTGCAGGTGAGAATACTCCTGTGGAGCTTGTGGAGAAGATTAAGTCCATCGCGGCAGAGATCGGCAAGACTCCAGTAGAAGTAAAGGAAGCTCCGGGCTTTGTCGTAAACCGCATTCTCATCCCGATGATCAACGAGGCGATCGGCATCTACGCGGATGGCATTGCAAGTGTACCGGATATCGACGAGGCGATGAAACTTGGCGCATCCCATCCGATGGGACCTCTCGCGCTCGGCGATCTCGTTGGTCTTGACATTGTTCTTGCGATTATGGAAGTATTGCAGAACGAAACTGGCGATCCGAAATATCGCCCTCACCCACTGCTTCGCAAGATGGTGCGCGCAGGCAAACTGGGAAAGAAGACCGGTAAGGGCTTCTACGATTACGCGAAATAATCTGGCACAAAACAAAACTTAGTTTAGGCAGGATTTATGTCGGTAAATTTGACATATATAGATGGCAATTAATTATTGCCATCTGCGCCGAGCACGGTCGCTTGCGACATTTACTGATTCGTGCGAGTGCGCATCCCCCGGAGGGTTATAGATCTGGCAATTATTTAATGCCAGATCTATAGATCCTGCAAATGTAAATAATTTTATGGAGGAATGAAGATCATGGATTTTACGTTAAGTAAAGAGCATGAAATGGCGAGATCCCTGTTTCGGGAATTCGCTGAAAAAGAGGTAAAGCCTCTTGCGATCGAGGTGGATGAAACCGAGGAATTTCCGGTTGAGACTGTGAAGAAAATGGCAAAGGCAGGATTTCTTGGCATCCCGATCCCGAAGGAGTACGGTGGTCAGGGCTGCGATGTTTTAACCTACGCAATGTGCGTGGAGGAACTTGCCAAAGTTTGTGGAACAACTTCTATTATTGTATCTGCACATACGTCTCTGTGCTGTGACCCAATCTTAACCTACGGCACGGAAGAGCAGAAGCAGAAATACTTACCCGATCTGGCAAGCGGCAGAAAGATTGGCGCATTTGGTCTGACCGAACCGGGTGCCGGTACGGATGCGCAGGGACAGCAGACAAAGGCAGTGCTTGACGGCGACGAATGGGTGTTGAATGGCTCCAAGATTTTTATTACAAATGGCAAGCAGGCGGATGTATATATTGTGATCGCAGTGACTGGCACGGTGGAGAAAAAGGGCAGAACCTCCAAGGAGATCTCCGCGTTTATCGTGGAGAAGGGAACGCCTGGCTTTACCTTCGGCACGAAGGAAAAGAAGATGGGTATCCGCGGATCTTCCACTTATGAACTGATCTTTACGGACTGCCGTATCCCGAAGGAGAATCTCTTAGGTCAGAAGGGCAAGGGATTCGGTATCGCGATGCACACGCTCGACGGTGGGCGTATCGGCGTTGCGGCACAGGCACTTGGTATTGGTGAGGGCGCACTTGACCGCACGGTCGCTTACGTAAAGGAAAGAAAACAGTTTGGACGCACGATCGCACAATTCCAGAACACCCAGTTCCAGCTTGCAAATATGGCGACACAGGCGCAGGCTGCACAGCTCCTTGTTTATCGTGCTGCCCGCATGAAGGATCAGTACACGAAGGATCATAAGACTTCCTACAGTGTTGAGGCAGCTCAGGCAAAGCTTTACGCGGCGGAGATGGCAATGGAGGTCACCACAAAGGCGGTTCAGCTGCACGGCGGCTACGGCTACACAAGGGAGTACGAGGTAGAGCGCATGATGCGCGACGCGAAGATCACCGAGATCTACGAGGGTACCAGTGAAGTTCAGCGCATGGTGATCAGCGGCGCATTGTTGAAATAAACAGGCTGTGCCATATCAAATATAAAATAAGGAGTGAAAATACAATGAAAATCGTTGTTTGTATTAAGCAGGTTCCGGATACAAAGGGCGGCGTAAAGTTCAATCCGGACGGAACGCTTGACAGGGCTTCCATGATGACCATTATGAACCCGGACGACAAGGCGGGACTTGAGGCCGCACTCAGATTAAAGGATGAGTACGGCGCGGAAGTTACAGTGCTTACTATGGGTCTGCCAAAAGCAGAGGAAGTACTTCGCGAGGCGATCGCGATGGGTGCGGATAAGGGTGTGCTTGTTACTGACCGTGTACTTGGTGGCGCGGATACCTGGGCGACCTCCCAGACACTTTCCGGCGCGCTTCGCAATATGGAGTATGATCTTATCATCACCGGTCGTCAGGCGATCGATGGCGATACCGCACAGGTTGGTCCGCAGATTTCCGAACATTTAAATATTCCGGTTATCTCCTATGCTCAGAAATTAAAAGTGGAGGGCGACTCTGTAATTGTAGAACGTCAGTTCGATGACAGATACCATGTATTAAAGGCAAAGATGCCTTGCTTAATTACAGCACTCGCAGAGTTAAATGAGCCAAGATACATGACACCGGGCGGGATCTTTGATGCGTACAAGGCGGAGATTACCGTGTGGGGCAGAGCGGACTTAAAGGGTGTCGAGGACTCCAACTTAGGTCTTAAAGGTTCCCCGACGCAGATCGCAAAAGCTTCTGATAAGGTAAGGAAGGGCAACGGCGAGATGGTGACGCTTGACCCAGCGGAAGCGGCAAGCTATATTACCGGCAAGCTTAAAGAGAAGCATGTCATTTAATATTGTGGATAAATGGAGGCGGAACAATGGGTTTAGAAGAATATAAGGGCGTGTATGTCTTCGCACAGCAGGTGGACAACGTTATCAATAGTATTGCGTTTGAGTTGATCGGCAAGGGGAAAGACCTTGCAGAAGCTCTTGACACGCAGGTAACTGCTGTTTTGGTGGGTAGCAATGTAAGAGATCTCGCGGATGAACTTGCGGAATACGGAGCAGATAAGGTCATTGTTGTAGATGATCCAGAATTGAAAGAGTACAGGACAGAGCCGTATGCACACGCGCTCTCCTCTGTGATTGAGAAATATAAACCGGAGATTATGTTAGTCGGCGCGACTGCGATCGGTCGTGATTTGGGACCAAGAGTATCCGCAAGGATACATACAGGTCTTACAGCGGACTGTACACAGCTTGAGATCGGTGATTTCCCAATCAATCCAGTTCCGGGCAAGGAGACAAAACATAACCAGCTTTTGATGACTCGTCCGGCATTCGGCGGAAACACAATTGCAACGATCGCCTGCCCGGATTTCCGTCCGCAGATGGCAACCGTTCGCCCGGGCGTTATGCAAAAGCGCGCAAGACAGGCGGGAGTGAAGGCAAATGTCGAGGAGTTCAACCCTGGCTTTACCCCGGATAACAAGTATGTTGAGATCCTTGAGATTGTAAAAGCGGTGACGGACACGGTGGATATTATGGATGCGAAGATCTTGGTATCCGGCGGCCGCGGTGTCGGCAGCGCGGAGAATTTCAAGCTCCTTGAGGATTTGGCGGAAGCGATCGGCGGAACTGTAAGCTGCTCGCGTGCAGTTGTGGATGCGGGGTGGAAGCCAAAGGATTTACAGGTGGGTCAGACCGGCAAGACCGTGCGCCCTCATGTATATTTCGCGATCGGTATTTCCGGCGCAATCCAGCATCTCGCGGGAATGGAGGAATCCGATATTATCGTTGCCATCAACAAGGATGATACGGCTCCGATTTTCTCCGTGGCAGATTATGGTGTTGTAGGCGATCTAAACAAAATCCTGCCAGTTTTGACGGAACAGATTAAAGCGGCAAAGGCAGCAGGCTAATCGGTACGGCAAAACGAAGGCACTTTCATCGTTAGCATACTGCGGTTGGGCTGTCTGAAAAATTCAGGCAGCCCTTGTATTTTCCAGGATGGCCAGTTTTTGGAATTCAGGTGAAATGTAACTATTTTCTTGCATTTTCAGCGGGGAAGTGGTAAGATAATAATGTGGATGCTATCCGGCAGTTTTAATAAAGAGGAGCTGAGTAGTTTGCCGGATCACAAAAACATGCAGATAGGAGACGAGGTAATGGAAGGAAATGGAATGGTAAAGGAAAGCGGAGGGATTCATTCTTTAAAAGTACGAATTTTATTGATTATCAATATTTCCGTGCTTTTAGCGACAATTGTAAATCTTGCGGTTGTCATCCCGTTAACGCGGAACAATATGCTGAGTGTGAACAAGAACTACATATTTGATATGGCAAAGTCCTACGGAAAAACAATACAGCTGCTCTATGATCGCGTTGGGGATGAGATGTATAAGGATGGTACAGTAGAAGCTATTCTAAAGGGTGCCAGTATTGCGGGAATAGATACAAGTTATGTATATCTCGTTGATCGGCAGGGGATTATGCGCTATCATCCGACGGAGCAGGGACAGCCAGTTAACAACGATGTTGTGGCGGATCTTGTACGGGAGATGGCTGCGGGCATCAAGCCGCCGGCGGAAGTTGTTCGCTATGAAATTGATGGGGATGCGCGGTTTACCGGTTATTATATTAGTGACCGTATGAACTTTATCTTAGTGTTTACCGCAGCGGAAAATGAGATTCTTGCACCGATGTACGGCATGATTAAGCAGAGCATATTTGGCGCAGTCATTACACTTATTGCCTGCTCTTTATTAGCATTTGTATCAATTATCAGAGCACTCAAGCCAATTGCCCTGATCACGAAAGTTATTGAGAAACTTGGAGAGCTGGATCTGACAACCGATGATACACAGCGCGCACTCTGCAAGCGCAGGGATGAGACTGGTGAGATGAGCCGTGCGATCACAAAGCTTACTGATAAACTTGCAATCGTGCTGGGGGATCTTCAAAAACAAAGTCTTTACCTGATGGAGGCGGCTCAATCCCTCGATAAGAATACACAGGAGACCATCAATTCGGTCAGCCAGGTGGAGCAGGCGGTTGGCGATATTGCCTCCGGTGCAACTTCACAGGCAGATGAAACGCAGACCGCGACGGAGAATGTTGTGGCGATGGGTGATATGATCAACACGACTTCAAGTGAAGTTACTACCTTGAATGGCAAGTCGCAGGGTATTGCGGACGCGAGCGAAAACGCGACGAGAATACTCGCAGAACTTGGCGATATCAACCGCAAGGCTGTAGATGCAGTCCATATTATTTACAAGCAGACCAATACAACAAATGAGTCAGCGCAGAAGATCCGCGAGGCAACCACCTTGATTTCCGCGATTGCGGAGGAAACCAATCTCCTTTCGTTAAATGCGTCGATCGAGGCAGCACGCGCAGGAGAGCAGGGCAGGGGCTTTGCTGTTGTTGCAAACCAGATCCAGAAACTTGCGGAGCAGTCCAACCAGTCTGCAAACCAGATCGAGCAGATTATTGCCTCCCTCTTAGGAGATACTGCAACTGCTGTGCGCACTGTGAATGAAGTACAGGAGATTATGGATGAGCAGAACAACAAGGTAATCAGCGCGAGTACGATCGTAAGCAAAGTGAAGCGTGAGATTGATGATACTCTTGCAGGAGTTCAGAATATCGCGGACGCTACACAGGAGATGCAGAATGCAAGAAATACCGTGATCGATGTTGTCCAGAATCTTACAGCGATCGCCGAGGAGAATGCGGCCAGCACGCAGGAGACATCTGCATCAGTCACTGAGATTGCATCCATTATCGAAGATATTGCAAACAATGCATCTTCCTTAAAGGATATTGCGGGGCTTCTCGATGCAGATATGCGCCAGTTTAAGATTGGCTAATGATTATTTTATCGCGTGAAAGAGGCAAAAAACTGCTGCAAAATAGAGATGATTCTATTTTGCAGCAGTTTTTTATACTTCCCCGACTTGATTGCATATTAGAAAGGATATCTATGTTTTATATTGTAACCGCATTATATGAGGAAGCCTTACCCTTCTTAGAAAAATACCGTCTGAAGCGAAAAACGGATTTTCCCCATTTTGAACTTTTTATTGGGGAGGAAGCAATGCTTTTAATTACAAGACCGGGAGCACTGCGCGCGGCGACAGCACTCTCTTCAGTACTTACGGCGTTCCCGCCGCAGGATGAGGATTTTCTGCTTTCCGTCGGCTGTGCGGGCTGTATCCTGGAGGAAAAATTAGGGGAGGCATTTATTATTTCCAAGATTACAGAAGGTGCGTCCGGGCGTGTCCGCTACCCAGAACTTTTATTTCGCTGTCCGTTTCAGGAGGCAGAGGTAATTACCGAAGCAAAAATACAGGTAATACAAAAACCTCCGGAAAGAAAATTCGATTATTTTCCGGAACCTTTACTTCTTTACGATATGGAAGCCGCAGGGGTTTATGAGGCAGCGATTCCCTATTTTTCCTGCGAAAGGCTTTTGTTTGTCAAAGTGATTTCTGATCCGCTCACAGGGCTTCTTGAACTGAGTATGGAGGAAAGGCGGAGAAGGATAACGGATAATATTGTGTCCATTCTTCCTGTCTTAGAGCCCTGGCTTGCACAGCTAAATGATTTTTTTAAAAATTTTTCGACCAATCACTTTCGCAAGTCGATGCTTATCCCGGAGGGAGAAATTCTTTTTACCAGGCTATGCACTGCATTGCACCTTTCAACGGCAAGCAGTCTGCATCTGCGCCAGCTTATGCTCTATCTGACGCTGTCTGAAATTCCCTATGTGGATTCAATGAAAAAATTACTTGCCACCCTGCTTGAAACGCCATACTGGACAAAAAAGGAGGGATTACAATATCTTGGAGAACTTTATGAATATTATTTATCCGCCATATAGCCATATCTATATTGAGCATGAAGCATTTTCCTACCCCATTGCGCAAGATCTGATAAAATTGTACGCAAGCAGCAGTTCCATAATCGAAATTGATCATTATATGGATCTGTTCGGGCGCACCCACCAAAATTTTATGGCGCAAAAATATAGCCCCGCGCTAATTCTTGCCGTAAAACATGGCAATTTTCTCTATCCGGGCGCGCCGTTTTGTCAGGATTTTGGAAATCAATATTTTTATTATACCTCCTTTGCGATGAATTGTCCATTTGACTGTGAATACTGTTATCTTCAGGGAATGTACACCTCAGCTAATCTTGTACTTTTTGTCAATCAGGAGGACTATTTTGCGGAGTTGGCTAAGAATTTAGCAAAACATCCAATTTATCTTTGTATTTCCTATGATACCGATCTGCCCGCACTGGAAAAAATGACGGGATTTATCTCCCGCTATCTCGACTTTGCAACAGAGTGGGAGAATTTAACCACGGAGATCCGAACAAAAAGTGCCATCTCTCCCGCCTCTTTTGCGGTGGGGATCGCAGAAGATACTCTCTCCCGCAGTATTATGGCTTACACACTTTCGCCGGACGAGGTGATCTCTCGTTTTGAACATCGCACCCCGCCGCTTTCTAAACGACTCTTGACCGTTAGAGAGGCACACCGCGCGGGATTTCCCATAAGGCTTTGCTTTGATCCTCTGCTTGCCATACCGGATTTTGAATCAATTTACGGCAAATTTTTTGTGCAGGTAAAGGAGGCACTTTGTGGAATTCCTATACAGGATGCAAGCATTGGTGTATTCCGTATTTCGGACAGTTATTTAAAGAAAATGCGCAAGACAAGACCAAATTCTGCGATCTTGCAGTATCCATTTACCAATGAAGATCATATCTGTAATTATGGGAAGAGGAGTAAAAAAATGATTTCTTTTGCACAGGATTGTCTAAAAGAATGGATTCCGGCAGAGAATATTTACACTCTGTAATAATTTTTTATGTGGAACGGAGTATTATATGAAAACTGCAATTGTAACTGGCGCATCAAGTGGAATTGGAAAGACTATCGCAAAAGAATTGCTGGAGCTTGGCTACGAAGTTTTTGGCTTTGGAAGGAATTTTAGATCCGACTTGTCCTTACCACAGGATGTGCGGTTTCATCCAATAGAATTAAACCTGATGCAAACCGGTCTGCTTATCGAAAAAGTTCGGGAAATCAAGAAAAATAGGAAAGTTTCTTTGTTGGTTAATAATGCAGGAGTAGCCTATTTTGGTTTGCATGAGGAATTAAGTCCTGCAATGCTGCACGAGATGGTAATGGTCAATCTGGAAGTGCCAATGCTGTTATGTCAGATGCTTTTGCGCGATCTGAAAGAAACAAAGGGACATATTATTCAAATTTCTTCTGTCACTGCAAAAAAGAGCAGTCCCCATGGCTGCGCTTACGGGGCGACCAAGGCGGGGCTAAGTATGTTTTCGCAGAGTCTGTTCGACGAGGCGCGTAAATATGGGGTTCACCTCACCTGCATTCACCCGGATATGACAAAGAGCAACCTTTACCGCAATGCGGATTTTGAGGCGGAGGAGGGGGAGGAGTACGCTCTTTTACCGTCGGATATTTCCGCCGCAGTGCGTGCTGTACTTACGGCCAGGGAGGGCATGGTGGTTTCGGAGATCACGCTCACTCCACAGAAACATCGGATTGCAAGGAAAAAAATTGGCACGCCAAAGAGCAGCAGTTGACAAAAAGAATGCTGGATGTTAAGATATTTATAGATGGAATATTAGAGATGTGCAAAACTCATTGCTTAAAAAATAGGATTTGGCTGTTTATTTTTTTAATTAAAAAATAGAGAATTTATGGCATAACAAAACAAACGTAAGTTCAAAACCTACGAAAAATCAGAAGATAGATGACAACAAAGATTAAATCGTTCGTTTTATTGACTTTAATTTATGATAAGATAACTTGGGTTTCCTTGTGATGGCAACAACAGCAACCACTAAAGGGGTAAGGTGTGCAAGGGTAGCTAAATTTGTCACTGAGTGTTTATTCCTTACCCACATCCGTTCCTGACCAGTGTGTTTAAAACGGGAATTGTAACGCTCACATTCTGTCCTAAGAGAATATGTCCTTTTAAAGGATTTGCTGCTTCGGTCAACCGAAAGCCGTAAATCGTCGGAGATGGTAATGTACTTTGTACAACCACGATGTTTTTTACCATTATAAAAATTTTTGTGGTGGCAAGGGCAGTCGGTATCCTTGGAACTTTTTAATGGGCAGCAAAATTTCTGGCGGGTACGACCATGATCAGAAAATTTACCTGCTTTCCACATCGCAAGACCAGCTTCGCAGACCGGATTTGACAAGGACATGAGTTTTGTACCCCCAATAGAATTGATATTTCTTTTCATTGGCTTGATTGGATGCGGTATGTCCCCCAAGTTTGCCGTCGGTATCTATTTTTGGCGGGTGGTCGGGCTTAAATTTATTGAATCGAAAAGATTTCGAGTTATTGTGTGAAGTATTGGCAGCAATCGGAGTAAAATCAAGCCCAATAAAAGAAGAATCGATGAATCCTTTTTTGACAAGGGAAAGGATCAAGGATTTCATGACTGAAGAAAGAATAACATGGTCAAAAGTTTTTAAGAAGTACAGAAATATCCAGTAAGAGGGAAGGGTTTTCGCGGGTCAAAACCACAAAGATAGGCAATCAGAGGATGGTTATGAAGAAAGTCAACCAGGGTGGAAACCATGGAAAACCCTTCACTTTTTATGACAAGAAAAGATCATGGCATGGGAGGAAAAACCTTTTCTTCCTGTCTTAGGGAATTCTGGAACCGAGGATAGGTCAAGGCAGGAAAAAAGGGAATAATAAAACCTTGCGAGTGGTGGCATGGGAAAACAAGGGATATTTTTTAACTTATTTTGGCGATCGATAGCAATCAGCTCCTTTCGGTGAATTGGTTTGGCGACTTTATTATACCATATGGGGCTGGTGGTTACGATAAATTTTGGGTGATAAAGAGATTTGTCATGCCTCGTAAAACTGCATCAATACTGGAGGGATAGAGTTTTGCACATGACTAGAAAGAGAAAAAGGAAGGAGGTGAGAAAAGAAAAGTCCAGAGCAAAAAAGAATAAAAAAATAGATTATGGATGAAAAGAGGATTTTTTTTGCCTTTCGCCAGAGATGGGAAAAAAGGAAAGGAAAAAAGAAATTTTAAAAGTGATGCTTACCGGAGAAATAGGAGAAATTTATGTCTGGAATATCATTGAAATGTATGAGGAAAGCACAAGGAATTAGCCAAGATCGATTAAGGGAAGGAATTTGCAGCAGGAGTTCGCTTAGAATATACAAGGATGGGAAATGCGATCCAGAAAAACTTTGTATGGATGCGCTTCTCCAACGTCTTGGTAAAACTGTAGATAAATATTATATTCAGCTAAGCGAGAAGGAGTATATACTTGCAAAACAGCGAATATGGATACAAGTTTGTTTAAAAAGAGGAAAGCTTAAAGCAGCAGAAAAATCTATTTATCAATATAGTGCAATGCCGGGGACAGCAGAAAAATTACATCGCCAGTTTATTGCTTTTGTACAGGCAGAATTGCTGCGCAGGCAGAAAGCACCGCTTGAAAAGCAGCAGAAAATGACTTTTTCCGGACTTGCTGAAACCATTGAAGAAAAAGAATATCTTCCAAAGTTATTGGAAAAGAGAGTATTTCATTTATTAGAACTTTTTTTATTACAACGATATGTGATATTACTTGAAGATATAGGAAAAGAAGCAGATGCCATGTGCTGGTATAAAGCGTTACTTAAACGCTTTGAGCAAGAAAAACGAGAAATAGCAGATAAACAAAAATTATATCCGCTAATTGCTTGGCGGTTTGCAGACTGTTTAATAAAAAAAGAGCAATTTGCACAGGCGTTGCCAATCGTGATCCAAGCACTTACCCTGTTACGCTATTCAAAAATACAAAATATGTTATATATTCTACTGAGAGAACAGCAATTTCTAATCCAAGAAAAAATGGGAAATTCTGTTATGGAACAGGAAAAGAAATTTGTACATCGTTTAAAGGAAATTTTATGTGGGAAAAACGGGAAATTGGAAGAAAATTACTATCCAATTTACATAGAATCTCATATTTATTCGGTTAATGAAATGATTCGAGAACGACGGGAAATGCAAAATAAAACAAGAGAAAGTTTAGTGGGGCTTGTCTGTGATGTACGAACATTGGAGCGAGAAGAAAAGAATGGGATGAAACCTCAGAGGAAAACATGGAAAGGGTTGCGCGAAGAATTGGGACTTTCCTGTCAGAAATATGATGGTGGTATTGTAACAGAGGAATACGAAGATTATAAAATCCTTGAGGAAATGTTACAAGCTTACGATAAGCGGGAAACTGATAAGGCAATGATATTGTATGAAAGACTAAGGGGAAAATTGGATATGAAAGAGCTTACCAATCGACAATTCGAGAAATACTGGAGTATAGAATTACGTTTTGAAAAAGGATTGATTTCCTGTGAAGAGCGAAATCAACAATTGTGGAAAATGATGAGTTGGACATTATCGTTAAAAAATAAAGAGAAAAGTTTTTTATGCTGGCTGACAAAATATGAAAGAGAAGCATTTGATACAATTACTTGGGATTGTGAGGAAAAAGAAATAGAAGAAATATTACCATTATTAAAAAAACAGTTTTTTCGAAATCTTAATTTGACAGAGCAGATCATGGAAATTGGATTCTATGATAAAGTTCTTTATAGTATTGCCAGAGGATACTTAAGATCCGGAAATCTGCAACGCGCAGAACAATATATAACTCTTGCAATTAAACAAAGAAAATTTCGGGATTGGGGGTTGTCATGGGATCGACTTTTCTTTTTAAGATTTCAGATTGAAGAAAAGAAATTTGGTTTGTGGACAAAAAAAGTCCCACCAGAAGATGAAACGGCATTCCAGTGGGCAAGACTAGCATGGGCATTTGCAAAAGAAAATAATGATACCAGTATGTGCGATTTTATTATAGGATACTTTCAAAGACATTATTCATCCAAAGAAAAATATTTGGATTAAGCCTCTGGTTGGATTGGTTTTTGAGAAGGTGGATCATCCTCATCCAATGTCTGGCATATTCCATTACCCCAAGAAGATGGAAAGGTAAAATTCTGAAAAACTCCGGAGGAAATGGCAATGGTCAGAATCAGAGTTACAACGGTTTGTTTGACTGTTCTTAAAAACTGTTTCATGGAAGTCAGCTCCTTTCGCAATAAATTATAGTGTGGAATGAATCTTTACGTTATTAAAGATAACATATCCCAAAGAAATTGACCACGACAAAAATATGCCAAATTAAATTTTTTGTAAATGGCATATTTTTGCCGTGGTGTAGGAATGTGAAAAGTGATATATTGTGAATAGAAACAAAAGAAAGAACGAGAAATTATTTGTTTCTGAAAATTTTTTTCTATAGTTTTTGTGAATGGACACCTGACTTAATATTAAGTACATATTTAATAAGGTAAAAATTCAAAACTACAAATTATCAAGGAGGGATATTATGGCTATTGAAAGGATGGAAAACTTTGGAAAATTTGTGGAAGAAGAGAAGAGTCCGCGCTATTTATATTATCAAGGATATGATAAAACGCCTGCTTTATCTTATGACAAGGTATTAGCATTATCCAGAGGGGTGGTGCGAGTTGTAGGGTTTTATATGGGGGGATTAAACTACAGCTCATTTGATCGGGGTGCAAATAACGAAGCAATTAGTTTTACAAAAGAGATACGGGAGAAATATCTTTCGATTCCGAGCATCAAATTGGCATATATTTATGTTGGGCGGACGGATCAGGGGGACTATCCATATTTAATATCTGCAAACGATCCTGAAGCAATAAGCAAAGGGGTGACAGATGCCCAAGAAGCAGAGAAATTGGCAAAAAATCTTAATATTCCAAAAGATAGTGTACTCTATTTAGATACAGAGGGTGGAAATCGTCACGAGGAAGCTATAGTGGACTATGCAGAAAGCTGGGTTGATACCATCAATAATAATACTCAATATTGGGCAGGAATTTATTGCAGTTATGGGAAAGATGATGGTGTGAAATTAGGTTCTGCTAAACAACTTTATAATGGTGTGAATAAACAAGCAAATATGTATATTGCACGCTGGTATGCAGATAGTGGGGAGTGTTATATCGAAGCTACTGATGAAACATATACAACAAGTTATGAAAGACCTGCATTATGGTATGATCTTAATCCAGAAAAACGTGCCCCAGATGCAGGATGTATTGTTGTTCAGTATTCAGGGAATGTTTATATTAACCTAAATGGTGTTAAAACAATAGTTGATCAGATCTCTTCTCTTGTTCCCGATCCAAGTGTGAAACAATTTTAAACGAGGAAAACGTAATGAAAAGATCTACAATATTATTTTCTGCTGGAATCCTGATTATGGCATTATCCGGCTGTATGCAGTTAGAAAAGCAGGGAAAAGAAATTTCAAAGGCGATGCTTACTGGGGGAAAGCAAGCACCATCCATTACCGATATCATACCAATATCCGTGCCTGTCTGGGCGCAGGATGGCATGGAATTATTTCCCGGCGGGGAGATGGAAGGTGTTTTTGATGCAAGTCGTCAGGTGATAAAACTTTCCTTGGAGCAGAAGGATGGCTGTAAAAAATTGTATGTGGACGGGAAAGAAAAACTTTCTGTATCCGAAAATTGCAGATTTCTTTTACAGGATATCCTTAAAGAGGATGCCTGCCTTGAACTTTTAGTTGGCGAACCTGGGCAGATGATGTACAATGATGAAGCAATAGGGAGCTTTCAGGTAACCGCATATCGCGTGCATCCGGGCGAACTTTCGGTAGTTCCCCTGCTGCCATCGGGAAAAGAGCATTCCTTTTTTGTAATGGATAAATATGGAAGTGGAGATTTTCGTGTGAGTAATGGGTATTATGGGAGTAAGTTTTTCGCCTATCTTTACGATTCAGATTTAAACGAATGGAAATCAACTGGATATCAGATGATGCCGGAAGGCTATCTGATGGATCAACGGCGGGATTTGACGGTGATCTATCTGGACGGGGAACCTGTTGACTTTCTTGAGAAAGAAGTAAAAATCGACGGAGAAACCGGGACGGGGATTGCGTTTCGATGGCTGGAGAGTATAGCAAATACCGCGCATTATAATATTTACCGCACAGAGGATGGCGGGAGAAGCTGGTCACTTGTAATGGAGGATTTTACCACAGCATTTGACGATATGGACAGAATTTATATACTGGACGAAAACACGATCTTTTGCCGATTCTATCCAAGCGGGATTTGGCCGGGAAATTCTGCCTATGTAACACAGGATGGAGGAAAGTCCTGGCACCATGTGGAAGAAGTAGAGGAGATGAAAAAATATGATTTTCTTCAGAGTTGGTATCCGGATTAGGAAAAAAATAAACACATAATAGCGTTAAAAATAAACAAAAAATATCTATATAGTAATGATGAATACTAAGATATCCCTTTTTCGCCATCTTTTTGAATTTTTTTCAAAAAAACAGTTGACGAAATAGAAAAATATGCTATAATTGAATCAGTGCTTTTATAATACCCAAACAGTTGGTGTAAGCACAATACACAACTGGAGGGAGGTCAGGTGAGAGAATATGTCGAACGTTATTGTTAAAGAGAACGAGACTTTAGACAGCGCTCTCCGCAGATTCAAGAGGAACTGCGCGAAGGCAGGGATTCAGCAGGAAATCCGCAAGAGAGAGCATTACGAGAAGCCAAGTGTGAAGCGTAAGAAGAAGTCTGAGGCAGCTCGCAAAAGAAAGTTCAAATAATTATGTGCAGGGAAAGACCTCGATCGAACAGATTGAGGTCTTTTTTTGCCATTTTTCGAATATGTTAAAAGGAAGCGAATATTCTTGGGATGTGTGGAATATGGTCTGGCAGGGTAATGTAAAACCGGAACATGACAGAAATCGGAAAAAAGAAAACAGCGGACTTTACCGACAGCTAAAGGAGCAGGAAAAGCGCGAAAAACAGGAGCGGCTAAGCTTTCTCGAAGTTCTCTCCGAAAGCATTTGTCTGCCGCCGGATGTCCTGGCGGGAGCACCGATTATCACGATGCATGGCAGGAATGCAATCTATATTGAAAACCATAAAAAGATTACGGAGTACAATGAGGAGCATATCCTGATACAGACGAAAAGCTGCAAGCTTTCTATCGAGGGAAAAAGTCTTAAAATTGATTATTTTACGAAGGAGGAGCTAAAGATTAGCGGGCTGATCCGGCGCATCTCCTACGGGGAGGAGGCAATGTGAACAGCAAGACAACCAAATCCCTGACTCGTTTTTTTGGCGGAACAGTCAAAATCTGTATTTCCGGAAGCAATGCGGAACGCTTTATCAACCTCTGTCAGTTTCAGGAAATCCCATTGAAGGAGATAAAAAAGGACGGAAGTCGCTACCAGGCGGAACTTCTCGCTAAAGATTATTTTCGTCTGCGTCCAGTGATTAAAAAGACGGGGGTCTGTCCGCGCATTACAAAACGTGAGGGACTGCCCTTCTTTTTAAAAAGGAATCGAAGGCGCAAAGTACTGCTTTTTTGTGCCATTCTTTTTGCCGGAATGATCTATTATCTCTCCGGCTTTTTGTGGCGCATTGAGTTTGATGGCTGCTATTATCATACCAAAGAACAATTGCGCAGCTTTTTGCAGGAGGAGGGGATCGCGTCGGGGATCCGAAAGGATGCAGCGGACTGCACAGCGATCGAAGAATGTATCCGCAGCCGTTTTACGGATATTGGATGGGTTTCTGCGGAGTTAACTGGAACCGTAATGAAAATACATATCAAGGAAACACGTATGCCTTCTCTGGACGCGGAGCGCGTGGTGGATGGTATGGGAAATGCCTGGGAGGAAGAAACGGGGCATATTGTGGCAGCGCGTGACGGAGTGGTGGCAGAACTGACGGTAAAGAGCGGTACTGCACTTGTCCGACCGGGCGATGTGGTGAAAAAAGGGGATATTCTGATAAGCGGTGTCTTGGATGTAATCGGAGATGACGGCATTGTGGCAAAACATGCAGTACTCGCGGCGGGCAACGTGCGCTTAAAATGTGTGGAGGATTATCGGGGAAGTGTTCCGTTAAACTATCAGGAAAAAATTTATACCGGGCGCAGCAAGACGGGATTTGTGTTGGAAATATTCGGAAAAAAAATATTTTCATA
The DNA here is from genome assembly GCA_910577165.1 of uncultured Lachnospiraceae bacterium. Lineage (GTDB taxonomy): Bacteria > Bacillota > Clostridia > Lachnospirales > Lachnospiraceae > RGIG4057. Next base: position 41,870 of record CAJTLX010000021.1, read on the forward strand.
TAGTTCTGGAAATCTTTATCAGAACTGTGATATAATAACGGAAATAGGGCAGTACTGCATCGGGAAGAATTTTTATCTTCCGCTTTTGTGCGAGAGGAGAACAGTGAGAGAATATACGCTTGCTGATGCCGTGCGCACAAAGGAGGAGGCAGAACTTTGTGCCCGCCAGCTACTGGTACGGTATCTGGAGGAGAAAAAACTTTGCGGTGCTGTGATTCTCGACAAGGAACTTGCCGCTCGTTTTACAAAGACGAAATGTATCTTGGAGGGGCGGCTTATCTTTAACGAGAGCGCGTGGGAATACCGCAGGATTAAGCCAGAGGAGTGGAGGTTTCAGAGCGAAGATGGGAATAGCACAGAAAACAATTGAGATACCCGTGGAATATGAGAAAAAAATATTTGGGGAGTACGATGCTTACGCAAAGATTATCGAGAGGACATACCACGTCAGCCTGATTTCACGGGATGGGAAAGTAAAGATTATCGGGGAGCCGGGTCCGGGGGAGAAAGCGTGCGCAGTCCTTGAAAAACTTTTGGCTCTTGCTGCCGGGGGAGGGGAGATCACAGAACAGAGCGTCAACTACGCCATCTCCCTAAACATGGAAGAAAAGACGGACGCATTGCTTGAGATCGACAGAGATCTGATTTGTCATACAATTTCCGGAAAACCGATTAAGCCAAAGACACTTGGGCAGAAAGCATATGTGGATCAGATCAGACAAAAAATGATTGTGTTTGGCATAGGTCCTGCCGGAACGGGCAAGACCTTCCTTGCGATGGCGATGGGGATCACCGCGTTTAAGAACGATGAAGTAAGCCGAATTATCTTGACGCGCCCGGCGATTGAGGTCGGGGAGAAATTAGGATTTTTGCCGGGAGATCTCCAGAGCAAGGTAGATCCTTATCTTAGACCGCTCTACGACGCGCTCTATCAGATTATGGGGGCGGAGAGTTATCTGCGAAACACCGAGAAGGGTCTGATTGAGGTCGCACCGCTCGCCTATATGAGGGGAAGAACACTTGACAATGCTTTTATTATTCTTGACGAGGCGCAGAATACTACCCCCGCGCAGATGAAGATGTTTCTGACGCGCATCGGCTTCGGATCAAAGGTTGCGATCACGGGCGATCTGACGCAGAAGGATATTCCTGCCGGGCAGCCATCCGGTCTTGACGTGGCGATGAAGGTTCTTTCAGGGATCGATGAGATCGGATTTTCCTTCCTGACAAGCAGCGATGTGGTGCGGCATCCGCTCGTCCAAAAGATTGTTGTGGCCTACGATAATTATGAGAAGAAACAACAGCAAAAGAAGACTGTCCGCCCTGGACGGACGGTAAAGGTGGAGAGGAATCGGATAAAGCATGGAAAGGAATAAACAAAAAGGGGCAAAAGCCTTTGCGATCTTATTTTTTATTGTACTGCCTGTAGAGGCAGGACTCTGCCAGATGTTTTGTGGGGGCGGGAGAAGAGAGATTATTTTTTCCGTGCTTTTTACCGTGTTCTTTTGCGGGATAACCATATTTTATCTGGAGCGTTTTAGGGAGTGGCTCACGCGCAGACCATATTATCGGCAGGTTATTTTTATCTGTATGGGAATTGGATTGCCGCTCGCGTTTTTCTATGGCGCGTATCAACTGCCGCCGGTTTTTTATCTCAGTGCGGTTTTGATTGCGGCACTTGTGGAACTGGGCGCAGGATTTTTATTTGCCGCAGGATTTTGGGCACTTGCGGTATTAAATTGTGAGGAAAGCAAGTTGGAGGCAGTATCTCTTTTAATGCTCGGACTTGTACTTTGTCTTCTGGCAAGCTTTCTATGGGAGAAGAGATATCTTTTCCGCGTGCTTGTACTTGGCGGTATAGTGACGGCGATCTTGTATTTTTTGCGGACAAGTGTTTTTGATCGGGAAGCACTTTTAATCCTTGGCCGCGAACTTTTTGCCACAGCTGCGATACAGGGGAGTGCAGCATTGTTTATCCACTTGTATCTGACGATTTTGCGAAGGAAAAGGGGGAACTTATGACAATTGGTATAGAATATGAAACAGAGATTATGTTAGATATTGCTTATGAGGATATCGTTCGCCGCGTTGTTTTAGCGGCAATTGAGTATGAACATTGCCCTTACGAGGCAGAAGTTAATGTTTTGTTTACGGACAACTTATCCATCGCCGAGATCAACCGGGAATACCGAGAGATAGACGCGCCGACGGATGTTCTTTCCTTTCCAGCATCGGACTATGAAACGCCCGCAGACTTTGATTCCCTAGAGGAGAGGGCAGACTGTTTTCACCCGGAGACAGGAGAATTGCTTTTGGGAGATATTGTGCTTTCGGTGGAAAAGATCCTCTCGCAGGCAGAGGAATACGGACATACAAGGGAGCGGGAGTTAGGATTTTTAGTTGCACATAGTATGCTTCATCTCTTTGGCTATGACCATATGGCGGACGGGGAACGGGAGGAAATGGAGAGACGGCAGGAAGCGATTTTGGAAGGAATTGGGTTGACGCGATGAAAAATAGAATATGGAAGAGCAGGATACAAACTACCGCGCTTTTTCTTTTTTTGGCAGTATGCCTAGGCATTTTTTCCAGCTGTGGGAAGAAAAAGGAGGGGGAGGAAAAGAATCTTTTAGAGAATATTTCCGACTATGGGTTTCCTGCGCTGACCTTAACCCCAACCCCCAGTTCGACCCTAACCCCAACCCCGCTTCCGACAGAAGTTCCAAATCCATATGAGGGAAAAAAGCAAAGTATGCTGACCGGAGAGTGGATCGATGAGGATGAGATCGAAACCCGTCCATATGCGGTGATGTTAAATAATATTAAAGTCGCAAGTCCGCAGAGTGGAATTGGGGATGCGGATATTGTGTATGAAGCACTAACGGAGGCAGGAATTACAAGGTTTTTGGCAATTTTTTCCAAGATAGCAGAAGAGAGTCTAACCGCAGAAAGACTTGGCTCAGTACGCAGTGCAAGGCATTATTTTGTAAGCTTTGCAGATGAGTATGATGCGATCTTTGTCCATTTCGGGGAGACAAGCTATGCGACGCGCAAAATGAAAAAACTGGGGATCGATCATATTACCGGGATGTATGGCGTGGGTGTCTCAAGCTTTTACCGCGACAAATCCATCAAGGCTCCGCACAATGCGTTTGCCTCGCTCTCCGGGATTTTGTCCGCAGTGAAAAAGGCAAATTTCCGCACGGAGTATGAGGAGGGTTACGAGGCTCATTTCCGCTTTTTTGAGGAGGATACGGCCTTTATGGGGGCGGATATCAAGGAGGCAAAAAAACTTACCCTTGGATTCTCCGCTTATACTTCGCCGTATTTTACTTATGACGAGCAGACAAAGCTCTATACCCGCTACCAGTTTGACAAAGTGCATACGGACTACAATACTGGCGAGCCATTAACGTTTAAGAATCTGATTATTCAGTTCGTCGACGAGTGGAATATTGATAAAAATGGTTATCAAACTATGGATATTGAGGACGCAAAAGGGACAGGCTATTATATTACAAACGGCGTTTGTATGCCTATAAGCTGGGTAAAAAAGGAAAAGACACGCTTTATGCGGTATTACGGTGCAGATAAAGAAGAGCTTACGATCAATCCTGGAAAGACGTATATCGCCGTATTCCCGCAAAGCCGTGAGAAACATATTACGATCGGGCAGGAAGGGCAATAGTACTGATGGGAAAAACGAAACAAAATAATTACCTGATTCAGGGGAGCATTCTTGCGATTTCCTCGATTGCCTCCCGCTTTATTGGGATGCTCTACCGCATTCCGCTAACCAATATTGTGGGCGATACCGGTATGGGGTATTATAGTTCCGCATACGAACTGTATAATCTCGCGCTAATTCTCTCTTCCTACAGCATTCCCACTGCCGTATCCAAATTAGTTAGCAGCATGGAGTCAAAAAGACAGTACCGCAACGCGCACAAAGTCTTTTTGTGCGCGCTTGAACTTTCGGGCGGCGTGGGACTTTTGATGAGCCTTTTTGTCTATGCCTTTGCGGGTGTCTGGGCTTCCATGGTAAAGAGTGCGCCGGTGGCGATCCCGCTGCGAGTGCTTTCGCCGACCATTTTTGTTTTTGCAGTTATGGGAGTGTTCCGCGGATATTTTCAGGGTAAGCACACCATGGTGCCGACGGCGTTTTCGCAGCTTATCGAGCAGGGAGTAAACGCTTTAGTCAGTGTCTTTGCCGCATATAAGCTGATGCAGGCGCACAATGCCTCTGTGGATATGGAGGCTTACGGTGCAGCCGGGGGAACTCTTGGGTCACTAGCGGGGGCAGTTGCAGGGCTGTGTACGCTTCTTGGTGTTTATGCAATTAACCGGAGGTTTATTAAACGACGGGTTCGAAAAGATTTATCCAACGCACAGAGGGGGACGGGCGAGGTGATGCGCCTGTTAATCTACACGGTGATTCCGATTATTTTAAGCCAGACGATCTACCAGTTAAGCGGGACGGTGGACAACACGGTGTTCGGGCAGGTAATGGACAAGCAACAGGTGCAAGATGCAGCGTTTTTGTGGGGGATCTACTCCAATAAATACCGGATGTTAACCAATCTCCCGGTGGCGATTGCAACAGCACTTGGTGCTTCGATTGTGCCGGCACTTGCCAATACGTATGTTATGGGCGATGACGACGGGGTGAGGGACAAGATTGCTTCCTCCGTCAAATTCAATATGTTGATCGCAATTCCCGCTGCCATCGGGATGGCCGTTCTTGCGGAGCCGATTGTTATGGTACTCTTTCCAAGTACGGAAACCGAATTAAGCGCGAAGCTTTTGCAGATCGGCTCGATCGCCATTGTCTTCTTTGCCTACTCGACATTGACTAACGGGATACTGCAGGGAATTGACCGGATGCGTCTGCCCGTTATCCATGCGGCATTCTCCCTGGTGCTGCATATTGTAGTACTTTTTATCTTGTTGGAAGTATTTCATTTGTCCGTGTATGGACTGGTATTTGGCAATATCACTTACGCACTTGGCGTATGTATATTAAACTGGAGAGGAATTCGAAAATATGCATACTATGTGCAGGAGATGCGGACAACCTTTTTAATGCCGTCCTTGTGCGCTGCCATTATGGGGGCTGTGGCTTACCTTACCTATCACGGAGTTTATTTTTTTCAACCGCGTCCCCTGCCCGCGCTGATCACGGCAATGATGGCGGCAATTCTTTGTTATGGCGGATTGCTTGTAGCGACGAGAACAATCGGTGAACAGGAACTTGCCGGTTTTCCAAAGGGAAGGGTGCTGGTTCGCTCACTTCGCAAATTGCGCCTCCTTCCAAAAGAAGAAAATGGAATAAAGTAATTACTTGAATTCCGCCTCTGATAATTTTAGCGAATCACAGAGACGTGGATTTTAATTTTCAGACAAGGTTTAAATTTAATTTTGTGCTATCTGTTTTTATGTATTTTTTTACTAGAAAAGCACTGTAATATAATGCCCAATGTGCAAATGCTATTAAAAATAATGGCAGAGTAAGGTACATTGAATACACTTAAGAATAGTACTAAAAAGCTTGACAATGGACGAAATACACCCTATTATAAATTGTAAGGGGACAGTAATTTGGCGGTTATTTTTAATAATTAATTTTAAACATTTAAATTATTTTTCTTAAAAAAATAACCCCAAAGTAAGATAACTGTCAACCTAAATGATTAAGAGGGGGGATGGTAATATACTGCGAATATTTTAGAAAGATAGAGAAAGGGGAGTGATTGCACAGACAGAGAAGCAGTGTAGATTTTGTTTAATGTAAACAAAAAATTTTAGGGTAACAGAAAGGACTGAGTATATGAAGATCGGAAAGCGCGTATTTACTTTACTTTTGGCAATATGTCTGGCAATGCCAGTATTTGCTGAAAATACAGGGATCACGGTATATGCAGGTGAGAAATATAATACTGTTTTTGAGGGAATCTACGTTCTGATCAATAAGGAATCCGGCAAAGTATTAGATGTCTGCGGGGAAAATAATTCATCAAAGAATAAAGCGAATGTCCAGGTTTATACCAGATTTTCGGAAGGTATTTTAAGCCAGCAGTTTCGGATAGAAAAAACATCGGATGGCTGGTATTGCCTTATCCCGGAAAGTAATACGAAATTAGTGGTAAATGCTTACAGCTATACGCCCAAAAATGGAACAAACGTAAATGCATATACTGTTACAGCAAATGATAATACACAGGGCTGGTATTTTGAGAAAGTTGGCGATGATTATATTATTCGCTCTGCTTACAATGAAAATCTTGTGTTGACGGAAGCGGGGACTGATGATTTAAGCAATGTAAAGCTTGCCACATACAAATCAGGAAAGGACAGCCAGCTTTGGACTTTGGAATTGCTTGATAATCCGCCCGAGGGTCCTGGAATTGTTTCTGGAGAGAGTTATGTTCTCACAAATAAGGAATCCGATAAAGTATTGGACGTTTATGGGAAAAACAATTCATCGAAAAACAAAGCGAATGTTCAGGTTTATACCAGATTCCCGGAAGGTATTTTAAGTCAGCAGTTTCGGATAGTAAAAACTTCCAATAACTGGTATACCCTTACACCGCGAAGCAATACAGAACTGTTAGTAAATGCTTACAGTTATACGCCTAAAAATGGGACAAACATAAATGTATATACTGCCACAGCAAATGACAATACGCAGGGCTGGTATTTTGAGCAGGTTGATGATTATTGTATTATTCGTTCTGCTTACAATGAAAGTCTTGTGTTGACGGCAATAGGGACTGAAGATTTAAGCAATGTGGAGCTTGCTACATACGAACCGGGGAAGGATAGCCAGCTTTGGGCTTTGGAATTAGTGGAGACTCCACCGTTACCATCAGGTAGTTATAATATACTAGAAATTGACTGGGATAAAATTGCAGCGGTCGGAAATCAGCCGAAAGGCTCGTATGCCTGCTCTTTTTTTTCATTAGCATATTGCAGGACTATTTTAGACGGCTATGTTCATCAGTGGTATGAGTATAATAAAGGACAAAGCAAGGATGCTTTTAATGTTAATGCTCAATGGTATGCGGGCAATTACACGATGAAATCTGCTGCAGATAAAAGTGAACTGTTCAAAGAAGCTTATAATTCGATCAATGCAGGTCGTCCTTTAATCTTTTATGTAACATCAAAAGGTGGAATACAGCATTATGTGGCCGTCGT
>CAJTLX010000022.1 GCA_910577165.1 uncultured Lachnospiraceae bacterium
AATATCATAATTATTATCTTGGTCAATCTTTTTTATCATTGCCGGAAGTAAAATACGCTCTGTATCCCCTTCTATTAAAATAATTTTATCTGCAAAGAAAACTTCTGACCTATTTAATGTTAGATATTGTTTTAAAAATTTAAAGTGGTTATTATTCTCTCCCTTTTCTTTTTGATATAATGTTCTTAAATCTTTAAGATTTTTTGAAACAACATTAAACCCATTGAATTTTATTTCTTTAACAAAATATTTAATATAATCAAACTCACTTTCAGCTACAATATGTGAAGAATAAATCATCATAAATATCTGTAAATTAATAGTCCTTTCGAAATTACCAATCTTTTTTCCTTCCCTCAATAAATTCTTTATATTTTTTACAAATACATATTGCATTTGTGGATGAGTATGTGCCTCTGGTTCCTCAATAAAAAGAATATTTATATCTGCTGGTTGCTCGTCTTTCTTATTGTCTTCTCTAAAGTCACTCATTATAGTTTCTATTTTCATAATAATGCTAAAAAGATTTAAATATCCCAAACCATTATAATTCTCTGACAAAAAATTTAATTGATCATCATATACAACTGTTGTATTATCTTTTAGAAGTTTTGACACTTGTATTTGCGAAATGACTTTTACAATATTTTCATTCTTTTTAATTCCACCAAATTTAGATAATTTATCCATAAGTTTTTTAAAAGTCTCTGAATATATATCATCAAATGCTCTATCCGTTTCATCTACTTTTTTTCAAAATTTAGTGTAGTAACATTATTTTCTTCTTGATTCTTTGATTTCTCATAATAAGTACTTGCTAATGCAGAAAGTTCTAAATCTGTTGCATTAGAGACATTTCTTCTTGCACTGACATAATTAAAGGCAATTATTTTTGATAAATCAATATCCTTATTGTCCAGATATTTAAATAGCATATTATCTATTTTCTTGTTTCTATAATCATATAACACACTATATCTTATAAATTCAAAGTACTTTTTATGATTCTTTTTAATGAATCTTTCAAAAGCCATTTCAGAATTAAGGGTTGTCCTATCTGTTTCATATTTAGTAAACTGCTCTATTAATTTTTGAAGATTATTTTTCAATACATACTCAAATCGCAAAATTACAATTGTGTTTTGTGACTTTAAATCTAACATAAATTTACTAATATTGGTCAAATCATCATTTTCATTGTATTCAATATAAAAGTCAACCCTAATTCCTGTAAGTTCTTCTTGAAAAACTGATTCTCTTTTTACAACTTTATATAATTTCTTTTGAAATAATGTACTAAAATCATTAAAATCAAAATTTCCCACTTCACTTTTATTACCAATACATTTGATTAAAACTGATAAAAATGATGTTTTGCCACAATTATTTTTACCAATAATCAAGGATAAATCTTTCTCGCAACTAACACTTGTCTGATTTAACAACCTATAGTTGAATACATTTACTTTTGATATATGCATAATAACTTCCCTCCATAATCCAATAAATATTTTCATATGGAATAACATCATTTTCTATAGCATCTAATAATTTATTTTCACATACACAAATTGATTGAATTCGTTTAGTCTTTTCTAACCAAATTCTCATCCTCCATCTTAAGCATATTCTATACGACTTTGCTCCTAAAGTCTATTAACATATAAATATATTAATCTTCCATCCCAACTTCACTACATAGGAAATAGCGATAGTACTCCAAGCTACAAAGCTATGAAAAAACATCCTACCATTGATACGTTAAATCATCCGAAAATGCTCCAACGCCTCCCTTATAACCTTTTCTTTCTCTGGCGGACATTTCGGTTGTCTGGAGTTTTCCGATTTTGGCTGATTATAGTTTACTCTCTCAATAATCCCACATTTCTGTTTTACCTGTGCAATATACAAATTACTGACTTTCAATCCAGTATGTTCCAGTACATAATCCTTGATTTCCTCATAGGTAGCTTTACTCTCCGCAGCCGTTAAATCAAGTCCATCTGAAGCTCCACCTCGATATGATGGTCTGCATGAAGTTTGGACAATAAACATACCATCTCAACATTGACTGTCTCCGGAAACATATCCACCATACATACTTTCTCCACCTTATACCCCGCCCCGCACAATAGTTCAAGATCTCTTGCCAGGCTTGTCGGCTTGCAGGAAATATATACCATCCGCTCCACCTGATATCCAATAATTTTTTCCAGTGCTTTTTTATGTACTCCATCTCTTGGTGGGTCAAGTACAATATAGTCTGGTTTTTCTTTCATGGTATCGAGTACCTGCAATACATCCCCCGCAAGAAATTCACAGTTTAAAAGCCCATTTCTTCGCGCGTTGTCACGCGCTGCCTCCACTGCGTCCTCGACAATCTCCACACCGATCACCTTTTTTGCTACCGGGGCGAGAAGTTGTGCAATTGTCCCGGTTCCACTATACAGATCAAAGATTACCTTATCTTTTGTCCCCCCAATATATTCTCTAACTTTGCGGTAAAGCACCTCCGCACCAAGCGAATTTGTCTGAAAAAAAGAAAAAGAAGAAATCTTAAATTTTAAGTCGAGCAATTCCTCGAAAAAAAAGTCCTCGCCAAACAAGACCTTTGTCGAATCCGTGCAGATCACATCCGCCACACGATCATTTATCGTATGAACAATTCCTTTTATCCTGCCATCTAAACAAGTGGAAAGCAATGTATTTTTCCAGACAGAAAAAAACTCATCCTCTTTTTTATTCATTATCTCCCAGGCAGATGTTGTTACCAAATGCACTAGGATTTCTCCTGTCTTGATGGCACGGCGCACTAAAAGATGGCGAAGATAGCCGGAATGAGTGATTTTATGATAGTATGTCAGCCCAAATTCTTTCGCGATCTTAAGTGTTCCGTTTACAATGCGGTTGAAATCCTCCTCCACAATCTGGCATTGATCGGTGGTGAGTACATCATAAAAACTCCCCTTTTTATGCATCCCCAGCGTTATCTCCCCATCCTTTACCTCGTCACCAAAAGAATACTCCATTTTGTTACGATATCTAAATTCCCTTGGACTCCCAAGAATCCCCTCCCAGATCGTTTCCTCTTTCAAAAATCCCTGCAATAATTGTTTTCCCTGTTCCTCTTTCAGGCGAAGCTGTTCTTTATAGGGCATTGTCTGATAGGCACAACCACCGCAGCTGCCAAAATGTGGACAGGGAGGAACTCTTCCCTCACGCTCTGAGGGGGTTACTACTTTAAGAAGCCTGCCTTCCTTTCTTCCAGAAGCATTTTTTGTCAGACGAAATTTTATCGTTTGTCCGGGCAAAACATCCTTTACCACAATTTTTACTTGAGGTAAAGATGGCTTGTCCTCCTCTTTGTCCTCCTCTTTTTGATCCTCCTCCTGAAATCCTTCTATCCGCACGATTCCCTTATTAGGAAAATTGACACGATCGACTACCCCAATATATTCCTGCCCCTTTTTCATTACAATCTCCTTTTCTTTAAACAAATTAATTCTATTTTAATCATACTACTAATTTTATCATATCCCTTCGCCTTTGTCCAGAAATCGTTTTTTCGGAAAATTTATAAAATTTTGAAAAAAACTCTTTACTTTACTTTTGTATAGTGGTAAAATCGTAATGTTACATTGTTCAAAAGCAAGAAGATAATGATTCAGAAAGTGAGGGAATATATGAGCAAAAATATCCGCAATTCAGCCGTTGATTATCTTTTCGACGCAGTTTTAAGTTTACAGAACAGGGAGGAATGCTACCGCTTTTTTGAAGATATTTGCACGGTAAATGAGCTTCTCTCCCTCTCACAGCGTTTTGAGGTCGCAAGTATGCTGCGCGCGCACTGTACCTACATGGAGATCGCCGAACATACCGGCGCGTCCACCGCAACCATCAGTCGCGTAAACCGCTCTCTAAACTATGGAAATGATGGGTATGATATGGTATTTGACCGTATGCCAATCCTTAAAACAAATTTTGATTCCGATAAAGAACAAAAAAATAGGTGGACAGAAAAATAGAAATAATTACATACAAGTCAACTGTCTTGAATCCATAATCTATTTTTCCTTCATCAAAGGAAAAAGCAGTACAGTCTGGCACAGGGATACAAAAATCTGTGTCAGATTGCACTGCTTTTACCTATAACTTTTCCTATTTTGTCTTTCCCCTTCCCTCCCGCTCTTTTCCTTCCCTCTCCAGTGTTTCATTTTCATCGATCAGTGCCTCAATCAATTGTTTTTTCATATACACATCAAAACTTAACATACTGATCAGGGCAAAATCCTGCAGAAGTTTGCGCTCCTTTTCATCTTGGACTTTTTCAAAACTTCCCCTGGATTTTTGATATTTTCTTACAACATCGCGCGTTACCACCATGGACTGTTCACTTTCCAGCCCAAAAACCTCCGTGTAGATATCCTCTAATGTCAGTGCCCTCCCCTCGCCAAAAAAGTTTTCTGACAGCGGCTTTAGAACCTTTTGGATATCGCTGATAGAAAGAATATTTTTCAGATAATAAATAAAAATCAACAGATACATATGATCTTTTGAATATTTTTTCTTATTCGGAGAGGGAAGCAAGTTATTTTTAGTATAATTATTTATCATTGTTTTAGTCAAAAGCTTATCTTCCGAATATCGCCTGGTCGTTTCCAGATGTTTATCCATAAAAGTAGTCACCTGATCCATATATAGATCAATATTGGGAACATCGGTCGGTTTGATATAGTCAATCCGCTTCATATCCTCAATCACTGACAAGATACCATCACGCACTCTCTTATCCACATTATCTTTCCTCGCATTCTATTTATTAATTATAAATATTGTTCTGAGCTTCTTGGAAGTCAAAAGTACCGTTCCAAAAGATATACAAAATACATTATATAGTATTAAAAACCATATGTCAAATCATTTCCGCAAATTTTCCGACCAAAATCCACTCCAATCCGGTATTTTTTCCCATTTTCTCACTTTTTTGCCCCTTTGTCTTTACAAATAGAATATAAAGTGATAAATTAAAAGAGAGGTTTTCTTTTATCAAACTATACTCAGATGGAGGCATATAATGGAATTGATACTGAAGAATACGACAGAAGATATCGTGCTGAAAAAAATTGACCAGATGAAAAGCAGTCTGGACTGTTGTACGTGCGAATACTGTCGTATGGATATCGCAACTTATGCATTAAATCGTCTGCCCGCCAGGTATGTGGCTACCACACAGGGCGAACTTCTCTCCAAACTTGACTCTTTAGAACCGCAGTTTGACACTACAGTGATGACGGTAATTCTTCAGGGCGCAATGCTAGTCAAGCTTCATCCCCGCCATAAATAAAAATTTTTAGTAAATTCCACCAAAATAATGGTCGTTTCGAATGGAGTCCATAACAGGGAACACCAAAACATCGCCGGGATAAAAGCGGAAAGAAGTGCCGTTTTTATCCCGTCTTAATTTCTGGACATCTTCTAATTCCCACATATTGCAGTAGAGTATCCCATTCTCTATAGTATTGTCGTAGTTTAAGTACACACTCCCCCGCACCATGGCAAGAATCTCAAAGGAAACAATCAAGAATCCCTCTTTTTTCCAAAAATTCTCAGTAAAATCAATCCCGTAATCCGCTGCATATTGATTTACCTCATAGCCCTTGTCCACTGCCATCACATCATAGGGCAGGGAATATTCAAAATAATTCCCCTGTTCTAAAGACAGAAGTTTTTCTTCGGATATTCCCCGGTACTCCATCTGTATATAATCCGCTCTTCTCATAATATCATTGCAGTAGGAAAAATTCTTTGCCGTGCGAAAATTTCGGTTTCCATCAATCTGTGCATAGGAGTACATTGGAACCTGCACTTCCTCATCCACGCCTCCCCAGACACGCGCTGAGGTCAAACGCTCAATTTCCGGTATTCCCAGCCACTCACTTTTTGTGTTCTGCATCTTAATATTGAGGGAATCCTCCGAATTTCCAATTTTTATTAATTTTTTCTTCCCTCCAAGTCGCCTGGTATAGTATAGATCCACTTCTCTTCGGTTTCCTCCATATTTATCCACCCAGAAAAAATGTGGAAAGATACGGACAAATGAATCCTCTCTCCCCATCTTTTCCCCGATAGTCGTCACAAGAAATCGGATAGTATAGCCCGTTTTAGTCACAGCATTTTTTTCTGCTGGATGCCCACCCGCAAGCACGGGCAAAATATATTGATTTTTCGATGCTCTCCTTTGTCCATAAGAGTCCGCCATACCGGAAAAATATCTGTACCATGCACCGCGGTCAAAAAAATCGGAAACTGTACCATTTCTTCGATCTTCATACAAATTTTTTATTTTTCCCGCACTTTCTTCGCGGAACACCTCCTCCCATACCGGGTAATCCGCAATATCATAGAGGGATAGCCCGCAGATCCGCCCGGATACCTGCACAGTCAACTCATCGGTAGCAATATAATTCTCCTCCTGACGGTTTGCCTGTCCCTCCCCCATCTGCGTATCATCCGGACAGTTTACTGCCACACTGCGGCATTCCACCTCATAACTTCCCTCAAAAACCCATTCCGGAAGATAAAACCTTGCTTTCCTCTGCCCGATCACCACCCAGCTCCCAGCCGGAATATAGGTATCATCCGCTGTGTCGTAAAGCATTCCCGCGTCCAGAAATACGTCAAACGGAAATCTCACCTCATTGCGCAAAAGACCATTTTCATCCCGCGAAAGATAGGAGTACTCCGAATCTTTTAATGTCTTTGAATAATCCCGCTCCCCATATCCCTTTTTTTGTGAGTGAAGCCCCGTATTGGAAATGCCAATCCACATCCCACTTGTCTTTCCCTCAGGGTCAAGCACCAGAGGAATTGCATCTTCTAAGGGGGATGCAAGCTGTGTATATTTTTTGTTATCCGACTCAATATGCACGGCGCAATATACTGGCGTGTGGATATTGACATGGTTTACTTCATCAAGTTCAAATCGATATTCCTCCTCCGTCGTCCCCGAATCCGGATAGGTGCTTATCTGCGCATAGACAATTTCCCCCATACTCTCATACATTCCATTTTCTATTTTCTCCGGTATTAAAAGTGCTTCAGAATATATTTTTCTAGTTTTTTCTTTATCTTTAAGTTCGGAAAATACCTGATTTAATCCAATTTCCATACCGGGTTCAAATTCTTTCCACTCATCCGTCAAATAATTTTTGCGATCAAAAGAAAATGCATCATTGCGCACCTTGATTTTGGATACCTGCTCATCGGCAATCGCAGTAAAATCTTCCTGCGGAACAGATGGCATATATAGACCCCCATCGATCGTGCGCGTTGGCAGATCAATTCCTGCTTCCACCTCCGGCGGATACTGTATATGCGCTTCCTGACCATCGTAGTGCAGATAGGAAATTTCCGGAATTTCAATACCTGCAAGTATCCCCTCCCCAATATCTGCCCTTAATTCTCCCTCCGGCAGCGTGGCATTTTCCACAAAAAATTCCGAAAGTCCGCAATAATTTAGATCATTGATCTGCGCATAGCTATATTTTCGAATTACGGGGACATAGACTTCGACACTTCTTGTATCTTCAAAAGATTGATAAATAGGGCTTTCTTCAATATACCCCACAATTTCCTGCCAGACTAAGCGATATGTTCGCCGCACCGGCACCTGAAAGGTAATCTCTCCATTTTTGGTTTCAAACTCCGCCTCAAGAAGATATTTCCAAAATTCTCCATTTACAACTAAATTTTCATTGACTGGAATTCCCTCATCCTCCACATTAAAATAAGGATTTTCCAGTTCCCATGCCGAGATATGGAGCTGATTCTCCGGCTCCATCTCCTGAATACGCCACAATTCCCCGCTTTCGGTTATTTCATCCGGCGGTTTTTCCACAGAGTTTATTTTTTCACAGATCAGATAAACAACGGAAGGTTCCTCCTTCTGCTGCCGAAACGAAACTTCCCCCGTGTTCAGCCGTATTTTCAAACCGTTTTCACCGCTTAAAGAATAAAACTGTGAGGGGATCCCGTTCCCATACTGAACAAAACTTTTGCGGATACTCGACGGTGTGATCCGGTAAATATTCTCTCCCAGCTGAATTTCCTGTTTTAACGATGCCTTAAAATAAAAGCGGACAAGCGCGTTTTGGTACACCTGATAATTGGTTTTTATCGTTGCAAGAATCTCCTTTTCCGGTGTGGCTAACACAACGGTAGTCTTTGTTGGCTTGACAAAAAGCTTTAGATGAATATCATAATATTCCGGAAGTTTCTTTTTTGTTCCCGCTCCCCAATCGCTGCCGTAAAGCTCCTCCACCGCATTTAAAATGCCGGGAACCTTCGGTCGTACCCCCACGGCGGAACCTAAATTATTGTAGGATTTTGATGTGGCAGTCACCGTGCTTCCCGATCCTCCTGTTCTTCTAATTACAGCAAAGATATTGTGCAGATAGAACTCAATCCCACCCCTAGTGCTTATCTCCTTAACAAATTCCATCCAGACCTCACTGCTTGTATATTCCGGATGTTTTTTCTTAAACAGTGCGTACGCGCCATCCACAATACTCTGTCGGTCAAGTACATAACTCGTCGTCACCTCGTCGGTGATCGTCTCATTTTTTTCAATCAACTTGATCTTGCGAAATTCCTTTTCCTCCACATATCCGCCCGTTACATCAAGCGTCATATTATATCCGGTGGTAATATAGGAAATGCGGGCCGCCGATTTTATATGCGTTCCCGTAATGGTCATTGTCTGTTCGTCACTCTCCACGGTCAAACTGCTGCCATCCTCAAAATAAATGATCTGACTGCTCTCCGAGAGATCTTCCGTGCGGGCAGCCTGCACTTTTCTCTTCCCGATAACCCCACCAAAAAGCCCAGTCAATAAAAAGAATACCAACAACGTACTCATCAATTTTTTTATTTTTTGAATTCTTTTTCCTTTTATTTCCATTATTTTTCTCTCCCCCACTGCCTCCCCATATCAACAAAAATCATTATGTATTTCTTTATCTCTGTGCAGTACCACAAAAATATGGTACTGCACTTTGGAAAAATATCCTCCTCCCCTGTTTTTCTATGTCAAATACTAAAACCGGTTTTGTCCGTGTTTAGGACTCCCTCCTTCTCCCATATTTTGTCTTAATCCTCCAAAACGTCAGCATGCCTATCAAACAATTGTTTTTAGTTACAAACTTTTTTACTGACTCCGGTTTTTGCATCTGCGCCCACTATGGATTTACTTTATATAAAGCTGAGCCGGAAAATGCAAAATGTTCATACATTTTTCCGCCGCCCCTTCCCGGAATGCCGCGCAGCAGTACAAATACACCGCGCTCTGCCACCCCTCTTTTTAAAAATCCCTCCCCGATAGGAAGTTCAAATTGGTAATTTTTTCCATAATAATTTCTTAACTCTTTCTGTTCCTCCACTGCTTTAAGCACCACTTCTTCTAATTGTTTTTCCCTTTCTCCATCAATAAAAAACACCTTTTCCTCCCAGCCAAATACATTTTCTTCTTCCCTCCTCGTATGCCAGAGAAAATATCCATCTTTATCCAGAAGGATAATGCACGCAATATATCCGCGCAGCCTCTCCTGTTCCGGTATGCGATCGAGTACTCCAAGAGAGGAAAATAGAGTTAAAAAGAATACTTCTAATACTTCTTCCTTGTCAATAAATAGTCTCCCGTCGCTATGTGTCGCCAGATATCCTGCCGCCGCGTCCGCTGCCTCGTCCACACTGCGATCCATAATCTGTCGTTCCTTTTCCATGTGCAGATCAGTCATTTCCCCCGCATAAGCCATGGTCATTATCCCGACGAACAGAATACTAAAAAGAATGGAATAATGGTATAATTTCATCTCTCTTCTCCCCTTTTCCCCACGCTAAACAAAATATGTCCCTTTTAAGGCGGCAGATCTCCCTCTGTTCCCAGACGCTCAAGAAGACCATCACGTACATGAAAATAGCAGAAGTATTCTCTTTCCGGTGCTTTCCCGCAAAAATAATAATACGCCTTTTCAAAACCATCCGCGGGCATTTTAATCTGAAAGAAAAGCCCCTCCCCGCGGGAAAGTGGATAGACCTCTCCCCCCATATAATCACAGGATTTTTCTTTTGCCTGCGCAAGATCAATCAGATTTTTTACGCCTGATACTTCCTTCCACAAATTAATTTCCACAAACTCCGATAACCTTTTGCCTTCCCCTTGATTCGTCGCTTCCCCCTCCCCAAAAAGATATTCTGCGGCATCAATGGAAAGATATCCCTGTTTTTGCATTATTTCTCCATATTCCCGCACACGCAACACACAGGCTTCAAAGAGCCGATCCCTTATTTTAATATGGATACTCACCGCCGGAAAAAGAAACATCAAAAAAATAGCTGCCACCAGATCAATACATTTTGCAAATTTTCCTACCATACCTCACCACCACAGGGATAAACATACCCATCTTTTCCATATAGGGAAATATGGAAAAAAACATCTTCCAAAACGATCTCTTCTGCAAAACAAAATTCTTCCTCTAATTCCTCCCAGTATTTGATTTTCACTGAAAGACGATTTTCTATCTCCTCCATACCGACTGGCAACACATATCTCTTTGCTATGGCGAACTCGTAATCATAATCAGGACAGGCGGCAAGTAGATTTTTAAACCGCTCATACTCCGTTTTTTGAAGACATTTTTCCCGCTTTACCCGCCCGTAGAGTTCTTCGGCTCGCATTTCAATATAATTTCTCTCTCTGCTCTTATTGTTTTGTAAAATACTTGTGGCTGGAATTAGTGTCAAACACAGAATACAAAGCAAAATCTCAACCATACGCCCCACACAATCCATCTCCCCTTTCTCCTTTCCTGACCGTTCGACTTCAAAACATTTCTTCTAATAGACCATATTCCAACCGAAGTAAATCCCTTTGCTGATCTCTTTGCATACGTCTGCAAAATTCTTCCTCCCGGCATCTTTTTGCCAGTACTCCGTCATTTTTCTCCCCTCCCCACCTAAAAAACAAACTTAAAAATGCCATTAACAGAGAACAAATAATAAAAAGTATCACTCCCAGTCCAAAATGGCAAAAGATTCTTCCCCTTTTGCCCAGCCAGATAAAAAATACACTTGCTATCAGCGCGCTGAATAGATTGGCAAATCCTCCGCCGTAAGCTGCCCACCGGAGACTTTTTTTGTCCGGGCAAAGGAGGACACACTCCCCCGCAGAACTTAATTTCCGCCTTCCTCCTCTTACAAAACCCCCACCCGGCACCCATAAAATAGTTCCGAGGCGTATCCAGAGACAAACTCCCCCAAAAAGCCACCCAAACAGCGCGTGTCCACCCTCGTGAATCAATGCTGCTATCCTATAGTTTCCCACAGCCAAAACCCCGCCCGCCAAGTACAAAAAAACGCACTTACCGGACATACATCACCTCAAATTCCCGCAGTGCTTCTCCCACTGTCTTTGAGAATAATCCATCGCACTGCAAAAACAGCATCCAGATGGCAAGACAAAACAATACACCCGCTGCAAAAGCACCAATATGCTCCGCTATTTCCTCCATCCTTTCCCCCCATCTTACAAAATGTATTTTACTGTTCAATAAACCTTACCTGCAAAATTACCTCATTGACATTGCACAGAACTTCGCAGCGATATTGCGCATTTGGTCTACAATATGTCTTTTGTGCTGGCTGTGTCAAAAGATCGGTCTGCCCCCCTGCGGGAATTAGATATTCTACTTTTCCCTTTACAACCACCATGGAGAAATCCGCCCTCTTATACAAAAATCTTCGGTAAAAATTTACCACGTCGCTCCCATTTAGGAAAATTCCATCATACGCCGCCAATTCATCCTGCGATAAATACAGTGCGAACTCACTCATTCTGCGACTCGCAATATTTGCGATCTGCTTTGCCTGTCGGAATTGCTGCATCCCCAGAGAAATCAGCAGACAACTTAAAATTGTAACCGCTCCCAGCGTAAGAAAGCGCGTTGCTATGGTAAGCGAGAATCTCCCACTCCCTCTTTCCTTTCCTGCCCTCTCTCCTCCCATATGTCCCCTTTCATGCCGATTTTTCCTTATTGCTGAATAAAATCAATACAGATAATAATTCCATTGGCATTTTTCTTTACGCTCCCTAAAAAATCCGCCTGCGGATTGATATAATTATCCGCCCCCTTTGCCTCCTGCAGCCCATTTAGGTACTGCTTATTATCCGCATTGCTGATCGTGTTGGTCGCCTCGTCATAAAAATAATTGTAGCAGACAAAATCGGATGCTTTGGTTTTTACGCGCACGGATGTATATTCCTTAAGTGAGATTAATTTGCTGATCAGTGTTGTCACCTCGCTCCCACTTACTTCCAAGCCATCATACATCGCCTTATTCAGATCTTGATAATCCTCAAGCATCTTATTGTACTGGTTCGTCCCCGTATTGATCGCGGCCTTTCCCTGTTTTGACATATAAAGTGCAAGCGAACAGACAATACATACCACAATCACCGCCACGCCAATAATCAACGCCCTAGTTGCGGTTGACAAAAAATATCCTTCCTTTGCTCTGCAAAACGATTCCCCCTGCTTTTTTATTTTCCTCATCGTTACTCCTCCCCGGCGCAAGTGCTTTTTTCCACCGCGCTAATTTTATAATATTTTTTTGCTTTGCCCTGTATAAGGCATCAAGATTTATGGTAAAATTTTCCATTTATCCAATTTGCAAATTATCCCGCCAATAAACTTCCGTTATAATATTCCAACATCCTAAAACACTCTGCCATAAATGGGAAAATCAGATAGCCGAACATCAAAAACACTCCGGGAATACAGGCGAGCAAAACGGCAAAATCCGCTCTTCTTTGTTGCATAATCTCCGTTTCTAATTTTTGATTTTCCAGAAATTGCTCAATTTCTGCATCGATCTCCTCAAATGCATCTTCCACTCCGATCTCCTCCGCCATCACAAACATATCGACCAATTTCCGAAAAGGAGGATAATCTTCCTTCTGCCATAGACAAAGCAGTGCCTCATTTTCATCCGTCCCGTAATCGCCGATACATTCCCTAAGTGAATTGCGAAAAAGCTGTGCGTTCTGTTCCAGATCCTCCAAAAGTTCAAGCGAGGTTATTCCTGGAAGCTGCTTTTCTAATCGGATCAAAAATTCCAGCCGAAGCACTTCTTCCTCTCTTTTATCAAGACAGATAAGCCGTTCCATATTTAGCCGAAGCACAGGGTATTCCCTGCCCAAAACCACAGCTAATATAAAAAGAACGATCCATATTGGGTTTGTTCCAACGCCGTAACGCAGATACATCAGATAAAGGCATAGCCCAATCAGCGCACCCGAAAATGCCCCGAAGAGCTGATGGAGAAAAAATTCAAACAGCGTTCTTGTATCCCCCTGTTTTTTTAAGAGTGCTGCTCTTTTTTCAAAATGTTTTTTACGCGCCTGATAAAAACGGGTAAAGATTTCCTGAAGATTTTTAAGGTGGGAAAGCCACCTGATCCACGCAGAAAACACTGGACGGTAGGGGATTCCCCTCAGTCCATTTAAAAATTCATAGAGCAAAAAACTTATGGCATAGACCGATAATTCCAGACTTCTTCCCGCGATTCCATCATAGAAGGAGGATAATTCTGGCAGATTTCCTACCGCCCAGCGATGAATGGCTGGAATAGTAAACATAGGAACAGCAACAACGAATCCAAGACCGGAAAGCAAGTAGCGCATACGCTGCTCGTTGCGCTGTGCAAGTTCTGCTTCCATTCTTAAATTTCCAAGGTTCCACAAAAACACAGAACCTCCCTCCCCCTCCTTTCGCTCCTCATCCCCATGTTCTTCCACTGCGGCAATCTGCATAAGAAAAACGCGATAATAACGGTTTTTCACTTTGCGTTTATACTCCTCTATCCCACTCTGCCGATCCTTCGCGCCAAGAATCTCATAGATGCGGCGCAAATTCTTTTTTGTGTCTAGGGGCATCCCCTCCGCTGCATCGTAGACCGCTTCCGCAACCTGTCTGCTCCGATAATACTGATGCCCCGTATTCATCAATACCCGGCAGAAAATTTCCTTCGCTTTCTTTGCCTCGCGCCCTTTGAGCAGATAGAATACTTCTCGATAAACAAAATATAAAAAGAAACCTGAAAATGCAACAGTGCGATAACCGCCCTCCCGCAAAAACAAAAATAGGCTTCCCAAAATCCCTATAACCAGAATCAGTGCTACCGCCGTTCCCGCGTTTTCCCGACAGGTCCGCAGGGAAAATGGATAATAGTATAAGTACATTTCTTTTATTCTATGATACATTCCATGCTACCCCGCTAACACATCCGCTGCTTCCTCCTGATCCCACCCCTCATAAAATCTTCGGATTCTCTGACCATGTTCCTTGCCGATCTGTCCTGCCTGTCGGTAAGTGCCACGCTCAAAGGTAAGAATTTCTCGCAGTTGATAGCCTTCCTTTTCGCGCTCAATTTCTGTGATCCGCTCAATATAGCGATGCCCATAACGATCGGTTTCCATATGGATATCAAAATGCAATGCCTCTACGACCTGAGCTGTTGCAACCTTTTCGTCTGCAAATCCCGCCTCCTTTAAAAGGGCATTGCGCATATACGAAATCAAACGTTCCGTCGTATTGTGATGGCTTGTACACATGGTAAAGCGACCGCCGGACTGCGCGATCTGTATAAATGCTTCCGCCGTTTGTGGCTCGTTGATCTCCCCGCAGATCGTAACATCCGTATCCGTTTTCTTAAACAGTGAAAGAATTTCCTTTAGCTGTAATCCTCCATATTCCTGCATAGTAAGAATATTTCGCTCTGGATAAAGTTCCCCCAAATGCATTTCCAACGTGCCTTCCGCGAGACGTATGCTGTAACGACCGTCAATAAATCGCACTAGAGCCTTTAACAGTGTGGTTTTTCCACTTGCCTGCTCCCCGGTAATCACAAGGTTTACGCAGCCCTTTACCAAGATGCGCAGCAGGCTAACCGCAAACGCCGCATTTTGATCTGTCAGAAGTTCCCCTACTTCTCTTGCGGAAATTGTGTTAAATTTGCGCACATAAAAATTCCATCCCTCCGCCGCAGGTGGTCTTGCTACTGTTACGCGAACATTATTTTGCAATCCCATTACCATTGCGCAGTTGCGGCGGCTTAGCTGTGCATGTGGGTGGTTTCTTGCAAGTTTCCGCACCACGCGCGCAAGTGCGTTTTCCGATTCAAAACGAAGAAAGGATAATCTGATTTTTTTGCCCTTCAACATAATATACACGGTATTTTTTCCCGCACTTACCCCATCCACTGCAATTTCCTGTGAGATCAGTCTGTCACAGAAAGAAAATCCATAAAGCTCCTGATATACCCGCTGCGCAATAATTTCAAGCAGATCCGGGTAGGTAAAATGCACGGGTTCCTCCTGTAAAATTCCGCGAATCTCATCTTCTGAAATTTCATAGCCGAAATTTTCTTCTTTTTGTGCCTGCCCTTGTCTCTCCCGCGGCAAATTGTACCTCCCGCACAATTTAACAAATCCCTCCTCCCCATAGCAGCGCATTTCGCGGTAAATCAGAATTTCAAAACAATCCTGCGCGCTCAGATTATATTCCTGCTCCGCGGGAAGCAGGTGGAACAGATCCCGTTCAGAAAGACCAAGTGGTTCCGAGACAATCTCCTTTATAAATTCCCGCACAAAAAGCCGGTCTTTCTCGCTTCCTAAACTACAGCGGTGCAGTGCCTGGCGAAGTCTTCCCTTCTGATGATAAAACTTGTCCTTTCTCCAGTCTTTTCCAGGATTTTCCTCCTCCCCAGAAAAGATCAGCTCCTCAATATACGCCTTCACCGACGCGGTTAGCTGATCCATACTCTCCGGCTTTTCCTGTGCCTTTTTCAAATCGCATTCCTCCCTTCCCAGCTTCCTGTATTCGTTTTGCTGTCTTCTTTAACGCCACGAAAAATTCTTCTAACACTGTCCCGGTACGCCCTCTCTGCCATTTTTCAAACAGAGCAAGAAGTCTTCCGTCAAGACAGGCATCCCGAATTTCCGTACAATATGGCAGACAGGCAGAATTCATCAGTGTCAATTCATGATAACAATGGCGTAGATTATGCATATTGTATTTTGACTGCGCATCATAACACCCAAGCAAATAAAAGACGGGTGCGCCCAGAGAAAGCATAGTACTCTCCTCAAAACATTTTGAGAATCCTTTAATGTTCTGTCCAATATTGCGCACAAAAAGCCCCGCGTTTTCCATTACTTGCCTTGCCAATTCCCCGCGTTCATCCCCGACATCGCAGAGAATAAAATCATAATGTTTTTCCAGTTCATTAAGCATTCCTGGCATTTCTTCCCGATAATCCCTAAGTGTCCGGTGATCAGTATCATAAAATTGTTCCGGCAAAAGGGAAAGACAGTCCCTCAATTCCGTCACGCACTCTCTTATCCCCTCCTTGTCCGCAAGCCCTGCCCTTACCAATTTGCGCAGTGCTTCCATGCCAGTTCCCTCCTGCATTTTACTTTTACGCCCTCCATGCTGCCCCATCAAGTATAATTCCAGATCTCGGCGGCCGGGCTGAACGGACATAACAAGGCAGTGCTTTTTTTCCTCATAGGCCAGCCAGAGCGCGAGTAGTGCAGTATGAAGTGTCGTCCCCAGCTGCCCGGAAATTCCATCCGTCATTGCAATAATCATACTCTCCTCCTCCAATTTTCTTTCAAACTTGCAGTCATGCTGCGACCATCTTTTCGGGAACAGCTAAATCCGCCCATGTTCGCGCTCACAGTGCAAACTGGCTGTATGAAAAGGGTCACGCTCAAAATCCTTTTGTTTTCCCAGTAGCCTTTCACCTTTATGCCCCCTGCTGTGCCCGCCGAAAATGTTCTACAAATTCTTTTCCTGCACTTTCTTCTGGAAAAACAGCACGCACAGTATCTTCAAGATACCTCTTAAAATTTGAGGAAATTCCCCGAAAGGAAAAAATCTCATTATATTGACACTGAATACGCAGCTTTTTCTCCTTTGTGCTGTCATTGCAACTATACTGACAGGACTCGCGCACCACGCTGGGCACTGCCCGCCTTTCCTCCCCCGTATTGCGGTAGACAAGCTGTAGATAATCCGCCTCTCCTTTTCCGATCTCCTTTAAGCGTTCGATATGATTTTTCTCGCAGTCCGTCGTGTAGATCCTATGGGTGCAATGCTCCATCTCCTCATGCTGCGCAAATCCAAAAAAGATCATGATGACATCGTATTCCTTGTAATTTTCCTGGCGCAATAAGCCCCTTGTAAAATATGTCCCGCGATATTCTATTGTTTCTGCATAGTCATTCGTCCCCGGAATCATGGGGATGCAATAGTAAAGTGCCTGTGACTCCGAATAGTCTGCCATCAGCACACGCTTTCCCATCTGGTAAAAAATCCTTGATAAATACAGTATGGTATCTTGTACATCCAGTCCCATAAAACCAATTATTTTACATTCCATTCCCATCCCCCTTAATTTTAGAATACCTCCCCCAATTCCCTGTTAAATACCACCTGCTGCATAAGCAAAAATGTGGTTTTCTTTAATTCCTGCATGAAATAACGGTTCTCCTTCTCTTCGCTTGTATTATAATTGGAGCTGATATACTCTATCATTCTCCCGTAGGTCGCAGCCAGTTGAAATTCTTCCGAATGCGGAATTACCCCGATAGAATCATTTTGGAACCCGAACTCGGAAACGATTTTTGTCAGATTGATCGCACTTTTTTTCTGGTAATCACTGATAATAAAGAAGGCTTTCGGAAGCAAAGACGAATAATTCTGAAAAAAACTCTGGATTTCATCCATATCCTGCCGAAGCAGTACCACCACTACATCTGCGTCCTCCAAAATCACTTTGGAGCTGATCGTATTTTCTCTGTTTGTATCGATGAAAGCAATTTCCTGGTATCTTTGCAGGTGCGGCAGCAGGTTAAAATGAAACTGGTAATCATAGAGATCTGCATTTTTTGTAAACTGCGGAACGTAGTACAATCCCCTTTCCAACAATTCAATGATCGGATATTTTTCAAAACAATTTCCCATTTCACAGAAACTGCCCGCAAAATTTGGAAGATAATCCGCACAGGATAAATTCCCATACGCCGAATCTCCATACGCAGTCACCGTCTCCGATACACAGTAAGGCCATTTGCGCGGAAAAAGATATCTTTGTACTCCATTCTCATTATAGTGGTTTTCAAATAGCGTGATCTTAAATGGGTATGCCAGCACAGCTGTCAGGCCGATCGCCGTCAAAGCACATGTCACTCCGCTTTTTCTGCAATTCCCCCAGTAAGCGACTTTCACAAGTCCTCTCCTTCCCGGCATGCGGCAGCAGAAATGCTGTGACGTTTTGAAATCAGATAATTAAGACAATTATTATTTTATTTGATAAACGAGAATTTGTAAAGAGAAATTTGTTTGTCGTTTTTCACAGACTTTTCATAAATTTTTGTTAAAAATAGATAATGTTAAATCCTGTAAATTTTAAAAAAAACTGCGGATCTAAGCAGGATTCCTTCTTGTTTTAAAAAAGATTAGTACTTATATCCACAGTTTTTTGATTTTCTATAAAATGTTAAATTTTTCTATTCTTTGTAAAATAGTGTCAGTTTGATATCCTGCGGATAATCGCCAAAGCAACTCCCAAACAGATTGACTCCTCCGGAACGAAGAGCGTCCTCCTTGATCCCAATCCGTATGGAAATATATTCATTCTCTGAAAGTTCATAGTCGGAAAGACAGTACTCGGCGACTTTTTTTCCGTCAAGAAAAGTTCCCTCCGGTGTGAAAGACCAGGTTTTTAACAGGCCATACTGCGTATTTTTATCCGGCCACCAGCCAGGATTTAATTTTCCCCTTCGACCGCCAAAATCACTTGGACAAAAGAAAGTTCCCGCATCCCTGCCATTCATCCACACCGTGATATCTGAAGGCCAATCAAGATTAAATTCATGATCTTCCGAGCAGACTTCAAAGGAAAGTTCCGCGCGATCCTCCTTTACCCGCTTGAGTACATGGTTTGGAAAACGGTATTCCACATATCCCTTTCCAAACCATAAAAGTTTTGCATTTACGCGCTCCGGATGATAAAAGCAGCGCGGCTCATCCTCCTCGCCGATAGGTCCTCTCTCCCCGACCAGACCGCAAGTTGGCTCCACATAATAATCCACAAAATTTCCGATTGGCATATGAATCACTTCCGTGCGCTCGCTGATATCGTAAGCGGTGACCAAATCCAGTTCCGCCCGTTCCACTACCTTGCTGCACAGTTTCATCGATCCGCGAATCCCTGGCTGAAGCGTTGTCTTTATCAAATTCGCCGCCTCAAGCACACGGATATGCGATGCTGCGGAGGATGGAGGAATGGAAAGTGCCTCCGCAATCTCATTGATATTTAATTCTCTCCCGCAAAGAAGCTTTAGAATATCGAGGCGTGTATCCACCGATAACGCCTTGCCGAGCAATATCAGCTGCTTTGTATCATCCAGCCGCAATTTCACTGACGATTTCATTTTTATCCCCCCTGCGTGTTCTGCACGCGTACCAATCAATAGTTTGAAAGTGCATTTCTTTCAAATTTTCCTTTCGCACTGCACCTTAACATATATTCGATATTTTTCTATTTTTTTCTTAACTTTTACTTACCTTTTCCTTACATTTTTCTCCTCCGTCTTGCAGTGTGCAAGAAAACATGATATGATCGAAATATTCAGAAGAAACGGAGATTTGTATGATAAAATCGACTCTTACTCTTTTAAATTCAGCCAGCGTCTTATCGCTTATATATTTTATCCTTATCGCGCTTTACTCCGGTATAAGAACTTCCTTTTTATGGTTCTGGCCGGTTTTAGCAGTATGCTGCGGCGTAGCATCCTTTTTGCTGAGGTATACAAATTTACATCGCACCGCGATGCCGTGGCGCATCCTTACCCCCACTCTTCTTATTGGGATATGGACAGTCTTTCTTATTCTTTTTATCACGGAATGCGCTATCCTGTACACCGCCACAAAGGAGCCGGAAGAAAACGTGGAATATATGATTGTACTCGGTGCGCAGGTGCGCGGGGACAAGCCATCACTCTCCTTGCAGGCGAGGATCGATACTGCGGCAGAGTACCTTGCTGCTCACCCGCAAGTAAAAGTGATCTGCTCCGGCGGGAAGGGCAGAGGGGAAAATAAATCGGAGGCCGCCGCAATAAGAGATGGGCTGCTCCTCCTTGGAATTGATCCGGCGAGAATTCAGATGGAGGATACCTCGACCAACACCGTGGAAAATTTGCGCTTCTGCCGAGAACTCCTGCCCACTCCCTGTCCACCCGT
This sequence comes from uncultured Lachnospiraceae bacterium, assembly GCA_910577165.1. Taxonomy (GTDB): domain Bacteria; phylum Bacillota; class Clostridia; order Lachnospirales; family Lachnospiraceae; genus RGIG4057. The sequence goes on from CAJTLX010000022.1 coordinate 20,367, forward strand.
CCTTATTGTGACAAACGATTTCCATTGCAAACGCGCGGGGCTTATCGCAAAAAAATGCGGCTACATGGACAGTTCCACCCTTTCTGCTGGGCAATTTCTGCTCACAACGCCGCATTACTTCCTACGGGAATTTTTCGCGCTCCTCAAAGATTTTCTGATTGGAAACCTATAGTTATTATCCTTTACCGCGCGATGATTAACTCCACAGGGCAGTGATCTGAACCCATGATCTTGTCATGGATATCCGCAGAAACTAACTCCCCTTCCAGTTCCCTTGAAGCCAGAAAATAATCGATGCGCCATCCCATATTTTTCTCGCGGGCATGAAACATATACGACCACCATGAATAACGCTCTTTTTCTTCCGGGTGAAAATAGCGGAAAGTGTCAAGAAATCCACTCTTTAACAGTTCGGTCATCTTGCCGCGCTCCTCGTTTGTAAATCCAGAGTTTCCCACATTGGTTTTTGGATTTTTCAAGTCGATCTCCTGGTGCGCGACATTCATATCGCCGCAGACAATCACCGGCTTTTTTTCTCGCAGTCCGTTTAAATAATTTCGGAATGCATCTTCCCACTGCACGCGGTAGGAAAGTCTGGTCAACTCCCTCTGTGAATTTGGCGTGTAGACCGTCACGACATAATAAGGCGCAAACTCTGCCGCAATCACACGCCCCTCCCTGTCGTGTTCCTCCACGCCGATCCCATAGGTTACATTCTCCGGCTCCTCTCTCATAAAAATAGCCGTCCCGGAATATCCTTTTTTCTGCGCATAATTCCAGAATGCATGGTAGCCCTCTGGTTTCCAGTCCAATTGTCCTTCTGAAAGTTTTGTTTCCTGTAAGCAGAACACATCAGCGTTCACTTTTTGAAAAAATTCTTCAAAACCCTTTCCCATACAGGCGCGCAGCCCATTCACATTCCATGATATCAGTTTTTTTGCCAATCTCTTTTCCTCCAAATCCATCACACGATAGATGTTATCTCAATGCTTCTATAATTTTATTATAGCAAAAACCACTGGAAAAGCAACTTTTATTTTAATGCCTCCTCCTGTAGCTTGTCAAAAGAAGCCATACACTCCTCCACCGTGGCACCATTTAAAAGTTCGCGCACAATCAGGCAGGTATTTCCCCACTGTTCCACTTTCATCCCGGCATTCGAGCCAAGAACATAGATCCCCTCCTCAATCCGGTCATTAAGAGGCTTTAAGGCAGCAACACAATCCACTTTTACATTTTTTGAGGGTGAGATCACCCGATTAGTTTCCGAATAGACTTTAAGTGCTTCATCCGAAGTAATAATATCTAAGACGCGCATCGCATCTTCTGCGTGTTCTGCATCCACTCCAATACCAAATCCAGTCATTGGCATAACGGGCATCTGTCCTAAACTGCTTGGAAATCCAATCACCTGCATTTCGAAATCCGTTTCTCCATAGGCGGTCTTTGTATTTGCCGCTCCCCAGTAAGCCATGACAATCGGAGTTTTCCCCGCCAGAAAATCCGGGCCTTCCGCCTCGATCGCCTCACTGACTATCGCTTTTTTTGCATTGATATAGCCACAGTCGATCATCTCTTTTAAAAATTCAAAACCGGGGCGCAGGTAATCGCTGTATTTTGCCTCCCCCGAATTTAGTGCGGCAATTTCTGCCTCTGTATTCCCACCATTATACAGATCCGCATAACCTAAGGCAAATACAAAATTTTCCAGCCACCAGCGATTTGCACCAACGGGCGTTTCAATTCCATTTTCCTTAAATACATGGCAGCATTCCAGAAACTCTTCCGGTGTTTTTGGTAATTCCAAATTGTACTGCTTAAACAGATCCACATTGACAAACAGACCGTAAACAACAACTTCCTGTGGAATTGCCACAAGCTTGCCGTCCACAGTGTTTGCCACCCGGATAATCTCCCGCAGATTCTTCGCGCTTTCAAGCCCGGACAGATCCATAAGTTTTCCCTCCGCGCCAAGGGTCATCAACGTATCGGGATTTAACAGGTACATATCATCCATATTATTGCGCACTCGCTCCAAAGTAACATCATCGTAAGTCTTATCCTGGTATGTTTCCGCTGTGTAAGTGGAGTAGGCGACCGTTACGCCAAGCTCTTTCTCCGCCATCATTATGGTTAGATCCGAGGCACTTCTTGCCACATTTTTTGCATTGGGTTCAATCTTTTCCATTGGGCTAAACAAATTGACTATCCGTTCTTCCCCCCTTTCCTCGGAGAGCAAATTTTTTGTTTTTGCATTCTCCCCGCAGGAAAGAAAAGTCAGTGCCATCATTGCTGTCAGGCAGAACACTATCTTATTACATTTTTCCCCAATTTCACTTTTTTTCATAAAATTCCTTTCATTCAATATATTGCTTTACTACCTTCTTTAACATCTCCATATCCAGAGGTTTTGCCACATGGGCATTCATTCCCGCATCAAGTGCTGCCTTCTCGTCCTCGGCAAAGGCATTTGCAGTCATTGCAATAATTGGGATCTTTCCTGCATCTTCTCTGGCTAGAGTACGGATGGCTCTTGATGCCTCATGTCCACTCATCACTGGCATTTGGACATCCATCAAGATCGCATCAAATTCGCCATTTTTCGATGATTGAAAACGCTCCACGGCCAGTTGACCATTTTCCACAATCTCGCAGAATGCTCCCTCCATCTCCAAAAGTTCGATTAGGATCTCCGCGTTGATCTCATTGTCCTCCGCAGCAAGGAAATGCAACCCACTTAAACTGCTCTTCCCCTCCGGTTCTGTGCATTCTATGCGGTCAGGCTCTGCCCAGAGTTCAGTCACCTTTTCCTGAAAGGAGGAAGCGAAGAATGGTTTAGTCAGAACTGCCGTATGGTTTAACAGGAGTGCCGCATCAAGCCCCACTGCATCAAATTTTGCCAAAAAGAGAAGAGGAATCTTTGGAAGTTTCGTCCGCAGCTCTTTTGCCGCAAGAATACCGCAGTTTTCCCAATCCATCAATACAAGCTGACACTCCTTGCCATACTCTTCGATCTGTTCAAAAACTTCCTTTACTTCTCTCGCTGCAAAAAATATGGCGGCTCCTTCCATAAGCACGCGAATATTTTTTTCGCTCTCCATATCCACCCCAAGGAAAAAAATATGGGTGATCCCCCGCTCTCTTAAAAACTTCCAGTCTATCTGTTCTTCTGGAATGCGCAGTTCTAGTTCCACCTTAAAAAGGGAACCTTTGTTCACCTCGCTGGATACCTCAATGCTCCCGCCCATCAACTCCACAATGCTCTTGGTGATCGCCATGCCAAGTCCTGTTCCCTGAACTTTGTTCGTCGTGCTGTTTTCTGCTCTGGTAAATGCATCAAAGATTTTTTTTAAGTATTCCTTTGTCATGCCGTAGCCGTCATCTTCTACCTCAATCCGGATATGCTCATACTGACTGGAATGCTGTTTTAATCCAATAATACGAAGCCAAATATGACCATTCTCCGGTGTATATTTTACGGCGTTGGAGAGAAGGTTGATAAGAATCTGATTGATTCTTGTCTCGTCCCCGATCAGATACTCATGTCGAATTCCTGTCACTTCCAGGTTAAATTCCTGCCCCTTTGCCCTGGCCATCGGCTGGATAATTGCCTCCACAGAGGAAACAATATTATTGAGCGCGAATTTTTCATAGTTGAGTACCACCTTTCCGCTCTCAATTTTGGACACATCCAAAATATCGTTGATTAGGCTGAGCAGATGTTGTCCGGAAGCCATAATCTTTTTTGTGTATTCCTGCACTTTAACAGGATTTTCTGCATCCTTGGCCAAAAGAGTGGTAAATCCTAATACTGCATTCATCGGTGTGCGAATATCATGGGACATATTGGAGAGGAACATGGTCTTCGACTCACTTGCAATCTGAGCTGCTCTAAGTGCTTCTGACAATTGCTTGTTGTAAAGTTTGCGCTCCGCTTCACGCTCCTTACGGATTCGATCCTGCTGTTTCCAACTAAAATAGTACAGTGCAATACACAGAAAGAATGCAATTAACATCGAGGCAACCACAATAAAAATATTCTGATTGACGGTTTTACCCTCCCGCTGGATTGCTGTGATAGGGACATAACCCACCAAAAAGATGGTTCCGTCATTGACCGCCCACATATAATTTAATGCCCGCACTTTCTGAATATCGTGATAAAACAAAGCATTGCGCCCTTCCGCTAAGCATTTAGAAACTTCTTCCTGGATTTCCTTATCTAAGATATTATTTGCGCGGTAAAAATCATTTAAATTTAAATGTCCCGCCTCACGCTGCCCCATCCCCTTAGGTTTTAGAACAAAACGCTCGCTCTCCGCATCCATAATATAGAGTGTTGCCTCTTTATTGTAGAATCCATGGGGGAGAGATTTGTCAATCGCATCGTAAATATACTCGGCATAGAGGGTCCCTATCTCTTCTCCTTCACGTATTACCGGACATTTTATCGTGTAGGCCCACGCCCCCATATAATTGACATAGGATTTAGACACTGGCATCCCTGCAATCTTGCCGCCCGCAGAAAAATCAAGTCCCTCCTCAGTAAAATTTCCCCCATCGCTGGAAATCCCTTCCTCCTTTCCGGAGAGAATCAATGAAAGCTTCGCCATTGTTCGGTTTCTCTCGTAGGCGCGAATATAGTTCTGCGGATTGCTTTCCCTGGCAATTTCCTTTGCGATCAGCAGTTGAAACTCAACTTCACTCTGTAAGATTGCCTCGATGGTACACTGAATCAAATCCAGACTTTCACTCACATTCTGTATGGCGGCTTCAGACATTTTTTTCGATATTTTCCTTGATACTGCTCCAACAACAACTGCCAAAATACAAAATACCAGCAAGATGGAAAAAGGTAGAAATGCCCATCCTCCTTTCTTTTGTTTACCTTTTTTCTTCTTCATAGGCATTCTCCATTCCCGCCCTTAAAAACTGTCCCCTCTCCCATTCCTTTCTCCATCTCCTCCCTAATTTTATAATACTTATACTAATATACGACATAATTTCTGCGGTGTTGCTGCTTTATTTTATAAAAAACCTTGACTTTTTGTTTTTTCTCGGTACCAATTATACAGGGAAGATATCCTTTTTGCAATCCCTTTCTTTTTCTTTTGCTACAAGATAAGCTCTTTAGGTGGGGGAGAATGTCATGGCAACATAGGAAAAAGGACTGTACCCTCTAAAAGACGCAGACTTCTGCGCTCACAGCGGATTTCCAGTCCTCCTTTATCTTGCCCCAATATTTTTTATACAGTAATCTCCGCCGTCATCCCAAGTAAATCCTGATTTTCTTTTAAGATTGGCTGAATAATTTCTGCAATAAATTCTTCGGTCTGCTCTTTGGCACGCCCGGTATACCTAGCCGGCTCCATCGCCTTTTTCAGATCCTCCACGCTCAAATTAAATGATTTGTCCGCCGCAATCAAGTCGAGCAGATGGTTTTCCAGTCCGCGCTCCTTGACATCTCGCCCCGCCTCCATTGAGAGCGTGCGGATCTTCTCGTGCAGTTCCTGGCGATCGCCTCCTGCTTTTACCGCGTCCATCATAATATTTTCCGTTGCCATAAACGGCAGTTCCGCCATCAGATGTTTTTCAATTACTTTCTCGTAGACCACAAGACCATCCACCACGTTCAAATATAAATCAAGAATTCCGTCGACCGCAAGGAAAGCTTCCGGCACAGAGAGCCTCTTGTTTGCAGAATCGTCAAGCGTGCGCTCAAACCACTGTGTCGCCGAGGTGATCGCCGGGTTTAACGCATCCACCATCACATAGCGGGCAAGCGAGGCAATGCGTTCACTGCGCATCGGATTGCGCTTGTAAGCCATCGCGGAGGAACCAATCTGATTCTTTTCAAATGGCTCTTCCACTTCCTTTAAATGCTGCAACAGACGGATATCGTTGGAAAATTTATGCGCGCTTGCCGCAATGCCAGCTAAGACATTGATCACTCTGGTATCCACTTTTCTTGAGTAGGTCTGACCGGAAACTGCATAGCAGGAGGCAAATCCCATCTTATCTGCAATCATCTGATCGAGGCGTTTCACCTTCTCATGGTCACCCTCGAACAGCTCAAAAAAACTTGCTTGTGTACCCGTCGTTCCCTTAGAGCCAAGCAGCCGCATAGAATCGATCAAGTAGCATAGATCGTCGTAGTCCAATTTCAATTCCTGCATCCAAAGACAAGCGCGCTTGCCCACCGTCGTCGGCTGTGCGGGCTGAAAATGCGTAAATGCAAGTGTTGGAAGTGCCTTGTATTTCAATGCAAATTTTGCCAGACCATCCATTACATTGATCAGCTTTTTCTTTAACAGTTTCAGCCCTTCAGTCATCACAATAATATCCGTATTGTCGCCGACATAGCAGGAAGTCGCACCGAGGTGGATAATTCCCTTCGCCCCCGGACACTGTACCCCATAGGCATACACATGGGACATTACATCATGGCGGACAAGCTTTTCGCGCTCCTTTGCCACATCGTAATTGATATCATCCTGATGTGCCCTTAATTCCTCGATCTGCTCTTTCGTCACCGGAAGTCCAAGCTCATGCTCCGCCTCTGCAAGTGCAACCCAAAGTCTGCGCCAGGTTTTAAATTTCATGTCCGGTGAAAAAATATACTGCATCTCGCGACTCGCATAACGTTCCGATAACGGACTTACATATTTATCCTCACTCATATTTATCCTCCTACTGCCACTTAATTTATTTCAATTCTTCTATGCAATGATGTACCTGCGCCAGATGATCGCGGATCGGAATTGCCTGCGGACAAACTTTCTCGCACGCGCCACATTTCTTGCACTGGTCAGCGCGGCTCTCCGCCTTCATCTCATGGTAATAATTCCACTTCGCACCGCCCGCATTGCCGTACATGGAATAATTGTTCCAGATCGAGAAATTGCGTGGGATATCCACGCCGAACGGACATGGCATACAGTAGCGGCAGTTGGTGCAGCCATTTTTTACGCGCGCCTTAACCGCCGCCACAACATCTTTGATCAACTGCTGTTCTTTTTCGGAAAGCGGTTCAAATTTGTCAAAGGTGCTTAGATTATCTGCCACCTGTTCCTCAGTGGACATTCCACTTAGTACCACCTTGACATTTGGCAGTGTCCCGACAAAGCGCAGTGCCCACGAGGCAAGCGATCCCTCTTTTTTCTCTGTCTTAAACATTGCCGTAATATCGTCCGCAAATGTGGTGAGTGATCCGCCCTTAACCGGCTCCATTATCACTAACGGCACACCCAGTTTTTCCGTGAGTGCATAGCCCTTTAATCCCGCCTGTACTTCCGTGTCCATATAATTGAGCTGAATCTGGCAAAAATCCCATTTTCTTGCGGTCAGGATATGTTCAAATGCCTCATAACCATCATGGAAGGAGAAGCCAAAATACTTGATCTTTCCTTCCGCCTTTTTCTTCTCGCCCCACTCCACAATGCCTAAGCGCACCATATCATCATAACGCCCGCCGTTCATCGCGTGCAGCAAATAAAAATCAATATGATCAGTCTGAAGGCGGTCGAGCTGCTCGTTAAAGATTCGCTCCGCATCCTCCACGCTGTTTACCAGCCAGACCGGAAGTTTGGTTGCCAGATAAAAGCTGTCGCGCGGGTATTTCTTTAACGCTTTACCTACAAATGGCTCACTTTTGCCGCCGTGATACGGATATGCAGTATCAATATAATTTACTCCCGCCGCAATTGCACGATCAAGCATTTTTTCCGCCCGCACTTCATCAATTTCCCCCTCCGGCGTAGTCGGAAAACGCATACATCCAAAGCCCAATAGGGAAGTTGAAATTCCAATATTTTCCATTTTACGATATTCCATATATAATACCTCCTATTTTTAGTCTTATTTTCAGTTCCGCATTCGTCCTTCTCGCGCACACTGTCCGGGGAGGATTTATTTCCGCAAGCGTCTATAAATCCTCCCGTGCGCGCTCCGGACTCCTGCTGATTTTAAGTTCCGCAGAATTTTTACACAGTACCCCCTCTTGGAAGGAATTTCTGTTCGCACTGCTTTCAGAAATTCCTTCCGGCACTGATTCAAAATTCTGCTGTTTTTCAGCGTTTGATTGCTGCGCGCAGCAAGTCAGGATAACCAGTAAGATGCGCGTAGTCATTTACCGTCTCGACGGTAAACCAGTTTCTCTGCCTATTGTATTCAAGAATTGTCACACTTGTATTTTCCAATGTTTTTGTCAGTGTCAGACGGTATCGTTGCTCCATATGCAGCACCCCTGCAAGAAGAGCGCGTATTGTACCCCCATGTGTTACAATAACCGCATGTTCCCGCCCGCTTTCTGCAACTTTAAGCAAAAACGGATACGCCCGTGCAAACACATCCGCACCACACTCACCGCCCGGAAAAGCCAGATCTGCTAAAAGTGCCCTGCGCTGCTCCATAAATGCCCCGTAGCGCGTATCAATCTCACGGTCGGAAAGACCAGTCAACTCACCGAACTCAATTTCATTTACTGCAGCGTCGCCGAGTTGTGGTTCCATCCCCAGTGTCTTACCAAGAATTTCTGCTGTCTGCACCGCACGCAAGAGCGCGCTTGAGTAGATGGTATCTATAAAATTCCATGTTTTCATACGGGCGGCCAAAAGTTCTGCCTGTCGCACCCCCTCCGGTGCCAATTCTACATTTACATTGCAAAGCGGACTACACTGCCTTGCGTGCCGAACCAAGTATATCCTCATTTTTTACCTCTTATTTTTTGTGCATTCTCCAAAAGATTTGCCAACCCCTTTTTCTATCTGTGCGGTGACTGCCGGACGGGAAAAAAGGTTAATAATTCTTCTCTATCATACCATATCCCCCATAGCTTGGCAATCACTAAATCGGAATTCCAGGGAAAAAGAAAAAAGATAAGATTTCTAATCTATTGACTTATAAATCTATTCATTATAAAATTACCCCAATAAAGTTAAGAAGATTGGAGTGGATAAAATGGAAAACTATCGTTGTCCATGCTGTGGATACAAAACACTGGAAAGCAGAGGGGAATTTGATATCTGCCCAGTTTGTTTCTGGGAGGATGATACCTACTTTAATTTTGATGCAGATCCGATTGTGGGACTGTATTATAATCAGGAACCGACAGCGGAAGAATTACTTGATATCCCATCGGGGGCAAACCATGGTCTGACCCTGCGTGATGCACAAAAAAACTACCGTCTGTTTGGCGCGTGTATAAAAGAAATGCTCCCCCACGTAAGAAAACCGAAAGAGAGCGAAATATAGCGCGCCAAAAGAAATCCCGGAAGGCAGTTTCCTTCCAGGATTTCTTTTGTATGGGGAGGTAAAAATTAGTTGTTAGCGCAAGCATCCCGTGTGAGGAATAATAAATTCATACTCTCCGGCAATAAGTTCTTTTTCTTCCTCCCCCGGCAGCACAAGGCGTGCATGGCAGCCAAATGGAACGCTGCAGCGATAGCGCACCCTATAGCAGGATATTTCCTCCCCGTGCACAGTATCTTCCATCGCTGTCCTATCCCCCTGTACTTCCAAAATTTCCCAGTCAACTTTCCATTCCCCCGCTGCCGACAGATACGTAAATGCTACTGCCTTTAACTCCCGACAAAAATGTGGCACAAGCACCGCTGTCCGGAAACCCGGCGTATCGGCGGATAGTCCAGCTACATCCCTGCACAGCCATTCTGCGACAGAACCGTAAGCATAATGGTTTAAACTGTTCATCCCCGTATCCGAGATCGATCCATCGGCAAGCAGGCTGTTCCAGCGTTCCCAGATTGTGGTCGCCCCCAGTTTTACCTCGTAGAGCCAGCCCGGATAATCCTCATTCAGTAAAAGTCCAAATGCGATATCCTCCCGCCCGATTTTTGTCAGTGTCGGACAAAGCATTGGCGTGCCGACAAATCCGGTTTTGAGCCTCCGTCCGTCCTCCTCCATACGTCTTATCAGAGATTCTTCCACCCGCTTTTGATCTGGCGAAAGCTTCAGTGCTGCTGCCAGTACAAGCCCCGTCTGTGTCGGCACGGCACATCGCCCGGATACCGTGAAATATTCCTTGCGGATTTCTTCAAGTATGCATTTCGCAAGTTCTCCATATTGTTTTTTGTCTTCCTCTTTTCCTAAAACCCCCGCCGCTTTTTCTAACAGCAACACGCTGCGGTAATACATCGCATCGGCAACATAACCCACGTCCGTTCCGCCGTGCATTTCCCCCGGACTTGCCGCGTCGAGAGCCAGCCAATCCCCAAAATGGAAATGTCTGCGCCAGCCGTGATTTTCGCTGTCCACCTGCCTGATAAACTCCACCCATCCGCGCATACTTTCATATTGATCTTCTAAAATTGAAAGGTCGCCAGAAAATTCATAGCATACCCACGGGATTACGCACGCCGCATCCCCCCAGGCTGCCGAGGAACCCCAGTGATCTCCAAAACCCGTGCCAAAGGACGGAACAACATTTGGTACCTCGCCCCCATGCCCTTTTTGCTCTTGCGCCATATCGTGAAGATATTTTGTGTAGAAGGCATAGCAATCTCTAAGATAACTCGCAGTCGGTGCAAATACTTGCGCGTCACCTGTCCACCCCATCCGCTCATCCCGCTGTGGGCAGTCCGTAGGCACATCGAGGAAATTCCCCTTCTGTCCCCACTCCACATTGGCAATCAGGCGGTTGAGCAGAGCATTTCCTGTTACAAGTGTGCCAAGCTTTGGCAAGTCGGAATACAAGACAAGTGCGGTAAAATCCTTTGGTCTTATCTTCTCTACTCCCTCCACCTTCACATAGCGATAGCCGTAGAATGTGAATTTTGGCGAGAGCATGACCGGCTTTCCCGCGGACTTATAAATATATTCTGCCTTCGCGCTGCGCAGATTGTCCCGGTAAAAATTCCCGTTTTGTAAAACTTCTCCAAATAATTGATAAAATTTTTCCCTGTTTCCTAACAAAGTAGGCAAAAATAATTTTAATCGCAACCAACCAGAGACTGTATGAGGAAAAACAAAAAAATGGACAGGCATGAAAAAGTTTCCATACCTGTCCATTTTTTTAAACTGCCATTCTATCCCCCGCTATTTTGCCAACAGCATCATAATCTCATTGCTTCTCTCAATAAATTTTGTCATGGCCTCCGGCGCGAGTGGTTTGTGGCTGATCAGTGCCAGATCGTAAAGTTGCTCACAGAACATCGGGGTATGCTCATCCTCTTTATGTGCAAATACATACTGTACCAGCGAATTATTTGCATTTAAGACCAGTGTTTCCTCACTGCTAAACATACTCTGATCCATACCGTACATATTGTACATCTTCATCATATCCTGCATTCTGCGGCTTTCCTCCGAGAGTGTTACCATCGCGGAAACTTTTGCGTCTTTTAATTTCTCAACTTTGACTTCGAGTTTCTCCTTCCCAAGTACTTTGCGAAACAATTCAGTTAAATCATCTGTTTCCTTTTTCAATTCCTCCGCGTCCTCTGTGCTGACCTCCTCTTTAAATGTATCCGTCAAATCAGCATCGATGCGCTGGAAACGAATCTTATTATTTGCCTGCTCAAGCTGAGAAATAAATGGCTGGTCGATCGTATGGGTAAGGATCACCGCGTCAATTCCCTGCTCCTTGAACATACGAACATATTGGCTCTGCTGCTGCTCGTCTGTCACATAGTAGATAATCTCTTTTTTGGGCTCTTTCTCCGAGGTATCCTCATTGTCCTCCTTCTTTTCTTCCGCTTCTTCTGTTTTTACCTCCTCTGTATCTTTCTGCGCAGTCTCCGTATCCGCCGCATTCTCATTCTTTGTATCCGCTGTATCGGAAGCCTGCGCACTCTCCTTCCTTGCTGCCGAAAGATACTCCTCCACCGTGATATATTTCTTATCCAGATTCTTATAGATAATATAATCCTTCATCTTGTCGCGGAATTTCTCATCTTTCAGGCAGCCAAATTTAATAAATGGACTGATATCATCCCAGTACTTTTCATAGTTCTCGCGATCCACCTTGTACATACCGGAGAGTTTGTCCGCAATTTTCTTTGTGATATAATCCGAAATTTTCTTGACAAAACCATCATTTTGCAGCGCGCTCCGGGATACATTTAACGGCAGATCCGGGCAGTCGATCACACCCTTTAACAGCATCATAAATTCCGGGATCACTTCCTTGATATTGTCCGCGATAAATACCTGATTATTGTAGAGTTTGATTGTTCCTTCAATGCTGTCGTACTCGGTATTGATCTTTGGGAAATAAAGGATACCCTTCAAGTTAAATGGGTAATCCATATTTAAATGAATCCAGAACAAAGGCTCTTTGTAGTCATGGAAGACATTGCGGTAAAACTCCTTGTACTGCTCCTCAGTGCAGTCGTTTGGATGTTTTGTCCAGAGCGGGGTAGTATCATTTAACGGCTTTGGCCCTTTCTTTTCCTTCTCAACTTCCTGTGCCTTTCCGTCCTCGGAAACCTCCGCATCAATAATCTCCTCACCCTCTGCGGACTCGATATCTGTAGTCTTTACTTCCTCTTCTTTCTCGTCCTCCGGTTTCTCCTCCACCGTTTCATTGCGAAAATAGATCGGAACTGGCATAAACGAGCAATATTTTTCAATTACTTCCTTCGCACGGTACTCATTTGAGAATTCATAGCTATCCTCATTTAAATAAAGTGTGATCTGGGTTCCACGCTCTGTATAGTCGCCCTCTCCCATCACAAAATCCACACCTTCCTCAGACTCCCAGTGTACTGGCTTCGCGCCCGTCTGCCAGGAGAGGGAATCGATCGTGACTTTGTGCGCTACCATAAAGGCGGAATAAAACCCAAGCCCGAAATGCCCGATAATCTGATCTTCATTGGTCTTGTCCTTATATTTTTCAAGGAAGGCCGCCGCACCGGAAAATGCAATCTGGTTAATATACTCTTTCACCTCGTCCGCCGTCATCCCAATTCCGTTATCGATCACCTTGATCGTCTTCTCCTCCGGGTTGACTAAAATGCGGATGCAGAGTTCCTCACCCTCCGGAATACTGTACTCACTCATCAATTCCAGCTTTTTTAATTTTGTCACTGCGTCGCAGCCGTTGGAAATCAACTCACGGTAAAAAATATCATGGTCGGAATACAGCCACTTTTTAATGATCGGGAAAATATTTTCTGAGTTAATTGACAAACTGCCATGCTCTGTGTTGCTCATGAAAAAATCACTCCTTTTTTATAATTTCAGGCATCACGCCCATTTTGATAAAACCATTTTCTGCGATAGGAATACTATACTACGATAAAATTCAAATGTCAACAGAAAATTAGCACTCAACATGGTTGAGTGCTAATAATTTAGATTTTTTTTATAATTTAAACTTTTAGCCCGTTTCGTTTTTATACCTCGTCAAATACAATCCCCTGCTCCTGCAAAAATTTTCTCACCCACAAGTCAAATTCCCGCTCAAACATCTTGTCCATCACAAAGCTGCAAAATCCTACCCCGGTGACAAGCGTAAGTTCTCCCGCCTGAAATTTAAGATTTAAATAGGCTCCCGCAATCTCTTTTCTCTCAAGCCTTGCTCCCGACGCTTTGAGTATTTCCTCCACCTTTTTTCCCGGAAGCTGAAGTACCAGGGTAAAAAGTAACGGGGTCTTTGCCCCCCGAATCATTGCAAAAACAAGGGATTTTAATTCTCCCCAAAGCAGAAAATCCGGCTCTGAAAGCGCGTTTAATTCCTCCTCCGTATAAAAATCATGGCTGCGATGCCCGTTGAACTGAAAGCCCGCCGCCATCTGCACCTGTCCCTCCCGCACGGCAAAATGATCAAACTCCTCCTTCTGGAACAGCCTTGCCATAAAATTTTTCACTTCTCTGATTTGAAATGCTACCATATTCCCTCCGATTTTACATATTTTACAATTTTCTCTCTATCAAATTTCCGGCTCTTGTAAATATTTCCGCCCGACAACAAAATGAATAATCTCCGAAAAAAGCGCGATAATAATTCTCACAATGAAATCCGGCCGGATTTCTTGTTCTTATAAATGTAGGCGTTACCGCAAACATTATTTTTCCGAAAGGAGCGATTCCTATGAGAGCAAATGAAACGACGTATGAAAAGGTAGCAGAAAACTGCAGTGCTTACGAGCCAAAGAAAGATGTAGAGAGAACGACCAACAGCACCTGTGAGTCGTGCTGCTGCAATGTTTCTTGCACCACCTGCAAACATTTCGCCGAGGACGAACATTGTGTTCTTGACCTTTATGACCAGATAGTAAAAGATCATCATTTTGAGTAAAAGGTAAAAGGCGAAAAAAAGTCGATGGGGCTGCCGCACCAAGTCAAAGATATACAAAAAACTTGTATATATTTTTTGATGTGACAGCCTTATCAAGGACTTTGTTCCCCCTATCAATCTCTTCACAGGTACTGTATTCCATACGCGATGCCGCCGAGGAGAAAAAGATGCACCGGATAAAAGGCATAAAATGCATATTTTACCTTAGGTCCGCGCTCCCCATTGTACAAAAAGATCAGAAGGAATGCGATCAGTCCGGCCAGCTCTAAAACATTGATAAAAAATACCAGCACGATTGTTCCCCCGACAAAAATCCATAGCTTTTTTCCCCGGAACATATAGAACATCATAATCAGTAAAACTCCGCCCATCCCGTAGTCTGTCTTCAAAAGCTGCGCCGCAAAACCAATACCCACAATCGCGATCACGCCGAGCGTATTAAAAATCAAAGGCTGCATCAGATATTTCATCTTAATCCATTCATAAATGTACATCAAAACTAACCCGAGCAAAAGGGTAATCATCACATTTTGATAAGAAAACAATTCTTCCATTTTCAGCTGTTTTCCCTTTACCTGGAACGCCAAATCAAAGGGAAGTTCGGAGATCAGTGCGAATACTGCCATTCTCGCCATATATTTTCTTCGATCATGCGTGTGAAAAAAACCTTCCACCAACAAAAAACAATAGATGGGAAAGGCAATTCGTCCGATCAGTCGGCCAGCAAGATAGACGGGCGAGATACTGCCGTATCCATCCAGAGAAAAATTTCCTATCTGCGGGATAAAAACCTCCGTGAAATGGTCGATAAACATTGTAATACAGGCGATAAGTTTCAAGACAAAGGTATTCATTTACTTATTTTCCCCAGTTTTATCCAATTTTTTACTCTTCGTTTTCTGCCCGATAAAAAGCGCGATTGCGCGTGGCGGGACTTTAAATCTGCGCGGCCGCCCTTCGTTAGCAAGTTCTCCCTGCTCCACATTTGTTTTTTGCACGCAATCCACATCGGAACAGAGAAAAAATCTAAGCTCTTCCCCGTCACTGACATCCGGCAAATCAAAGGTATGCGGTTCCCAATGCATATTTGCCGCAATATAGATACTTTGATCCGGGGTCTTTTTATCAATCAGTGCATATTTTCCGCAAAACAGTATCGCAAGAGTGCGGCTGTAATTGGAATAATCAGGATACCATGCCCTCGTCCCGTGGCGGGAGACATCCGGACAGCCACAGGAGATATAGTCCATCCCGCGCAGCAAAAGTTTATTGTGCAGTACGGGATGTGCCTTGCGCAGCGCGATCAGCTGCTTGACAAACTCAAACTGATCTCTGTTTGCGCGAAGTTCTTTCCATGAAACCCAGCCGATCTCATTGTCCTGACAATAGGCGTTGTTATTGCCATCCTGCGAGTTGGCAAACTCATCCCCAGCTAAAAGCATCGGTGTTCCCATCGCGACAAAAAGCAAGATCAGCGCATTGCGGCGCATCTGGCTGCGAAGCCTTAAAATCTTTTTCTTTTTCGTCGCGCCCTCCACCCCGCAGTTCCAGCTGAAATTGTAGTCCGTGCCATCCCGATTCTCCTCGCCATTTAATTCATTGTGTTTGATATCGTAGGCATAGACATCCGCCAGAGTAAAACCGTTATGATCGGCAAGATAATTGATCACACCGACATTCCCCGTCTGCCGCTCAATCCGCGCCGCCACGGCTCCCACCATCTCCTCATCCCCCTTGACAAAGCGGCGGATCTCCCTCAAAAACCCTTCATTGTACTCCGCTAGTACTGGTTTGTATTCCGGACTGGCAAACAGGGAACCTGCATTTTGATTCCAGACCGGAGCAGGATACGAAATTTCCCTCCGGACACAGGAAGCACCAAAACCGTTTACGCGCTGTATCTCGTCAATATCACTAAAGCTTGTGGACAATAATTTTACTCCAGCTAATTCCGGACAGAGTGCCGCCATCGATGCCGGAAAAAGAGTAGTATTATAGCGGAACCCATCGATATGGTATTCCTGCACCCACCAGATCAGGCAGTCACGAATTAAATTTGGGTTGTCCACGCGCTTAAAATCCATTTCAAGCATTACTTCGATCCCGCTCTCATGCATTCCCGCCACCATCTGTTTAAATTCGGATGCGGCCTGATGCGGCCTTGCGGCATAGGAGGCCTTCGGCGCGAAATAGCTGCTCTCCTTTGCAAATCCCCAGTAATTGACACGGTATTTTTGCGGCTCTGTCAACCTTTCTTTCTGTGCCGCATAAATGCCGCCGGGAAGTTTCCCATAAATTTCCTCACTGCTTAAGATCTCGTCAAATTCTACACAGGGCAGGAGCAGCAGTGCGTTTACTCCAAGCTCCAACAAGTAGGATTTTTTCTCCAATAATCCGCGATATGTCCCCTTGTGTCGCACTCCCGGTGCTGTCATTGAAAACCCACGCACATGAAGTTTATACAAAATCATGTCCTGGTAGGCTAAGCGCGGTCTTACATCCCCCCGAAAGAAAAACGGTCGATAGGATTCTGTCCTTTTGTTTTTCCTTGCATAATATTTATGCGACATTTCTTCGTCCGGCACACCAAAGCATTCCCCCGGCATTCCAAACTTTTCTCTGCCCACGGTATATTTTACATATGGGTCTAAAAATTCTTTTTCTTCCGCTACATAGCGATATCCAAAACATTCCGGCAACTCCCGCTTTGCCAGATGCGCCGTAAACATTCCTGGCATTTCTTCCAGCGCGAAAAGCGACAGCTTCTCTGTCGCCTCGCCTTTTTCCAAATCATAAATACGCAGTTCGCATACTTTCATCCCCGGCAGAAAAATCGCAAAATCGTAATATCCGTTATTTTCCCTTACTCCGAGTGATACCTGATGGTTGTTTGACGCTGTTTGTGCCTCTGTTCTCATTCTGTCCTCCCCGTGTCTGTCGCTTGCCATCACTGAAAACTGATCAAAGTCTATCATTACTGTATAAAACTTTATTTATTTGGCATTCCAAAGGCATTGATTTTTTAATCTTCTGTTCCAAATTCTTCCAAATTTTCTTCCACTACCTGTACCTGCAAGCTCTGTCTTCTGCGCACAGCAATATCACTGTCAAGGTATTCGTCGTAAGTCGTAATCTTGTCTACCAGACCCTCCGGTGTAATCTCCATAATCCGGTTGGCAATCGTTTGAATAAACTGATGATCAAGGGAGGTAAATAACAGCACACCCGAAAATTTGATCAGACCATTATTTAATGCCGTGATTGATTCCATATCCAAATGATTGGTCGGCTCATCCATAATCAGCACATTTGCTCCCATAATCATCATCTTCGAGAGCATAACGCGCACGCGCTCGCCTCCGGAAAGCACGTTGACCTTCTTTGTGCCCTCCTCCCCGGCAAAAAGCATTCTGCCCATAAAACCGCGCACATAGGTAATATCCTTCTCCGGCGAATACGGCATCAGCCAATCCACAATCGTATCCTCGCAGGAAAATTCCCTGGTATTATCCTTAGGGAAATATGCCTGGGAAGTGGTAACCCCCCATTTGTACTCACCTGAATCCGGCTCCATCTCCCCCGCCAAAATCTTAAACAGCGTTGTGCTGGCAAGTGTATTGGCACCAACAAATGCCACTTTGTCCCCCTTGTTTAAAATAAAGGAAATATCGTCAAGCACTTTTACGCCGTCGATCGTCTTAGAAAGATTCTTTACGGTCAAGACCTCATTGCCAATCTCTCTGGCTGGACGAAAATCAATATATGGGTATTTGCGCGAAGAAGGCTTGATCTCGTCAAGTTCAATCTTTTCAAGTGCCCGCTTTCTGGAGGTCGCCTGTTTTGATTTCGAGGCATTTGCTGAGAATCGCTGAATAAACTCCTGCAGCTCCTTAATCTTTTCTTCCTTCTTCTTGTTCGCCTCCTTCATCTGCTTGATCATCAGCTGGCTCGACTCGTACCAAAAATCGTAATTTCCGGCATAGAGCTGGATTTTTGAGTAATCGATATCTGCGATCTGTGTACAGACCTTATTTAGGAAATAGCGATCGTGGGATACCACAATAACTGTATTATCAAAATTGATCAAAAACTCTTCCAGCCACCGGATAGCCTCCAGGTCTAAGTGGTTGGTCGGCTCGTCCAAAAGCAAAATATCCGGATTGCCAAAGAGTGCCTGCGCAAGCAGCACCTTAACTTTCTGGCTGCCAGAAAGCTCCGCCATCTGCCTTGTATGCAGTTCCGTTTCAATTCCAAGACCATTTAAGAGAGTCGCCGCATCCGACTCTGCCTCCCAGCCATTTAGATTTGCAAATTCTGCCTCAAGTTCACTCGCCCGGATACCATCTTCCTCCGTAAAATCCTCCTTCGCGTAAATCGCGTCCTTCTCCCGCATAATCTCATACAGACGTGCATTTCCCATAATCACTGTAGCAAGCACATCATATGCGTCATATTTAAAGTGATCCTGCTGTAAAAATGAGAGACGCTGTCCCGGTGTGATAATGATCTCCCCCTTGCTCGGCTCAATCTGCCCGGACAAGATTTTTAAAAAAGTCGATTTTCCCGCACCGTTCGCACCGATCAGACCATAACAATTTCCCTCGGTAAATTTAATATTGACATCTTCAAATAATGCCCTTTTTCCAATTCTTAATGTAACATTGCTCGCTTGAATCATAATTATACTTAACCTTTCTTTTACAGTTAAAACTAATTTTACAGAGAAATCAGAGATTTTGCAAGCCCTTTTTCAAAACTTTCCCGTTTTGAGCTATTTTCGCATATTTTCTCTTTCCTGCCGTTTTATCTCATACATTAAAATTGCTGCTGCCACTGCCGCATTCAGCGACTCCACTTTGCCCGCCATCGGAATTCGAATCCGGGCATCCGCCCTCTGTGCCGCCGTCTCCGACAGTCCGTTTGCCTCATTTCCAATTATCATCGCTGTGCGCGCTGGATAGCGGGGGATATCGTACTCGACCGCCCCTGCTAAATGTGCCGCATAAACCGTGAATCCACAAACTTTTAGCTGGTCTAAGAGCGTGATAAAATCCTGCACATAAACGAAAGGCACCCGGTAGATCGCGCCCATAGTCGAGCGAATCACTTTGGGATTAAACATATCCACACTCTCACGGCTCAAAATCACCCCCGTCATCCCCGCACCCTCCGCCGTGCGCAAAATGGTGCCAAGATTTCCGGGATCGCGCAGATCTTCTAGAAGCAGCAGGCGGGAACTTTGCCCATCCACACCGCCCATAAGCATCTCAAGCGAATACTCCGGCTGGCGAACCACCGCCAAAACCCCCTGCGGCGTTACGGTCTGCGAGATCTCACGAAAAACCGCGTCCGCGACAACCTCAAAAGGAATCTTTGAGAGAATTTCCTCGAAATTTCCTAAATTTGGAAATCCATTTTTAGTCTGATATTCTCGATAAAAACTTTCTGAAAAATACGCTTTTACTATATCTTTGCGCGCATACTGCAAAACTTCCAAAAACATTTTTTGTCCCTCACAGACATAGACTTGCTCTTTTTTGCGCACCGCATTTTTTTCCTGAAGCTTTACCAAATATTTTATCTGCGCATTTGCCGTACTGCTAATCATGAGAGTTCTCCTTTTTAATTCGCATATATATTTTTTCGTATTTCCATCCAAAAGATTTCTTATTTTCTAAATTTTCTTTCTGCATTTATGTGTATTTGCAAGTCTGCGCAATCAAGCAAAGAAGACTTATCTTCCCTTATGTACAAAGCACATAATCTCGCCACGCGTCCCATACGTCACCTTAAACATTCTTCCCCTGCATGGCTCTGCGCATAGAAAGAAAAAGACAGTCAACGACTGTCTTTTTAAAAGCAGATAGCGGGAGTCGAACCCGTCTCTTCGGCTTGGGAAGCCAATGTTCTACCGATGAACCATATCTGCATCATCTTATATTTTCTGTAACCTCATTGCTTTTTTATTATAGCAGAAACCCTGTGAAATGTAAAGAGGAATTTTCAAAAATTTAAAAATTTCTGATAAAAGGGCTTATACTTCCCAGTATCACAATCGTTATGACCTCTGCCACACTGTAAAAATAGCCATTGTATTCTTTTGTGGTTTCTACTTGTTATCCACTTTTTGCAATAAAGCCATGGCAAAACAGAAATTTTATTTTCTCCGTTTTGACCAAAAATTAATATGCCCTAGATGGGTGCCGAATAGTTACCTTTCTTATATTTTAACCGGAGTGCTGAAAAAGGAACATACTTTTTAGGCTGACTAGCATATATTAAGCAAAATTTATACGTACATTTGAGCTTGTATATCAAACATATTTTTATATATGGAATTTGAAGCGTAGAGTTCTGCATGAGTACCATCAAAATCTATCTGTCCATTGGTTATATGATATATATGATCCATTTGCTTTGCCATACTTAGCCGATGCGTGACCACAATTATAATTTTATCCTTGCCTTTGTCAAAAACAAGTTTTAAGATATCCGTTTCATGAATCGCGTCCATCGCGCTTGTCGGTTCATCCAATACCCAAATATCGGCTTCTTTGTGCAGCAGCAGCTTTGCGATTGCAAAACGCTGCCATTGCCCTTGTGACAGTGAATGTCCCTCTCCTACAAAAGTATCAAGGCCGTCGGGCAGGCGTTGTATTTCATCCCATAGATCAACCGCTTGCAGAGCGGTCTGGATTTCTGCTTCACTTATATTTTTGCACATCAGATTTTCCCGTAATGTCATTTTTAGGGCAGGAAAGTTCTGGCTGACAATAACGGAACGGTTTCTTACCATAATTGGCGTTGTGCAGGATTCATTGTTTATGTGCAGGCAGCCGTTTAATAACGGATATAGACCGGTTAAAAGATTCAGTAATGTCGTTTTTCCAGCACCGTTGTCCCCGATCAGTAATATTTTTTGTCCTTGTTTCAAGTTCAATTCGAGGTTGGATAAGATGATTTTATCTGCATAGCAAAAGCTGTCGATATGGATAGCAATATCGTAGATTTTTTTATTGTATCCTATATTTTGTTCTTCATCCATATCCAGCAACTTAAAATACTTATCTACATAATACAATGCTTCCTTGTCCCAACTGAATTGTTCGCTCAGTGATAAAACCTGCTGATACAGCAACAGGCTGTTTATAAGTGCCGTTGCCAGCAATTCCGTTTTTAACATTCCAATGGATAAGAGATAAAAAAGATATGCGGATATGCTGATAGTTGCCAGCAGTAATATCAGTCCGCTGTATAAACTGAATTTTATATGGCATCTGTATTTTTTCCTTTTCTCTGCTATGAGCTGGTCAGCGTATAGCTTCCGCCTGTCAGTAAAATATGGGGCTGCATTCTGAATGATCATTTCCCTGTGGGCGCATTCTGTATAAGGGAGGGAACTGAAATAACCCAGTAATCTTAATTGCCTTGTTATGTCGTCATAACCATCAAGCTCTTTGCTTTTGAAATAGCTGCTTATAACTATCGTTATCGTAATAAGTAATATTGTGACAGGTGCATACCACCAGCTTATCCGGCACACAACAGCAATAAAAATGCAGATCTGCAGAATCAGACCAATGTAGGATGGAATATCCATTGTTATAGTTTCAAGAGCATTTTTACCTTCCTCTAAAGCGGCGTTTATGTCATTTTGAGTCGTGCTGTCCGTCAATTCGAGAACAGGTATTTTCGTGGTTTTTTCTAAAACTTTTTTGTAAACTCTTGCTTCCATACTTTTGTTAAGCTGATTCATACAACGATTCAAATATAACACGGATAATTCGCTGACAAAAATTAAGGCTGCGCCTGCAGCACAATAACGGATATTGCTTTCTGCAGCTTCAAAAACATAGGAAATTCCAAAATATGTTGCGATAAGTATGCCGCAGTTTTTAAGGACATCTGCCATGCACATGACAAAGTAGCGCGTATATTCATGGCCATGTTCCGTGATAATGTAGCTCATTACTTTTTTCAGTGTTTTGGATTTAGGCTTCATACATTTCTCCCTGTTTTATATACATATTTTTGTAGTAAAATCCATTATCCATTAAATCTGCGGGGGAACCGCTTTCAACGATTTTTCCTCTGTCAACAATGTATATTTTATCAGCCATTTTGGCATAACCGACACGGTGCGTAATAAAAATCGCATTGCAGGTTTCTTTTAATTCCATTATTTTTTCAAAAAAGGAGCTTTCAGAGTAAGCATCCATCGCTGCGGTAGGCTCGTCCATTATTATCAGATGTTTTTTGCGGCAGTTCAAATTTGAGCGGCATACTGCTGTTTTTTGCCATTGTCCTCCACTGAGTTCGACACCGTCAGCATACAGATCGGGACCAATCATACTTCCCTTTGTAACTGACAAATATTTATAATCAATCAAATCCAGTTTTTCGTTGGAGCCAAATATTACGTTGTTCTCTATACTGTCCTTAAAGTGGGCAAAATCCTGTGAGCAGGCCGCTATGCAGCTGACATAGGATGAGTAATCAATGTTTTCAAGAGGAATATTATTGACAAAAACAGTACCGGAAGTAGGCTTGTTTATGCCGAGTATCAAGTTTAGAAGGGTTGATTTACCGGCTCCGTTTATACCAAGAATACAGATATTTTCACCGCTTTTCCACTCAAAGTTCATATCATGAATGATGTCCTTTGTTCCATCATAGGAAAAAGAGACATTTTCAAATCGGATATTCTGAATTTCTTCAATAAAGATTCCGCTCCTATTGTATTGAGTACGGTTGCGGGAAATGATCCCATTGATTTTTTGTTTTGCTCCGCGTTTTTCGATAAACTCCCCGAACGCGTCTGATGCTGGTTCAACCTGCATTAGTGATTTTATCGTACAGGACGCTACAAGTACTACACTGGCAAACGATATATTTTGATTCAACACGGATATAGCGCCGATCCCGATAATGCAGCCTGCAAACAAAACGTTGAGCAGAGGACATATAATAGCGTTCTTATTGCGAAGCCTATACCTTTTTTCTAAACCGCGATGGAAGGCCTGAATTGATTTTTGGCAGATATATTTGTCAAACTGAAAAAGCCTGATATCACGCACATAATTATAATCAGACAAAATTTTTCTGTAGTATTCGGCATCTTTGTCATCGGATACATTATCAATTAAAGTGTCAATACTTTGCGCCGCATATAAAAATTTAACAATAACATAAATTAAAGTAAAAAAAACAAAAGGTATAATTACAGGGGTGCTGACTGTGCTTATTGCTATGATATATATTAAGTAATTAAAAAAATACTTTAAAAGTTTATAAATACTTACCGTATATTCGGAATATAGTCCGGTTAAATTTTTACATAAATGAATTTCCTTCAAAAAGTCAGGATTGTAAAAATGATTATTTGCGGTTTCTGATATATGGCGAATTATATTTTCCTGTATCATTGTTGATCTATAAAAACTGACTTCTTTTGAAAGAAATGTATACAGATTGTTCAAAAAGGGAAGAATGATAAAATAGGCTATGCAAATTACACATAAAAGAAATATTACACTGCGAGTATTTTGCAATGTAACAAGCTGATACTGGGCAGTTTCAATTCCATATGAAAGCAGCATTATTCCGAATAAAAGAACAGCGAGTATTATATTAGATTTTTTCATAACTTAAAAGTTCTCCTTTGGATTTTATTAAAGGTGATGTGGTCTGTAAAATATAATCCTTGCCTTTTTGGCACCATTCAAGCCATAATTCCAATTCACAAATACCCATAATATAGCGAGATTTTATTCCTATGCTTGACGATGCGTCTTCGCATAAGATATACATATTTTGCAATTCTTTTAGAAATTTGTCTTTGCTTACTATGTTGTATTTTACTACCACGGGCTCATTACAATTCATTAGATTATAAAACTTTTTAAAACTATTGGCAAACATTTTACGTGTCATTTGGTTGTATGTTGTTTTAACATTCTTTTGAATGACATCATCCGGCAGCGAATTTTGATATGCATTACGCAATAGCTTCTTAGATGCTCGATAGCTATTGCTAATATTATTAATATCAAAGAGGGAATAGGAAGGTATGGATATAATATACTCCCGAAACTTTTCACAATAAATTGGACTTGCAAAAATAAAATTATCAAAGTAGTCATTAAAATATGACGGTATATCTTTTGAAAAGTCATAAGCAAATCTACGACCCCATCTTTTTAAAAACGCACTCTCCTTGTATCCTGTTTTAATAATTTTGCGCATTTTTTTCTCTATTAAATTTTGCTCTTTTGAGTAAAAGTGCATTTCAGGTAATTTCTCATTGCTCCACAGCCTACGCACATATAATTTTTTAAAGAATAAAGGTTCTATAATAAAATTTTTTATACGCTTTAATGCAAATTTTTTGTTACCGCACTTGTATAATTTTTTTAAAGTTTTCACAGGATTACGTAAAAACATTTCATCAAATATATAATTGCAACCGCCAAAAATTTCATCGCCGCCATTACCATTAAAAACAATTTTAATCTCATGTTTATAACATAACTGAGAAACAGTGTTTAAAAATCTGTAATTGGCTGAAGAAACTGGTCCGTTTATATTACTTCTGCAAAACTCGTTATAATCCGAAGATGTTAAGGTCTTGTCAGCATTTATAATATAACCATGGATATGATAATAATTAACGAGCTTACGCGCAATGTTTACATCATTTGTATTTACAAGCTCTGTATCCTCAAATGTCATTATAAATGCATATATATTTTCGCTTTTGATTCCTGCTTCTAACATTGCAGCAAGTACACAAGCGGAATCCACGCCTCCGCTTAATTCAATACCGACATTACCTGTGATGTTATATAATTGTATTTGTTTAACTAATTCTTTATGTATGTCAAGCTTAATAGTTGTTTTGGTTATTCTGTTATCTTTTTTCTTTTTTTCTGTTAACTCTGCATTAAGTAATTCGTATGTTTTATTATCTAGATATTTTATTTTTTTAAAATATGTCATTCCGTCAGGGAGCTGCAGATCATCTAAAAATCTTATTTGTGTTGCTGAAATTTTACACGCGTCTATATCAATTTCAAATTTTATATTTTCATTATTAAATAAACAGCGCAAATCATTTGAAAAACATATTTTATTGTAACTTTTCCAATAAAAACAATTTTTTGTGCAGTAATATGTACTTGAAATAATAATTTTTTCTTCTTCAAATTTGAAAATCCTATAATCTCCATATGTACTATCATTATTATCCATAAAACCATCTACAAAATAGTTTTCTGCCGTGCAAAAATCTGCAAAATCATCATGGAAAATTATTAATGTCCAATAATTAAAGCAAATCTGCTTAATATTAAAACATGGCAGATAATCTTTTAAGTTTTTAATCCACGTCGTATTTTCTTCGCCTTTTTCATATAAAATCCAAAAAAACATTAATCTTGCACCTCATCCAACCATGCTTCAATAATTGAGCCATAATTCATTTTCTCGATTAAATCATACTTACCCTTATTTGTTTTTAAATCAAATATTTTACCATCACATTCAACCCACATGTGTGCAAAAAGTTTATAGTCTTCATATTTTGAACCAAGACATATTTGAGGGTTAAAACCTGCAAATAACAGTAATGAAAAAAGCCATACCGCAATAGTAATGCAGTTCCCTCTTAAAATATTTAATTCAATTAGGTGATATGCCTTCTTAATTTTTCTGTGAAACCAGAAATAATAAAAATCCGAACACCTTTTTTGCTTGTTTTTTGATGGCGATATTTGATTATATAAGGAATATGTTTTACATATATCTGTGATTACATCTTCGTAACCGCTTTGAATAATACTGTGTTGAATTGTAGAAAATCCAATTATCCAACGGTTACGCATATTCTATCCATCGCCTTTCTTTAAATTCTTCTATTATTTCATTAATTATGTTCTGAACCTCATTCTCACTATTTTGAGGGAAAAGTTTTATATATTTGGAAATCAGGGAATCAGTTTCTATGTGATTCTTGGCAAACTCCATTATTAGTAATTTGTATGCATCTGATAAAATGTAGTATTCTTTACTGTTTTTATCTAGCAAAGTCACTACGTCTTTATTGCAACATATGCTTATATTTTTTGATATTTTCCAACTCATTTTTTATCCCTTTTAAAGGCGACCAGCCGCTTTTGATTGTTTTATTTAACTGCCGTGTAGCTGCCAACTGCTTTTTGCCTGTAGATAACTACGATTACAGCCAGATAACTTTCTATTTTTGGATTTCATTCGGGTGTTATCGGCAATTATTCCATGGCTTTTATTGTTTATCCACCGTCATTTTGACAGTGTACCAAAACGACACGGCTTGCTTTTTTCCCATTTTCCGTTAAATATAGAAATATCAAATTTAACGAAAGAAGGTGGTTTGAATGCCAGTAAAGGTTACGCTTGAAATAATTCAACAATTGCTTGAACAGAATGCTTCATTACTCAAGCAGAATAAAATGCCAACCGCAACTATTGCTAAGTTAAATCAGACGATTCAGGAACTGAAGGAGTAGCTTAATAAGAACTCCAAAAACAGTTCCAAACCACCTTCAAGTGATGGCTATAAAAAACCTGCTCC
>CAJTLX010000023.1:0-45548 GCA_910577165.1 uncultured Lachnospiraceae bacterium
AATTTCAAGATATAATAACTCTGGTTTCACGTTGCTGTTTCACTGACCATCTGTTGCTTCTCCTCCTTCCTCTTTATTATAAATCCCAGCAAAAAACCTGTACAAAACCCAAAAAGATGAAATAATAATGTATGTATCCCCAAAAAATTCGATAAAACAAAGTAATACAAAAAAAAGGAAAATCCCTTTTGTGCTTTGTATTCCTTCCATAAATCCCTTTTTCGCATCAACCAGTTAAAAAGCATTCCCAAATATGCAAAAATCGCTGGAGAAGCCCCACAGCTAAAACGATCCGGGTAGAATCCTAAAATTGCAACTCCTGCAATAACCAGTCCCACATGATACACAAACATAAACCGTATGATCCCCATCTTCTTTTCAAGATACAGCCCAATATACCATAATCCAAGCACATTAGCTAATAAATGCCATATTGCCGTTTGCGTATATCCATAGGTAAACAGCCGGTACAACTGAAAATTTTCACAAACCGTTGTATATGACACTCCAAGAGAATCAACGATGTCACCGCCTCCGGATAATAAAATCCACAATAAATTATAATCTCTTGATAGAATTAAATTTACTATGAAAACAATGCACATAATAACAATTGCTATCCAACTAAACTTATATGTTCTGAATATTATTTTCATTATATTTATCTCGCATATTTCTTTAATTTTGCATGAATTTCCTCCACGTCCTGCTTGCTGACATTCTCTATTATTCTGAACTTCATCCATGCTTTCCTCCTCAATTACGATTGTGTTTCTGTTTCCCTCGCATATAAACCGAAATAAAAATTTATCTTACCCCCCGCCTCCTAGTTCTTTCTTCGCTGCGAAGGTAAGCAAAACACTTGTTCCCACACCGCACTCCGACACGATCTCAAGCCCGATTCCAAGACTGTCCGCCAGCCTTCTGCACAGGTACAGTCCCATCCCCGTTGATCCGCCCTTCGCGCGACCATTGCTGCCCGTAAACCCACGGTCAAATACGCGCGGCAGTTCATGAACCGGAATTCCAATGCCATTATCCCGCACGGTAAGCTGCACTAAACTGCCATCTGCTTCCTGCGCCATGCTTTCCGCTTCAATCACCACTACCGGCTCGTCCCTGCGGTATCGCGCAGAATTCTGCAAAAGCTGCCCCAAAAGAAATACCGTCCATTTTCGATCCGTAAATACAATCTGCTCTAATTCTTTTGTTTCCACTCTGACACCACTTGCTATCAAAAACGTTTTATACTCTCCAAGGGTTTGTGCGACAAGCTCCCCAAGACTCTCCTCGCGGATCAAAAAATCTTTCTGTGTATTTTCTGCGCGCGCATAAAACAACACCCGCTCCACATGCGCCTCAATCTGTGCCAGCTCATATGAAAGTTTTCTTCGATTTTTTTCATCCACCCCTCGGCAGATCAGATTTGCCGCTGTGATCGGGGTTTTTACCTCATGTACAAAACTCTCCACATACTCCCGGTATTCTTTTTTAGAAGCCTCCGCATCGGAAACCGCAGAGATCATCGAGCGTCCCGCCCTGCGAAACAAGTCGAATAATTCGCGCTCATAAATAGTTTTTCCTGTCCGCACGCACTCAGCAAACAAATACTTTTTGTCAAGTCCCTCCATAATTTCTTCTAGCTCCCTAAAGCGGGAACGGTGCCAAAAAAAATTAACCACCTGCCCGCCGATAAACATTAAAGACCAGATAATCCCCAATATTACTATAATTCCTGGCTGTGTTCCCGTCACCAGCAAAAGAAATGCCGTAGCTGCTGCAAAAATTATTTTTAGAAGCAATTTTGCAAAATGATCGGCAAAAAATTCGGACACTTTCATCGCAGATCCCCCACAATATCCCCAATTTTTCAGATTATTCAACGACATTATCTTATCACAAGCGCACACACTCGTCAACCAAATTTCGCCTAACATTCCAATACCAAAAATCAGGCAGCATCTCTATCTAACGAAAAACAGTCCCCCCTCCCTCAACTCATAAACCTTATCGCAGGATTCTTCCAAATATTTCCTGTCGTGAGATACACTGATAATTGCCCCGCCAAATTCCTTTAATGCCGCGCGCACTACGGGGC
Source organism: uncultured Lachnospiraceae bacterium (assembly GCA_910577165.1). Lineage (GTDB taxonomy): Bacteria > Bacillota > Clostridia > Lachnospirales > Lachnospiraceae > RGIG4057. The sequence goes on from CAJTLX010000023.1 coordinate 2,099, forward strand.
TTGAGAGCGGACTGAAATTCCTTGTCGGCTCATCGAGTACCAGCACATTTGCCCTGCGTAACACCATATCAAGAAATAAGATCTTTGCCTTTTGTCCACCACTTAAATTTTCGATCTTTCCCATCATTTCCCCGTGCGTAAATTTCATGCCCCCCATATAAGTTCTCGCCTTTGTCACTTCCTCCTTTGTATAATGTTTTGCCAGATATTCCACCGGCGTTTTTTCAAAATCAAGCACGGTTGAATAATCCTGCGGCATAAGCATCGCGCGGAGGTCACGGCGATCGTTTAATTCTTCCCATATATACTTTAATAATGTAGATTTGCCCACACCATTCTTTCCAATAATTCCAATATGCTCATTTCCCGCCACAAAAAGCCGCAAATTTCTCGCCAATACCCGCTCTCCGACCGATAAAATGTCCAGCGAAAAATCAAGCACGGTCTTGCCCGCTGGCAGATGGATGGAGGGGTCAAATTTTGCCAAGATCGCCTCCTCCTCCTGCGGGAAATCAAGAAAATTTTCCTTCTCCCGCTCAAAGCGTCTGCCCATCGAAAGCAGGGAATGCATTCTCCGTTTCAGTGCCGCCGCGCCGCTGGGATTCTGCCTTGTGATCACTTCCTGCTCGTGATCCACACGGTTGTAGATCCTTCGCCATTTCTCCATCTGCTTATCATAATCTTCCCGCTGCTTTTTCGCCACCTGCTCCTGATGAGAAAAATCATTCCTCCGGCGGGAGAGATACTCGCGGTACGAGCAGTGCGAAACCATAATCCGACATTTTGTCTTGCGGATAATCTGCTCCATATGCACAATCACATTTGCCGTGCGCTCAATCAAAGTTTCATCATGTGAAATATAGAGGATGGGCAACTTGCTCTCCGCAATAAAATTTTCCAGCCACTGCAACGTGTCAATATCCAGATCATTCGTCGGCTCGTCAAGCAGCAAAAGATCCGGCTCCTCCATCAAAAGCTTTGCGAGTTGCACCTTTACTTTCTCGCCGCCGGACAGCGTGCCAAGTGGCTGCTCCGATAAAATAAATTCCACGGCAAGACCAAGCTTTGCCAAAAGAGCGGTGTGCAGATAATATTCATAATTTCCAAAATATTCCAAAAGCGTGAGCTTGCAAATTTTCTCCTCCATCATCTGGGGCAAATACGCCATCTTCCCCTTTGCAATCACTTCCCCCGAAGAATTGCAGTATTCTTTGACCAGTTCTTTCTGGTAGATCCATTTTAAAAGCGTGGACTTCCCATTCCCCTCCTCCCCGATAATTACGGCTTTTTCCCCGCGGCTTAACGAAAACGAAAAATTATCCACGATGCACCGATCATCTTTTTTCAAACTAATTGTAATATTTCTTAACTCCAACATAGGCTACCTCCAAATCGAGTAGGGAGGATAAACCTTCCCCATTCGCTGTGACGGACGCGAGCAGCTTTAGCAGCATAATTCCTCTCTGCGTCTGTGTGCATAAAAATAGTTCCATTTTCGACAGCGAATCATAAGCATATCGAAAATGGAACCAATTATTGCACATACGGAGATACACAGCACAAAGAAAATATCTATTATTTATCGTAAAAGAATTCTCTGCTATATAAAAACATCCAATCGAGTAGAGAAGATGTATCTTCTCTTATGTGCAAAGCACATAGTCTCGCCGCGCCCCGTGCACCACTTCAGTGGCATATTTCCTCTGCACGGGGCTGCGCATAAAAAATAGGCGCACCAAATGATCAAACCGCAAAGGGCGGCAAGCAATCCAAATTCAAATAGCAAAACAATACCGTATATAAAAATATACGATAAACTTATTGATTCACTATCTTGTAAATTTGAATTACTTGCGGATCATCGCTGCACCCCTTTCTCTTTTTTTGGAATTACTATAAAAGTGATGTGTTCCCACTACTGAAAAAGCGGAAACATAAATAATATACTATATCATATCACATATAAGGGAAAACTACAAGACACATTTCCTCCCTATCTGTCCGCCAAAGAGCGGTAAAACCAGCGTCAGGACTTCCTACAATTTTTCTCCATCCGTTTTCATTCACATCGCTGCATTTTTTTATGCTTCCCTGCACCCCAGCTGGTACCCCATCCCCCGACGTGTCCTGATGCAGTTCGGAGTTCCAATTCTTTCCAGTTTTCCACGCAACCTTGTGATATTGACGCTCAATGTATTGTCATCAATATAAACCTGATTTTCCCATAAAGCCTCAATTAACTCCATGCGCGAGACAATTTCCCCCGCCCTGTCCATCAGGCACGCCAAAATTTGGACTTCATTGCGGGTCAGCTCCTCCGTGTGGCTGCCAGCTGACACCGTTCCTTTTCGCAAGTTTAAGGTAAGCCCCGCTGCCCTTCTCGTATCCACATCCTTCTCCCCGTTTCCTCTGCGCAACACCACCCTGATATGCGCAAGCAAGAGCGGGATATGGTAGGGTTTTGTAATATAATCATCCCCGCCAAGGCTGAGCGCGGAAAGCTCATCCCCCACTGAATCCCGCCCGGTCACGAAAATAATCGGGATATCCGCCGCCCGGCGAAGTTGTGTGCAGAGCGTCAGCCCATCGCACCCCGGAAGCCCCATATCCAGAAGAATTAAATCGGGGGCGACCTGTTCCACCTGTTTTTTGACCTCCACAAAATCAACCACCACAACGGGCGCGTAGCCCTCATCCCTCAACAGGGATGCCAACTCCTCCCGCACGGAAGGTTCATCCTCAATGATCATGATTTTTTGCATGGCATATCCCCCTATAAAAAAACTTCTTTCCGCTTCTTACGGTAAAACCATATTCATCAAGCCTCAAGCCGGATCATAATAGGTGGTGACAGCCACACATCCAAAGCGAGTGCAAATATTTGCTGGCATAAGGACATAAAATAACCATATGAAAAAAAACTGTTCATCCTTCTACTATCACTGCCATCCATAATCTCACTTCCGGTTGTAAAGATTTTAATAATATGCCATCGATATATGGCATATCCAGCACTATTATTATAGCAAAATCCACAAAGAAGTCAAGCACCGTATGGGGAATTTGATAGAAAACAAAAATCAATATTTCTATTGTAAATACAATCTTTTTCCGGTATAATTAAAATGTATCAAAAGTAAATGAAAGAATTGTTTCCCAGGTCTTTGGCACTGGAAGAACATATGCGGAACTTAAAATTAAGAAAGAAGCATGAATAATTATAAGCAGACTGGAAAATTCGGACAGAATCCCACACTTTTTTGAAACTCTGTCCGGATTTTTTTCTGTGCACAGTCGGGCGATCTTTCAATCGAATTTTCTCACTCCACCAGCGCGCAGAGCATCCTCACACATACCTCTTCCCCAAGCTTCCCGCTGTCAAGCACCAGATCATAATTTTTAAAATCATCCCATTTTTTCACCGTGTTCGCGTAATAATAATTCGCCCGCTTCCTGTCAAATTTCTTCCGGACAGTCCCGACTTTCCCCGCGTCAATCCCGTATTCCTCCACAATGCGCCACCGTCTTGCCTCCTCGTCGCTGCACCGGATAAATACCCTTATCACGCCCTCTTCTTCCTTTAGTGCCTCCGCTGCGCAATGCCCCAAAAATACCGCTGAACCTTTTGCGGCAAGCTGTTTTATTACCGCTTGTTCCTTTACGTAAATATGCCCGTCATTGGTCAGCATATCCCCCCTGCCCGCAGCGGTCTGTGCTAACATATAGACCGAATACAGAAAACTATTCGTCACCGTTTCTTCATATTGCTCAATCTGCTCCACGGAAATGTTCTGCTCCCGCGATACCTCCTCAAGGATCTCCCTCCCGTAACAGGCAATCCCCGTCCGCTCTGCAAACATTCTTGCAATCTTTGTTCCGCCGCTGCCATACTCCCTCTCAATTGCGATATATCTGCACTTCATCTCTATCCCTCCTCTCATCCTGCGGTCTCAAACTGGCTATTATAAAGCTCCGCATAAAAACCACCCCGGTCAAGCAGTGCTTCGTGCGTGCCACTCTCGATAATATCCCCATCCTTTAGCACAAGGATCAAATTTGCATTTTTGATTGTGGACAGCCGATGTGCAATCACAAAGGATGTGCGGTTTTCCATCAACTGATCCATCGCCGTTTGGATCTGCTGGTCCAAAATCAGCATCGGCTTATTGGCAATCATGGCGCGCGCGATCGTAAGCTGCTGTTTCTGCCCCTGAGAGAGATTGACCTGGTCGTTTAACACCGTATCATACCCCTGCGGCAGCGTGCGGATAAAATGGTCAAGCCCCACTGCCCTACAGGCTTCCTTTATCTTCTCCTCATCCACATCCTCATTGTTGTAGACAAGGTTCTCCCTCACGCTTCCCTCAAACAGCCAGGTATCCTGCAATACCATACAAAACAGCGAATGTACCGCCTCGCGCGTCATCAAATTCGTTGGTGTGCCGTCAATCCGGATTTTCCCGCCCTGTATTTCATGGAAACGCATCAAGAGGTTTACCAGCGTTGTCTTCCCCGCACCCGTAGGCCCTACAATGGCAATTTTCTGCCCTGCCTTTGCCTTTGCAGAAAAATCATAGATCACGGTCGCATCCGAATCCTCGTAGCCAAAACGAACATGTTCAAATTCAACATTGCCCTCCACATGGTCAAGCACACTGATTTTTCCTTCTTCCGCCTCCATCTCCTCCGCTTCCAGAAATTCGAACACACGTTCTCCTGCTGCCCCGGCGGACTGCAGTGACTGCACCGCCTGCGCAATCTGTGACAACGGCTGTGTAAAATAGCGGACATACATCATAAATGCTACAATCACGCCAAAACTAATTTTTCCACTAAGTGCCATCGCACCTCCCACAACACAGACCGCAACATAGCCGAGATTTCCAATAAAACCCATAATTGGCATCATCAGCCCTGACAGACACTGTGCCTTAAAACCGCTTTCACAAAGATTATTATTCATGCGGTCAAAGACCCTCTGTGCCTCATCCTCGCCATTGTAGGCCTTCACCACCGTATGCCCGGAATAAATTTCCTCAATATGTCCGTTGATCTCGCCGAGATGCTTTTGTTGACGCGTAAAATACTTCTGGCTCTTGCCCATAATCGAAAACATCAGCACAAACCCAAGAAAACTTGCCAGAGCAGCGGTCAGGGTCATCCAGCCATTGGTTTTTAACATCATCACCAGACTGCCGACAAACAAAATCACGGCGGAAACCATATTGCCAATGCTGTGGTTTAAGGACTGTCCGATCGTATCCACATCATTTGTCACACGGGAGAGTACATCCCCGGTTGTTGTGCGGTTATAAAACCACATTGGCAGACGATTAATCTTCTTTGAGATATCCGAGCGCATTGCCTTAGAAACACGCTGTGTCACCGTGGACATAATCCATCCCTGGATGGCGGATAACAGATAGCTGAGCAGATAAAATGAAATCAGCGTCAGACCAATCGCAAGCACCCGCTCCATATCGATCGAGGTGGATGGCGGCGTGATACCCTCCGCAATAGTATCTGTTAGTTCCGAGAGTTTATCCGGTCCGATCAGTGTAAGTACCGTTCCAATGGCGGAACATACGATTGCGATCACAAAAAACGCAAAATATTTCCGGCAATAGCCGAGGAGTTTTTTCCATATGCCAACAAAATCCTTTGCCTTCTCCCCGCCGGGATGCCGCCCGTGAGATCCGCCCGGCATCCCGGTGCGCCTCCCAGAATTTTGATATTCTTTTTCTCCCATTATGCCAACTCCTCCTTTGAAAGCTGTGAAAGCGCGATCTGCTGATAAACTTCACAATTTTTCATCAATTCCTGATGCCTTCCCATCCCGGCAATTTTCCCCTCTTCCAGGACAATGATTTTATCCGCATCACGTATCGTTCCGATCCGCTGTGCTACAATAATACGGGTCGCATCCCCACATTTTTCATCCAGAGTCCTGCGCAAAATACGATCTGTCTTGTAGTCGAGTGCGGAAAAGGAATCGTCAAAAATAAAAATTTCCGGCTTCCTCGCCACAGCGCGCGCAATAGAAATTCTCTGTTTCTGTCCGCCGGAAAGGTTTGCGCCGCCCTGTGCCACATAACCGTCATAAGTTCCGTCAAGTTGTTCCACAAATTCCGCCGCCTGTGCGATGGCGACTGCATCCTTTACTTCCTCCTCGGATGCCGCTGCCTGCCCATTATCGCCATAAGCTACATTAGAGTGGATTGTTCCAGTAAACAAAATTGCTTTCTGCGATACATAGCCAATTTTTGCGCGCAGGGATTTCTGCGTGTACTCGCGAACATTTACCCCATCGACGAGTACCTCACCTTTTGTCGCATCGTAAAAACGCGGAATCAAGTTAATAACCGTACTTTTGCCGCAGCCCGTCGCGCCGATCAAAGCCACCGTTTCCCCCTTCTTTGCGGTAAAACTAATATTTTGCAGTACATCCCCGTCCGCGTCCGGATAGCGAAATGAAACATTTCGAAATTCTACTTCGCCGTTTCTGACATTCCCCTCCTCCCGCTTTCCGTCCACAATGGTGGGTGCAGTGTCAAGCACCTCCATAATACGGTTGGCGGACACCGAAGCGCGGGGCAGAATCATAAAGATCATCACCAGCATCATAAAGGACATTACCACTTGAATAGCATACTGGGAAAAAACCATCATCTCAGAAAAGAGATCGATCTTGCCCATCATATCCGCCTTGTTGATTAGCACTGCGCCAATCCAGTAGATCGCCAGGGAAAGCCCGCTCATAATCAGTTGAATGCTCGGCATTAGAAAGGACATGGCACGCTGTGTAAAAAGGTTGGTGGAAGTCAGTGCTTCATTTGCATCCTCAAATTTATTTTCCTGATACTGTTCGGCATTGTACGCGCGCACCACGCGCAGACCGGTCAAATTTTCTCTCGTCACACGGTTTAAGTCGTCCGTGAGTTTCTGCATTTTCTTAAACTTAGGCATAACCAGGATCATGGAGATCAGTACCACCAAAAGCAGTATGATCACGGCGGCAGCAGTACTCATCGTCCACTCCCGTGCCTTTCCAGATATCTTTCCGATCGCCCAGACTGCCATAATTGGTGCTTTGATCAGCATTTGAAGCCCCATTACAATCAGGTTCTGCACCTGTGTAATATCGTTGGTGGAGCGCGTGATCAAACTGGCAGTGGAGAAATGTCCGATCTCTTCCATCGAAAATGATCCGACCTTGGAAAAAAGTTTTCGGCGCAGTGTTCCGCCAAATCCCGCCGCGATCTTTGCCGCACAGACTGCGGTTACGACGGAGGCAGCAAGGCTCCCCAGCGCACAGAGTAACATTTTCCCGCCCGCCAAAAGGATCTCGGACATCTCACTGCCCGGTATCTGCACCAGGCGGGTAATCTCCGCCATATATTCTGGCATGGTCAGGTCTAGCCACACCTGAAGGACGATGAAAACAAGGGAGAGAGCTACTAACATCCCCTCTGTCCTTCGAAGATTTTTAAACAATTTTAGCATCTATTGTTCCTCCTATTTTAAGTTCCGCAAATGTCCTTTCAGCACCCCTTTAAGGGAAGGGGATTTTGTTCACTTCGCTCTCAGAATCCCCTTCCGGGTGCTGTCCAGACATTTGCTGTTTTTTAAGTTCCGCCCTGTGCGACAGCACTCTGGATTTCCTTTGCGATCGCGATAAATTCCAACACTCTCTCCTCACCCACCCGATCGATCACAACGCCCATCTGCCGGAAAATCTCCTCCTCAATCCGCCGCACTGTTTCTTTCCCCTGCTCTGTCAATGTCACCACTGTAACGCGTGCGTCCGATGGAGCGCGTTCTTTCATAATCAGTCCCTTTGCCTCCATCTTTTTTAATAAGACTGCAACCCGCGCTGTACTGACCCCCAACACCTCGCTGATCCTGCCCGCCGTAACGATATCCTCCGATTCATGAAGCAGACAGAGAATCGCACCCGCTCCCTCCTGCCTCTCGTCAATGCGCTGTAAGAACCCCGAAGGATGTGGAGGATGTACCTTTTTAAATTCCTCAAGCACCATCTCAATCTGTGCTTTCGTTGCCATCCAAGTCCCCCTTTCCATTAGCTAACTGGGTTAGATTATATACTGTATTCCTTGGGAAATCAAGGAAAGAAAAGAAAAGCATTCTGAAAAATCGATAAAATCCTGTTCCGGAAATTTGTTTAAAATTTTAACAATTTATATTTTTTTAAGGTATCATTCTGGCAAATTACCGGGGCAGAAAAAAATCCCGCAAAGCGAGATTTTTTTGTTGCAGCGAGGTATTGACTCCCTTATCTCCCCGCTGCAATACATATATTTTTTCTTAATCCAGCGGCATATAAGTATTCAGATATTCCGAAATTTTCTCTAAGCATTTTTCGCTTGACACTGCTAGAAGAAAAACCGTTGGGCAAAATCCCCATCAGTGAATTGTGCAGTATAGCCGGTGTAGGTCGGATATCCTTTTACTGCAATTTCGAAACAAAAGAGGATTAGTTTACCTTTTGAAAGACATTATTTTAGACCTGTGCGGCTTTAACCCGGAGTTGTAAACCATCCTGACCTACTCCTCCGCCTATGCCGCATTCCTTTTATACAGCTGGATCGAAGTCTGGTTCCGGTGTGAGATGAAAGAAACAGCGGCAGAATTGGCATCCTATTTAGGGGGCGAAAAAGAGCAAAACCCATAAATGGGTTTTGCTCTTTATTTTACTAAAATCTCCTCAAGGCTTTTCGCCATCTCCTCCGGGCTTTCCTCACACCCGTCCACAAACCAGACAAGGAAAACATCTGCTATTTTTTACCGCTCAAGCTGATACAGATTTTCATCCGAAATAAAATTCGTCGCATTGTACATCACAAGGATATCCGTCACCCCAAATTGCTCCACCATCATGGAGACCGGCATCTTGGAATAGCGGAAATCCACCATGATCACCCGGTCATAGTCCTGCGCTAAAAATGGCACAAAGGTGTGTGCATACGAATCCTTGATCACAAGGAGTACGTGCTTTTCTTTATTCTCCCCGCCGCCCTGCTGAATGATATCCGTCATTGCATGGTTTCCGTCCAGATAAACCATATATTTATCTTTTTCCGCAAGTCTTGACTCCACAAACAGACCGTTCTGCTTTTTCCCGCTCATATCATACTCCACGCGGTAAGACCTCCCATCGTCGTAAATCGTCACCGTGTCGGCGCGCATCGGCAGGTTGATCTTAGAATAGAGCGTGCCATAAAATTCCTCACTTCCCACGCGCATCTCATAGTCCGAAAGTTCCCGCACTGTATGCCCCGTTGCCTTTGCCCATGCGCGGTAATCATAATACGCCCCCAACGCGGTCTGGTGGTGATCGGTGCGATAATAAATATATTCATCCGTATGTGCCAGTAGTTCTTCCCGCGCATCAATCAGACTTCCCTGTGGCAATTCCTCCCCCAGACGGTCGAGCAGTGCCGCTTGGTCATATTCTGAGGTAAACGGCGGCAGTTTATCCGAAAGGGTATATGCCGCCGTCGGCACAATCATCGCATGGACATATCCCTCCCCAAGGCTAACGCGATATTTTTTTACAAATTCTACCAGCCTTGCGATATTTTTTTCCTCCTGCTCATGGTCGGTCTTGGAACTTTCTGTTTTTGTGACCAGATAGCCATCCTCCGCGAAGTACACCCCGTTGATATCCGTCTTGCCAAGCAGTCGCTCCGTTCTTGTTTTTATCCCAATCCAGGCATCCCTGCCAACAAACTGGTCGGAAAGGTATTTTTCATACAGGACGGTGTATTTTTTTTCCTCATTTTTCGCAAAGAGAGCATCAAACGAGAATTCCGGCTTTTGCGCGAGATTGCGGTTCTCGCTCTCCGAGCGGGCGCGCACCGGCGAAAAGAAGCCTGCGATTGTCAGCCCAAATACCAGAAATACGAATATGGCAGTAATGACCCTGTTCGCTGTTTTATTTCCCGAATTTTGATTCTGTTCTTCCATCCGGCAATTCCTCCTCTAGCAAAACTAAAACCTAAAATATAAAAACGGGTTGTAGGTCGCATCCACCACATAGGCCATCGCTATGATAAATACCAACACAAGATATGCCGCCCGCGCCACAGTCGCAAAGATCAGCCTGCCGCGGGATGCGGGCATTTGGATATCCACCATCTTAGTTCCCACAGCCTGCCCTGCGCTAACATCCTTCGCCGCTCCAACCAGAAGCCACTCCGCCACACGCTTTGGCAGATCAGTCGATCCAAGTGCCAGAACCACCAGGATCACGGCGTAATTGCGCAGCAAGTACAACGCCTGTGTATCAACAATCCCTGCTGCCCCCGGCACGAACATCGAGCGGATAAACTCTCCGGCGCGGGAAAGATCCTCCAGCCCAAAAAACACAAAACTCACCCAGACAATCAACAGCGTATAAATATGCGAAACTGCCTTTGGCAACCTCTTCAAATATTTCGCCAGGAAAAATTTCTCAATCACAAGGAACACGCCAAAATATACGCCCCAGAGCACATAATTCCAGTTTGCCCCATGCCAGAATCCAGTCAACAGCCAGACCACGGCAATATTGCGGATCTGCTTTGGCAGACTTACGCGGTTTCCCCCCAGCGGGATATACACATATTCTCGAAACCAGCTCCCCAGCGAGATATGCCATCTGCGCCAAAATTCTGTAATACTCTTTGACATAAACGGATAATTGAAATTTTCCAAAAAATGGAATCCAAACATCCGCCCAAGACCAATTGCCATATCCGAATATCCGGAAAAGTCAAAATACACCTGGAAACAGTATGCCGTAATCCCAAGCCAAGCCGCAAGCACAGAAGTCTGCACCGGTGCCATGGCAGAAACCGTATCCCAGAGCATCCCGATATTGTTTGCGAGCAACACTTTTTTCCCGAAGCCGCACATAAATTTCATTACGCCGGACGCGAACAAGTCGCAATTTTCCTTCCTTGCATTCAACTCCTCGGCAACCGTTTTATACTGCACAATAGGTCCCGCGATCAGCTGGGGGAACAGTGCCACATACGCCCCGAACGAAATAATATCGCGTTGCACCTTCGCCTGTCCCCGATAAACATCGACCGTGTAGGACATGGTCTGGAAAGTGTAAAAGGAAATTCCTATCGGCAATGCCAAATGCAGCAGCGGGATCTCGCTGCCAAACAGGGCATTGAAATTGTTAATCAAAAAGTCCGCGTATTTAAAAAATCCCAAAAGCGCGAGATTGATCACCATCGACTCAATCACAAAATACCTTGCCCTTGCCCGGTTTCCCTTTTTTAAATTCGATTCCACCAGCATTCCGTGCGTGTAGTCCACCACAGTCGAAAAAATCATTAAGACAACATAGACTGGCTCACCCCAGGCATAAAAAATCAAACTTGCCACAAAGAGGATGGCATTCCTAAGCATCCGGGGTGCGGCAAAATACAAGAGTAATACCGCCGGCAAAAACCGGATCAAAAATATAGAATTGCTGAATACCATAGGTTAATTTCCTCCTGCTTCCTGTGTATTGGCATTATCTTCCTGCAAAGATGGTTCCATAAGGAAATGGGCAGACTCATACCCAGCCCAGAATGCATCCAGAGCCACATTTCTTTTTGGCTTCCCGACCACACTCACGCCTTTTTTGGCTGATCCTACACTTTCATCATCCGCCCCATCCGATCCAAATGTCCGCGCACGGGGATTCTTCTCCCCATCCGCAGCCGGCTCCCCCTCATTCTCAACCGAGAGTGCCATCACCGCATCCTGCTCAGAAACTGGATCCCTTTGCGGTACTTTCCTCTGACTTCCCATATACACCACACCCGAAACAATCAAACATAAACACGCGGCGGCAGCCAATATTCGCCATGCCTGAACACGCTGCCCGCATTCCTTTTTCTCTTCCTCTTTCCTTTTTTCCTCTGCCTTCCGATAAATCCCAGCAATAAATTCCTCATCACTTTTCATTGCAGCCTCACATCCCACATAAACAAAAACGCCCCCGCAGATACCTCCCATCCATGTGTTTCCCGATAACCACTCCCCGCCGGATCACATTTTTCCGGCAAATTCACTGCCCCTATATCTTTTCAGCGGGTGTATTTTCTTCTTCCAGCTTCTGCTTTAATTTCTTTCTTGCCCGGTAAATCAAAATCTTTATCTGTCCCTCCGACTTTTTCAGTATCCTCGCTGTATCCGCGTAGGAAAGCCCTGCAATATCAATCAGATAAAGAGCGTTCCCATACTCCGCTTTCAATTTTGCAATGGCATGGTATAGTATCTTCTTTTCTTCTTCTTTTATTACTTTTTCCTCCAGCAGTGCCTCCTCCTGCATTAAAACCTCTGCCGCCCTGCCTTCCCCTGCCTCCTCATACGTCCCGACATATGTAAGGCGCGCATTCTTTCGAAGATAATCCACCGCCCTATGGTGTCCGATCGTATAAATATAAGTTTTAAAAGAGGTGCCCTTCCGGTAACGCTCCGGATGCAGTAGCACCTCCACAAAAACATCCTGCGCCAGATCCTCCGACTGATAGAGATCGCGCACGTATCGATTGATAAATTGTATCAGCCCATCCTTATAGCGCAGGATCAGCCGCTCAAAGCCGGACTGATCCCCGCCAAGAAAAACCTTATAATCTTCTTCATCCTGCCCCATCTGGCATCCCTTCCTCCCTGTGTGATCCTGCCGTATTCCCCGGCAGCTTTTTTCATGATATCACACAATGGAAGAATATTCCACTCTAAAATTTCTAAAACATTCAGCCTTTTTCCATCTATTCCATCACTTTTGCAATATAGTTGAGCGAAGCTTCCATCGCACCTTCCGCCTCCGGAACTGGCTCCTCAAGCGTAACACTTACCGTATCACCGACAGCAAAATTCTCCAAGCCTCCCTCAGCATAAAAATACTCCGCATACTTACACTCAAAGGTATATACCTTATCTTCCTCCGTATACTCAAGCACCATCTTATCCTCCGACATTTCCTTGATTACGCCTTGGAATTTATGGAATTTACGAACCAGCACCATCTCCTCGATCGACGGATCAAACTTGCGCATAAACACATTCTCCGCATAGGAAGAAAGTTCCTCCTCACCAATAACAAAGAGTACATACCGCCCCTGCACAATCAGCTTGTGATTCTGAACTAATTCTAACTGATCAGCCAGGTAAGTTTCCCACTGGGAAGTTAATGCCTGCACTCTCGCATTGATTCCATCCACAATAGCCTGTACATCCTCCTCACTCGCTGCCCGGAATGCCGAGATCTCGGTCGCGGATACATTCATCATCGGCACACGGATGGCGTAAGCATCCACCTTGTCCGCGGGGATACCATAAACTTCCGTCAATTCCATATCCGATCCCGGCATCATTGCCGGTGTTTGCACACGCTCCAAAATCCCATCCACCATCTCGGCAACATCAAAATCTTCCGTCTGTGCGGGAGTCTGGCTCGGTTCTCCACCTTTTGTCGGCTCCGGCGTTGAATTGCCCACACTTTCCGTCGGTGTTGCTGAAGGGGTTGGTGTCGGATCTCCCTCCTTATCCTTGCTGCCGCATGCCGCCATTGAAAGTGTCATTGCTCCAACCAGTGCCATACATAAAATTTTCTTTTTCATCATCTACTCTCCTTTTTTGTATTTAGCTTGTCGCTGTTTTCCTTTACACTTATTATTCGCAGGAGAATTTAAAAAGTTACACCCAAAATCAAAAAATTTTTTTTTAAGTTCTTACTTTACTCCACGCACCACCAAGATCACCGACACATTGGTATCCCACTGCTTCTCGCCGCGCTTATACTGTTCAGCCCGGACATCATATCTCGCATTTGCAAGACACTTCATCTCTCCGATCTCCTCTGCTAAAAAATGCTCCGGCATAGTGCAAAGTACGGAGTCCAGCGCGTCCAGCTCCGAATACCGATCCGCCTCAATCATGTCAAGTGCCATCGTCTGCGGATATTTTGGATCATCCGGTGTCAGGTTGATCACCGCGTACCCCGTCCGAACCTCCCGAAACCCATACCGCTCCATTGTGGCGGGCAATTCAGACTCGTTCATTGGATATTTGCATATGGAAAATTTTTCTATTGAATCATCATACTTCCTCGCCCTATCCCAAAACGCCCGCTCCTTCTCACTTAACACGGCACAGTTCGGGGCAACACAGATTCCTCTGCGCGAGGACAGCACCAAGCACACTCCGCCGTCTCTTAGCACGCGCAGTTGTTCCCCATAAAATCCGGATGGCTCTATATGCTCGCTGACGGTATTGGAGATTACAACATCAAAACTTTTATCCGCAAATGGCAGTTCCTTAACATCCCCCTCCACAAAAGCAACCCCTTCCTCGTGCTCCTTCGCAAAGCGGATAAATTCGCTGTCGAGGTCAACCCCCGTAACCTTTGCCTTTGGATACCAGCGGCGCAATGCCCCCGCAAGCGCGCCGGGACCGCAGCCAATTTCAAGAATTTCTAAATTTTTCCTGTTATCCAGCGCGAACAATGTCTTATATTGTTCCATAAACATATCATTAAACCGCAGTCTGCGGGAATAATACAGAGTTTTCTCCCCCTGCACATAACTTGACCAGGTAAGGTTCATCGCCTACTCCCTCCCCTCTTTCAGCTTTCCATATGTCACAAGAAACGCGAGCGCGAGTCCCTGTCCCCAGCCCTGAATCCAGCCCTTTGGCACCTTCCTATACCCATCCGCATCCTTCATCACCGCCGTTCCGCCCGAAACATTCAAAACCCTGCCATCCACCGTAATATTTGAAAGCACCCCCGCAGCGGCTCTCTCCACATACGAAAGATGTAGCGGGTTGGCATTGTCAATCATTGCCGCCGCAATCCCACAGGACGCGGAAACTTCCTCATAGGAGCTTTCGTCATCCAAGATCGTGCGCCACAGCCCATTTTCCGACTGCAAAAACTTTAACGCCGCCAGCTGGTCGCGCAGTGAACATTCCACCTCCATACATTGTGGATAAAGATACCAGTCGGAAAGCAGTTTTTTTACCTGTGCCATCGTGTAGGCCGCCCATGCATTCGCCCGTCCCCAGTGAATGCCGGACATATGACTTTCCGCCACATGGCTGTAGCCGTGGTACCAGAGCCCATTCTCCTTGTTTTGCAGATACTGAATATGCCAGTAATACTGGTTTAGCGCGTCCTGAATAATCTCCTCATCCCTCTCCATCACGCCCACGCGCAGCAGGAAAAACGCCGCCATAAATAAGGTATCCGCCCAGCATTGTTCCGGAAAATCATTTTCCGAGGAAACCGTGTGCTGCAAAACTTTATCCCCAAAACGCAATGCATCTTCGCGCAGGTATTTTACTTTGGATTTTATGATATCATAATAGAATTCCTCCCCTGTCTGCTGGTAGAGCGTTAACATCGTATGCCCCATCGCGCAGGTATTGACATTCCATGCCGGCAATCCAAGTTTTTGGTACTCCTTTGTCCAGTTTGTTAAAAAATCAAGATATTCCTGATTTTTTGTGAACTCCCACGCCTGACAGATCCCATAGTACGCCACGCCACATGGCCATTCCCAAGTTAAGTCCATCGTCATCGTCTTTTTTACCACCGCATCAATAACGGCGAAAAGGTTCTTCTTTACAATATTTTCCATTTTCTATCTCCTATTTTTAGTTCTGCAGTTCTCCTGCACAATGCCTTTACCGTGGAAGGAATCTTCTGTCCGCATAGCTCCCAGAAAAATTCCTTCTGGCATTGTTTTGGAGATCTGCTGATTTTTAGTTCTGTATCCACCCTTCCAGTGCCAGCCCTATTTTAATTTAAAATACAATTCTTTAAAATATCTTCTCTCGCATTATGATAATAAATGATATTTCTCATCGTATTTTTTACTTCTGAAACTCCCAGCGCAATCTCGTCTTCTGAGCATTCCATCCCCAGTGAACGCTTCATATTGTATTCGAGCCATTCTAATCTGCCATAATTGCTCCAATAAATAACTTCCCAGTCTTTTGGAAGCTGCCCACCTGCCTCCGCATAAGATTGTAAAAAGCAGCGGAATAAATGGTAATCCATATTGCACTCCTGATATCCTGACCAGCATAATGCCAGTTCGTACAATTCCACAAACGGAGAGGAATAGCCAAGACATTCCAGATCAATAATCCGAAAGTCCATGCCCTTCCACAAGATATTTTTACAATCCATATCATTGTGGCAGACCGAGACAAGCTTCGGAAGTTTTTTGACTGCGGCATTTCCGTTATTTTGGCTCTCGCAAAGCAGGGAAAGATTTTCTTTTAACAGAGAATAAAATTCTCTATTCCTTTCCGAATACTGTCCAAGATAAAATTCCCAGTCAATATGTATCTCGCCATAATCAGTTGCCTCCTCATGCCGGGAAAGCGTGTGAATTCGCGCAAGTAATCCCCCGATCTTATTGCAATGAGCCAGTGTGACTTCCTCCCTTTTTAACGCCTTTCCATCATACCATTCATACAGATAAAAAAACTGCCCGTCTACTTCCTGCATTTTCCTGTCTGAAAAAATCAGTGCCGGGATAATGGGAATTCCCTCCTTCTCCAACATCACTTCAAGGTTTTCTGCTGTCCGGTAATTTCCCATCGCCGTTTCCCTCTGCATAATATTAGGGTTCAATAATTTCACGGCGTACCGACCTTTCGTTGTAAACAAAGAATACATTTTATGCAAAAATCCGCCCTTTAATCGAAGCGGCTGACATTCCAGCACACCTAAGTCACACTGGTTGCATATTTTCTCCAATAATTCCATCCCAATACTTTTTCCATCCTTTTCGTTTATGATATTTTGGCTAATCGCTCAGGAATCTATAATCTTCCAAAATTCCCCATTTTCAACCTTCCCACTTCATTTCAATACATTCCCAATCCCCGATCGGCATTTTAAAGATTTCCACTGTTCCAACTGGACGGAACCCGACTGCCTCATAACAGTATCTTGCATTTTCATTATTTGCAAATACACCCAGCGTAATTTTATTAGCACCCAAAATATTCTTTACATAATCAATTGCCAGCCGCAGCATTTCCTTGCCATTCCCGCACCCTCTTAAATTGGGATCAACAATCACAAAACCAAAGCGCACCGTTTGGTTATCCCCATCGTCCGGATAGCGAATATACAGATGCCCTACCAGACTTCCGCCTTCATCCAAGGCAGTGAGCGGAATAAACCGCCCATCCCTTATCCTTGGCTCATAATCATTATCCAATGTGCTGCCCGCAAGCGGAAGTTTCCCAAACCGGTCTGCCGACCATTGATATAACCCCTTTTCATCCGAAATCCAACTGCATATTACTTCGGAATCTTCCTTTTGATATTTTCTTAGCCACATTATTTCCCCCTCCTTTTTCTGCTCTAAATAAAGAGTCAGTTACTCTACTATACCACTAACTGTTCCATAAATCAATGTCAATTGAATTCTTAAATTCCAATCCAACAAAGTTTCTTCATTACTTTGCTGAACTCCATCACATCAAAAAAGACACTTGCTTTTATTATTGTTTATTTCAAAGGGGTCTTTAAAATTCTTACCTATTCTTCAATATCACTCATTGTCTGTAGACTTTTAGTCCTCTTTCAGTATTGTGTAGAAAATAAACAAAAATACAAAATTATTTTAAATATTTTGACAAAATAGTTGAAATATATGTTTGAATATAATATAATTATATCTGGAGATATGCAAAATTCATTGCTGTAAAAATAGAATTTGGCTGTTCGTTCTGTTTAATATTAGTGTGTTCGAATTATTGAGTGAGGACATATAATGTTAATTATAAAAATATTTTTGGGAGTATATTTATGCAAAAACAAATCAACGACCCGGACAGGGAGGAAGCCATAAAACATAGTTCCGTATTTATCCCGTACAGCTATTGTCATGGGGTTATGCCGGATTATTACCCTTGTGTGCCGCTGCACTGGCACAGGGAATTTGAGATCTGTATGATCCTAAGCGGACAGTGTACGTTCCGGCGAGATGGCGATATTTTTACCGCAAAGCCTGAGGATATCATTATCATCCCGCCGGGTACAATGCATTCCATCCACCCATATGGTGGGCGAGTTGCATACGATATCATTCTCTTTCACCCGCGCATTATCACGGGTGGAAATGATGACCGAATTTATATTGAACTGCTCGAACCAATCCTTTCCGGCAAGAGCGTGATCGGCACACCGATCTGTACAAAAAATCCATATTATAATAAAATGAAAGATTCCATAAATACTATTTTTAATTGCTCGCGTGAGAATAGGGCTGAGCAGGATCTATTATTAAAAAGTGAGCTGATGCGATTTTTCTGGCTTCTGATCAAAAGTGGGGAAATACAGCTTTCTGAACGTGAAAGGTCAGGACTGTCCGAAATGATGTACCCTGTAATTGAATATATCGCAGAACATTTTTCTGAACATATCACGGTTGAACAGCTTGCAAAAGTCGCGCATTTAAGCGAGAGTTATTTTATGAATTCCTTTAAAAAATTTTTGGGACTTACCGCTACAGACTATTTAAATCAGGTACGGATCAAAGAAGTTTGCAAACTGCTTTTGGAAACGAATGAAGGTGTGACAGAAATTGCTTTTGTCTGCGGTTTTAGGAATATTCCAAATTTTAACCGGAGATTTAAGGAAGTTGTGGATTGTACCCCTTTAGAATATCGCAGATCCGCAAAAAACGGATCAATGATTTGAGGAATATTAAATTTTCAGAAAGGATTACTATAATGAGATTAGGCACTGCCGGAAATACAGTGGGTTCTGCCCTGTACATACTGGAACAAATAAAACAATATACGGTATTGTTTGAATGCTATGATGATTCTGACTGGACGCAGTGGGTTGCAGTAAAAGACGATAAACAGTTCTTTGCAGAAAGCCCGGAAGCATTGCTTGGATTGATAAACATTTATGAGTTGGTGGGAGAAAATTGGATAGAATATTCTTCCTATGATCGGGAACATATTTTTCAGCGTAATCTTGAGGATTTTATTTAGTGAACCAGGATTTACATAATAAATAAGTATAGTAAATAATTATATTAAAATAATATAAACAAAATTATTTTTACCAATACGAGATAGGGAGTATCCACCTCCCTATCCGATTTTTTCTGTTCAAATTATTTTATACTTTTTCACAATATGATTATACATTGTTCTTACCGCCGGAGCCATAAAATCCGAATTGAGTGCCGCTAATCCAATAATCCGGCAGGCAGCAGGATCTATGGGGTAACAGTCCACCTCATACGGAATATCGCGCATAACAAGCTCCGGCATCAGGCAGATCCCAAACCCTTTTGCCACGAGCGCGACGGTGGAGAGGTCATCCACCACATGGTAATTTGACTGGATATTTAATGAATTTTCCTTTAAGAAATTTTGAATATCCGCGTCCGTACTCTCGCGCTGGGTAACAAATTGGTAGTTGCGCATTTCCTCGATTTTCATGGATTTTTTGCCATCCCCCGCCATCCCCTTGGGTAACACACATAAAAGCGGGTCGCGGTAGAGCGGTTCAATCGGGATATCCCTGGCACTGGAGACAGATAAAAAACCGAGATCTACAATTCCATTTTTGATCCAGTAAAATACATCATCATAAGTACCCTGAAATACTTCAATGGTAATTTCCGGGTACTGCTTTCCAAAGGAGTGCAGGATATCGGGCAGCCAGCTTGTACATACGCTGGAAAAAACACCAAGTTTAACTTTCCCGCGTTTTAGACCGTTGAATTCGGCAATGGCCTGCTGCAAGCTTTCATCGCTGTTTAATACCGCATTGACGTAGGGCAGCAAATGTTCACCGTAATTGGTCAGTGTGATCCCCGATTTCCGCCTGGTCAGCACGGAAAAGCCCAGCTCCTGCTCCATGGCAGAAATAGCATGGCTGATCGCCGAGGGGGTCAAACCCAAAATATCGGCAGCCTTGTAAAAGCTGCCGATACTGGCGACTGTCTGAAAAATCTGGTATGTCATAAGCGTCATAATATTCTCCTATTTTAAGTTCCGTATGTCTCCTTCCAGTCCCCATTAACTCAAGAAAGGCTTTCCTGTTCGCACAGCTTCCAGTAAATTTTCTTTCTCCCGTTACTGCGCACATTTATATTTTAGCTCCTCCCACCTGCGGTCAACCTCCGCCTGAAACTGTGCGATTAACTCCTCCTTGCCCGGTTTAAATAAGTGTTTAAATCTGCCCTGTTCGCGCAGAAAATCTTCGATCGGAAGCTTTTTCTTCGGCTCGTAATTTAGACTCCACTTCCCATGATCCACCTCAAACAGTGGCCAGTAGCAGGTTTCCACTGCAAGCTTACAGATTTTCATAATATCCGCCGTGTCGTACCGCCAGCCGCGCGGGCATGGTGCCATCACGTTTAGAAAGCTTGCGCCCGGCGTGTAGATTGCCTTCTCGGATTTTTTGTGGATATCAATAAAATTGCTGGTCAGGGTGGTCTGTGCAACATATGCCACATTATGATCCGCAATAATGCTTGCCAGATCCTTGCGCCCCTGAAGTTTGCCGTCCGATTTTTTTCCGACCGGTGTGGTCGTTGTGTCTGCGTACATTGGAGTTGCCGAGGAACGCTGAATGCCGGTGTTCATGTACGCACCGTTATCATAGCAGACATAGACCAGATCATGCCCGCGCTCCATCGCGCCGGAGAGTGACTGGAAGCCAATATCATAAGTTCCGCCATCCCCGCCAAAGGTAATAAATTTATAATTAACGTCCTCCGGAATTCTGCCGCGCTTTTTTAATGCCTTGTACGCCGTTTCCACACCGGAGAGTGTCGCACCCGCATTCTCAAACGCGTTGTGAATATAGCTGTCCTCCCATGCGGTATATGGGTACATATAACTTGATACCTCAAGACAGCCAGTCGCATTGCCAATCACGGCATGATCCCCCTCGTGGAGTCCGCGCAGCACAGCGCGCACGGCGATAGTCGCCCCACAGCCCGCACACATACGATGCCCAGGCGCAAGACGTTCCGGTTTGTTCATTATCTCTTTTAAACTGTAATCACTCATCGTTCCGCCTCCTGACTGCGCAATCCAATATATTGGTACTGTTTTGGCAAAACACCCGTGGCAATGGCATTCTCCATTTCCACAAAAACGGATTTTGCATCCTCCACCGTAAAATCGCGCCCTGCCAGCCCATATATGTAATTTACCGCCTCAATCATTACCTTGTAGCGGAACAATCCCGCCGTAACCTCGCTTCCAAGTGGCCCGCCATTGCCATTGTAACTCTCGCAGCGATCCATAATTCCCACTATTTTACAATTTTTTAATGCCTGCGCAATTTCCTCCGCCGGAAATGGGCGGAAAACACGCAGTTTCAATACACCAACCTTTGCCCCTTTTTCACGCAATTCATCCACCGCCTGCTTTGCTGTGCCTGCTGCCGAACCGATAATCAGCATAATCATCTCCGCATCCTGCGTGCGGTATTCCTCAAACAGCCCGTAATGTCTGCCCGAAATTTTCGCGAATTTTTCCGCTACATCAAGAATAACCGCCTTTGCATTCTCCAGCGCGATCTCCTGATTTTTCTTTGCCTCCATCACATAATTGCTGACCGCATAAGGTCCTACCGCGATCGGTCTGCCTGGATTTAACAAAAACTCTTCTGGTGCATACTCGCCGACAAAGTCTTTTACCTTCTCATCCTCCAACAGTTCAATATTTTCTACTGCATGGCTTGTAATAAAACCATCCTGGCAAACCATCACCGGCAGATGCACACCCTCGCGCTCCGCGATCGGATAGGCCTGAATAAAATTATCATAGGCTTCCTGATTGTTCTCCGCATAAATCTGAATCCATCCGGTATCCCTTGCCCCCATACCGTCCGAATGGTCACAGTTAATATTGATTGGACCGGACAGAGTTCTGTTGACAAGGGTTAGCACTAACGGAAGGCGATTAGAGGCAGCTAACAAAAGTTCCTCCCACATCAGCGCGAGTCCCGCTGAGGAAGTTGCGGTCAAGCTTCTCGCCCCCGCCGCTTGCGCGCCGATCGTTGCACTCATCGAGGAATGCTCGCTCTCCACCGGAATAAATTCGGTATCCATCTCGCCATTTGCAATATAGGTTGACACCATCTGCGGGATCTCCGTGGACGGCGTGATCGGAAAGGCCGGCATCACATCCGGGTTGACCTGACGGATCGCGTAAGCCACTGCCTCATTGCCCGACATACGTTCCCTGATTGCCATATCAAATCCCCTCCTTCATCTCGATTGCCCCGAACGGACAAGCCTTTGCACAAATGCCACACCCCTTGCAGTGATCGTAATCGAATTCGCCGCGCAGCCCATTCTTTACTGGAATACTGCTGTCCGGACAGACTGGCGTGCAAAGTAAGCACTGCTTACATAATTCTGCATGAAAAACTGGGGTGTTGGTACGCCATTCCCCGGTCTTAAAATATTTCGATGTCGCTCCCGCAAACATCATCAACCCCTCAGTAAGCTCCTCGTGCGGGGTCTGCTCATTGATTTTTGTAACGTCGGTTCTCATAATTTTCATTCTCCCGTATAAATTAGTACAATAAAGATTATTTATTAAAGCAATTTTTGTTATATATTTAGATATGGACAGAATATTCCGCGGATAGAATAAGATGAACCCAGATACGAGTCCATCTTATTCTACCGACAAAACGAGTCCGCCGCAATTCATTTATTTTATACTGCCATCTTATACTCTACGGAAAGTGCCCGCTCCACCACATCGAATGCCCGAGTAAGTGCCTGCATATTTCCCTCAATCACTTCCGGCTTCTTTGCAAACTTATGTTCGTAGGAAGCTCTCATGTCCTCGATAAACTCCTCGCGCGGCATAACTCCTGTTACCGCAACCGCTGCCGCAAGCATCGGGGAGTTCGGGAAATTCTGCCCAAGTGTCTCCATCGAAATCTTTCTTGCATCCACGGTAAACACCGCTCCCTTATAGCCATTTAACAGTGGGCGCACCTCCTTTTCCGATTTCGGCGTATTGATAATAATCGCGCCCGTAGGCTTTAACCCCGCCGTCACGTCCACCGTATGCAACAGTGTTTCATCTACCACAACCACATAGTCCGGTGCATATATATTGGAATGAACCCGAATCGGGTTTTTGCTAATTCTATTGTAAGCAGTGATCGGCGCACCCATGCGCTCCGGACCATATTCCGGGAAACCCTGCACATACTGCCCTGTCTTAAACGCTACATCGGCAAGCAGCAATGCCGCTGTCTTTGCGCCCTGTCCGCCCCTGCCATGCCATCTGATCTCAAGTCCTTTTTTCTCCTCCATCACTTTTCCCTCCGAATTTAAATTTCATCAATCAACTTTTAATATTATATCGTAAAATTCGGCATTGTAAAGCGAAAATATGAGAACTTTTCATTTATAAGATGAATTTTATTCATGTTTTATATCTTTCTTTGGATTCTGCAATCTGCTAAGGCTATCCGACAGAGGATTGAATCCTGTTACTGATATTATATCAATACTTTTTTAAAGCATAGATATTTACCTACACAGCGAAAACCACAGGCAATCGCATCGGTCTGCGACTCCCCTTCATTAAAGAAAATCATATGTTTTGCCCCTCTGCACTTACTGTCATTTAATGCAGTGGTCAGCAATGCACGATAAATATTCCCGCTATAAATCCCGCCAGAAAAATCAATACCAAAAATTTCTGGCATACGCATATCATCCATATAATAGATCGCGCCTACAGCCTCTTCCTTGCTAAGACATACATATATCCGCCAACGGTCAATCGCATCAAGGATTCTTGCTGAATTCCAGTACATATCATTATTTTGACTATGTAATCTGGAAAAAAAATCATAATTTTCTCTGTTTATGGAAATTATGCCCGCATCCTCCGGCTGCGACACATAATCCTCAAAATCTATAACATCATTATAGCTTTCTTCAATACAATCAAAATTTAAGAGTTTAAGTGTATCAACCGCTTCCGTATTCTCCTTTGGAAAACCCAGATACAGTTCGCTTCCAGGAAAATGTTCTCCCGCAAAAGCAATAAATTCAATTAAAGCCTCCCCCATACCGGAAGCAATGCAAAAGGAACAGGTATCCAGATAATGATCTTCTGGAAGATAAAAATAATGTATCCATCCTTCCACTTTTCCCCCCTGTTCATAAAGTAGTATTTCTTCACTGGCTGCGGAATTCTCCTCGCCATTTGCGGAAAATGCTTTTCGGGCGCGAGCTACAAAATCATCCTTGGTCTTTATTCCATCAGTATAGGTTGGATATCCCGATTTTGTACTGTCTAAAGCCAACTGGTATACAAAATCTACATATCGTTCAAAATCCTGTTCCTGTAATTTTTTCAGCATATAATTATCCCTTTCTGCAAACAATAAGTTCTTTACAGTAAAAATATTTATAATTATTATTTTTACACTTCCAGTCATGCTGCGACTGCTTTTAGGGAGCAGCTAATCCGGTACTCGTTCGCGTCCACAGCGCAAACAGTGGGGAGAAAGGGGGCACTCCGAAAATCCCTTCCGCCTACCTCATGCCACTCTCACATTTTCCCGCCCGCCTTAAAATTATAGACTGGCTTTAGGATATCTGTAACTTCGACGCTGTCTTTAATATCCCCAAGAAGTTTCTCCATATCTCGATAGGCAAAGGGTGCCTCGTCCAGGGTATCCGCACCGATACAGCTACAGTAGATCCCTTTCATTTCATTTTTAAATGCCGATACGGTATAATGTTGTTTTACCTCACTCCGCTGTATGCGGCGACCGGAACCGTGAGGTGCTGAATTATTCCACTCTAAATTTCCCTTCCCTTTCCCAAGAACAACACCATCCCGCATATTTACCGGAATAATCACTTGCTCCCCTTCCTTTGCGGAGATCGCGCCCTTGCGCAGTATCCTTATCCCTTCCGACTCCTCCAAATAATTATGTACACTGGAAAATTCTTCCTCGCACTTTAATTTCATCTCTTTTAAAATCTGCCATAACATAATTTTCTGGTTAAGCTGCGCATATTCCTGGACAGTTTTGACATCCTCAATATAATCTTCCATGATTTCTCCCGCAAGCCATGTCATGGGATAGGGTACTTCTACTCCTTCCTTCTTTAATCTTTCCGCGCCCGCCCGCAGATACCGCTCCGTCACTTCCTTTCCCAAATGTCTGCTGCCCGAATGGATAACAAGATAAAATCTTCCCTCCGTATCCCTATCAAGCTCAATAAAATGATTTCCGCCGCCCAGTGTACCCAGACTTAAAAATGCTTTATCCCAGTTTATCTCTCCGGGACAGCGAAGTTTTTCTAATGGAAATTCCTCCGCCATATGATGTATCGTATTACGCACACGAAAACCGGATGGGATACTTTTACGTATCACACTGTCCAATTTCTGTAATTCTATCTGTTTTCCCTTAACTCTCGCACAAGTAACACCGCAACCAATATCAACCCCTAGCAAATTCGGAAGAATTCTCTCCCCTATTGTCATGGTCAGCCCTATTGTTCCCACCTGTCCCGGATGTACATCCGGCATAATGCGGATTTTACTGCCCGAAGAAACAGGATCATCACATATCATTTTGATCTGTGCCTCCGCATAGGCTTCCACGTCGTCCGTAAATATTTTTGCGTTCGCATAATTTCCTATAATTTCTTTCATCATTTTCTATCCTTTTCTTTGTTTTTATACCATGTGTTCATATGCAAAAAGCAAGCCCTCGAATTTCTCACTTTGCTCTTCGCGGACATTATACCATGTTCTCCGAACATGGTGCCTCCGGCGGATGTGCATAATTCGCCAAGGTAATTGTCCTCCCGTTGGTCGGACGGCGAATTAGCACTGGTATAATGTCTGACGACATTATACCATATTCTTCACCCAAATGACAGCAAAATAAAAGAACTTCTGACCGTCCGCCTTTTATCAAACAGTC
The DNA here is from genome assembly GCA_910577165.1 of uncultured Lachnospiraceae bacterium. GTDB lineage: Bacteria > Bacillota > Clostridia > Lachnospirales > Lachnospiraceae > RGIG4057. The sequence continues at coordinate 28,095 of CAJTLX010000023.1, forward strand.
AGAAGTTCTCCTATCATTCGGTTTTAACCCTGGTTTCGCAATTACTTCTTCCGGATCGGGAAATAAACTTCGGTTTCCCACTCCTGCGGAGGAAGTGAATCGAACTGCGTTTTAATATAGAGATCAAATGGTGCGCCTGCAATCTCGTAGCCATTCTCAATAATCCACGAAACAACCGCCCCATATGCCTCCGAAAGTGTGGAATATCCCCCGTGGTGTACAGTCATTGCGCACTCGCACGGCTCCATAACCACATCTGCCTTTTCCTTCTCCCTGACCCCGATAAATACCTCAATATCCGAGGATTCGCAGTTAAACTCCTTGTCGTAGTACCTTGCGCCATTTAATCCTGTCGGGGTTACGCGCTCTTTCGGCACGCGCTCAAACAGTGTTCCGTAATACTTGCCGAATTCCTCAACGCCCATTACTGCACGGCTTGCCAAAACATTCATCGCCGGAGAATTCTTGATCTCAATCGTGTAACCTTTCTGATACGTCATAATATCACCCGTCCTTTCAAATATGGAAATATGCGTCTGAAGCTCATTTAGGATAATCGCCATTTCCTGCTGCTTTTGCTCAAGCTTCTTTTTTTGTTTTTGCAGCGCGTCTGCAAGTTCCCTGCGATCGGAAATAATCAGATGCTGAATTTCCTCCAGAGAAAATCCGTAGCGTTTTAATCGCTTAATATAATTCATCGTGTCAATCTGCTCCGTCTTGTAATAGCGGTATCCCGTAAAGCGATCCACCTCTGCCGGAACAAGCAATCCAATCTTATCATAATGGTGAAGCGTCTTTACGCTGACCTGACAAACGTTCGAAAATTCTCCGATCTGTAGCATTTTTTTTACCTCTTTTCACAATGATTGATTCGAATCTGGTGATAGTGTAACGCCTGACCTTAGAGGAGAGTCAAGAAGTTTTTTGAAAATTTTTAAAATATATTTATTTTACAAGGCAATTGATTCTAAGCATATTCTAACCATACTAACCATTCTTGTCAATATATGATTAGAAAAATCGTTAGAAATTCGAATCTGGTAATCGTTTAACATCTGTTCCTATAAAAAAGATATACTAAATCCCGCTCTACTTTTTCTAAATGTGGATAATCGCCCAATTGTTTTGCAAATCCCAAAAACTCGCCGAATAGCGATTGACATTCTAATATCAATTGATGTATACTTTTTATAGCAGTAGAAAAGACATATTTTACCTTTTAAAAATATTATTCCCCAAAATATTATATTTGCAGAAAGGACAATAATTGATATGGACGTTATTATAAGAGAGATCGAGAATAAAGATTATATATCCGTAGCAACACTCTGGCGTGATGTCCTTGGTCTTTTGTCCGTCACGGATGAAAATGTTTTCGAAACATATGAAAAGATGAAGGGCGATAACCGCTACTGCACATTTGTTGCTGATGTGAGTGGCAGTGTTGTTGGTCTTGTTACAACTGTTGAAACTTTAGCGATCGACCATCCAAATGGGTATATAAAGGTAAATGGACTTGCCGTTTTACCTGAGTTTCAGCACCGCGGCATAGGCAAACTATTGATAGAGCGTGTGGAAAAATTAGCGGGCGAGCGAAATATTTCACTTATTGGACTTGCCTCAGGTTTTCAGCGGACAAATGCCCACGAATTTTATGAACATTTAGGTTATCAAAAATTATCATTTTGGTTTCGAAAAATAATATAAGGTATGGCACAGAAAAATATTTGCAGAAAATGGATATTTTCTATCTCGATGGTACTTTTGTTAATTGTTGTACTTATCCTCCGGAAATATAAAGAAGAAGAAACAAAGTATTCCATTATACAGGCTATCATTCGGGAACTTCCGCACTATCAGAAAGAAATTGAACGCTGGGGATACCAGGTATTCACATTGCCGAAACTGACCGAAGAGCCGGATAAATCTGAATTTATGCGATACTACTTAAATTCTGCCAATCCGGTTTTGATACTAAAAAATCAAGAAGGAGGAATGTATTGCTTTTACTATGGTTTCGATCAATATATCAGCGAGAGAACTTGCAAAGAAAATATGATGCTGTTTCCCGTCAGCCAGTACGGGGAGAAAGAATACGAAGATGTTCTAAAAACAGTCCGTCTGCAAGTCTACAAGAGAAAAATAAAGCAGGAACCACTTTTTGAAAATACAGCGGACATGGACTCCAAAGACCGCTATGATATGTCTGTCCGTATGGAAATATCGGCAAAGTCTTTGGAAGATGGGGATAAATTATCTGTCCTTGACGGCGGTTTCTTTGAAACAAATTATTGCAGCAATAATTTTGAAGATTGCCGTTTGTGGAATGGAATAGACCCTGCAAGCGCGAACAGCTATTCCGACCATAAAATTAAGCAGGAATACAGCGCAGCGCAATTGCTGGAATATTACCATCAGGGACTAAAACTACAGAATCAGTTGATCGAATTGTACCACGGCAAGGTATCTACAAAGTGATAGGCTGCAAAACGTTAATTTGTATGTATAATATAAAAGGTGCAAAAATCCTGTCACATGAACTTGGGGATAATTGTTTTAAGTGGGTGATGAAGATTGCAGAGAAACAGGATGTAACCCTGGTATATTCCAGTATTTTTGAACTGCCAAAGGAATGTGAACCTTTTAATGTGCGAATTGTAAATGATAATTCAGTGATTCATGATATGGGCGAATTCTGGTCAAAAAAGTTTCAGTTTTACCGAGATTAAGAAGTTTGCGAACCTATTATTTGACTTATATGCTTGCACATGGTATAATGAAAAAGTGTTTTATAGTATAGAAAGGACAACTCGTGATGAAAATATTTAACAATACTACGGATATTGTCCGGGATGATTTAAAGCAGACGATAAAACGCGGAAGTAAAGTTTCTATTGCTGCTGCCTGTTTTTCTATGTACGCCTACAAAGAACTGAAAAATCAGTTAGAACAGGTAGAAGAATTCCGCTTTATCTTTACTTCCCCGACTTTTATTAAAGAACAAGCAGAAAAGCAAAAACGCGAATTCTATATTCCTCGATTAAACAGGGAAAATAGTTTGTATGGTACGGAATTTGAAATTAAACTGCGCAATGAAATGACACAAAGAGCAATCGCCAGAGAATGTGCTGACTGGATCAGGCGCAAAGCTACTTTTAAATCCAATACTACCGGGGAAAATATGAACGGATTTATGACTGTTGATTCTCCGACAGAACAGGCAGCTTATATGCCCTTAAATGGATTTACCACCGTTGATATTGGCTGTGAACGTGGCAATAACAGCTACAATATGATTAACCGTATGGAGGCACCATTTTCCACTCAATATATAGAGTTATTCCAAACACTCTGGAATGATCGCGAAAAAATGCAGGACGTAACAGAGATGATTATCTCCAATATCAATACTGTTTATAATGAGAATTCCCCGGAATTTATTTACTTTATGACACTGTACAATGTTTTCAGTGAATTTTTAAGCGATGTTTCCGAGGATGTTCTGCCCAATGAGGCGACTGGCTTTAAACAAAGCAAAATTTGGAATATGCTTTATGATTTTCAAAGGGATGCTGTTCTTGCTATTATTAATAAGCTGGAACAATATAACGGCTGTATTCTGGCTGACAGCGTTGGCTTAGGTAAAACCTTTACCGCCCTTGCGGTTATTAAATATTATGAAAACAGAAACAAATCCGTACTTGTTCTCTGCCCGAAAAAGCTGGCAGAAAACTGGAATACTTATAAAGATAACTACATCAACAATCCAATTGCTGCTGACCGATTGAACTACGATGTACTTTTTCATACAGATTTATCTCGTTCCAGCGGTACATCTAACGGACTTGATCTTGACCGGTTAAATTGGGGGAATTATGATCTTGTTCTTATTGATGAATCTCATAATTTCCGGAACGGTGCAGGAACCCATACTAATATGCATGAAAACCGCTATATACGGCTGATGGATAAAGTAATTCGCGCGGGTGTTAGAACAAAGGTATTAATGTTATCTGCCACTCCAGTTAATAACCGATTTGTTGATCTCAAAAACCAGCTTGCCATTGCCTATGAAGGAAATCCTGAATTCATCAATGAAAAACTGGACACAAAAAAGCCAATTGATGAAATCTTTCGCCAGGCTCAAAGGGCATTTAATGTATGGAGTAAACTTGACCCAAAAGAGCGCGTCACAGATGCCCTGCTTCGCACGCTGGATTTTGATTTCTTTGAACTTTTGGACAGCGTGACAATTGCCCGCTCCAGACGACATATAGAAAAATACTACGACACATCAGCAATTGGCAAATTTCCGGAACGCCTGAAACCTATCTCCCTGCGCCCAAGTATGACCGACCTGTCTAGTGCCATCAATTATAACCAGATATTTGAGCAACTTACCTTGTTAAGTTTATGCATATATACACCATCAAATTACATCTTTCCAAGTAAGATTGCAAAATATATCGATCTTACACACAACAAAGGAAATATGCTTACCCAAAAAGGGCGCGAACAGGGGATTAAACATTTGATGAATATCAATCTGTTAAAGAGATTGGAAAGTTCCGTTTACTCCTTCAACCTGACATTAACTCGAATTTTCAAGTTGATAACTAATACCATTAAGACCATTGATGATTTTGAAAAATACGGCAGTGCGGAACTGAATATAGAGCTATCCGAAAATGATTTTGATATGGAGGACGACAGCACGGACTACTTTACTGTTGGTAAAAAGGTAAAGATTGATCTGGCTGACATGGATTATAAAACATGGCGGGATGAATTGCAAAAAGACACAGAAACATTGGAACTGCTATCCTTAATGATTGCTGATATCACCCCTGAGCATGACCTAAAACTCCAAAAACTGTTAAGTCTGTTGGATGAAAAAGTGCATCACCCAATCAATAAGGATAATAAAAAAGTATTGATTTTTTCGGCATTTTCTGATACAGCAGAATATTTATATGATCAGGTAGCCAGTTTTATGAAACAGAAATATAATATTGATACCGCTGTCATTACGGGTGCAATCGACGGACGCACCACCATCAAAGGGCTGAAAGCTACGTTGAACAATGTATTAACCTGCTTCTCTCCCCTGTCCAAAAGAAGAGATATTTTAATGCCAAATAGCACAAAAGAAATTGATATCCTGATTGCCACTGACTGTATCTCTGAAGGACAAAACTTACAGGATTGTGACTATCTGATCAATTACGATATTCACTGGAATCCAGTGCGTATTATTCAACGTTTCGGACGGATTGACCGTATTGGCAGTCAGAACAAATATATTCAGTTAGTGAATTTTTGGCCGGATATGACTCTGGATGAGTACATAAATTTAAAATCTCGTGTGGAAACAAGAATGAAAATATCCATTATGACTTCCACTGGTGATGATGACCTGATCAATCCGGAGGAAAAAGGCGATCTGGAATACCGAAAACAGCAATTGCAACGGCTTCAAAATGAAGTGGTGGATATTGAAGATATGTCCACAGGCATCTCTATTATGGACTTAGGACTGAATGAATTTCGACTTGACCTGCTAGAGTACATCAAAAACCATGGCGATTTAGCAAAAAAACCTAAAGGTCTTCATGCTGTGGTTCCAGCGACAAGCGAAAATCCGGAAGGTGTGATTTTCGTTCTGCGCAATATTAACAATAGCGTCAATATTGATAATCAAAACCGTATTCATCCGTTTTATATGGTTTATATCAGTGTGCATAATGATATTATTTGCGACTATCTAAACCCGAAAAAATTGCTAGATACTATACGGCTTTTGTGCCGTGGAAAATCAGAACCGTTTCTTCCGCTTTGTATGAAATTCAATGAGGAAACGAACGATGGAAAAAATATGAAGGAAATATCTCAACTTCTTTCCGAGGCAATCAATTCTATTATTGATGTAAAGGAAGAAAGTGATATCGACAGCCTGTTTTCTGCAGGCGGCACTTCGGCACTAATGAATACAGTATCGGGGCTGGATGATTTTGAACTGATCTGTTTTCTGGTTGTCAAATGAGGAGGTTTTTTCATGATTGGATTACCCAAAAGCACCGAGTTTAATCGGCGCATTCCCAAACAAAAATTTTATGAAAACCTCTCCATTTCACCAACATTGAAGCGTATATTTGTGGAGCAGATTAAAGTGATTTGGTGGCGCGATAAGATTGCCACCACAACGATAAATCTGGCTGCCGGAGAAAGAGTGACAGAAATTGAAATTTTTGAAATCTGTTTGTCCGCACCACAGCTAAACGAAGCTGTCCTGCGACAAATTGATAAAGAAATTCCTTACCACATTTTATTTTTATTAGAATATGAGGGCCTTTATCAAGCATGGATAGCCTATAAAGAAACAATAACTTCCAGCACAAACGCTTTTCGGGTGGATAAATATTACCATACTGACTGGCTAAAGGAAAAGGATTTGCCGTTAAAGCTGGAAGGGTTAAATATCGATCAGGTGTATGAAAACTTTGTCCGGCAAATTGCTGGGGAGTCGTTTTCAGATAAAAGTGAAACTTTAAAAGAATCGATAGCGAGGGATAGTCGTAAACGAGAGTTGCAAAAACAGATTGCAATATTACAGGCAAAAGTATATAAGGAAAAGCAGCTAAATAAGCAAGTTGAACTAAATGCAGAATTAAAAAGAATGAAGAAAGAATGGGAGGAATTATTATGACTGAAAAAGAAGCGATAGAACTTTTTGAAAAAGCGAAATTTTTGTATGAACAGGCAGATATGGAAAGGGATATTGAAAATGTTCGCCATATCTTATTACAAAATTTTATCAATATGAATCACGTAATAGAACAAATAGGTGTGATTAACAATAAGCATCCCGAAAATGTAACTATATTTAATATTATTTTTCCACCACAAGGAAATTCAATACCGTTAACCCTTGCTTCCGATAAAGAACGAATTTCCGATCTGATATGGAAACTGTCTTACCTGCAGGCAAAGAAAAAAGGCAAAACTTTTGAAGAATTCTGCAAGGCAATGAGAAATATTTCCCAAGAAAACCAGAATGGAGGGACAATGTACCATGGATAAACTGCGTATGGAAACCCCTGACTTAACTCAATGCAATATCGAAAAACTTGCTACTCTATTTCCTTCCTGTATAACAGAGGGACGAGATGAAAATGGAAACTTGAAAAAAATGGTCAACTTCGAACTACTACAACAGATGCTGTCCGATGTAATTCTGGAAGGTGATGAAGCATACGAATTTACATGGGTAGGCAAAAAGGCAGCTATCGTAGAAGCTAATCGTCCTATTCGCAAGACTCTGCGCCCTTGTCCAGAAGAAAGCGTGAATTGGGATAATACTGAAAATTTGTATATTGAAGGTGATAATCTGGAAGTGCTAAAGCTTCTACAGGAAAGTTATCTTGGTAAGGTGAAGATGATTTATATTGATCCACCTTATAATACTGGAAATGACTTTATTTATCGGGATCATTTTGTTATAAATGAAGAAGAATACAATGAAGAAACTGGGCAGACGGACGAGAACAAAAATAAAATATTTAAGAATACTGACACCAACGGACGGTTTCATTCCAATTGGTGTAGTATGATTTATTCCCGGCTAATACTAGCTAGAAATATGTTAGATGAGGATGGGGTTATTTTTATAAGTATTGATAACCATGAATTAGATACTCTTATACAATTATGTAATGAAGTATTTGGAAACATAAATTTGATCGACATTATAACATGGTTCAAAAAAGCTTCGCCATCAAATGATGCACAGTTTTTTTCAAATGATTGTGAATATATATTGGTATATGCAAAAAATAAAACAATTTGGAAACCCAAACGCTTGCCATTAACCGAAAAACAAAAGAATTATTATCAAAATCCAGATAATGATCCAAGAGGACCATGGAATTCAGCAACATATACTTGCAATAAAAGCCGAAGTCAACGTCCAAACCTCTATTACCCCATACAAAATCCTTTTACTGGCGAAGCAGTATATCCAAAAGAAACCGCTGTTTGGGCATATTCACAAGAACAGTGTAGAGATCATGTAAAAAACAATATGTTATATTGGGGTATCGAAGGTAAAGCTCAATATCCACGATTCAAAAAGTTTCTATCAGCTCATCAGGGTGTTGTAACAAGAACTCTATGGCATTATGACGACGTTAATCACACTCAGGGAGCCACAATGGAATTAAGTAAGCTGGGATTGCCGTATTTTCCTACTCCAAAACCGACAGCATTGATCCAAAAAATGCTAAGAATTACAACAAATAAGGACTCTATAATCCTCGATTTCTTCTCCGGCTCTGCTACCACTGCTCATGCGGTTATGCAACTAAATGCCGAGGATTCTGGTCATCGCAAATTTATTATGGTACAGCTTCCGGAACCTTGCGATGAAAAAAGTGAAGCATATAAAGCTGGATTTTCAAATATCTGCGAGATTGGCAAGGAGCGCGTTCGCCGTGCCGCAAAGAAAATTGCTACCGAAAATCCGGACAAGCCATTTGATGGCGGTTTTCGCGTCTTTAAGCTGGATGAAACCAATATGACCGACGTTTACTATTCCGCTGGAGAATACAATCAGAATATGCTCTCTCAACTAGAAAGTAATATCAAGCCCGACCGCACGGATCTTGATTTATTGTTTGGCTGTCTGTTAGACTGGGGCTTACCTCTCTCCATGCCATATACCTCTGAAAAAATTGAGGATTGTACTGTTCATACTTACAATAATGGCGACTTAATTGCTTGCTTTGACGAAAATATTCCTGATACAGTAATCAAAGAAATTGCTAAACGTCAACCACTTCGCGCTGTGTTCCGCGATAGCAGTTTCCTAAATAGTCCTGCAAAAATCAATGTAGGAGAAATTTTTAAGATGCTGGCTCCGAATACCAGAGTAAAAGTTTTGTAAGGAGAAATAAGATGGAAAACGAATTGATATCAGAGAACAATGAAAATCTTCCAATGAACGATCTGTGCCGCAATTCCATCAAATTGGTAGAATATGCCCGAAGCATCACTGCAAAGCAAATTAATTTTATCCAATTGATGACCTTTTACACAATTGGAAAATGGATTGTAGAGGTGGAGCAGAAGGGCGAAAGCCGCGCAAAATATGGAAAGCAAATCATCAAAAACTTGTCCGAGGTAATGAATACGCAGTTTGGTCGAGGATTTTCCGTTGATACACTTGAAAATGCAAGAAAATTTTACCTGACCTATCAGGACAGAATTTCCGAAACAATGTTTCGGAAATTCGCGGTGGAGAAATCCGAAACGGTGTTTCGCCTTTTTGAGGAAACGCCGCCATTTACACTTCCTTGGTCACATTATTTGCTGTTGATGCGCATCAAGGACGAGAATGAGCGGAAATTTTATGAAATTGAAGCCAAACAGTCTGGATGGAGCATCCGCACTCTACAGCGGCAGTATAACTCTAGCCTCTATGAGCGGCTCGCGCTCAGCCGGGAAAAGAACGAGGTTCTGCGCCTTGCGTCAGAGGGGAACATTGTTATCAGACCGCAGGACATCGTGAAACAGCCGACGGTACTGGAATTTCTCGGTTTGGACGAAAAAGCAAAATTTGTGGAATCTGATTTGGAAACAGCAATCATTGACAAACTACAAAAGTTTTTGTTGGAACTCGGAAAGGGATATCTGTTTGAAGCCAGACAAAAACGCTTTACTTACCAAGAAGAAAATTTCTATATAGACCTTGTTTTTTATAACCGTCTGCTCCGCTGCTATGTGCTGATCGATTTGAAGATCGACAAACTGACTCATCAGGACTTGGGGCAGATGCTGATGTATGTGCATTACTATGACCGATACGAAAAGCTGCCGGACGAGAATCCAACCATCGGTATCCTGCTTTGCAAAGAAAAGGATGATGCGCTGGTAGAGATCACCCTTCCAGAGAATTCCAATATCTATGCGTCAGAATATCGGCTTTATTTACCGGACAAGAAAGAGCTGCAGAAAAAACTCAAAGAATGGATTTCTGAGGAAACAGGAGGTGAGAGGTCATGAAAATACAATACAAACACCAAAAATTTCAAGCGGATGCCGCCAAAGCTGTGGTGGACGTATTTGCCGGACAGCCCTATCTGACACCCACCTATATGATGGACAGGGGTACTGGAAATTATCAGATCAGCCTAAATGAAGATCAGGATTTCACTGGCTTTTGCAATCAGAAAATCATCCCAGAGCTTTCTGACCAGCAGATATTAGAGCATTTAAACAAAATCCAGCGCGCGGGACAAATCAAGCCCTCAGAAAAATTAGAGGGGCGCGGGAATGGATATAACCTCACCATTGAGATGGAAACTGGTGTTGGTAAAACTTACACTTATATCAAAACAATATTTGAGTTAAATAAGCATTACGGCTGGAGCAAATTTATCGTTGTTGTTCCCAGCGTTGCTATCCGGGAAGGCGTGTACAAATCCTTTGAAATGACCCAGGAACATTTTGCTGAAGAGTATGGAAAGAAAATACGATTCTTTATCTATAACTCTGCGCAGTTAACGGAGATTGACCGTTTTGCCTCGGACAACTCCATCAGTGCAATGATTATCAATTCTCAGGCATTCAATACCAAAGGAAAAGATGCCCGGAGAATTTATATGCAACTGGATGAATTTCGTTCCCGCCGACCAATTGATATTATTGCAAAGACAAACCCCATTTTAATTATTGATGAACCTCAATCAGTGGAGGGCAAACAGACAAAGGAACGCCTGAAAGAATTTCATCCGCTTCTCACCCTGCGCTACTCTGCTACTCATAAAAACGATAGTATCTACAATATGGTCTACCAATTAGACGCTATGGAAGCATATAACCAACGGCTGGTAAAGAAAATCGCGGTAAAGGGAATTACTGAGTCAGGCAGTACAGCCACCGACAGTTTTATTTATCTGGAAAGTATCAATCTCTCCAAAAATGACCCAACAGCGACCTTGCAGTTTGAAGTAAAAATGATGGGCAGCGCGCCAAAGAAAAAAAGCCGTATTGTTAAAATTGGTGATAACCTTTACGACTATTCCGGCGGTCTGGAAGAGTATAAAAATGGCTTTGTTATCAAACAGATCGATGGGCGGGATGACTCTGTAGAATTTTTAAACGGCATTAAAATTTTCGCCGGAGATGTGATTGGTGCGGTGGATGAAGACCAACTTCGCCGTATTCAGATCCGCGAAACCATCCTTTCCCATATTCAACGGGAGCGTCAGTTATTTGATAAGGGAATTAAAGTACTCTCCCTATTTTTTATTGATGAGGTGGCAAACTACCGCGAATATAATGCGGCGGGTCAGCCTGTAAATGGGAAATATGCCATCATGTTTGAGGAAGAGTACAAGGATATTATAAACAATATGCAGCTTGTTATGGGGGAAGAGGAATATATTAAATATTTACAAGCCATTCCCGTAGAAAAAACTCATGCTGGCTATTTTTCGATTGATGGGAAAGGAAAAATGGTCAATTCCAAAGTTGGACGCAAAGAAACAACCTCCGATGATGTGAGTGCCTATGAACTGATTATGAAAAATAAGGAACTATTACTTGATCGCGATCCATCATGCTCTCCTACGCGCTTTATTTTTTCCCATTCCGCTCTGCGGGAGGGCTGGGATAATCCGAATGTTTTTCAGATCTGTACCCTAAAACAAAGCAGCAGCGATGTTCGCAAACGCCAGGAAGTAGGGCGTGGTTTGCGTCTTTGTGTGAATCAGAATGGCGAACGTATGGATGCAAACATTCTTGGAAATGATGTGCATAATATCAATATACTCACAGTGATTGCCAGTGAAAGTTACGATTCCTTTGCAAAGGGATTGCAAACAGAAATGGCGGACGCAATTGCCGATCGCCCTCGCACCGTTACCGCAAGCCTTTTTGTTGGTAAGATGATTAAGGATGAACAAGGTAATGAACAGATAATTGATCAAATCACTGCTTCCGCAATTCATTATAAAATGTTCACAAATGGTTATATTGATCAGCAAGGTATCTTAACTGATAAATACTATGAAGACAAAGCAAATGGTGAGATCAAGATGGCGGAAGAAATCGCTGGTTCCACTGCCTCTGTGCTTGAGATTGTGGATTCTATCTACGATGCTCAACAATTGCAGCCTGAAAATGCCCGCAGCAATAATGTGGAACTGCAAGTAGATCAGGATAAACTTGCCCTGCCAGAATTTAAAGCACTCTGGTCAAAAATCAATGCAAAATCCGTCTATGTGGTAGACTTTGATACGGATGAATTGATCCAGAAAGCCATTGCTTCATTAGATAACAAGTTACGCGTTTCCAAAATATACTTCCAGGTAGAAACTGGCACAATGGAAACAATCAAATCCAAGGAAGAACTTCTTTCTGGCAAATCTCTTATGAAAGAAAAAGCCGATAATTATGGAATTCGTATAACAGCAAATTCCAAGGTAAAATATGATCTGATTGGAAAACTGGTAGAGGAAACCGGATTGACTCGAAAAACAATTGTGGCAATTTTAAAGGGCATTAAACCCATAATATTCAACCAGTTTAAAGATAACCCTGAAGAATTCATTGTCAAAGCTTCTGCTCTTATCAATGACGAGAAGGCCACAGCAATTATTGAACATATCACTTACAATATTCTGGATGAACGTTATAGCACAAATATCTTTACTGTTCCTATGATAAAAGGCCGTCTTGGGGTAAATGCGATGAAAACAAAAAAACACCTGTATGACCATATTGTTTATGACTCAATAAAAGAACGGGATTTTGCTGCTGATCTCGATATCAATACTAATGTGGCAGTCTATGTAAAATTACCGGATAGTTTTTATATTTCAACTCCTGTCGGTCATTATAATCCAGACTGGGCTATTGCTTTCTATGAGGGAACAGTTAAGCATATTTATTTTGTAGCGGAAACAAAAGGATCTATGAGTTCCATGCAGATGCGTCAAATTGAAACATCAAAAATCCACTGCGCAGAGGAACATTTTAAAGCAATCTCTAACGGGAATATTGTCTATAAAGTGGTAGATAGTTACCAGGCATTACTGGACATTGTGATGAAATAAAAAAATTCGAGAATGAACCTTTCCGGGATTCATTCTCGAAATATTTTCTATTTATCTTTTCCGTTTTCTATTTAAATCAGCCTCTATTCATCAACTTATCTATGCTTTCTGCATATTTGATATACCTGCAATATTATCCCGCAATACTATTTCCTGTATAGAGCTGATAATATCTCCCTTTCTCCTCAATCAATTCATCATGTGTACCTCTCTCAATAATCCTGCCCTGTTCTAAGACCATAATACAATCGCTGTTCTTGACGGTTGAGAGTCTGTGTGCAATTACAAATGTTGTTCTGCCGTTCATCAGCTTATCCATGCCGTCCTGCACAATCCGCTCGGTTCTCGTATCGATCGAGGAAGTTGCCTCATCAAGAATTAACACCGGCGGGTCGGCGATCGCCGCGCGCGCAATGGCAAGAAGCTGGCGTTGCCCCTGCGAGAGATTTGCCCCGTCCCCGGTAAGCATTGTATTGTAACCGTCCGAAAGCCTGCGGATAAAGCCATCCGCATTCGCCAGTTTCGCCGCCGCATAGACTTCCTCGTCCGTCGCGTCCAGTTTCCCATAGCGAATATTATCCATTACTGTTCCGGTAAACAAGTGCGTATCCTGCAATACAATGCCGAGTGAACGGCGCAGATCACCCTTACAGATCTTGTTGATATTGATGCCGTCATATCGGATCTTTCCGTCCTGAATATCATAAAACCGATTAATTAAGTTTGTGATGGTTGTCTTGCCCGCACCAGTCGATCCAACAAAAGCGATCTTCTGCCCCGGCTCCGCAAACATCTTGATATTGTGCAGCACAATCTTTTCTTCATTGTAGCCAAAGTCCACATCGTCAAAAACCACTCTGCCCTCAAGTTCAATATAATCCGTTGTTCCCAGATCCTTATGGTAGTGTTTCCATGCCCAAAGCCCGGTGCGCTTCTCGCTCTCCACAAGCTTTCCGCCCTCGCGCTTTGCGTTGACCAAGGTCACATAGCCCTCGTCCGTCTCTGGCTTCTCGTCGAGAAGCTTGAAAATCCGGTCACCGCCGGCAAGTGCCATAATAATACTATTAAACTGCTGGCTAACCTGGTTAATTGGCATATTTAAGTTGCGGTTGTAGGTTAAGAAACTGACAAGCGCGCCAAGAGAAAAGCCAAAGATACCATTCAATGCCAAAATACCACCGACAATCGCGATAATCACATAGCTGATATTGCCGATCTGCGCATTGATTGGTCCCAATACATTCGCAAATTTATTCGCGTTGTAAGCACTGTCAAACAATTCATCATTTAACTGCACAAAGTGATCGGTACTCTCCTTCTCATGGCAGAATACCTTGACCACCTTCTGCCCCTCCATCATCTCCTCAATAAAGCCGTTGACTTCACCAAGATTTTTCTGCTGGCGGATAAAAAATTTCCCGCTCTGTGCCGTCATCTTCTTTGTGACAAAAAGCATAATCCCAATCAGAAACAGCGCGAGTATCGTAAGCGGAATGTTAAGCAAAATCATGCTGATTAAGACACTTACAATGGTGATCACACTGTTGATTAACTGTGGGATGCTCTGACTTATCATCTGGCGCAGTGTGTCAACATCGTTGGTGTACATGGACATAATATCGCCGTGCGCGTGCGTATCAAAATATTTGATTGGAAGTGTTTCCATATGAAGAAACATTTCGTCGCGCAAATTTTTCAAACTTCCCTGCGTCACATAGACCATCATTCTTGTATTTAAGTATGCGGCGACAATACCGATGGCATAAAAGCACGCCACCCGCCCAATCGCACTAAGCAGTCCGCTGTAATCCGGTGTGATCCCCATCGCGGAATCCGCGAGCAACGGCTCAATATACTGATCAATTAAATTTTTGGTAAACCATGTTCCCTGTACATTTGCAAGTACACTCACAACAATACATACAAGTACTATAATGCAATGAGGAAGATAATTTTTTGTTACAAAACCGATAATCCTCTTTAAAATCTTTCCCGGATTTTCCACCGTGGGCTTCATGCCCCTTGGCACTGGTCTTCCTGGTCCTGGCATTAAGCCTCACCTCCATTCTCATCAAAATCTCCGCTGCCTCCGGTCTGGGATTCGTAGACATCGCGGTAGATCTCATTGTTTGCCAGCAGCTCCTCATGCGTGCCAACGCCGTTAATCTTTCCGTCATCAAGTACCAGAATGCGGTCAGCGTGCTGTACACTTGAAATGCGCTGTGCAATAATCAATTTCGTTGTTTTTGGAATCTCTGTTGCAAAGGCATGACGAATCTTCGCGTCCGTCGCGGTATCGACCGCACTTGTACTGTCATCAAGAATCAAAATCTTCGGCTTTTTCAACAATGCTCTCGCGATACAGAGCCTCTGCTTCTGACCGCCCGAAACGTTACTTCCGCCCTGCTCAATATAAGTATTGTATCTGTCCGGAAATTTCTCGATAAATTCATCTGCGCAGGCAAGCTTGCAGGCATGGATGCACTCTTCCTCCGTCGCGTTCTTATCACCCCAGCGCAAATTTTCTAAGATTGTGCCAGAAAAAAGTACATTTTTCTGAAGCACAACACTGACCTCATTGCGCAGCGTCTCGATATCGTACTCGCGCACATCCCTTCCGCCAACCATCACACTTCCCGCCGTTACATCGTATAGGCGGCTGATCAGATTGACCAGGCTCGACTTTGAACTGCCCGTTCCGCCGATAATTCCGATCGTTTCACCAGAACGAATCTTTAAATCGATATCCGTTAGAACACGTTTATCATCTCCTGCATTGTAGCCGAAATCCACATGGTCAAAGACAATGCTGCCATCCTTTACTTCATTGCAAGGATTTTCTGGATTGACCAGATCCGCTTTCTCGTCAAGTACCTCAGCGATACGCCTCGCGCTTGCAACACTCATTGACATCATCACGAAAATCATGGAAACCATCATCAGATTCATCAGGATCGTCATACAGTAGGACAAAAGACTGGTAAGTTCACCCGTTGTAAGCTCCATATTATTTGATCCGACAATCAGTTTCGCGCCGAACCAGCTAATCAGCAAAATACAGGTGTACACAGTAATCTGCATTACTGGATTGTTGTAAGCTACAGTCTTCTCCGCCTTTACAAACATATTGTAGATCCCGTTGCTCGCCGCCTGAAATTTTTTCTTCTCGTGATCCTCGCGCACATAGGCTTTCACCACGCGGATGGCGGATACATTCTCCTGCACACTCGCATTTAACTCATCATATTTCGGGAAGGCCGCACTAAAATACTTCATTGCATGGCTGATAATAAATGCTAACACACAGGAGAGCAAAATCATGGCAATCAAATAGATGGAAGCCATTTTCGCACTGATCACAAAGGACATGATCATCGCAAGTACTAAACTTACCGGTGCGCGCATACACATACGAAGGATCATCTGGTAGGAATTCTGCACATTTGTTACATCCGTGGTCAGACGGGTCACAAGTCCCGCTGTGCTGAATTTGTCAATATTGGAAAAGGCAAAAGTTTGAATATTGTCAAACATTCCTTTTCTTAAATTCTTGGCAAAACCTGTTGAAGCTTTCGCCCCGTATATCCCTCCCATTACTCCCGCAAAAAGCCCAACGCCCGCAATCACGACCATCACGCCGCCGACCGCAAGGATATGTCCCATATCCCCCTTTTGCACGCCATCATCAATCAGCGACGCAAACAGATAGGGAATCATCATTTCCATCATTACTTCAAGGATCATAAAGATCGGTGTCGCGATGGATGGCTTTTTGTATTCCTTAATATAAGCCGCTAATGTTTTTAACACATTTTATTCCTCCTTTTCAATTTTTTGTTTTGCTGCATTTTGCCGCATCTTATTCACTATGCTAAAGAAAACCTCCCGCTCTTCCTTTGTGATTCCGCATTCCATATCCTTATGTAGCTGGTCGATAACCGCAATCGTTTGAAGATGAATTTCTTCGCCCTTTTTTGTTAGTCGGATTTTTTTTAGTCTTCCATCCTTTTTGTCAGGTGTGCGTGTCAAATATCCTTTTTCTTCCATCAACTGTAAAACATTCGTCACACTGGACTTGCCGATCTCATATTCCTTGACAATATCCCTGGGATAAATGTCCCTGTCACTGTTGTGATAGAGGTAGCCGAGAATATGCCCATGTAACACGGTCACTTCATCGAAACCACAGGCCGCAAGCCTCTCATGGATCGTGCGGATAATAATGTGATGCATCTTCTTAAATTCAAAACATAATACACGCTCCTTTTCCACAATCTCCTCCTTATTTAGAGTTCCGCAAGTGTCCTTCCTGTACCCACTACTTAGGAGGGATTTTGTT
>CAJTLX010000023.1:45648-46658 GCA_910577165.1 uncultured Lachnospiraceae bacterium
ACTCCCATAAATCCCTCCGGGTACTGTCCGAACACTTGCTGATTTAGAGTTCCGCAAGTGTCCTTCCTGTACCCACTACTTAGGAGGGATTTTGTTCGCTTCACTCCCATAAATCCCTCCGGGTACTGTCCGAACACTTGCTGATTTAGAGTTCCGCGAGTGTCCTTCCTGTACTTGCCTAAGTTCGTTCGGGTTCAAACTGTTCGTACCCTGACTGTTCGGTATCGAACCTTTAAATTCCTTAGATATTTTATCGCTCTCTTTAGGATTTGTCAAGAGAGAATAAATATTTTTTTATGCACTCTATTGTGACTTAAAAACATCTCGATAAATATTCTCTGTATTATTTGTTAAGGTGAATATTTTCTCATCTGTAAGATACAATTCCTCTATCTTCTCCATATTTTCATCCGGTTCTGCCAACAATTCCGCCAGATAATCAAGCTCGCACAGTTCACTTTCATTCAGTCCCTGTATTCCGCCGCGAAGATATAAGGGCTGATAGGAGTAAAAAATTTCATTGTTCATCAACGCATGAAAATCCATAAACAAATATTCGCAGATACCCTCCAAAAGATTTGGCGAAAAAACATCCAATTTTTTATCTAGCGTATTTTTTCTAGATCCAAGCCATGCTTTTGAGGCAGTGACGAATTTTTGGCGCGGCAAGTCAAATTGACTATAGCCAAAACGTGGTTCGTACTCATAATAGCCATCAACATCTGCCAAAACCCATCTGTTTTCCTTAGAATTCCAGTATTCGTTCACCCAATGTTCCATATAGCTATCGCCCGTATTGCCAAAATCCATAAACCCAGCCCGACAGCGACAGGGAATTCCCTTCGCCTTTAAGATCGCACTAAATAATACCGAGGCCTGCCGACAGGATACCGTAATTCTTTTGGTCACATCCCGATTCTTTGTAAATCCTGCCTCATCAAGGTATAAAATACTGGCAAACATGGAAACCGCTGTGATATATAGCTCATCTTCATTTTTGAAGCGATGTT
>CAJTLX010000023.1:46668-47226 GCA_910577165.1 uncultured Lachnospiraceae bacterium
GATAGGATGAAAATTTTCCGAAATAAGCATTTTCCAAATAAGAGGAAGGTTCGGTAAAATACATGGATGGATGGGTGATCTGATCACAGATCAACATTCCTATGGAAGGAATGTCATCCGGCAGCGACAACACAAACTCTTTATATGCCCCTACATAAGTATAAATACTGGTTTCCAAATAGTGCTGAAATAATTTCTGATTCATTTAATGCTCTAAGCCTCCAGGTAATTTTTGGGGTGGTACCTACCTCGATTCAATGTTAGCAAAATAAAAAATTTATGTCAATCGAATTTTATCCGTTTTTAAAAGTTTGCGCACTCCGTTGAATAATGGTTGACTTTTGACGATTTATGTGTTACTCTTTTAACGAGTTTTCGCTTTGTCAGTTAAAAGCGTAAAAGTGTGAAAGGGGCATGGGGAAAACAAAAGGAAAGTGTAAAAATATTTGGAGGTATCCTAATGAAAATCTTGATTTTAGTCCTTTACTTTGCCGTCCTGATTGGGATTGGTCTGTACTGTCGAAAACACGCTACGGACGTGAACGGCTTTGTGCTTGG
>CAJTLX010000024.1 GCA_910577165.1 uncultured Lachnospiraceae bacterium
AAATACGCTGTCATCCGGCTCCCAGTAACAGAGCATCATTTTTAAGTTCCGGATGGCATACTGCTCATAGGACGGATCAGAAAGGGCCTCTGAAAGTACCACTAAAGCATCATTATTCAGACGATTGATATTGTCGGAAGATCTCTCATCAAACTGTCCGTCTGTATTGCAGCCAATACCGCCCTCCAGGTATTTTAGTACTGACTGTATCATCGCATCACAATGAAAAAATTTACCGCAGGCGGCTAATACCGCAACGACAACCAGACGATAATCCGATGCGTAGATATCCTCTTCCAAAAGACCCTCCGCGCCAGCCCGCACGATCACTTCTAAACGCATCTGAATCTCGTTTTCCTGCTGCGTCTTTGCGTGGTCTTTTAAATATTTTAAAAGTGGAAGAAGCTTGCGTATGCATAGTGCGGTATCCGATACAGAGAAAAAATTTCCAGTCACATAGTCAAATAAACCGTCCTCATGCTGTACATGGCGGATGAAATCTGTCGCTGCAACAATCCGCTCAAATACCACTGGATCATGGAAATATTTACAGTCCGCATTCAAATAAGCTGTTGCCAGATTAGAAAGCCTGTAAATTGTGGATTTTGCCTGATATATTCCATTCTCCTCCATAAATCCCCCGCACTGCGGATTACCCTCCTCCATATTTTGAAGACGCAATGCGCGCAGAACACGTTTATCCGCATCCTGCACCATTTTTTCATAATGTGTTTTCATGCTTAAATCCGCCCCCTTTCATCCTTTTGCGGCAATCATTCCTTTTTGGTTCTTTTATTTCATATCTTCCTCTGAGAATACATCCTCAATTGCTGCTCCCGGCGGTACCATCGGAAATACTTTGTCATCGCAGCCAATCACACAGTCAATTAATACCGGCTTATTTAAGGCGATCGCCTTTTTCAGCACCTCCTCGACCTCCTCACATTTTGTAATGCGGAATGCCTCTGCACCCATTGCCTGCGCAAGCTTTACGAAATCAACACCATCGTTGAGTACCGTATTGGAATAGCGTTTTCCGTAAAATAACGTCTGCCACTGGCGCACCATTCCAAGTACTGAATTGTTCATTACCACTTCAATTATTGGAATTTGGTAGCGGACAGCGGTCGCAATTTCATTCATATTCATGCGAAAACACCCATCCCCCGCAATATTGACCACAGTTTTTTCCGGCTTTGCTGTCTTCGCGCCAAGGCTCGCTCCAAGCCCATAGCCCATTGTTCCGAGTCCGCCCGAAGTGATAAGTGTCCGAGGTGCGCGGTATTTGTAGAACTGCGCTGCCCACATCTGATGCTGCCCGACTTCCGTACAAACAATGGCATCGCCCTTTGTGATCTCATAGAGTTTTTCCATTACATAAGGTCCTGTCAGTACATCTTTATGATAAGTAAGTGGCTTCTCTACAGAAAGTGCCTGTACTTTCTTTACCCACTCCGCATGATCCTGCTGTTCAAGCCTTTCATTGACACGCATAAGAATTTCCTTTACATCGCCGATCACGCTTGCGTTGACCATGATATTTTTGTTAATTTCCGCTGCATCCACATCAAATTGCACAATCTTTGCATTGTAGGCAAATTTCTTTGTATTTCCTGTTACGCGGTCAGAAAAGCGCGCGCCGATAGTCACTAAAAGATCGCATTCGGTCACGCTGTAATTTGCCGCTTTCGTTCCGTGCATACCAAGCATTCCGACATAGCGCGGATCCTCGCCATCGAAAGCACCCTTACCCATTAAAGAATCCGTTACCGGGGCATCTAAAAGATCGACAAATTTCCTTAATTCCTCTGCCGCACCGGAAATTACTGCACCTCCGCCGACAAAGATCATCGGTTTTTTTGCTGCAGCAATCAATGCGACAGCCGCATCAATATCCTCGGTTGTAATTTTGTCCACACTGCGACCAATCGGCGCAATCTCTTTCTTTTCATACTCTGTAACTGCCGCGGTTACATCCTTTGTTACATCCACCAGCACTGGACCCGGTCTTCCCGTTTGCGCAATCTGAAAAGCGCGGCGAATGGTCGGTGCCAGATCCTTAATATTTTTTACAATAAAACTATACTTGGTGATCGGCATGGTAACGCCTGCAATATCAATTTCCTGGAAACTGTCCTTGCCAAGCAGCGGCACTGCCACATTTGCAGTGATCGCAACAAGTGGCACAGAATCCATATACGCGGTTGCAATTCCGGTAACAAGATTTGTCGCGCCGGGTCCTGAAGTTGCCATACATACGCCGACCCGTCCGGTTGCCCTTGCATAGCCATCTGCTGCGTGCGCCGCTCCCTGCTCATGGGAAGTCAAAATATGTTTTATCTCGTCAGAATGTTTATATAATTCATCATATACATTTAAAATTGTACCCCCCGGATATCCAAATACGGTATCAACGCCCTGCTCTTTTAAACACTCAATAATAATTTCAGAACCATTTAATTGCATATATACCTCCTATTTTTAGTTCCATATATGTCTTTCACAGCACCTTTACCGTGAAAGGGATTTTATTCGCTTTGCTCTACTTTTGCTATGACTCCATTTAGTTCTGCTTCATCATAGAGAAACGGAGCCAGAAAATTTGCTGCAACTTTTTTCTTTTCCTCAAAAGCCATTTTCCCCCAACGCTTGCATTTTTTCATCCGCATTATGGCACGCTCTCTATAATCGGGTCTGTTTTGTAATAAAAACCACTCTTTCCATTGATCTGCTTTTTCACTTTTTATCAAAAATTCTCTGACTTGTATATGGATATCTGCCACAAATGGACTGCCGGATACCAGTTCATTATCGGGGTTTATGTTAAACTTTGCCTCCAACAACGCTTTGTGCAAATTTAATACGCCATAATAATCTAATTGCAAATTAAATTTATCCATTTTTATGCTAAATCGCTATTTTATTATTTGATTTCAAGAATCGCACCGCGATTGCCGGAGGTTACCATCGCCGCGTAGCGGGCAAGGTATCCGGTCGTGATCTTCGGCTGTCTTGGCTGCCATTTTGCACGTCTTTTAGCAAGTTCCTCATCGGATACTAAAAGTTCAAGCTTGTTTGCCGGAATATCGATCTTGATGATATCGCCTTCTTCCACAAGTGCGATCGGTCCGCCAACTGCTGCCTCCGGTGAGACATGACCGATGGATGCGCCGCGAGACGCACCGGAAAAACGTCCGTCCGTGATCAGTGCTACCGAGGAGCCAAGTCCCATACCTGCAATGGCTGAAGTTGGATTGAGCATCTCTCGCATCCCAGGACCTCCTTTTGGTCCTTCATAGCGAATTACCACTACATCGCCCGCTACAATCTTTTTGCCCTTGATCGCTTCGATCGCATCTTCCTCACAGTCAAATACCCTAGCCGGACCTTCATGTACCATCATTTCCGGCACGACTGCTGAGCGTTTTACGACACCGGAATCCGGGGCGAGATTTCCCTTTAATACGGCGATACCGCCCGTTTCACTGTAAGGATTTTCCACCGGACGAATAACTTCAGGATTTTTATTTACTGCGTCTTTAATATTTTCGCCCACGGTCTTTCCGGTTACGGTTATACAGTCAAGATTTAATAGTCCTTTTTTGCTAATTTCCTTCATCACCGCATAAATGCCGCCCGCCTCGTTTAAATCCTCCATATAGGTTGGACCTGCCGGTGCCAAATGGCAGAGATTTGGCGTTTTCGCGCTGATCTCATTCGCAATATCCACATTTAATTCCACGCCCGCTTCATGCGCGATAGCCGGAAGATGCAGCATACTATTTGTCGAGCAGCCAAGTGCCATATCCATTGTCAGGGCATTGCGAAATGCCGCTTCCGTCATAATATCACGCGGGCGGATATTTCTTTTCAACATTTCCATCACCTGCATTCCCGCGTGCTTTGCAAGCTTGATGCGCTCGGAATAAACCGCGGGGATCGTGCCATTGCCCTGTAAGCCCATACCAAGTACTTCTGTCAGACAGTTCATGCTGTTTGCGGTGTACATCCCGGAACAGGAACCACAGGTTGGGCAGGCTTTACATTCATATTCGTAAACATCCCCCTCACTCATCGTCCCTGCGGCATAGGAGCCAACCGCCTCGAACATACTGGAAAGACTGGTTTTATGCCCCTTTACATGACCCGCAAGCATTGGACCTCCGGAAACAAAAACGGTCGGAATATTTAAGCGTGCCGCCGCCATCAAAAGCCCCGGCACATTCTTGTCGCAGTTTGGCACCATCACCAGCGCGTCAAATGCGTGTGCCATCGCCATCGCCTCAGTGGAGTCCGCGATCAGATCGCGAGTGACAAGCGAATACTTCATGCCGATATGTCCCATTGCAATCCCGTCACACACAGCAATTGCCGGAAAGACAATCGGTGTGCCGCCCGCCATCGCAACTCCCATCTTAACGGCATTTACAATCTTATCAAGGTTCATATGCCCCGGCACAATCTCATTATAAGAGCTGACAATGCCGACAAGCGGGCGGTCAAGTTCCTCCTTTGTCATGCCGAGCGCATTAAAGAGGGAGCGGTGTGGTGCCTGCTGCATCCCCCTGGTCACAGAATCACTTTTCATCTTTTTTCCTCCTATTTAAAGTTCCGCAGAAATCCCTGCACAGTGCCTTGTCCGTGGAAGGGGATTTTGTTCGCTTCGCTCCCATCATCCCCTTCCGGCACTGTTCCGGGCTTCTGCTGTTTTTTGTTTTTTTGCTGTGCAGAAAAAAAGCCCTAAGCCACTCAACATAGCTTAGGGCGAATTCACTCATCCGTGGTACCACCTAAATTCAGAATTTCTTCTGCTCTCTGCAGATACTCGCATCCGCGAATACCCTCCTCCCGGTAACGTGGGAGTTTCCGCCGAAGTCTACTTGGTCTATACCGTTTGGTTCGGGGCTTAAAGGCTACTTCTCTGTCTGCTTCATGAAAGCTTCCACCAACCGCTTCCTCTCTTTGCATCCGCGAAACAGTTACTCCTCCTTCTCATCGCCTGTCGCACAGTATATAAATTTGACAATCTATTGCGTTAAATTGCCGAAATACTGTTATTTGTGCTATAGTCTAACAGATAGGAGGGAAAATGTCAACTGATTTTTTTCCTCTGCACACAACCTTTTTTTGTTAAAGCATCCAATTTCTCTTTTGTTTTTTCCGTTCTTCTCAGATATTTTGTCCTGCCAAAGTGCTTACCATCTGGCATAAAGAAATCAAAAGTTCTACAACCTTTTCCATATCCTGAACAGAAATATACTCAAATTTACCATGACAATTATATCCACCAGTACATAGATTTGGGCATGGCAGACCCATATAGGAGAGTCTTGCCCCATCCGTCCCCCCGCGAATCGGGCGAATTAATGGCACAATTCCAAGTTTTTCCATTGCCGTCTTTGCATTCTCTACCAGTTCCATATGATCCGCCAATTTTTCCCTCATGTTGTAGTAGGAATCTTTCAATGAAAGTTCCACTGTTCCCTCTCCGTACTTTGCATTTAAAAAATCCACAACCCGGACAAAAAGCTTCTTTTTCCCCTCAAATTTTGCACGGTCATGATCGCGGATAATATATGCCATTACTGCCTCCTCCACATTCCCGCTCATCTCGTCCAAATGGAAAAACCCCTCGTACCCTTCGGTGTAGGCAGGCTTTTGTTCCTGCGGCAGCATTCCCTCAAGCTCCATTCCAATCAACAGCGCGTTTTTCATCTGCCCCTTCGCTGAACCCGGATGAATGCTTGTCCCATGAATTTTTACCTTCGCGCCCGCCGCATTAAAATTTTCGTATTCCAACTCTCCGACGGCACCGCCATCCACCGTGTACGCGCCATCCGCGCCAAATCCTTCCACATCAAAAAAATCTACTCCTCGCCCGACTTCCTCATCCGGTGTGAACCCGATTTTGATTTCGCCATGCTCAATCTGTGGGTTTGAAAGCAGGTATTCCGCCATGGTCATAATCTCAGCAATACCCGCCTTGTCGTCCGCGCCAAGTAAGGTGGTACCATCCGTCACAATCAGATCCTTTCCAATCTCTTCCACAAGGGCTGGAAACTGTTCTGCGCGCATTACAATATTCTGCGCTTCGTTTAATACAATATCCCCGCCATGGTATGGAATTACTTTAGCTTTTACCTCCTTGCCGCTCATTGCAGTTGCGGTATCCATATGCGCGATAAAACCAAGCACCGGCAGTTTTTTTTCACTATTTGCTGGGATAGTTGCATACACATAGCAATGTTCTCCCATATGCACATCGGACGCGCCCATCTGTTTTAATTCCTCTGTAAGGCGTTCCGCTAATTTCCACTGCTTTTTTGTGGATGGCACTTCCTCCACATCCTCGCAGGACTGTGTATCCATCGCGATATATTCAAGAAAACGATCCTTTACGCTTCGCATACGATCAACCTCTCTTCCAATTTTTTTATGGAAATATAATATATTATTTTATCATTGCCCTTAACCGCTGTCAATACCTGTTCGCGGGCAGCTTTAGCTACATAATTCCTCTCCGCGTCCGTGCGCATAAAAGAAAATGCTGGGCACAGATATTCTCACCCAGCATTTTCTTTTCCTTCTTTAATTTACTCGTAGATTCGATAATTTCCCGAAAGTGCCAAGAATGCAAACACATACAGACAATTATCATAATAGCGATATTTTCCTGAGCGCATTGACTCATCCCAAAGCCGTTTTACCCACTCCGCCGCCAGTGCCTTTTTCGGATCTTTATCCGAAAGGGCAATTGGACCGTCCACCACTAATGCTCCCTGGGCGGTTGTCGCGATAATGCCAAGGGGATGTTTTGCCGCATCTCCTATCGGCGTGCCGTCCACCTCAAACACTCCTGCCATATTCTCCCGATGGGTTACGCCGAGATGATATTGCAGACGTGTAACCGCCGCACATTGCCCGACATCCTTTTTGCACCATTCATAATCCAGACCGATATTTGCCGCTGTGCGGTACGCATCGCTGAAAAACCAGTCATGACGCTCCTTTGTCCAGGGAAGTCCCCGGCGCATTGGACTGCCATCAAATTCTGCATACTCCGCACTCATCCCGGAAACCGGATGACAGGCTTTCACCAGATATTCTCTGCTTATCCTTGCCGCCTGTGCAAAGAACTCGCGATCTTCCTCGTTCGCCCATTTTGCAAACAGCTCATAAAAATGCGGCAGATGGTAGGATGGATCGGTAAAATCAACCCCCGGGACAAAGAGAATCTGCTTATTTTCAAGGTTCCACATCGGTGTTCCTTTTCGTCCGTTCTGCCCCTTGTGCAAGCACGCGGAAAGGATCTCTCTTGCTTCCTTTGAGTAATTAAAAATCCCCTCGCCATCGCCCCAGCGTTTTGAGGCAAAGAAGAGTGCCATCACAAAAAATTCCTCGCCGTCCGGCGCGGGACCGTTGGCGTTTTTTTTGCCGTTCACCTGACAGGACCACGCGAAATACCCCTCATTCCAGCCATCTTCCATCCACATATAGGTTTTTGCCCATTTCCAGAGGCGGTCAAATTCCTCTTTCATATCCATCTGAACGCACATCATCATACCGTAGGACATTCCTTCTGTGCGCGCATCATGATTTCCGGTATCTTCAATATAAGCCATATCCTCGTCCACTGGAAAATATACCTTATCCTCACCGTAGAAGAAATTATGTATCACCTGATCAAGCCTTGTCTTAACTTCCTCCTCGGTTTTTCCAATTTCTGTAAATACATTGCGATACTGCATACTTAAAGCCCCTTTCTGTTATGTCATTGTGCTGCTGCAATAATTACCCCCACTATTATCATAACAGATTCCATGAAAAATGCTTCTTAAAACTTGCGAAGTTTCGCGCGTTTTTTGCCGAGTTTTTTAGTAAAAATATAATCTTATAAAATACCGGAAACAGGAAGATTTTCCATTACCTCCCGCTGTTTATACGGGGAGGAAAGTTCCATATAACGTCCCTGTTCGCTGCTCTTTTCAAAAGTAGTTAAAATTTCAAGTACATGTAAAAGCTGCTGTGCGTCCGCGCGAAATACATGCTTTTCGCGAAGAGCTTTTGCCATATCTGCAACGCCGACTCCTCTGCTATTTTCCTTATAGTCAAATAAAAGCGGCATTTCCTTAAAACTCCCGTCCTCCGGGCGCAAAAGCCATATACTTCCCCCAAAGCAGTTTGGATCAGGCACGCGCAAAGTTCCCTTTGTCCCGTAGATCTCAAGGCTTGCCTGTCTGTCATAGTACACATCAAAAGTGGTCAAAACTGTAGCGATCGCTCCATTTTCAAATTTCATCAATCCCGCGGTATGCGTTGGCACCTCGACAGGGATAATCTCACCCTTTTTCGGCTCGCTTGTAATTACCCGGTGAGCAAAGCCCTTTCCGACCATCCCGCTAATTCCCTCAACCCGCCCGATAAGATTTATTAGAGCAGTCATATAGTAAGGACCCATATCCATCATCGGACCCGCACCTGCCTGATAATAAAATTCCGGTGCGGGATGCCAGCTCTCATGCCTGTGGCAGACCATACGCGCCTCCGCCCCGATCACCCTGCCGATTAAACCGTCATCAATCAGCTTGCGGCAGGTCTGTATGCCCGCTCCAAGAAAGGTATCCGGAGCCCCGCCAAGCAAAAGTCCCTTCTGGTTTGCAAGTTCTAAAAGTTTAGCTCCTTCCTCATAAGTTGTCGCTAACGGTTTTTCTGTGTAGACGTGCTTGCCCGCGGTAAGTGCCGCTTTTGTTGTATGATAATGTTCAAGTGGGCGGGTCAGATTCAAAATAATTTCAATTTCCGGATCGGCAAACATTTCTTCCGGTTTGCCATATACTTTTGGTATCCCGTATTCTTTCGCTGCCTTCTCCGCTCTCTCCGCTACAAGATCACAGACCACATCCACCTTTACCCCGCGAAATAAACACGTCAGGTTTTGCAGATAGATCCCACTGATCGCGCCGACTCCCAATACTCCAATTTTAACCTCTTTCATCAAATTCCTCCTTTAAACCATTGTAAGAAATCGTTCGTAAACCAAGTTATTTTCCCTTGCATAAGCTTTGCCCGCCGCCGCCCAGAGCATTCCCCTCTCCATTAAGACCGCCGCCGAAGGGGATTTTTCAAATACATCGTCATGATGTCCGAGTGAGCAGTAAAATACTCTGCCGTTCCCCCAGAATTTTGTCCATGCCACCGGCATATCCACCACCTTATTAGTAGTATGGCAACCGTCCACCACCGGAAAACGAGTGGTTGCAAGCACTTCCACCGCCGGATCGACATGCAGATAATACTGTTCGCTGCACACGGCAAAATCCAAAAGTCCCTCCACAATCGGGCTGGAACCCTTACAGATATTCACCATGTAATCCACCCCGTCTCCGCCCGGATGACTGACCCACTGCCCACCAGTCATAAATTGCCATTCCACATCCTGGCGAAACGCATCGCACATCCCCCCGTGACAACCCGCCAGACCACAGCCCGCTGCCACGGTAAGCCGGACATTATAGCAGCATTCTGGCCTTATCTCCCCCATTGTCCAGCACGGGACAATCAAGTCCATCTGCATCAGCTTTTCCCTATCCATCAACACTTCCTGGCTATCATATACCTCACAGGTATAGCCATACTTCTCAAGCATCTGCTGAAACCTTTTCGCTACTTTCTCCGGTTCATGACCATCCCAGCCACCCTGAAAAATCAACGCTCTTCCTTTTGACTCCATAAATACCTCCTTTTTCGGGCGTAAGTAAACCGCCCTTTACTGTGGTTAATTATTGAATTTTTATTTTCTGCTTGCAGTATAGCAGTTTTTCTTGTAAAATGATTGTTATCGCATCAACAAAACCAGTCATATATTGCACAGAAAAATTGGAGGAACTACCATGCCACCTTTCTACGAAAATAAACAAAAATGATTTGAATGTTTTCTTGCCAAAGATATTACTTTTCCTTCCCACCTGCACGACGCTGTGGAAATGATTTTTATTAGAGAGGGGGAACTTCAGGTGACGGTGCAAAGCCACTCCCACATCTTAAAACAACATGATGTGGCACTTGTATTTCCCAATCTGATCCACAGTTATTTTTGTACGGATTCCTGTCTGGCCATCCTCTGTATTTTCGCGCCCATCCACGCAAAGGAATACTATCATCTGCTCCACAGCCACGAGCCAGGGTCCCCCTTTTTTGATGCAGAAACCTCTGCACTATCCTACCAGCAGGATATTCCCCTAGCATTTGAGCGAATGCTTTTGTACGGCTCTAAACCCTCCCCCGATATTGCTATCGCCTGGCTGAATTTGGGGGTTGCCTGCCTGCTTTCCCAAACTTCCATAATTCCCCGAAATGATCACGGGGATACGGATATTGTACATCAGATTGTCCGCTATATTTCTCTGCATTTTAAAGAGCCTCTCTCCCTTGAACTGCTGGCAAAAAAACTGCACTTTAACAAGTACTATATTTCCAGAGTATTTGCAGAAAAGCTTAACTGTAATTTTTATGAATATATCAACCGTCTTCGGCTGGATTTTGCCGCCAGACAACTTAAAGAGACAAATTTGCGTATTACGGATATCTGGCAGGGGGCGGGCTTTCCAAGCCAAAAAACCTTTAACCGCAATTTTCTTTCCTGTTACCATATGACTCCATCACAATACCGCAAAATTCTGCCGCCAATTTCCTAGCAGGGCTTTCAATTTCTGTCCCTTTGATCTATAATAAATTTCGATAGGGAACATAATTTGGTACCCCTCTATAATTTTCAATCGATTAAGGAGAAACCATGATGAAAGAATTAAATCTTTTAGAAACACTTAAAAATATGGCAAAAAATGCAATCCGTCTGACTATAAATCCTAAAGATGGAGTCTGCGTCGGGCGTTTTGGCGGCAACCCGGACGTTCCAAAAGACTTTATCTGGCCGACATTTCTTACGAATACTTTTGACGACAAGGAAGTAAAACCCCGACCGCTAAGTTTTCTTGCACAATTTGACTGCGCATTGCTCGCCCCGATGGATACCAATCATTTGCTGCCAGAGCGTGGGATACTTTCATTTTTCTATGAGCTTGGCTCTGAAACCTGGGGATTTTCCCAAAAGGATGCCGGTTCCGCTAAAGTTTTCTATTTCTCTGAAAAAGATATATTAGAAAAAAGGGAGTTTCCCGCAGATCTTGATAAGGATTATCGGCTGCCTCCGGTAGATTTTTTTGCAAGGGCAGAAATCCAGTATCCGGATTTTCAGGATATTAAATGTGTTTTTCCAGAAATTTTTGATACGGATTATTGGCAGGAAATCCGAGGGGGATTTGATGGATTCTGTGACGAGTACGATACGGCGATCGAGACATTGCGCGGAGCGGATGATGAACCTCACCATCAGCTCCTTGGCTGGCCCCGTATAATTCAAAACACTATGCCCTTTGAATGTGAGATGGTAAAGCGCGGTTACGATATGGGAAATACGCTAAAGGATATCCCAGAAGAAACGATAAACGAAGGAAAAGAAAATTCCCTGGCAGACTGGATACTCCTTTTTCAGTTGGAATCGGATGATTTTGACGGCTACGATCTGTGCTTTGGCGACTGTGGTAGTATCTATTTTTATATCCGCAAAGAAGAGTTAAAAGAATGTCGGTTTGATCAGGCATGGCTGATCTTGCAATGCTATTAGCGAAGGTTTTCTATGGACGAAACAAAATTTTTATCTTATTATCATTGCTGCACACTCTGTCATCGCCGATGCAGAGTTGACCGCACAAAAAAGATCGGATACTGCGGTATGCCGGACAAATTATTTGCGGCACGCGCCGCACTGCACCCCTGGGAGGAACCCTGCATCAGTGGGGAGTATGGCTCAGGAACCGTATTTTTTTCCGGATGCTCGCTGCGCTGTATCTACTGTCAGAACCACGATATTGCATTGGGACTTTCCGGGAAGGAAATCGATCCTTCGCGGCTTGCGGAGATTTTTTTGGAATTACAGGAGAAGAGGGCAGCAAACATCAATCTTGTCACGCCGACACATTATATTCCCTCCATCTTAATCGCAATTAAACGCGCGAAGGACACTGGTCTTTCCCTTCCCATTGTCTATAATACCGGAAATTATGAGACATTGGATACTCTTAGGATGCTTGAGGGATCTGTAGATGTGTACCTGCCGGACTTTAAATATTGGTCAGAAACTCCAGCGGCGCGCTACTCTGGCACGCCGGATTATGCGGTACACGCGATGGCAAATATTGCCGAGATGTTTCACCAGGTTGGGGAGGCAAAATTTTCTATCCCGCAGGAAAACTGCACTACCAAAGAAAATAAAGAATTAGAAAGTGAAAGCTGTCTTATGACGCGTGGCATAATCGTGCGGCATCTGGTTCTGCCCGGCGCGATTTCCGACGCAAAAAAAATTGTTCGCTACCTTTATCAAACTTATGGTAATAGTATCTATCTCTCGATTTTAAACCAGTATACGCCCATCGCGAAAAACCTTGGCGCGTTCCCCGAATTAAACCGCGCCATCACGCAGGCGGAGTACGATGAAGTGGTGGATTATGCAATTAAACTGGGAGTGGAAAATGCCTTTATCCAGGAAGGGGAAACGGCAGAGGAAAGTTTTATTCCGGATTTTTCGTTTGAGGGCATCTAAATTTATCGCAAACGACAAAAATATTTGCCGCTTGTGATAAACTTTTTGGGGATGCGCACGGATTTGCATAGGAAATATGCCGCTTTGTGGCGCAAATCCGGCGCAGGAAACGAATCAAAACGCAAGCATTTTGTTCGTTTCCCATAATAACTTAATGCCCTCAAAGTTCTTGTAAATTTTTTACAACTCTAAAATACCATCCATATTATTGCTGCGTGATATCCTTCCCGAAATATTTCTCGGAGATCTCCGAAAGTTTTCCGTTTTCTTTTAACTCTTCTATCGCATTATTCACTGCCTCGCGCAGTGTCTTGCTGTCCTCGCCTTTTCTCACCGGGATGGCGACAAGCGAGGCTTCTTTCGTTAATGCTGCTACTTTAAGTGCTGCCTCTGGATGCACCTTCATATAATCGTCAAAGGAAAGTTCCGCGTTTAGAGTCGCGTCCACACGCCCGGAAAGTACCATATCAAAGGTCTGATCAAGCGTATCCACGCCGAGTACTGTCGCACCATAATCCTCTGCCAGATACATATAAGTACTGTTAATGCTATTCGCCGTTGTCTTTTCCTTTAAATCCTCAAACTTAGTGATCTCATTATTGTCGCTCCCAACAATTAATGCTGTGCGGATATAGGCATAGGCATCAGTAAAGTCATATTTTTCACTGCGCTCGTCCGTGATTTCCACGCCGTTGATCATTAGGTCATAGCGACCAACCTCAAGCCCCGCAAGCAGCCCATCCCACTCACCTTCAACAAAGACTACCTTCACACCGAGAATTTCTGCGATCGCCTCCCCGACTTCCGTATCAAAACCGACAAGCTTATCGTTCTCATCATGGTATGTCCACGGAGCCCAAGTTCCCTCCATCGCAATTACAATCTCGCCCTTTTCCTTAATGCGCGAGAGCAGATCCCCCTCCGGCTCATTCCTCTTCCCACAGCCCGCCAGAACACAGAACACCAAAAGCAAAACTGCCATAAATACAGTGAAAATCTTTTTCATTTTCCCCTACCTCCGAATTTGCTCCATTCTCTTCAATTTTATGATATGGCTTCCATTTTATCCCATTTTCATGCCAACCGCAAAAACTCTCTTGTTCTCTCCTGCTTCGGGTTTTCAAAGATATCCTTCGCGCTTCCCCTCTCCACTACCGCACCGCCCTCCATAAAAATCACTTTGTTCGACACAGTTTTTGCAAAATTAAGCTCATGAGTAACCACAATCATGGTCATCCCATCGCCCGCAAGCTGGCGCATTACTTCCAGTACCTCCCCAGTTAGTTCCGGGTCAAGTGCAGAAGTCGGCTCATCAAAATAGATAATCTCCGGCTGTGTGGCAATTGCTCTGGCGATCGCCACGCGCTGCTGCTGCCCGCCGGAGAGTTGATGCGGATAATAATTGTACCGCGCGGAAAGTCCAACTTTGTCAAGCATCCTATGTCCAATGGCGGTAGCCTCCGCTTTTGGCATTTTGCGCGCCACGATAAGCCCCTCTGTCACATTCTGAAGTGCTGTCCGATTGAAAAAAAGATTATAACTCTGGAAAACAAAGGCAGTTTTTTTGCGCAGTCTGGCGATATCCCTCTTTTTGATATGGCCAAAAGTAAATTCTTCCCCGTCAAAACACATTGTCCCGCCGTTTGCCATCTCCAAAAAATTCATGCAGCGAAGCAGTGTGGTCTTTCCTGAACCACTCGGTCCTAAAATCGCAATCACATCGCCTTTTTCTACATTTAAATCAACACTCTTTAGAACTTCGCCCTCCCCAAAATCCTTACGTATGCCTTTTACTTCCACCATACTCAAAGTTTAGTTCCCCTTTCTTTGTCCGCTGTTGCCCTTTTTGTGCCACGGTAACGGTTTAGACGCTTTTCTCCAAGATGCTGTAACCAGGTCAATATCGTTGAAAAGCAAAGATACATCAATGCCACCTCCGTGTAGACAAGCAAAGGCTCATAGGTTCGCGCTACAATACGCTGTGCCGCCATAAACATTTCTGCTACCGTAATGCTTGCGACAAGTGAAGTATCCTTCATCATTGAGAGCAGGGAATTCGACAGCGGCGGGAAGGCTGTGCGCATCGCCTGCGGCAATACAATTCTGCGAATAATTTGGTGATATCTCATCCCGACGCAGTACCCCGCCTCCATCTGTCCAACTGGAACTGCCTCAAGCGCGGCACGCATCGTTTCCGCACAGTAGGCTCCCTCGTTGATCGCCAAAACAAATGCGGCGCAAACAAAAGGATTGATCAAATATCCCAGCCCTGAGATCCCGTAAAATACAAGGTAGAGCTGCACAATCAGCGGTGTTCCGCGGATGATCCAAATATACACTCTTGCTATCTGCTTTAGTCCCCTCACGTTGGCAAACTGAATCAATGCCACGAAAATGGCAATCACAAGTGCCATCGCAAAAGCGATCGCCGTTAATGGCAAGGTCACTTTAAGCCCCGGCAGCAGTATTTTCCAAAAAGAATCCGTCAGGATATGTAATGTGCGTTCATTCATTTTGTTCGCCTTTCTCTTCGATTTCCCGGATAGGACGGCGAAATCTTAGGATATTTTCAAGAATGCTTCCGCCGTACTGGTGTTTCATTCTAACATATTCTCTGACAAATTGCAATATCCACAAATTTTCATTGTACTGTTTTGGTTTATGACCCGCTCGATTTATAGTGCCGCACCCCAAATTTCCACAAAAGCAGAGCCGGAAGAAAGAATAAGCACGCAAGGAGCGGAAGAAAAATATAGAGCGGATTTTTACTTCTCTCCAAAATATACAGAAGTGGATAATACTGTACAAGCGCGTAGGGGATGAAAAATGTGGTTAACAAGAGTATTTTTTTGCCGTAGACTCCGATCGGGTACTTCCCGAATTCCCTCGCACCATCCGTAAAAACATTCATAAATTCCAGCCCGTCCAAAGTAAAAAAACACAGTGCCGCATAGATCAAAAACAGCGCGGTAAAAATCACTGTCCCGCCAATTAACATAAAAACCACGGTAAGAATTTTTAAAAGATCCCACTCCACGCCGCTTTTTGCCACCCCGTACACAAACATTACCATGGCCTGGATCATCCGCCCGATTCTGGTCAATTCAAATTTGCTGCCAAGCACCTGCAAGATCTCATTTTGCGGGCGCACCAAAATACGGTCAAATTCTCCGCTCTTTACTGTACCGGGAAACAGATCAAAGCCCCGCGCCCACATTTCCGCAAGGGAAAATTCTAAAAGAACTACCGAAAAACACAGCAGCACCTCACTGTAGGTAAAGCCCTCCACCGCGGAAAATCTCTGGAACATAAAGAAAATCCCCAAGAACACATTGAAGGATACCAAAAACTGCCCCATCGCAGAAAGAAAAAATGAAGTCTTATACTGCATCATGGAGCGGATGTGAATAGAAATATACCGTCGATAAAGGCGGAGTGCCCGATAAATTTTTCCCATATTTTTCTTCCTTTCCTATTTTTAAACTCTTCCTTAATCTTTTATTTTCTTTTATCCGGTTTCTTAAATAGTAAAATATTTTATCCATTTTCTAATTCTTTAGATTTTTATTTTATCCGGTTTTCAATCTTTTAAAAAATTTCTATTCATTCAATAATCTAGCCGCCCTGTACAACTACTTTCTTTAGTGCCACACGGCACAGTAATTTTCCCGCTCCCGTAATTACAAATAGCCAGAAAATTTGTAGCAAAACCGCCTTTTTCATCTCCGCTCCACTCATGCTCCCGCTATAGATTCTAAGCGGGACATTCTGCATTGATGCAAATGGCAGCAGTTCCATAATCTTTCGCACTTTCTCCGGAAAAAATGGCAGCGGGATCACTGCCCCGGCAAAAAAGTCCACGCAGGAAGAAAACAGCATACGCAGCCCCTGCGGGGAGATGGTAAAAAAAGTTAGCACGTAGATAAATACACAAAAAGATACCGTCACAGCAAGCCCCAGCAGAAGTGTTACGATAAACAGCAAAAAATAAAGCCCGTTTGCTGGGGCAGAAAGCCCGTAAGGTGCGGGCAGAAAAAATGCCACAATCAGAATTGGAAAACACCGAAGAACCGCCCTTGAGGTGCGATTTGCAATGCTTCTCGCAAACCACATATTGTAGATATCCACCGGGCGACAAAGTTCGTAGGCAATATTTCCATTTACAATGGAGTCAAAGATCTCCCCCTCCAACATCCATGTTGCAAAGAATACAAGAAATGCCTGCTGCATCCAGATATAGGAGGCGGTTGCGGACAAGCTCATCGGAAAGGCTGCCGCATCCGCGCGGTAAAACGCGGAGAAGATCATAATTTCCATAAATCCCCAGAAAAACTGGGTGAAAATTCCCGCAACTGCTGCCACGCGGTACTGTAATCCCATCGAAAATCGCAAACGAAAAAAAGACAGATATTTTTTCACTTTAATCCACCTTCCAAATATTATAAATCAAGACAAATTCATATATATTTTCTATATATTGTAGGAGCGATACAATTCGGCAACGGTCTCATCAATGCTCTTACCGCCCTTTTTAATATCGGCAAGCGTCCCATCCATCAAAATTTTTCCCTTGCCAATCAGAATAATTCGGCTTGCCAGTGCCTCAATATCCTGCATATCATGGGTGGTTAAAAGTACGGTTGTCTTATGCGTGTGGTTTAATTTTAGGATAAATTCCCGCACGGCAAGCTTTGAAACCGCATCCAGTCCAATTGTCGGCTCATCGAGAAACAAGATCTGCGGCCGATGTAATAGCGATGCGGCGATCTCACAGCGCATCCGCTGTCCCAGGGAGAGCTGCCTTGCCGGGGATCGCAATAGCTCTTTTAGAGTTAGAAGTTCGGTAAGCTCAGAAAGACTGCTTTTGTATACTTCATCGGGGATCGCGTAGATATCCTTTAACAGTTCAAAGGAATCAATGACGGGAACATCCCACCAAAGCTGTGAGCGTTGCCCGAAAACCACCCCGATCTTTCCCACATGTTCCACCCGCTTTTTATAGGGAATGCGGCCATCCACCAAAACCGTACCGGAGTCCGGCACTAAAATGCCGCTCAATATTTTAATGGTAGAACTCTTCCCCGCCCCATTAGGACCAATATAGCCCACCATCTCCCCATCCCCGATTGAAAAACTCACATCATCAAGTGCCCTAATCTCCTCGTACTCCCGGTGAAACAATGCCTTTAACGCCTGGCCAAACCCTGAATCCCGCTTTGCAATCCGGTAAGTCTTTGTGATATGTTCCATGGTTATCATCGCTTATTTTTCCTCTTCCCCTTCCCCGTTATCATCCAAAAAATATTTTTTTAAGATCGTTTCCTCCAAAATTTTTGCCGCGCACACAATCTGTTCCCTGCACGGACGTTTTTTATAGTATTCCGCCGTGCGTGCCTGCGGAGTTGCACTAAGCATCTGCTTTTTTTCCTCCTCTGTAAATTTCCCCTTATCGAGCCCCAATAATTCCCTGCAGATAATGGAGCCAAATTCCTCCCGAAAACGTGCCGCCAGTTGTTGGACAGTTTCATAATTGCGCTGTTTTCCCTCCCTGTCGCTCCCCTTAGTCGCCCCGGTTTCCATCCCCGCCACCAGAAACATTCCGGATACTGCACCGCACACCTCGCGCATACGCCCCATACCCGCGCCAAAAGATGCTGCGATTCGCATTGCCGTCTCCCGGTCAAAACCATAGAGATCCGCATAGGTCACAAACATGGATTGCGAACAGTTACAGCCCTCCAAAAAAAGTTCTCCCGCTTTTTCTGCTCTAGAGTTCATTTTGTTTTACCTCCTGATTTAAAGTTTCGCAAAAAGAAGATGCAGTCTTTACAGGACCGCATCAATCTTTAATGCTCCATTTTTTGCCAAATCAACAAATGTAGAGTTCACACGCACCACTGGCGAGGCGAGAGAAAATGGATTGATCATAACAATCTCTCCCTTGCTGCCGTCCGAGAGCTGCACGGTATGGTGAATATATGTTTCCGCCATCTTTCCCAAAAGCGGAAGGAGATATCTTGGATTAAAGAGATTCATCCCCTCCTCCTCAAAGACGCGGATCACATCGAATGGACAGAGCGCGCCGCGGTAAATCCGTCTGCTTGTCATCGCATCGTACACATCGGCAATCCCGACAATACTCGACATCATGTCAATCTCGCCGCCTGATTTTCCCGCTGGATAGCCAGATCCGTCAAAGCGTTCATGATGATCAAGTGCTGCCGTCTTAATCCTCTCGTCAATCTCTGCGTTCTTTAGAATCTCATAGCTGCTCTCCGCGTGCATCTTTGCGATATCAAATTCCTCGTCGGTAAGTCTGCCTGGCTTATTTAAAATGCATTCCGGAACTAAAAGTTTGCCCGCGTCATGCAAGAGTCCCGCCACGGTAAGTACCTGCTTGTCCTCCTCCGCTAAATGCATCCAGTCGGCAAAAACATTGCAGATTAACGCTACATTGACTGAGTGTTCAAATACCATATCCTCGCTGTCCCGGATACAGTGGAGCATATTGAAGATATGTGCGTTGCTTCTCGCCTCCCCGATTATCTTTCCTACGCCGTCAAAGAGAAGTTCGGAGTCGATCGGTTTTTCCCCGAGCATAAACTGTTCAAGCATCCCCCGGACAGATTTTACCACATCCCCATACACATCCTGAAACTCGTGGAAATCCGTCCCCTTGCGCAGAGCCTGC
This sequence comes from uncultured Lachnospiraceae bacterium, assembly GCA_910577165.1. Classification (GTDB taxonomy): domain Bacteria; phylum Bacillota; class Clostridia; order Lachnospirales; family Lachnospiraceae; genus RGIG4057. Next base: position 19,350 of record CAJTLX010000024.1, read on the forward strand.
GTGTAAGCATCCTCCTTAAACTCCTGTCCTTCCTTCGCGTATACCCAGATTCCCCCCACTGAGTAAAACATTAGCTTTGCAATCGAATCCGCGCCAAGCACCGTATCTTTCATCAGAATCAACTGATCCGTCCTGGAATAAATATCCTGTGCTGTGATCATGCCCGGTGCTGCCTCGCTGATTGCAATTCTCTTGATTTCTCTGCCGTCCACTCCATCCCCTCCTATTCTGTACTGGGAAATGTCTTAAGCAAAATTTTGCTACCTGTTGCCAGTATAACATATTTTCGTAATTTATGCAATTATTACTTTTCCTTAATTCCAAATATATTTGCATTTTTATCCTTTTCCCTCTTTCAGAACAGGAAAGCCTAGATCGCGAAGTACTATTTTTTTATCAGTGTCTCCACCTCGCTCTTTGTCGGCATTACCCGCAATGCCCCCCTTCTTGTGGTAATAATGGAGGCGGCCGCATTGGCAAATTTCAACATTTCCGCGAGCCTCTCTTCACTTAGCCCATCAAGTCCATAAGTTAAGACAAAATGCAGACAGCACGCGCAAAAGGTATCCCCCGCCCCCGTTGTATCCACCGTGTTCTCCTGAAGATACGGGGAAGATTCAACGCGCAGCTCCCGATAGTAAGCGCGGCTTCCCTCCCTTCCCATCGACAATAAAATTAGGGGGATCTCGTACTGAGTGCGAAGTTTTCTAATCCCTGCATCCAGATCATTTTCCCCGGTAAACCACCGGATTTCATTGTCGGCAATCTTTAGGATATCACAGTGTGCAAAGCCGTATTCTATCTGTGTCCTCGCCTCATCCTCCCCCCGCCAGAGTGGCATTCTAAGATTTGGATCAAAGGAGAGGAGCGCGCTGCCTTTCCCCGCCAAAGTAATCGCTTTTTTTGTCGCCTTACGCACCCTCTCATGAGTCATGGAAAGCGTTCCGTAGTGAAAAATTTTTGTTTCCTCCAGTAAATTTAGAGGCAGCTCTTCCTCCAAAAGCATCATATCCGCACCGGGATTTCGGTAAAAGGAAAAATCCCTGTCCCCATCTGGAAGATTTTCTACAAATGCAAGTGTTGTTCGAACTTCCTGATCCATTACAAGTCCTGCAGCATCGATTCCATTCTCCCCTAAAACTTTCCTTAACTGCCTTCCGAAAATATCCTGCCCCACCTTGCCGATAAACGCGGTTTTCCTCTCAAGGCGGCTTAGCATGGAAAGCACATTGCAGGGAGCACCGCCGGGGTTTGCCTCATATATCACATTCCCCTGCGCACTTATCCCATTCTGTGTAAAATCAATCAGCACTTCCCCCAGCGCGACAACATCATATTTTTTCATCCCGAATCTCCCCTTTAAGATTTTCTATATCAAATCATATTTTACCACGTCAAGCAGTGCGGTTCCATCCGCATAAAACGAGATCCCTTTTGCTGTCTGCGGCGTATAGAAAGTAATGGTCATCACCTGCTCACCATCATTGATAAAGACTTCCGCGCTAAAGCGGTCAAGGATAATCCGCAGTTTCAACTCCCCATCCTTTGTTCTTACTAAGCTCCTTCTCTGATGAATCAATGCCCGTCTTGAGCCGGAAAATTTTCTGTCCACCTTGACAATGGACTCGTGCGGGCGGAAACTGATCGCTGTGTGATATATTTCATCCTGTGCAAAGCGAACGGCAAATTTGCGGAATAATTCTTCCTTGTTTTCCGGACGGATATGTAATTCCATATCGATCCTTCTTCCCTCTATTTTCTCCAGGCGGACAAGATCGATAATCCGCACATTTTCATAATGTACCTTTCCGCTTCGCATCGCCGTAAGCTCTCTTATCGGTTGCTGAATTAAATGTCCATCCCGTATGGAAAGTTCCCTTGGCAAGCACATTTGTCCAAACCATTTTCTTTCCGGCTGATGGGCGGGGCAGGTATCCCAGTTTTGCATCCATCCAATCATAATCCTGCGCCCATCCGGCGCGAGCATGGTCTGTGATGCATAAAAATCAATTCCATAGTCAATGGACTGGTTTGCTTCCTCCACAAATTTTCCCGTTTCCTTCTCAAGATCGCCAATCAGACAAAGAGTCCCATTTCCATTATGGTACTCAAAACCCTTTGGCAGCATATCCTGCGGGCTGGTTAGCAACACATATTTTCCGTCCAGTGTAAAGAAATCCGGGCATTCCCACATTTTCCCAAATCTTTTCTGATTTTCTACAAGAATAGAAGAAAATTTCCAGCAAAGACCATCCTCACTCCGAAAGAGAAGTATTCTCCCGTCCCCGTCCCCGGTACAATTGCCGATCACGCAGGCATAGGTTCCGTCCTCCTCGCGCCAGATCTTTGGATCGCGAAAATTATATTTGTCCCCGCCCTCCGGCAAATCCTTTTGTGTGAGCACCGGATTTTCTGCATATTTCTCATAATCCCTACCATCTCCAATGGCAATGCACTGGGTCTGGATCTCCCTTGTACTCCCATCCGGCTGTGTTTCTTTTGCCACACCGGTATACATTAAAAGTTGTCTGCCGTCTGAAAACATCGAGGCACTCCCGGAAAAACATCCGTCCCTGTCGTACTCGGTATCCGGTGCCAGTGCTGCTGGAAAATATTTCCAATGCAGTAGATCCTCACTTATCGCGTGTCCCCAATGCATCGAGTCCCACACGGAACGATATGGATAATACTGATAAAATAGATGATACTGCCCATTGTAAAAACTAAATCCATTCGGATCATTCATCCAGCCGGTGCGGACGGATAAATGAAATGCGGGGCGTTCTTCCTCCCCGATTTTTTCCTCCGCAATCTCCTCATATTTCCTTGCATCACGCAAAATTTGACTTGCCATCATCAATCCTCCTTAAAACTGTAAAATTCACTTGCAATTTGCCGAGAAATCAGCTACCATAAGAATTGTTAATTTCTTACTTGAATAGGAGCCATTATGAAAAATAAAGTGACGATTCAGGACATTGCAGACGCGCTGCAGTTATCCCGCATTACCGTATCAAAAGTACTGAACGATTCCCCAAATGTTTCCACAGAAACCAGGGAGTTAGTACTGCAAAAAGTAAAGGAAATGAACTATAAAACTATAAATTATACAAGCCATCAAACGGAGCCATTGCAGATGAAAAGCTTCGCTTTTGTTATGCATATGGCTCCCGATGCCTTCCATATCGGTTCTTCCATTATAACACAACTCCAGCAGGAATTGCGAAAAAAAAATTATACTCTGACACTCCACACCATCACGCAGGAGGATATCGATTCCATGACCCTGCCTCCAAACTTAAATAAAGCGCAAGTGGAGGGCATTATCTGCCTTGAAATATTCCACGAAGAATACAGCAAATTATTATGCTCACTTGATATCCCACTTCTCTTTATTGATGCCTGTGTCAATTTTTCCATTCTTGGCCTGCACTGCGATCTGTTAATGATGGAAAACCGCGCAAGCGTATACCGGATGCTGCGTTTCCTATGCCAAAGACGCAAGTTAAACTCCATGGGGTTTGTGGGGGATAAAGACCACTGCCTGAGTTTCCGCGAACGCTATGAGGGCTTCTTTTTGGCCGCCAATACCTACGGTATTGAAACAGAACCGTATCGGATTATCGCGGAAGATTATTTTTATGGGCAGGAGGGATGGCTTGCCAGACAGTTACGGCAGATGAAAAAACTGCCTGAACTCTTTTTCTGCGCGAATGATATGCTCGCCCAGACCCTGATACAGAATTTAAATGAGCTTGGCTACCAAGTTCCGCGCGATATTATTGTGTGCGGCTTTGACGGTCTTCCCACCAGAAACCCGTTACTAAACAATCTGACGACCGTGCGCATCCCGACTAGGGAACTTGGCTGCTACGCGGCAAACCTTATTTTCTCGCGGATGCAACGCCCGGAACGCCTCTCAAGTACCACCTACCTGCCCACAGAAATTTGTTTCTGCGATCTCTTACGCACAGAGGAATCGGATATTTTCCTGCCGGAGTAATACATTAATTTTGCATTGGAAAGTTAAAGATAATATTTTTTATCTCTGCGGTTGTATTGTTTGCAAATATCGCCAGATGCGCGCCGTCCACAGATTTTTGAATGCGGTTACTCAGTGCCTTTGTATCGTCGATATAGAGTACCACAATCTCATTCTCCATCACCAGCCTGACATGGTACTCTTTCCCTGCCTCAAAAGAAAATGCGGTCTGAATTAACGGCTCTATGTATGCCATACGGGAGAGTACGCAGCCCTCATAATGGAGGCAGTTATTTTTAGCGTCGAGTACCAGTCCAGTATATTTTGCATACTCTTCTCCCTCGCCAAATGCAAAACCTACATATCCCTCTCCCGCAAAAGAAATATCGCACTCAAGCAAAAGAGAAGCTTTTCTCCCCCCAAAATCCACAAGTGCGACCTCGTCTTTTTTTGCGCAAAGCTGATAGCCGTCTGCAATCTCCTTAACTTCTCCAAGTACTGCCCTCTTTTTTGGTATTTCTTTCTGCGCAAAATACTCGGATAAACCAGAAACCATCTTTACGCCCAGTGTGCCATCTTCCTTTTGTACCAGCTCATGAATCAGTAAATTGCCCGCCCAGTCATAAGTCCCGGTATCCTTCTTCTTTGACCGTCTCCCAATCCAGCCGCAAAGATAGCGTTTTCCATTTAACTGTGCTGTCTTTGCCGCATAAAAACAAAATCCGGTACCGTCAAGCACATTGTTTTCCGGCTCGTAAAATGGTCCGTAAATCGAGTCCGCCATCGCATAGTAGGTGACACAGTCCCAACTGTAAAATAGATAGTATTTCTCCCCCATCTTAAACAGATCCGGGCATTCCAACATATACTGCTTTTCTGGCGCGTAGAGCGGATCACACAATGTCCAGCTTGACAGATCAGTGGAAGTGTAGCGCGCGATCACTCCCCCAAGATTTTCTTCTCTCGCGGCAATCAAAAGCCAATAGCAGGCTTCCGCCTCATTCCAGAAAACAAATGGATCGCGAAAATCATCCCCGGAATAATTGTCCGGCGCGTAAAAAGTATCTTCTGGAATTTTTTTCCAGTTCTCATTATCACTGCTGACCGCGTGCATCACACATTCCCTGTCAAGCCCTTTTTCCGGGAATGAATCATTATGCCCGGTGTAAAAGAGATGATAACTCCCATCCTGTGCGATAAGAACGCTCCCCGTTCCAATCGCTAAGTCCGCATCCTCCCTTGACCCGCCATAGGGCAGTGTTAGACCATCATCCGAATACTCATAAAAATTTGCAGTGGAAAATTTATGGATCGGATGATACCCAACCCCATTGTGATCCGTATCATACAGATAGTAAAGATGCATCTGCTCCCCGTCGGACATTGGCATAACATCCCCAACCCACGCGTCCTTTGATCTTGGAAACAAGCGATAGGGAACGCTCTCATATTCTTTTTCCTGTTCATCTTCCTTTGGACTTACCTGTTTAGTGTTGGATGGCTCCTCCTTATTCTGCCCTTCCTGCTGCTCCTTCTCACTTACTGTGGGAACGGGTGTGGAGCCGGGGGCAGCTCCCTGCCCCGCGCAGCCAACCGCTAACGCCAGGCAGGAAGCCAGAAATAAAAATATCCCTCTTTTCATTTTTTCTTGTCTCCATTTTTTTTGATACCTTTAACCTTTTTTTATTGTCCCAGTGTAATCTGCGCACCCTCTCGAATCTGCTCATCCGCGTTAGTTGCAAAAGTACTTACCGGAGTTCCCTCGATCATCCCGGAAAAAATTGTCCAGTTTGCATCCCAGTACTTCTCAATTCCAATTGGTGCGAAATTGATATGTTCCGCTAAGGTCTGCATCAAATCAAATTCTTCCTGTCCATAAGTGGCAATCTGCTTGGTGGTATTATGTTCTTTTAATAATTCATATGCCATTCTTGCAAAGACAGCGGCACCCTCCGGATTTTGGCTTGTTACCGGGATTGCGAAACCACTTAAACTTCCGCCACACTCATACTTCTCTCCCGAAGGACCTGTCGGCAGTGGTGCCCACTCGATCTCATAGTCACAAGGGTATGCGGTGATTGCTGCAAAGCTGTACTCACAGGTCATTGCCAGTTTTCCGCTCTTGAAATTGCTGATAAATTTATCCCCGTCCGGACGCTCCATAAATTTATCCGTGATATAGCCATTTTGCAGGAAGGTAAAGGCCTCGGTTGCCTGTGGGCTTAAATAATTGCTCGACACGCCGTTCGGATCGTCATAATTGATACTTACTGTGCCATTTGCATTTAGCATCTGAACATAGAACGAATCCCACCAGCCAAAACCAAATACATCCGGATTGCCATCCCCGTCCGTATCCCCGGTCATATCAAGTGCTACCTGTCTGAAGGTATCCCAATTCCAGTTCCCCTCATTAAAATACTCCATCGGGGTCTTAATTCCGTTCTGCTCAAATAAAGTCTTGTTGTAGCTGATTACCACCGGGGCAGCATCCGCGCCCGCCGCATAAGGCTTTCCATTGTAGGTGAATGCCTTTGTCACGCTGTCATACCAGAACCCATCATTTAGATCGATATACTGAGAGATATCCTGCACAATATTTTTCGCGCCATAAATTGGAAAATTTTGGTCATGCGCCTGTGCCAGATCGCAGACTTCCCCGGCATTTACCATACTGATCACAGTACTTGCCTGGTCGCCCCAGCCCACACCGATAATCTCTACCTTGCCGCCATATTTCTTCTCAAATTCCTCCTTGGTCGTCCAGACTAAATTGAATGCGTCCGGATCTTCCTCTTTCGCCGCTTTCCATGCCTCCTCAGTCATATCCCAGACAATGGTTAAATTCGCATTGGCAAGGCTGTCCGGCAAACTGCCCTTTATCTCCTCCTCCTTCTTCTCCCCGTCCGATTCCTCCTTCTTTTCGCTCTCGTCGTCTTTTTCCTCCTCCTTCTTGTCTGGCTGCTCATCGCTCTTTATCGGGGTCGGTGTACCCTTCTCGTCGGACGGGCTTCCTCCGCATGCTGCTAACCCCATTGCACCCGCCAGTGCCAACGCTAAAATTTTCTTTCTCATTTCTCTCTCTCCTTTTCTTTTTTATTTGATGCCTATATGTTCAATGCTGTCGGCAAGCTTGCGCTGTGCCACGATATACAGCAAAAACATCGGTAAGATCGCAAGCAGACAGCCCGCCTGAATTCTTGTCTGAACTCGGATAGGGTCGGTGGTCGTCTGCCCGCCAATCAGTGCTGCTAAGTCCACCCGCAGCGAGGAAAGTGCCACAATCAATGTCCTCATCTTTGTTCCAAGAAGCTGCTTTGACAGATAATAATCATTAAAATGCCAGACAAACGAGAACAAAAATACGGTCACAATTGCATTCTTTGCATTTGGGAGCATAATATGAAAAAATGTTCTAAGCGGTCCGCTGCCATCCACATATGCAGATTCCTCTAATGCGGAGGACATCCCCTCGAAAAACTGCTTAAAAATATAAATGTAAAGCCCGGAGCGAATCCCCGCCCCAAGTGCCGATGGGATAAAAAAGGAAAGTTTATTTCCCACCAGATTGATTGCCAAGTCCCCGCCCGTTAATTTTGAGATCAGGGACATTATGCCAAACGGATTAAAATATTTCATATTGGAATAATACGGCAGGATAATGGTCTGTGTCGGGACAATTAAAGTCAATATCACACAGGCGAAAAATATATTTTTCATTGGAAATTTATATCTTGCAAACCCATATCCCGCCAATGCGCAGGAAATCACATCCAGGATAGCACATCCTAAGCCAATCTGAAGACTTTGGCTGAGCGCGTCCATATATTTCATGGTTTTAAAGGCATCCTGAAATCCGGTTGCGGACAAATGTTTCGGTATCCATATTACACTCGGATCGTATGAGTCCGTCGGGGCCTTGATTGACGCGCTGATCATATAGAGAACCGGGTAGAGGAGCTGATATGCCAGGAGAATTAAAATGGCATATTTTGCAAGCATCCAAAACCATTTCCCATTTTTTATCCGATACATCATCTTTGTTTTCATTCTCTCCTCCTAGTCCTCCGGACGGACGATAAAGTGCCGCATCAACAGATACACAACGATAAGAACCACAGCAATCATAATGAAATACAGGATGGACAAGGCACTGGCATAGCCAAAGCGCACATTGGAGAATGCCGTATTATAGATCATCTGAATAATCTGGTTCCCGAAATCCGAGAAAATATCGATCACGCTGTAGACCACATTCAGCAAGATCATCGGCGTAAGCATTGGAAGGGTAATCTTAAAAAACTGCTCCAGCGCGTTCGCCCCCTCTAACTGCGCTGCCTCATAGACATATTCCGGGATATTGTGAAGCCCCGCGAGGAAGAGAAGAATCTGCACGCCGGATCGCCAGGTCAAATCAAAAATCTTACTGATAATATTGTTGACAAATTCAATCACATTCATCGGCAGACCCATCGAGGAAAACAGCCCGGTAAGCCCCCCGCCGGAAAAGAGATAGACCGTTTCCGCCCCCTTTACACCGGAGGAAAATACATCCTGCTTCATAATATCCATCAAAACGCCCGACCCGATAATTACCGGGAGAAAGGCGATCGCCCGCATTGTTGTTCTTCCCGGATATTCCTTTTTTAACAGCAGCGCGAAGCATAAACTGTAGACCAGGATAAGGGGAACGGTGATCAAATCCTTTAGGGAATTGGCGCACTGGACAATAAAATCTGTATCCCTAAACAGTGCGTAGGAAAAATTGTAGGTTCCCACCCAAGTTCCTACCATCCCCTTCTCCGTCGTTTCCAAATCCTGAAAAGCGTAGAGGCAGGACTGGATAAACGGCACGATGAAAAAGAGAAGAAATCCTAACAGCCAGGGGGTGATAAACAAAAACCCATAGATTTTCTTTTTTGTCGTATATGGAATTTTCTTTTTCATTTTACTTCCCCCTCTCGCATAAAGCCCATTGCCGGAACCAGGGTATCCCCAATCCGAATGGACTCTTTTTGATAATTTACATAGATCACTGTCCCATCCTGATAAGTGGATTCATAGACCCCATCCGAAACCTTTCTATGCTGAACGAGTGCCTGACCACAGACATTATCCAGTGTGGAAAGTTCACCAAGCATCTCCTCTATCTCCTCTTTCCAGTCCGACCAGGCAATGGAATAAAATTTCTGGTAGTCTGTTTCCTGCAAAGTATCCGGTGCCGCTGCCATCAGCAAAAAGGAAGGGCTAACCCCGTACTCAACACAGTGCAAAAACATCTCCCGGATATTTCCGCTCTCGTTGAGCGGCTCGCTGTAGAGTGCTGCTGTTCCGCCCATGACCATCTGATAAAACGGAACGGTTTCATCTTCAATATCGTATTGGCTGGAAAAAACTGGAACATCGGTGATCCCATCCGCATAGGGAAAGGCGTAGGCATAGGCTCCCTCAAGCAAAAGCTTATCAAGAGAATCCGCCGCGATTTTAAGTGCCTCCTCCCAGTACGCGCCAGTTTCATTTGCAGAAATACTCTCTCTTCGAAAATCCGAGTATATATGATTGGCAAGTGAGGCAAACCCAAGAGCATCCACATTTCTTTTCTCTGCACTCTTTAACAGTGAATTTATAATCTTTTCCTCGTATTTTGGCGATATCAGATAACGGGCACTGCCGGAATCCTTCGCCCCCGTGGTCAACAGATAATCGTACTGGATCGAGGCTGACCTTGATACATTGCGCACTCCATGAATAGCGCGATACCCATTGCCGGATTTTTTGATGGTGATCGGATCATAGATCGGATAAAATGGGACTCCTGCCACTTTCAGTGCCTCCTCCATCTTCTGGATTGTAAGGCAAGGTGTAGGGACTTGAGCGATCATATACCGCATACAGCACGGAGGAAGATTTCATATTTGGCATCTCCGCCTCAATCTGGCGGTAAAAATCCTTCTCCACTTTATTCTGCCCACCCTGTTTTGAGAGATATTCCTCATAGGAAGGAATCTCTTCCTGGTACAATCGCAGATAGCGCACAAGCCCGGACTGGCTAACTCCTAAAAGCAGGATGGAATGTTTTCCCGCCTTTAGTTCCAGGGCAAGCCTCTCCTTTTTCCCAATCCGAAAAGGCTCCTCCACCCAGAGATTGGCCTCACTCTGTACCGGACGAATCTCATCGCCCGATGCCGCATGGCGAAAGCCCTTATCATCCACCCAGATCCTTGTCAGAGTAATATTGGAATTTAATGCCTTCCCATCGATGGTAAGAGCAAATTCCAACTCCTGCCCGTTTCCCTCAAGCGGCATATACCCCGCGCTTAAATAGTAGGTTCCATCCTCCGGCACAAAAAATTCCCATTGGCTACCTAAATCGCCCTCGATAAGGATACTGTCCTCCTCCCCCTGCGCCATACAGTAAATCCCGTCCCTTTCGAGATCAAGATTTCCTGACAAAATCCCCGTTCCCTCGCTGCGCAGGAAATCTTCTCCATGTGGGGCAAGCAGAGCCAGAATCACAAAAACAATCAGTGCTGTGGCAAGAATTCCACACAATACCATTGTTCTTTTTTGATTTTTCTCCATATTTACATCCCTCCAAATGCGATTATGTTTCTGTTTCTTGTATGTATTATACAATGTTAATTTACATTTTGCAAACATTTTATTTTTCAAATGTAAACTTTGTAAATTTAATATAAATTTCAAATGTAAATTTTATGCAATATGCACAAAACACCTGTTTTATTTATGGGTAAAAATACTAATTTGCAGGTTTTTGGAGGAAAAACATAGAAAAATTGTTCTTGATTTGCTATAATTAAACTGGAAAATCTGCCAGAGTTTTAGGAAATATATCTAAATTATTAAAGATTATACTACTTTGATAAAATAAATTTCAAAATTGTAAATCGATGTAAACATTTAAGAATGCCTCTGGCGTTCTTGTTGCGGGGCGCGTATCATGCCTTGACATATGAATGGAAGGAGCAGGACGATGAAATACAAACTTCTATGCACAGACCTTGATGGCACATTGCTTACCGATGATAAGAAGATAAGGGAGTCCGATCGAGCCGCACTTAGACAGGTCAGCGAGCAGGGGATGAAAATTGCTCTGGTCACTAGCAGAATGCCGACAGTCACAGAGCCGATCGCCAAAGAATTAGGGATTCCCTGTATTATTGCTTGCAGTGGAGGCACTTGTATTATGGAAGGAGGAAATTATCTTTACGCACAGTATTTGTCAGTAGAAACTCTTAGTGAAATATATGAAAGTATAAAGGAGTTCAACATCCCCCTCTCGATCTATCGGGATCAGCAGTGGTTTGTCACAAAAAAAGACCGATTTATCACGGACGAGGAAAAAATCGTACATTATTCGGCAGAACTTATCTCGGCAGAAGAAGTCCTCCCCCAATGGAAAAAGGAGGGGAAAGGAGCGAATAAACTATTGATTGGAGCAGAAACTGCTCTGGCAGAACAAATTTTCCAGCTACTTCAAAATCGAAAAGATGTGGAAATTACTCATACTTCCCCCAATCATCTGGATATATTTCCCAGAGGAGTAAATAAAGGAATGGCATTTCGCATAATTTGCGAAAAGAAAGGGATAAGAAAAGAGGAAACAATTGCTTTTGGTGACCAGGAACCGGATATCCCTATGTTGGAGGAAGCCTCTCTCTCCATTGCCATGGGAAATGCCATAGACAGATTAAAAGAAAAAGCAGATTTTGTCACAAAAACAAATAATGAATCTGGAATTGCATATGCATTAACTCACTATCTGGACAAATAAGAAAAGAATGAATAATTAATACAGGCGGGAATGCTGCATTATAACCTATTTTCTCAATGCAACATTCCCGGCACTTTTATTTCATTATCATCTCAGAATCCTCTGGCAATGGCTTTAACAGTTCATGTGGTAAGGTCTGATACCAGAATGCAACCGAAGTATAATCATCATATCTAGGTCCCGTCCACCCCAGATTATCTAATGTCATCCGAAAGCCAGTTTCAAAGTGAATAGGATCCGGCACATGGAACCGGTACAGCAAAAACCGCTGCTGGCCATTGTAAAAGGCAGAATTATCGCCAAGAATAGCGAACATTCCCGCATAGAAACCACTGTAAGTATGATACTGTTTTAAATAGATATCGTTGCCAAATCCGTAGGAACCTCCGAAATAATCTTCCGTGCCCGTATAGTGAATAGAAGGATAGATATCATCGTCAATATACATTCGCGCCTCGCCTTCCACCCAGCAGGTATTGTTGCCGTTCATCCCGGCGGCAAACGTCAATCCGACAAATTGCCCCCTCCCCTTAATCTGATCAATCACGGTGTAGGAACGCCCCTTTTGCACGGGATGTTCCTGTCTGTAGGATGCATGGAAATACCCAATATTTTCCGGAAGAGTCCGGTAACATCCCGTTATCATGTAAAAGAGAGTTTTATTCTCATTGCTGCGGTTTTCCATTGTGATTCGACAGTGCTTCAAAAAAGGCATCTCCCAGTAAGAATTAAATCCTCTCCCCGGCGCGGTCAGAATCTTGGCGGAATTTAAAATAGGATATTTTCCCTCCCGATCTTCAAAATTTTCATCGTAGGCACAGCCGAAAAAAGCGGAGATCGGTACTTCCACCGAAGGATTTTCATCCCCCTCCCAATAGATCCGCAGGATAAAGCTATGCCCAACATACCCGGTAAACCAGATATGTTGAATTACCCCCGATCCGTCAATATCCGCAAGAGTAACCGTTTCTCCCGGCGGGATCTCAATGCAGGGGCGAAGTTTGGTACAATCTTTCCCCCTAGAGCCGCCTCCCCTTACCCCGGTGGGATTTTCAGCGGAAAAACTAAAGGTTTTCATCTCCTGAATCAGACAGTATTCTTCCATTTTTATGCCTCCCCTTTTTTGTATAAAGTAAATTTTCCATCTCTTTCATATCGCATAATATCAAATTCCAGATCCTGCCCCGGCTTATTTACCCGTCCCGGTACAACAATCGGGGAAAATCCCTTCCCGGAGCGCACAAGCCTTACAAAATCCTCAATGCAGTTTAATTTTTTTTCGGTTTCAATGCCGGAAGGGGTCTGTCCCCACTCAATATTATGCATATCTGTTCCCCCAGTCATCGGCAGTCCATATTTCTTTGCATATTCCGGAACAAGGTCATCCATATATGGCTGGTTTCCGATATTGATATACTCCACCGCATCCACAAAATACGGGTTTAAGCGCACGGCATTGAGATAGTTTCGCTCGCGGTACGGGTGCGCCTGCACCACAAGACCGCCCGCCTGATGTATCCGGTCGTAGTACGCTTCTCTTGTATCCTCCATAATCTCTGGGTGTGCTTTAAGCCATGCCTTATCCAAGCCATAGGTTAGATATTCGTCGCCCTCAAAATTAAACTCCCAGCCCAAAAGCACTAAAAGCCCCGCCTGATCCCCTTCCTCCTTCGCCAGTTCATACCCCCTGCAAAATGCGTCAATCCTCTCCTCCCAAAGTAACTTACGCGAGACTCCACAATTTCCATTAAAAAAATGATCGGTAAAAATAATCCCATCATAGCCATGATCCTGATAAAATTTTATATAGTCCTTTGCAGGGGTATGTCCGCAGGCACTGACCTCCTTGGTATGTAAATGTGTTTCATAGCGATATCCCATTTTCGCGTCCTCTTTTCTATTTAATTATTTTCACTCGCGGGTTTGCATACAAATCGAGTAGGAGACGGTTTTTCCTCCTACTCGCCGCGCGACCCGCATGCTGCGTTAGCAGCAAATTTCCATATGCGGGTCTGCGCAAAAAAGCGGGATCAAATGATCCCGCCCAAAAGTAAACCACCAAGGCCTCTTTTTGTAACCCCCAAAATGCCGACTCCTGTGTTTTGACTCCTAGCAAATGCTAGGTGGGTAACCGCAATTGAGCTTGCTGTCTTCCACTGCACATTCGGAGGCCTGACATCCACTCAACGATATAGGAATCCCTTTTAAAGTACTGTAGGTTCAAAACTACAAGAGTTACCGTACACCTCAGGATGGTTTTATTATACCCCAAATTGCCCAAATAATCAAGGTGTTTTTCGCATTTTTTCAGTGATTTTTTGGTATATTTGTCCAAATTTTCTAAATTCCAAAAATTTCTAATTCCTACTAAAATTTCACTCCTCTTTTTCCTAATTCCTGCCAAAATTTCACTTCTCTTTTGCCGCCGCAAGAACATCTCCCGCCCCTGGCAAAAGCATTGCAAATTCAAAGATAAATTCCGTTCCTTTTCCGATCTCGCTCCTCACTTTAATCTCGCTGCCATGCTTTAGCGCGATCTGCTTTGCAATCGCAAGTCCAAGCCCCGTGCCCTTTGCATTCTGCCTTAATTTTGACTTGTAAAATTTTTCAAAAATATTGGGCAGTTCCTCCGCGGAGATCCCGACTCCCTCATCCCGGATGGACACGCGCACATACGGTTTATTTTCTTCTGCAAACTCGGAGAAGGTCACATGAACAGTTGAATTTTCCGGCGAAAACTTAATTGCATTGTCAAAAATTACAAGAAACATTTGACGAATCCGATCATAGTCCCCCTCCATCATATAGATTTCTTTTTCGTGTTCAATGCAGATATGAATCCCTTTCTCCGCAGCGATCGCCCCGGCACTCCGTTTTAACTCCGCAAAGATCTCCATCAGGTTAACCGGTTCTTTCTCCACCATAAAATCCGGGTTCTGCATTTTGGAAAGCAGCAAAAGATCACCTACCAAACGCTCCATGCGCCTGCATTCAAGAAGCATACGATCGTAATATTGGCGCACTTTCTCCTCATCCGTTACCACGCCATCCACAAGTGTTTCCGTATATGCGCGAATCACGGTGATCGGTGTGCGCAGTTCATGGGAAACATTCGCAAAGAAATCCATGCGCATCTGCTCTAAATTATTGCGCATCTCCTCATTTTTTGCCAGTTTATCCGCCAGCGAATCGATCGTGCGCGCCAGCTCTCCGATCTCATCCCTGCGCCTTATCCCGGTCTTTTCATCATATGCCCCCCGCGCTAACATCCTTGCGGTATCCCGCATTAAAAGCACTGGTTTTGAGAGCCGTCCTGCAAATAAAAATGCCACGAACACCGAGATCACGAGTGCCACTAACACGCTGTAAAAAATCATCTCTTTCCCGTTAGCAATCGCTTCATCCTGCGTTTCCATTGAGATATTGATAAGGAGCGCGCCACAGATCTCCCCGTTATTGCCAATGACGGGCACCCCCACGGACATCATTGTACAGCCGTGAATTTCACTGTAACTGGTCAAAAAACGCTCCTTGCCCAAAAATGCCGAATAGATTAGATTCGTATAATTTTCCTGATTCACATCCACAAATTCCATTGTTGCCATCAAACGATTCATCGGTTCGCTGGCATAGGGATTTGCGATCGACCAGATCTCGTAATTTCCGATCTCGGTCAAAATTTCAAGATAGCTCAAACAGCTTGCATAATCCTCATTTGCAATAAATTCCTGGAAACGACTGGAAATTTTGTCGGCATATTCCTCTAGCTGCTGACGGTACTGTCTGCGCATGGTGCGCTGATAGGTACTCAAAAAGATCGCGCTGACCACCGTCGCCATAATGATCGCCATCAGCGCGAAATAAAAATATGTTTTTATCAGCAGCAGATTTCTGCCAATCTTTCTTTTTTTATACTTTTTTTCCATCGCATCCAACACCAAAAAATCCTATTTTACCATTACCCTTCTATCTCGAATTTGTAACCCACACCCCAGACCGTCTGAATCGACCAGGCCGGATGCTCCACGGTATCCAACTTTGCGCGCAGACGCTTGATATGGGAATCCACGGTGCGGGTATCCCCGTAGTAATCATATCCCCAAAGACTATCGAGCAGATTGTCCCTGGTAAACACTTTGTTTGGATTGCTTGCAAGTGTCCACATTGTCTCAATCTCCTTTTTAGTCATGGTCATCCGTTTCCCGTCAATGCTGAGCGCGTACTCATCAAGGTTGATCGTGAGGTTAGCCACAACTAATACATTTTTATTAGCTGACGCACTCTCCTGCGGCTTTTTCACCATACGGCGCAAAACCGCACGCACACGAGCCATCACCTCACTTGGACTAAATGGCTTTACAATATAATCGTCCGCTCCGATATCAAGTCCCATAATTTTTTCAAAATCCTCCCCCCGCGCCGTAATTAAAATCACTGGCACATCGGAAGTTTTTCTTATCTCGCGGCAGACTGCATAACCGTCCATCTTTGGCATCATTACATCAAGAAGCACTACAGCGGGAGAGTATTTCTCAAAAAGACGCAGTGCCTCCTCGCCGTCCGCCGCAAGTACGGCCTCGTAGCCTTCCTTCTTTGTATATTCAGATAACACATCCGTAATATCGGGGTTATCATCAGCAATCAATATGTATTGCATCCCTATTCTCCTTCCTGTTTCACAGTTTCTCTTCCCTGCCGCACAATTTTATACTAAAAATGTAGTACCCCACCCTAAATTATACAAAAATGTGGCAGCAAAGTTTTCGATAAGCTGGATAATTCTTAAGTAACAGTATGCCAACAACAGCTTTATTATATTCGGAGATTGTACGAATTACAAGATGTTTCACAATTTTTTCAAATTTCCAATTCTTTTATAAAATCGTTACCATATTTTTACAGTACCAATCTTTATCCACCTGGCGCACTTCCTCCCCCCTCTGCACGATCGGATGAGCAGTATCATTTGGTGGAATATAGCGGATCACCGCCTTTTTTCCATCCGACATCATCACCTCGTGATCTGTATATTTCGCGCGCATATTTTTAAGAAAAAGCATAACTAAGCGGCGGTCAAGCCCCTTGAACTCCTCATCATAAAACATAGTTAAAACATTTAGCGGCAGCCTTGCATCCTTGTAGCTGCGCGCAGAAACCATCGCGTCAAAAATATCCGAGATTGCCGTGACGCGCGCGCACATTCCGATCGCATCCCCAGAAATTCCGTCCGGATACCCTGAACCATCTAATTTTTCATGATGCTGCCTTGCCGCTAATCGAACCGAATCATCAAAGCGCGTTCCTAACAGGTGGTCAGAGTGAACGGGATGTTCTCTCATCACTGCAAGTTCCTCCGGTGTCAATTTCCTGGGTGCATTTAAAATTTCTTCCGGGATCATGGTTTTGCCGATATCGTGCAAAAGTCCGGCGAGCGCGTATAATTTCACTTCCTTCCCCCCAAGTCCCAGCCATTCCGCCTGCATCCCGTTTAAGAGTGCCACATTGAGCGAATGACGCTGAAGCCCTTCATCCATCGGTCTCGGAAAACTGATGCAGGAAAATATCGTAATCTGATCAAAATCAATCAGTTTCTGTGTGATCTCCTCCGCCAACGGTTCCACACTTTCGCTGCTCAGCCAGGAATTCAGATCTGCTCGGTGAAACAAACTGTCCACATTCTGCTGTAATTCTGAATATCCCACGCTCTGTTCCGTCATTTTCTGACGGACATTTAAAGGTACATGGTCGTCGGAGATCAGATCAATATACGTGTCTTTGTAAACCATGATATTTTTATCATTTCCAAAGTAACATAAAAGTTTATCAAGTTTTGACTTTACAATCTTTTCTCCTTTTGGGAGAAGTTTGACTGCGCCCGTCTGATTAAAAATATCATTGTTCAACACATAGCCGTCCCAAAGATATTCCACCGGAAATATTTTCATATTTTCGGAATCCATATTATTCTTGCCCCCTTCCCTTTTCAAAATGAGCCTCCCTTATCCGGCATCCATATTCCTCCTGCAACGCACCGCCCAATACACCTTTTCTTTTTCCGCCATAACTCTTTTGTATCCTCACAATCTCACAGCGCAGTGTCAATGCGCCCTGCGGTGTTCTCAGTGCCAGCGAAAACACTTCCCCAATATTAAAATAGCCCATATCCGCACTCAATAAAATCCCGCTCGCACTCATATTGACAATTTTTACTGGTATCTTCCTGTGCAGTGGAATTTCCCTCTCATCAAGATATACTCCCCGGATACCTCCCACGATGGCAACCGGATATCTGGTTCTTGTGCGGCTCTCCTTCTTCCTGCTCTTTCCAAGATAGACTTCCACCTCATTTCCCACCACCGCCCTGCGGATGGTACCGCGAACCTCATACAGGCATTTCTCTGCAAAAATTATAGCGGATATATTGCAAAATTTTTTTTGTGAAAGGCTGTCAGCGCGAATCATAACCGAATTGGAATCGCTGTTAAAGCGAAGGATCGCTGTATCCGCAAGAACAGTGTCATCTTCCACGCTTTTCACAATAATTCTCCGATTTTTTAATTCTCCCTCTTTCACCCTCTCATCCTCCTCTTCGCATCCTTCGTTTACTCAAATATTACCATAAAATCCACAAACATACAAGAAAATAAGTGCGTCTGCTGCTCTTTTTTTTCTGGTTGCCATTGTTCTGACATAAACATATACTAAACTATAGATGGATGTGACGCAAAGAAATCCTAATCAGGAGGCATTGCAATGAAAACTTTTTTAAAAAAATGTATCATTGTCCTCGGTTTTGTATTTTTCTTTGCTCTGTTTTCGGCAGGAAACCCGGCGATCACCGCATTTTCCAAGGAAGTGACGGAGAGTTCCGACACACAGCCGGAAACGCAAGCTGAGATTAAGTTGAATGTTAAGACGAAGGCTTTAGTCAAGGATACCAAGTACACACTGAAGGTTTACAACCTTTCGGGGAACCAGAAAGCAAGCTTTAAGTCAAGTGACTCCTCGATCGCTTCTGTGGATGAGGAGGGAGTGGTCTGCGGCATCGCAAATGGCACCGCCGTGATCACCGTTACCGTAAAGGATGGGCTAAAAACAGTTGCTTCCCTGACTTGCGAGGTTACGGTTGGTCCTCCTGCAATCAGTGTGAAATGGACAAAATCCGAAATTGTATTAGCGGTGGGGAAACGCATGACCCTAAAGACGATCTTACTTCCGTATAATACAGCCGAGGCCGTAAAGTTTTACTCCTCCGACACGGAGATTGCCACAGTGACAAGCACTGGCAAGATCACAGCAAAATCGGAGGGCGATACCTATGTGTTCGCAATGATTGATAATGGGAAATTTGATTTCTGCAAAGTTACTGTAGTGGATCAAGATACATATGACCAACTGATTGAACTCCCGGAAAACGGTGATGCAACAAATGAGACAGAGGATACGACAAATGAGAAGGAAGGGGAGGCAACTCCTGCGCCAACAAAGACCCCTTCTCCTAGCACCGAGCCGACTTCAACACCATCGACACCGATATCCAACGAGTAAAATTCAACAATTATGAGGTAATCCACGTAATGATCCTGCTTCTAACTGCGGTGAGTGGATTGAAACAAAAAAGGAAGCTGTAAAAAACAGCCTCCTTTTTCTATGCACACGCGATAGAAGTTTAAAATTTATTTATGTACTAGCTCACCATTCCGCCAATCATTCCGCCCAGTGCCATCACCGCAAAGGATTTGATCGCCCCCGGTATGGTGAGCGTTGGACCGCTGATCAAAAAGGAAAGCAACAGATAGACAAGAAAATACAAAATTCCGAAGATCAATCCCCACAAAAATTTTTGTTTTCCCGATTTTTTTCCCAAGTAAAGTCCCCCGATAAATACTCCGATCGCATCCACCGCCGCCAGGATAATTCCCAGTGTCTTTTCCTCCATCCCGCTCTTTAGCACCAGGAACGCACACAAAAATAAAAGCATTGCTGTGATCAGTGCCGACATAATAAATGCTTTTACAAAATGCATTGCCTGCAACCCGCCAGTCATATTCTTTTCCATTCTTCTTCCCCTTTTCCTTAAAATGTGCTATACTTGTCATGTTTTTGAAAACAGAAGTCACTCCTGATCTCAAAAACAAATTCCATTGAAATATATGAAAATTTTAAAGTATCTATGCATAGGAAAGAAGCAGAATACAAGGAGGTTTCCATGGGCTATATTGACTTGCATGTACATTCCAACAAATCTGATGGCACACTAAGTCCTACAGAGGTGGTTTCCCGCGCGGCAGAGCGCGGGCTTAGCGCGATTGCCCTTACCGA
Organism: uncultured Lachnospiraceae bacterium; assembly: GCA_910577165.1. GTDB lineage: Bacteria > Bacillota > Clostridia > Lachnospirales > Lachnospiraceae > RGIG4057. Next base: position 39,449 of record CAJTLX010000024.1, read on the forward strand.
TCACGACTGTGTGGCAGGGGTTTCTGAGGCGTGTGCGGCGGCGAAAAAATTATCTGCATCCAACAAATCGCTTCGCGTTATTTCTGGCGTGGAGATTTCCGCCGACTACAAAAACCGCGATATCCACATTTTGGGATTATTTGTTGACACAGAGAATCCTGCACTTTTTAATGCCCTAAATTCCGCGCTGAAAGCGCGCGATAAGCGCAATGAAAAAATGGTGAAAAATCTTCAGGATGCGGGGCTTGAAATCACGATGGAAGACTTGCTCTTTGGCACTGACGAAACAGTGATTACCCGCGCACATTTCGCGCGCCATCTTCTGGCAAAAGGGTATGTGAAAACATGGGAGGAAGCATTTCCCAAATATCTTGACAGCACCACCCCCTACTATGTGCGCCGCGAATATATGATGCCGGATAGAGCCATCCACTTAATTCGCGAAGCAGGCGGCATTCCTGTACTCGCACATCCTCTGCTCTACCATCTTGATGCGGACGGGGTGCAGGAACTGGTAAAAAAATTAAAGGGTGAGGGATTGATGGGGATTGAGACCATCTACTCCAAAAACACGAAAACGGACGAGTCCTTTGTGCGCAAGCTCGCCGCAAAGTTTGATCTGCTGATGACCGGCGGATCGGATTTTCACGGTGCAAACAAGCCGGATATTGAGATCGGAATTGGGAGGGGGAATCTTCGAATACCAGAAGAATTATTGTGGGAACTGGAAAAGGTAAGGGGTTAAAAAACCTCCCATACTGCAGATTTAATACTGTGATATGGGAGGTTTTTTCCTCCAATTATATTTCACCTTTTTAATTATCCCTATTTTTTCTTTTTCGTTTTTTTAGTTATCCCTATTTCTTTTCCTTCGTTTCCTTTGTCTCCGCTGGCGTGGCTCCCTCCGGCTTCTCAACCTCCACCACCGCCGTCTTCTTCATTGGAATACGGCAGTTTTTGTTATTGCCGAATTCCACAACAATCACTTCCTCCATCACATCGATCACCACTCCATAAAAACCTGCGGTCGTCAGTACACTGTCGCCGATCTCAAGGGAACTGACCAGCGCGTCCATCTGCTTCTGTTGCTTTTTCTGTGGGCGGATCAGCAGAAAGTAAAATACCGCGCCGATAATTACAAGATAGATTACCATAGAAACAATGGACATTCCCGCCCCAGGCGTTGTCCCCGCATTTCCCGCCGCTGCCGCGCCGTCCGTCAAAAATAATAAATTCATAAAATCCTCCATTCCGGTCTTTGACCTAAAAATTTTCTCCCTTTTCAGAAAAGTGTTCCCAATGCAGGAAGATATCTAGTTCATATCAAATAGCCAATAGCCTTCTTTGTGTAACGCAATATTTAGTTCTTCCCATTTTTCTATAAATGGTATTAGAACACTTTGCTCGTCTGTATTGGGTATTTTTAATCCAAAACGTATCTGCCCTTTATTTGTATATAATTCAATGTAAGATATTTCACCTATACGAAATTCTTTATTCCCAGCATATATACATTTTTGTTTTTTTCTCATAATTTTTGTCAGAATGGTTTCCTTGTGGTGCTTTTCCCACCATATATACGCACTTTCTTTCAAATCTATCACTTGTTCAATATTATCATTATCTTTGTACCTCAACAATGTATCAGATATACCTGTAATGCTGTCCATATCAAATAATATAGTACTCTTCATCTGAATATCCCCTCAGCGAAACATCATTTATATGCCTGATTATAAAGTATTTGCCTGCTGCCTGCAATGCATATTTACAGATTCATTTTCAATGGAAACACCATTCCGCAAAGGGAGAAAATTTTTTGTGGCAAAAATGCCATCCTTTATGCTTCCCCGCTCTCCATAAAGCCTGTGAGCTTCCTCCTCTTGTACTGAGCGTACTCCCCTTTTTCGATCGCCTGCCGTATCTCCTCCATCATCTTGTTATAGAAGTAAAGATTGTGTGTTACAAGCAATCTTAATCCTAACATTTCCTTTGCCTTGAGCAAATGACGAATATATGCTCTGCTGTAGTGGCGACAGGTAGGACAATTGCAGCCCGGTTCAATCGGTTCGGAATCCAACTCATATTTTGCATTCATCAGATTCATCTTGCCGTGATTTGTGTAGGCATGGCCATGCCTGCCGTTTCTTGCCGGATACACACAGTCAAAGAAATCCACGCCGCGCTCCACCGCCTCAAGAATATTGGCAGGGGTACCCACCCCCATCAGATAGACCGGTCTATCCTCCGGCAGATAGGGAACGGTCTTTTCAATAATATGGTACATCTCCTCGTGCGACTCCCCAACTGCCAGACCGCCAATTGCATAACCATCAAGATCAAACTCGGAAATTCTCTTTGCGTGTTCAATTCGAAGATCCTCAAATGTGCCGCCCTGATTGATCCCAAAAAGCAGCTGCTGTCTATTTAGCGTATCCTCAAGGCTATTTAAACGCGCCATCTCCGCTTTGCAGCGGACAAGCCAGCGTGTGGTGCGGGCAACAGAGTTTTCCATATATTCCCTTGTGCAGGGATGCGGCGCACACTCATCAAATGCCATTGCAATGGTGGAGGCTAAATTTGACTGGATGCGCATACTCTCCTCCGGTCCCATAAAAATCTTGCGCCCGTCCACATGGGAGTTAAAATATACTCCCTCCTCCTTTATCTTTCGAAGCCCTGCGAGCGAAAAGACCTGAAACCCGCCAGAATCCGTTAAGATTGGCCTGTCCCACACCATAAATTTGTGCAGTCCACCAAGCTTTTTCACCACCTCGTCGCCCGGTCTGACATGGAGATGATAGGTATTGGACAGCTCGACCTGCGTCCCGATCTCTTTCAGATCCATTGTGGAAACGGCTCCCTTGATCGCGCCGACCGTCCCGACATTCATAAAAACTGGGGTCTGGATTACCCCGTGCACTGTCACAAACTCCCCGCGCTTCGCGTTTCCGTCCTTACAAATTAGCTTATACATGGAAAGGAATCCTTCCTAAACTTTATTTCTGCGCGTCAGATTCCCCGTGGAAAAAGACACGCTTTCTATAGTATATCGTTTCCCTTTGAATATTTCAAGAAATATCTTGTGAAATTTCTAAAATTTGAGAACCTTTAGAAAATTTTCTATTGCAAAAAAATCTGACCGTCACTATAATTTATCAAAAAAGGATTTCTATTTTGGGGAGGATATGTAAATGTTATTACAGGAAGCATTTAAAATATTAAATTTAAACGGGGGCGCAAGCCGTACCGAAATCCGCCATGCCTACGCAGCTCTAAGCAAGATATATCATGTCGAAACTCATCCCGAAGAATTTGCCCGTCTGCATGAAGCATATAAACTCGCACTCTCGACAGCAGAAAATGGGACGGCGCAGTTATCCAAGGAGAATTTGCAAACCTCCAAAGAGAACTTACAAGTATCCATGGAAAACTTGCAAATCTCCAAGGAAAACCTGCAAACATCCACGAAGAACTTACAAACATCCGCTCAGCCTATTTTTCACGAAGAAACGAAAAATCGCCCAGTTTCTGATTTATCGGAAACCAAAAAGCTCTATCCTTCCACCCTGGACCAATGGGAAGAAAAAAAGAAAGAGGAAAATTCTTCCAATTCTCTTACTTGTTTCCTCGACGATCTTCTTGGTCGTAATTTTTCCATTCAAGACTGTAGCGAGATAATACAACTTATTTACTACCGATGCCGCTATGATGAGATCTCTCTGGAAACTGAGTCCATGCTACTTCGCATTACCAACGCGGAAAAGGGCATTATCGATGATTTTGAGATAAATAGAGAAATCTTCTCTCTATCGGAAGAGAAAAATTTTCTTAAAATTCCGTGGAAGACCTGGAAAATATTGAATTGGACCTGTATAATCTGCCATCCTGATTTTTACAGAGCACAAAATACTCTGGCTTTTCTTGATGAACTATATCATTTTTTATCCGAGGAAACATTAAATTTGCGCAATGGTATCCAGCAGGAATTATATTTTGCCCTCTGTATGACCTACGATTTCTTTTCTGACAAAAAAGAAAATCCGCCGGAAACTCCGGAAAAACTTTTGCTTATCAAAATTGAATCCCTTCTTCGCCTCCATCCGGAGCATGACGAATATATAAAAGATCTTAAACTCTGGTCAAACTGTAAAGAAGCTCGCCGCATTGTGGTCTTCTGTCAAGAAATATATACAAAATTTCTTTCCGCAGACGATCCGGTTTTTGCTACAAATAAAACTAATGCTTCTGACTTGGACAAAGCTTTTGATTCGGACGAAATCTCACTTTCCGAAACTGCTGCAAAATTGCTTCTTGACGAGGAAATTCTATGGAAGGAATTTATCTACGACCAAATAACCAAATTTTTGGATATGATATCTTCTGATCAATTTCCTAAAAAACGGGAAATATTTTATCAATTTGTAAAAGAGCGCGAAAAATTTCACAAGCTTTCGAAAATTCGCCAGTATTTTTCCCGCTCTTTTCTCAATTTGTTAGACAATCATATCGCCGAAAATTATATATACAATGCCTGCTATCTGCCGCTTACCCTTCGCCTTGACCGGATCAAAAACTGTTATTTTACAAAAAAGATCTGGAAAAAAATTGTATGTCGTCCCATTTTTTTCCAAAAGTTTAAAAACTGGCTTCTCCCCAAACGCAATGGCTTTTTTTCCGTTCCCTGCATAATGCCTTACGATGTCTGGAAATTACTTCGAAAAAGCTTTGAGGGTTCCTCCCCCTTTGAGATGGACAGCATTTCCTATCTGACCACGGAGTTTTATTTTCCGGAATACGAAAAACGCTACCAGAAGGAACTTCTCTGGGAAGCAGATCATATTGAGGAATCCTATCTAAAAGAAATCCTTCCAATCCCCGCCCTAAGCCAGGGAAAACTTGAGCTTTTGCAAAGCATTGAAGAAGCCGTGCCGGCGGATATCAAGGAAATTGCAAAAATTTGGGGAAATCTCTCCTTTGACTCTTCTGGATTTGATTTCCTGACCAGAATTGCAAGAGCCATGACCCATTTTAATTTTCTTCTCGTCACACAAAAGCACGAGAAAGAAGCCGTGCCGGGGGATGCGTTCTGCTTTTTGGAGGATGAAGTGCTTCTGTACCGAAAAAAAGAAAATCTCCTCTGCCGCCTGACCCATCCGGTCTTTTATGATCTGATTTCCTGGAAATTTGAAGCTGCTGCCTTCCACACACTGAGTGGTAAACCGGGCTACGATGAGGATTTCTTAAATACGGCGTGCAGGGATTTATACTGCTACCGCCATTATGCGGCGCAGAAAAAATACGATCGCCCCCTAACCGATTAACCAAATTTGGGGAGTGAACATTTCACTCCCCTAAGTACAGAAAAAATTAAATTCCTTCCTCTTCTTCTCCAAATTCTTCTCTAAATTCTTCCCCGTCAAACTTAGATCTCAAGCACATATCCAAGGCAATCAACTCCTGCAACACTCTCTTTCCCGCCTTTCGAATCCGAACCGGCGATTTACTTTTCCATGCATAATTATAATACTGTATGATTTGATCCACGTACTCCCTGCGCGTCCCCGATGTCTGGGAAAACAATCGTTCTCCCATTAAAAGAATTGCCTTTCGCTCCTCTTCCTCCTGTAAAAGATGCTGCTGCGCCAGGAGCCATTCTCTTTTTTCGGAAAGTTTTTCCGGCGATAATTGCCGAAGTCCACTAACTAATGTGACCGTTTTTTTCTCTCCGGTTGAATCGCTTGCCACAAAAACTTCAAGAATTCCATTAATATTATAGGTGAAACTTACAAAAACACCCTCTTTTCCCGCGGGGGCTTTCGGAACCGGAAAATAAAGTTCCCCGATCTTTAAATTTTGTTCGGGATAATAACTCTCCCCCTGATAAACCCCAATACGGATTTCCTCCTGAAATTCCGAGGCGGTAACAAAATGCTTTGTGACGCGGCAGGGCAGAATATTATTGCGTTCAATCATCATACACATCTTGCCCTTGCCATCCTCAAGATCGCCCTGCACCCGCACGCCAAGCGAAAACGGACAGACATCCGTCATAAGAATATCCCTTACTTCCTCCTTCCTCTCCTTGATTGCGGCATAGAGTCCAATTCCCTGCGCAACCAAAAAATCCGGATCGCCTCCCACACAGATTTCCCTCCCGAAAAGACGGCTTAAAAAGATCTGCACCGCGGGCATACGGGAGGAACCCCCGACAAGCAGCACCTGTGTGATATCGGTAAGCTGTAATCCCGCGTCTGAAACTGCCTGCAAAACAAGATTTTTCATTCGTCTAAACAACCCCGGCGCAAGTGCAAAAAGCTTCTCCACGGTCAGATCCATCGAGAGATTTTTCCCCTCCTGCGGATAGAGCATTTTCACCTTATCCTGCACGGATAATGCCTCCTTGCAGAGTTTACTCTCAAATTTGAGTGCGGTTTTCTCCTTCTCGCTAAACGCCTTCCAATCAAGATTATTCTCCGCGCAGAACGCGGCAGCGATCGCCTCGTCAAAATCCGTACCTCCCAAGTGGTTATCCCCGGCGATCGCTGTGATCTCCACAATATTCTCAAAGCAGTCAACTACGGAAACATCCAGAGTTCCTCCCCCAAAATCAAAAACTAAAAGACATTGCTCCGCTGCCTCTTCTGCTGTTTTTCTAAAAATTTCCTCTTCTTGAACAGTAAGTGCCGCCGCAGAAGGCTCATTGATTATCCGATCACATACTATTCCGGCAAGTTCTGCTGCAAGCTTTGTCGCATACCTTTGATCATTGTTAAAATATGCGGGTACGCTGATCACCGCCTCCGTAATTTCCTCGCCCAAAAAATTTTCTGCTGCCTCCTTAATTCTTTTTAGCACCAGCGCGGAAAGCTCTTCCGGCAAAAATTTTTTCCCTGCCAGATCATAGCATTTTTTTGTGCCCATAAAACGCTTAAAATTTGAGGCACAACGCTGTGGGGCAAGCAGTTCTTCCTCCCTTGCCGCATACCCCGTAAGGATATTTCCCTCCGCATCCACTGCCACAATACTTGGTATAATATAATTTCCGGATTCATCCGGAATCAAACAGACTTTTCCATCCCGCCAGATTGCCGCAAGGCTGTTTGTTGTTCCGAGGTCAATTCCAATTACCGCCATTTTTTCCCTTCCCTTTGCAGAAATTTTAAGGGGCTGCCGCAAAAGAAAAATATATTAAACATATAGTGTATTATTTCCTTTTTTACGGCAACCCCTTTTTATGCGTACAAGCACCTTACCCGCGACTTTTTCCCATACAGAGAATTCCAAGCGCGCCCGGACCTGCGTGCGCTCCGATACTTGGACTTACGGTATTTACCATCACAGTCTTTCCCGTTTTTTCCTTTAATGTATCGGCAACCATTTTTGCATCTTCCA
>CAJTLX010000025.1 GCA_910577165.1 uncultured Lachnospiraceae bacterium
GATGTGGTAGTTGTGCAGGAAGGGGATACGAAAGCAAGCGTAAATACGCGCAGCGGGGAAATCCATTTTCACCTTAAAAATAACGGCGCGGGGTTTGCGTCAAAGGTTTCCTCCCACGGGAGTACCAGTTATAATTATGCAGATCTGCATCTGACGGATGCGGCAAACGGTATTCACCGCTATGGAAGGGAAGGCTCCAGCCTTGAAATTAAATCGACTTCCGGTGATATTACCATCACCGATTAAGTATGAAAGGGGCAGCGGTTTCTGTACTTTACGGATACCGCTGCCATCCTGCTTTTTCTACGGCTCATCAATATCCAGTGTGACCGTCCATTCACTGCCGTAGGGAACAATATTTGTCACCGTTCCGGTAAGGTTTTTTAGGCGTTTTGGCGTATTATTTGACATGGCAAGTGCGGGGACGATGGTGTAGTAATATACCGTTCCGGCAAGTGTACTTAATGTGGATTCAGCTAAATTTACCGTATCCCCAACCTTCATCAGTCCCTCGCGCGACATTCTGAAATCCATGGTTCTTATCATCTTTTTACCCCTTTTCTTCAAAAAAATTATATTTCTTCTTTAAAAATATCATAAAAATCACAAGACTGCAATTGAAATATTGTGCCAAACAGGGTATACTCTTTATGAGAGTTCAAGAAATGAATAAAAAGGTATGGAGGTAACTATGCGAAGAACAAAAATTATATGTACACTGGGTCCGGCGGTGGACGACGAGAAGATGATCCGGAGATTGATCCAGAATGGGATGGACTGTGCCAGATTCAATTTTTCTCACGGAACACACGCAGAGCAGACTGAGCGCATTGAGCGGGTGCGCAGAGTGAGTGCGGAATTGGGAATTCCGATCGCACTTCTGATTGATACAAAGGGACCAGAAATCCGTCTGAAGGATTTTGAAAGGGGAAGTGTAATCTTAAAGGAAGGACAAAGTTTTACTCTCGATACAGACAGGGAAACACTGGGAGATTCCACTCGCATTGGTTTGACCTATGACAAATTGGCAAAGAGTGTGTCAGAAGGGACACGCATTTTGATTGATGACGGAAAAATTGCCTTAAAGGTTGCACAGATAAAAGGAACAAAGGTGATCTGCACGGTGGTAAACGGCGGAAAGATTAGCAATCACAAAAGTATCAATGTCCCAAATGTCTCCATTCCAATGCCTTATTTGAGTTCGGTGGACAAGGAGGATATTCTGTTTGGAATCGAACAAAAGTTCGATTATATTGCTGCTTCCTTTGTGCGCACTGCGGATGATGTGCGCAAGCTGAGAAAATTTCTGCGCGACCATGGCGGCGAGGGAATGCGCATTATCTCAAAGATTGAAAATGGTGAAGGAGTGAAAAACCTCGACGAGATTATTGTGGAGAGTGACGGCATTATGGTGGCGAGAGGCGATCTCGGTGTGGAGATCGCATTCAAGAAGATCCCCGCACTGCAGAAAGTCATGATCAACAAGTGCAATGAGGCGGGAAAGCTTGTTGTGACCGCGACGCAGATGCTTGAGTCCATGACGCAGAATCCGCGTCCGACCAGAGCAGAAGTTTCGGATGTGGCAAATGCAATCTATGATGGCACGACCGCCATTATGCTTTCCGGCGAATCGGCAGCGGGGGATTACCCGGCGGAGGCAGTAAAGACCATGGCGGAGATCGCGGAGACCACAGAGGAATCGGTTGACTACAGCAGGTATTTTGTCCGCGACCATATGAAGATGGAACATACGCCGATCAATGCCGTCTGCACCTCCGCCTACAGCGCAGCAAGCTATCTTGACGCGGAGGCCATCGTCGTTGTAACTAAGAGTGGGCGCACTGCGCGAATGCTCTCGGATTTTAAGCCAACTGCGCCAATTATTGCCGTAACCATGCAGGAGGAAGGCGCGAGGGCACTAAAGCTTGCGTGGGGGGTAAGACCAGTTATGGCGGAGCGTATGGAAACTCCGGAAGCACTTTTTGAATATGCGATCAAAAAGGCCAGGGAAACAGGGCTTGTCTATCGGGGCAGTACGGTAATTGTTGTTACCTCCTCCGATACGGAGAGCGGTACGATAAATGATGTAATGAGAATCTGCAAGATACGATGAATTGATGGGTATATTAGAATATGGGATGATCCCCGCCTCTATAAACGGTGAGCTTATCAGTATCCGTGGCGGGACTGTCTTTCCCATACTAATAGCCTTTAGCAGATTGAATAGAATGTGCGCCGGGCGGCCCGAAAAGAGGCTCGGTGTGCCTTTGGAGGTTGCTATGACGGAAGAAGAGATTATTGAGCGGATCAAAGAGCAGGAAGATATTGGTATGGAGGCTTTGGCAAACAGATATAAAAAACTTCTCGTCTATATTATATCGGGCATACTTGGCGCACGCGCGGATGATATTGAGGAATGTGTGAATGACACTTACTTAAAAATATGGCGCAATGTGGATAAATTTGATTTTTCGCGGGCATCGCTTACTACTTATCTAAAGGTAATTGCACGCAATACAGCCATCAACCGGCTGCGCGATGTCCGCCGCCATGAACTTTGCCGCGCCGATGTGGAACTTTCCCAGTGTGCGGATGTGGTTGTGGATAGTTCTGCGGATGTGGAGGATGCGATCCTAAAAAAAGAGCGCGCTGAATGGTTAAATGAATTTATCCGTGAACTACCGAAAAAAGAACAAGAACTTATGCTTCGAAAATATTTTTATCTTCAGCCCTCCAAACAGATTGCATCTGCGATGGGGATGACCGTCAATGCGGTGGATACAAAACTCTCAAGGCTGCGCGGCAGAGCCAGAGACTTCCTAAAATTACAGGATACATAATAGGGGGGAGCTAATGCATTTTAAAAATTTTTGTGGAACTAATAAAACGGCGATGGATCGGACGGAGGAAGTACTGATCGATCTGATGGGCGATCTGGATCTGGCACTTTTGGCGGATGATCATCTGGAAACAGATTTGGGGCGCAGACGTATCATATGGCTTGTGACTTTTTTCAGGGAAAAAAATTGGCGCAAGGATTCGGAATCTGTACAGGCAAACTGTGACAAAGAGGAAGGGATGATGAGAATGGCGGAAACGCAAAAGAATTCAAAGCGGAGGAAAAAGAAAAGGAGGAAGCTTTCCATTGAGAGAATACCGCTTTCCTACGAGTGGGGCGAGGCGATCCGGACGGATATGGGCAAGCGTCTGCATGATAGTATGCGCACAGTTAAGCGTCGCGCCGCCGCTGTGTGGGGATTTGTCTCCGGAGTTGTCACTATGGCGGTGATCGCATTGTCGTTTATCGCGATTATCGGCAAGAAAAAAGGAATGATATAAGTGGAGAAAGGCATAGGAATTTAAGGATGAAAAAGATTGCATTTGTATTTCCTGGACAGGGTGCCCAATACGCGGGAATGGGAAAGGATTTTTATGAACAATTTCCTGAGAGCGGGGAGGTCTTTGACCGGGCAAGTAAACTGCTTGGGCTGGATATGAAAAAACTTTGTTTTGAGGAAAATGATAGGCTGGATTTAACCGAGTATACGCAGGCCGCCATGATCACAACGATCGGCGCGATGCTAAGGAGAATTGAAACACTTGGATTCCGCCCGCAGGTGACAGCAGGACTAAGTCTTGGGGAGTATGCTGCACTGGTGACGGCGGGAGTACTCGATCTCTATGACGCGATCCGGCTGGTGCGTCTGCGCGGGCAGTTAATGCAGGAGGCTGTGCCGCAGGGGATTGGTTCGATGGCGGCGGTGCTTGGTATGGAACAGGCGGTTGTAGAGCAGGTATGTGAGGAAACAAGCGGGGTGGTGACAATCGCAAATTATAATTGTCCGGGGCAGCTTGTGATATCGGGGGAGAGCTTTGCGGTACAGGCTGCTTCCGCGTGTTTGAAGGAGCGCGGCGCGAAACGCGTGGTGCCGTTGAATGTGAGCGGTCCATTCCATTCTCCGCTTTTAAAACCTGCGGGGGAGAAATTGCTTGCCGCGCTAGGCGAGGTAGAAATTCACGCGCCTCAAATCCCATATGCAGCAAATGTAACAGCAAAGTATGTAACACAGGCGGATGGGATACGCGATCTGCTTGCAAGACAGATTTCTTCCTCCGTGCGCTGGCAGCAGTGCGTGGAATGTATGATTGCAGACGGTGTGGAAGTCTTTGTGGAGATTGGACCGGGAAAGACGATCTCTTCCTTTGTCAAGAAGATTGACCGCACAAAGGAAGTGATAGGTATTGATAAAGTGCAGGATTTAGAAAAGCTTTCCGCAATAATGGAATAATTTTTGGAGTATTGCATAAAAGCAGGAGGAAATTTTTATGTTGGAGAATAAGATAGCACTGGTGACTGGCGCAAGCCGGGGGATTGGCAGGGAGATCGCCCTCACGCTCTCAAAGCTTGGCGCGGCGGTGATTGTAAATTATAACGGTGCTAAGGAACGCGCCGAGGAAGTGGTTGCTCTGATTAAAGAGAACGGCGGGAAGGCAATTGCAGTTCAGGCGAATGTCGCGGTCGCAGAGGATGTGGAAAGACTTTTTAAAGAGGCATTAGCGGAATTTGGGCGAATTGATATCCTGGTAAATAATGCGGGGATCACAAAGGATAATCTGATCTTAAAAATGTCCGAGGAAGAATTTGATGCGGTGCTTGACACGAATTTAAAGGGCGCGTTTTTTTGTATGAAACAGGCGGCAAAGCTGATGTTAAAACAAAAGAGGGGAAGAATTATCAATATTTCCTCCATCAGCGGTATTGTGGGAAATCCCGGACAGGCAAATTACTGTGCGGCGAAGGCAGGGCTGATTGGCATGACAAAATCGCTTGCCAGGGAACTTGGTTCACGGGGGATCACGGTCAATGCAGTGGCACCCGGCTTTATTGAAACAGATATGACAAAGGGGCTTTCCGAACAGATAAGGGAGGGGATGCTTGTGCAGATTCCGCTAAAACGCGCAGGTTCTGCAGAGGATGTCGCACAGGCAGTCGCCTTTCTCGCGTCCGATCACGCATCTTATATTACGGGACAAACGCTTCAGGTCAATGGCGGCATGGATATGTAAATTGATAGCAGGAGGAATCTATGAAACGAGTGGTAGTAACGGGGATGGGCATTATCTCACCGATCGGAAATTCCGTGGAAGAATTTTGGGAAAATGTAAAGAAGACAAAGGTGGGAATCGGACCTATCACCTATTTTGACACAGCAGAATATAAGGCGAAGGTGGCAGCTCAGGTAAAGGATTTTGATCCGGGAAATTATATGGATGCAAAGGCGGCGCGCCGGATGGAGCCATTCTGCCAGTATGCGGTAGCTGCCGCAGGTCAGGCGATAAAGGATGCGGAGCTTGATTTGACCAAGGAGGACATGACAAGAATTGGAGTCTGTATCGGCTCAGGCATTGGCAGTATGCAGGCAATTGAGCGCGAGTATGCGAAACTCTTGGAAAAGGGTCCAAAGCGCACGAACCCTATGCTGATCCCGATGATGATCTCTAATATGGCGGCGGGCAATGTTTCGATCGCCTACGGACTGCGTGGCAAATGTACCAATGTGGTTACCGCCTGTGCCACGGGAACACATTCCATCGGGGATGCCTTCCGCTCGATTCAGACCGGCGAGACCGATGTAATGGTCTGCGGCGGAACGGAAGCGGCCATCACCCCGCTCTCAGTGGCGGGATTCTGCGCACTGACCGCACTGAGCAGTGAAGAGAATCCAATAAGAGCTTCCCTGCCTTTTGACAAGAACAGAAGTGGCTTTGTAATGGGTGAAGGTTCGGGTGTGGTCGTAATTGAATCCTACGAACACGCGGCTGCGCGCGGCGCACATATCTATGCGGAGATTGTCGGTTACGGCGCGACTTCGGATGCATACCATATCACACTGCCGGCGGAGGATGGCGACGGTGCGGCGCGCGCAATTACCTTCGCGCTAAATGAGGCGGGAATTGCCCCGGAGCAGGTGGACTATATCAATGCGCACGGCACAGCAACTCATGCGAACGATCTCTTTGAGACGCGCGCGATTAAGAAGGCACTTGGAAAGGCAGCCTACCAGGTAAAAATTAACTCGACTAAATCGATGATAGGGCATTTGCTTGGCGCGGCGGGAGCAGTGGAGTTTATCGTCTGTGTAAAATCGATTTTAGACGGCTATGTACACGCGACAGCGGGGCTTACCGAGTGCGAGGAGGAGATGGATTTAGACTACTGCAAGGAAGCCTGCGAAATGCCGGTAAATTATGTGATAAGCAATTCACTGGGCTTTGGGGGACATAATGCAGTACTGTTAATAAAAAAAGCGGAATAAAAAAGAGGAGCAGAATATTATGAAATTAGAAGATATCCTTACCCTGATCAAAGCGGTCTCGGACTCCGATCTGACCGAGGTAAAAATTGATTTTGAGGATGAGAAGGAAGACTTGACGTTTACCGCGTCGAAGGCGGGAAAAGGGGAGTTGGGAAACTGCGCACCCCAGCCAGTTTTCCAACAGAGAACATCGTTAGTTCCGCCGCCGCTGCCATCAATGAGGGAGGAGTACCCAACAATGTTTACCTCTTTGGGGAAGGAGGAAGCCTCTAAAGACGGCGAGTATATCACCTCCCCCATGGTGGGTACATTCTATGACGCGCCGGGTGAGGGGGAGGAACCATTTGTCACAGTCGGCGATACGATAAAGAAAGGACAGGTCGTCGGAATTATCGAGGCGATGAAGCTGATGAATGAAGTTGAGGCAACCTGTGACGGCGTAGTGGAGAAGATTTTGGTGGAGAATAAGAAAATAGTCGGTTTTGGGGACGAACTAATGCTGATACGCACAAAATAAAGGAAGGATTAAAGCAGAGAGGTAACTATGTTAACAAGTAAAGAAATTATGGAGATTATCCCGCACCGCCCGCCGTTTTTGCTGGTTGACCGCATCGATGAGCTGGAGCCGGGCAAACATGCAATTGGGAGGAAATGCGTCAGCATGAATGAGCCGTATTTTGTCGGGCATTTCCCTGGGGAGCCGGTGATGCCGGGTGTGTTGGTGATGGAGGCACTCGCTCAGGTCGGCGCGGTGATCTGTCTGTCACTTGAACAGAACAAGGGAAAAACAGTGTATTTTGGCGGCGTGAATAAAGCGCGTTTCCGCAATAAGGTTATACCGGGCGATGTACTGACGCTAGAAGTTGAAATTATAAAATGTAAAGGACCACTCGGTGTTGGTATGGCGAAAGCCTACGATGGCAGCAAGATTTTTGCGGAGGGTGAGATTACTTTTATGGTTGGTTAGTTCCAGCATATTTTGCGGACAAAAATTTTGTGTTGCAGATTGGAAAGCGTCCCTTTATCCGCAGTGGCAAAAGGACGCGCTTTCAGAATGGGGAACATCATGATTAAGAAGTTGTTGATTGCAAACCGCGGGGAGATTGCGGTTCGTATTATCCGCGCCTGCAGGGAGTTAGGAATTGCGACAGTGGCTGTCTATTCCCGCGCCGACAAGGACGCGCTTCATGTAAAATTAGCGGATGAGTCCATCTGTATCGGTGAGGCCTTAGCAAAAGAAAGTTATCTGAAGATGGAGCGTATTTTATGCGCGACAATCGCCTCCGGGGCGGACGCGATTCATCCGGGATTTGGCTTTCTTGCAGAGAATGCAAAATTTGCAAATTTATGTCGAAAATGCAATATTACTTTTGTCGGACCGGACGGGGATGTGATAGAGAGCATGGGCGACAAATCCGCAGCGCGTAATACCGTGGCAGCGGCGGGCGTTCCGGTGGTTCCGGGAACATCAGAGCCAGTACTTGACGCAGAATTTGGCAGACAACTAGCGGATACATTTGGCTATCCGGTGATTATCAAGGCCAGCGCAGGCGGAGGCGGAAAGGGGATGCGCATTGTCCGTAACCCCGACGATTTTATTCATCTGTTTGAAGTGGCGAGTACCGAGGCAAAAAATGCGTTCGGCGACGATTCCATGTACATTGAAAAATATATTGAGCATGCAAGACATATTGAATTCCAGATTTTAGCAGATAATTATGGAAATGTGATACATCTGGGCGAGCGCGACTGCTCTGTGCAGCGCAGGCATCAGAAAATGGTAGAGGAGTCCCCTTCCGCGGCACTGGATGAAGAGCTGAGGTGCAGGATGGGGGAGGCGGCAGTGCGCGCGGCAAAAGCGGCAGGCTACCACAATGCGGGGACAATTGAATTTATCCTTGATGGGAAGAAAAATTTTTATTTTATAGAGATGAATACGCGCATCCAGGTGGAGCATGGGGTGACGGAACTGGTGACGGGACTTGATTTGATCAAGGAACAGTTAAAAATTGCGTCCGGCGAGCGGCTCAATCTATCACAGCGTGATATTGTGCTGCGCGGACACGCACTTGAGTGCCGGATCAATGCGGAATGTCCGGCAAGAGGATTTCTGCCCTCGCCGGGGAAAGTGCAGTACTTACATTTGCCGGGAGGCAATGGCGTGCGGATTGATACCGCGCTTTATGCCGGATATGTAATCCCATCCATGTATGATTCGCTGGCGGCAAAGGTGATGACGCACGGTGCCAACCGCGATGAGACGATCGCAAAAATGCGCAGTGTTCTCGATGAACTTGTAATTGAAGGGATTGAAACCAACCGACAGTTCCAGAGGGAACTACTTAATGATCCGGATTTTATTTCGGGGGAGATTGATACCGGTTTTGTGGAAGAGCTACTAAGGAGAAAAAAAGAGCAGAAAGATGGGTTGGAGGTGTAATAATTGGCAGAGAGAAGCAAAAAGGGCGAGTACCGAATGGATTTTGCAGAGCCTCAGGTGCCGGATGGTCTGTTTCAGAAATGCGAGAAATGCGGGGAGATTATCTGTTCGGAGGATGTGGTGACAAATTACCATACCTGTCCAAATTGTCAGGCCTATTTTCGTGTTCCGCCGCGCGCGCGCATTAGTATGGTGGCAGATAAGGGCAGTTTTTCAGAGTGGGATATGGATCTGCCCATTTCCGACCCGTTAAAATTTCCGGGATATCTTGAGAAATTAGAGCATATGCGCCAGGTTACGGGGATTGATGAAGCTGTGCTAACTGGTGCGGTGCGCATTGACGGGATGCCAGTTGCCATCGGGGTGATGGCTGCTTCTTTTATGATGGGCAGTATGGGAGAGATCGTGGGCGAGAAACTGACCAGAATGATTGAGCGGGCGACAAGAGAACGTCTTCCCATTGTGATTTTTTGCAGTTCGGGCGGTGCGAGAATGCAGGAGGGGATTGTATCTCTGATGCAGATGGCAAAGACCTCCGGGGCACTAAAGCGACATTCCGACGCGGGACTTTATTATGTTTCTGTTTTAACTGACCCCACAACGGGCGGGGTGATGGCAAGTTTTGCTATGCTTGGCGATACGGTGTTGGCGGAACCCGGCGCACTGATCGGCTTTGCGGGACCGCGCGTGATTGAGCAGACGATCGGGCAAAAATTACCGGAAGGATTTCAGCGGTCAGAATTTTTATTGGAACATGGATTTGTGGATAAAATTGTAAAGCGCGAGCGCGTGAAGAAAACACTTTCCTTTTTGATTGAGGCAAACGGAGGGGAAAAACCGCCGGTTATGCAAAACCTTGCTGCGTCGGTGCCCCCGCAGGAGAAAGTGGAGATTGATTAGGGGTATGGAGGAGATCATGGAAGAATTGACAGCATGGGAGCGGGTAAAGCGCGCCAGAAGCAGTGAGCGCCCGACAAGCATTGATTATATCAGCGGTATTTTTGACCGTTTTATGGAATTGCACGGCGATCGCGTCTGTCGGGACGACGGGGCGATTGTGGGCGGGATCGCAAGGATTGAAGGAATTATGGTAACCGTGATCGGGGAGCAAAAGGGGCGCACCTTAAAACAGAATCAAAAACGCAATTTCGGGATGCCTTATCCGGATGGATACCGCAAGGCACTTCGCCTGATGAAGCAGGCAGAAAAATTTGGCCGTCCTATTATCTGTTTTATCGATACACCAGGAGCATTCTGTGGGATCGAGGCGGAGGAGCGCGGTCAGGGCGAAGCGATCGCACGTAATCTCTATGAAATGTCAGCACTTAAAGTGCCGGTACTCTCCATTTTTATCGGGGAGGGCGGCAGCGGGGGCGCGCTCGCGCTCGCCGTGGCCAACGAGGTCTGGATGCTTGAGAACGCGACTTATTCCATTCTCTCACCCGAGGGTTTTGCATCAATTTTGTGGAAGGATGGTAAGCGTGCGGACGAGGCGGCGGGGGTAATGAAAATCACGGCGGAGGATCTAAAGGAGCTGCATATTGTGGAGCGCGTGTTTGGTGAGTCCCTGCTGCAGGAAGAAGCACCGGATAATAAGGATGAATGGGAGAGAACAGAGGAAGAAAGGGAAGATATGGATAAGGAAGAGGAGGATGCGATACCTGAGGAGAGTTTGGAGGAACCTGCGGTATTAAACCGTGACAATATGGAACTTGTGACAAAAGAGCTGCGTGCGGGGATCTTGGAATTCTTGCGCATATATCATCGAAAAACTCCGATGCAGATTGTAGAAGAGCGATATGAACGGTTCAGAAGATTTTAATTTGTTTTAACCGTATGGCTTAATAAATGTCTGTATAGAAACGGAGGCATTATGGGAATCTATTTAAATCCGGGGAATGAAGGGTTTAGGGAATCGATTTGTTCCGAGATCTATGTCGAATTTGGAGAAAAAAGCATAGCTACAAAATTGATGTGGATTATAAAAATAACAATAACAGAAATAGTTTTTGTAAAATAAATATTTGTATATTGATTTTCTCGTTTTCCTGTGATAGTATAAGTGACATAATTTTTTGTGGCATAATGCGGCAAAGAATAAACGGCGAAGAAGGAGACTCTGTAGTATCAGAGTCGCACCGAACGACAGGAACGGTATGTCACCGACTGAGAGCATACCCATGATGCGGCGATACGATATGGGAACACTCTGGAGCTCGCGGCTTGAAATATCAGTAGGGTCGTGCGTTGCGCGCGTTAAGCGTAAGAGAGGGGAGGCAAAGGTGCTTCCCAACGCGGGTGGTACCGCGGGAAATGGATGGAAATTTCTCGTCCCGGGATTTTGGATTTTGTGCGGCAGGGCACAGCTCCGGATTCCGGGGCTTTTTTTATACGCAGAGATGCGAATATGTGTAAACATATATGAAAAATTGTTGCTAACACAGCGCGCACCCTGTACGTCGAGCAGGAAAAAAGATTTTCTCCTGCTCGGCGATATGGAGATGTCCGGCACAGAAAATTGCATATCTGTTTTGATTTGAAAAGGAGGCAGGACGATGGAGTTTATCACAGGAATTAAACAAAAAGATACAGTAAGGATCAGTGAGATTTTGCAGGGGGATTGGGATGGCAGAGAAGTGAGGGTAAGCGGAATGGTGCATACCCTGCGCGATATGGGGGAGATTTTATTTCTGGTACTGCGCAGTGATGAGGGATTAGTACAGTGCGTAACAGATGAAGAGGAAATAGAATTGGCGGATACCGTGCGCACATTAAAGGAGGGAACAGCAGTAAAGGTTTCCGGTATGGTGAGAAAAGAGAGCCGTGCGCCGCAGGGAGTTGAACTCCGGATAACGAAAATTCTTGTGCTTTCTGCGCCGGATAAGGATGTGATACTTCCTCTGCCGATTGCAAAGAGGAAATTAAACACTTCTCTGGAAGCCAAATTAAATTTAAGACCTATCTCACTGCGCAACCTGCGGGAGCGTGCAATTTTTAAACTTCAGGAAGGAATTGTGCGCGGATTTCGCGATTTTTTATTTGAACAGCACTTTACTGAAATCCATACTCCAAAGATTGTATCGGGCAACGCGGAGGGCGGAGCGAATGTTTTTAAATTGGAATATTTTGGAAAACCTGCATTTTTAGCGCAAAGCCCGCAGTTTTACAAGCAGACCATGGTCGGTGTCTATGACCGCGTTTTCGAGGTGGGACCGGTTTTCCGTGCGGAGAAACATAATACTGTGCGGCATTTAAATGAGTATACAGGACTGGATTTTGAGATGGGTTATATTGAAGATTTTTCAGAGATTATGGAGATGGAAACAGCAATGCTCTCCTATGTGATGCAATTGCTGAGCGAGGAATATCAAAGGGAGCTTTCCCTGCTTGAAATTACTTTGCCGGATACAACAAAAATTCCGTCAGCGCGCTTTGACGAGGCAAAACGGCTTGCATCGGAAAAATACGGGCATACAATCAAAAATCCCTATGATTTAGAGCCGGAAGAGGAAGTTTTAATTGGGCGGTACTTTAAAGAGGAATACGACAGCGATTTTGTCTTTGTCACACATTACCCTTCAAAAAAACGACCGTTTTATGCGATGGATGACCCTGCTGACCCGAAGTTTACACTGAGTTTTGACTTGCTTTTTAAGGGAATGGAAGTGACGACGGGCGGGCAGCGCATTCATGATTATGATACGATAGTAAAAAAGATGGAAAAGCGGGGGATGAACCCGGAGGAGTTTGCGGATTACCTTATGATTTTTAAATATGGAATGCCGCCGCATGGGGGACTTGGCATTGGCTTGGAGCGACTGACTATGCGACTGATTGGCGAGGCTAATGTAAGGGAAGCGGCATTATTTCCAAGGGATGTAACCAGACTGACCCCGTAAAATATACAGGAGAAATAGGCGATATAGCTGGGACGCTAAGTAAAATTTGATTGAATGGCTGAGAAAAATCAGAGGAGGTTTTATCATGGAGATAACGGACGGGATAATTGCCTATGTGGCAGCACTTGCAAAATTGGAGCTTGATAAGGGGGCAGCGGAGAAGGCAAAGGAGGATCTCTCCAAAATTCTTGAGTATATGGATACGATGAACGGGCTTGATACCGGGGAACTTGAGCCGATGTCCCATGTGTTTCCCCTTACCAATGTGTTTCGGGAGGACGTGGTGACAAATAAAGAGGAAACAGAAAGTTTGCTGTTAAATGCGCCGCGAAGCAAGGAAGGGCAGTTTATAGTGCCAAAGACTGTGGGATAAAGGCAGTGGGCAATGGTAAAAATTTCAAAGAAAGGCGGAATCTATGGAGATAACAAAATTGACGGCTCTCGAACTTGGAAGAAAAATTCAGGCGGGAGAAATTTCGGTTGAGGAAGCAGTGCGCACACAGCTTGATATGATAAGGGAGCGCGAGGGTGAATATCACTGCTATATCACCGTATTAGAGGAGGAGGCACTTGCCTGCGCAAAAAAAGTGCAGGAGGGGATTCGCACAGGGGAATACACCTCGCCGCTTGCAGGAGTACCGATTGCTGTTAAGGATAATATTTGCACAGAAGGGATAAGAACTACCTGTGCTTCGAAAATTCTCGAAAATTTTAAACCGCCCTACAATGCCACAGTAGTTAAAAAACTGGATGCGGCGGGAATGATTGTGCTTGGGAAAACTAATATGGATGAATTTGCGATGGGAAGTACCACAGAAACTTCTTATTTTGGAGCGACGAAAAATCCGCGCGATATCACGAGAGTTCCGGGCGGTTCATCAGGTGGTTCTGCGGCAGCAGTGGCAGCGGGGGAAGCGTTTTTGGCACTTGGTTCGGATACTGGTGGCTCCATTCGCCAGCCCAGTGCCTTCTGTGGTGTTGTCGGGATCAAGCCCACCTATGGCACGGTTTCCCGATATGGATTGATTGCCTATGCTTCCTCGCTCGACCAGATAGGACCGATCGGAAAGGATGTAGCGGACTGCGCGGCAATGCTCTCCGTCATTGCGGGAGGCGATATCAAAGATTCCACCAGTGTGCAGCAGAAGGAATTTTCTTATCTTGGCGCGCTTGCGGATGATATTTCGGGAATGCGCATTGGCATTCCGCGCGGGTATCTCGGAAAAGGACTGGATGACGAGGTAAGATCCGCCGTTCTTTCGGCAGCGGATCTGCTGCGAAAAAGGGGTGCTATGGTGGAGGAATTTGACCTTGAAGCAGTGGATTATGCAATTCCTGCCTACTATGTGATCGCCTGTGCGGAGGCAAGTTCCAATCTCTCGCGCTACGATGGCGTAAAATATGGATTTCGCACAGAAGATTACGAGGGATTAGAAGAAATGTATAGGCGCACCCGCACAGAAGGCTTTGGGGAGGAGACAAAACGCCGTATGATGATCGGGGCATTTGTATTAAGCTCCGGCTATTATGATGCGTACTATAACAAGGCACTCAAGGTAAAGGCAGTGATAAAAAGGGGATTTGACCGCGCCTTTGAAAAATATGATTTGATCCTGGGACCAACTGCACCGACGACCGCACTAAAACTTGGAGAAAATTTGTCCGATCCACTCAAAATGTATCTGGGAGATATTTATACGGTCTCCGTGAATCTGGCGGGGCTTCCCGCCATCAGCTTACCTTGCGGGAGGGATAAGGCGGGACTTCCTGTCGGATTACAGTTGATTGGCAAACCTTTTGGGGAGAGAGAAATTCTTCGCGCCGCATATTGTTTTGAGCAATCGATAAAGTAAATTACAGCGAGGAGGTTAAAAATGAAAAATTATGAGACCGTGATTGGGCTTGAAGTCCATGTGGAGCTGGCGACAAAAACAAAGATTTTCTGCGGCTGCACCACGGAGTTTGGAGGAAAACCAAATACGCACTGCTGCCCGGTCTGTATGGGGATGCCGGGGACATTGCCGGTACTAAATAAAAAAGTAGTGGAGTATGCAATTGCCGCAGGGCTTGCGATGGATTGTGAGATCACAAGAAATGCAAAATTTGACCGGAAAAATTATTTTTATCCCGATCTGCCAAAGGCGTATCAGATCTCGCAGCTCTATCTGCCAATTTGCAGAAATGGCGGAATTGAAATTGAGACGGGTGCGGGGAAAAAGCGGATTGGTATTCATGAAATTCATATGGAGGAGGATGCGGGCAAGCTGATACACGACCCCTGGGAGGACTGCACACTGGTGGATTACAACCGCTGCGGCGTGCCGTTGATTGAGATTGTGAGCGAGCCGGATATGCGCTCTGCGGACGAGGTGATTGCGTATTTGGAAAAATTGCGGCTGATCTTAAAATACCTCGGTGTATCGGACTGTAAAATGCAGGAAGGTTCGCTGCGCGCGGATATCAATCTCTCCGTCCGTGAGATGGGAGTGGAAAAATTTGGAACGCGCACAGAAATGAAGAATATGAACTCGTTCAAGGCAATTGCGCGCGCCGTGGAGGGCGAGAGAAAACGTCAGATCGAGGTACTTTCCTACGGGGGACGGATTGTGCAGGAGACAAGGCGTTGGGATGAGAATAAGGATACCAGCTTTGCGATGCGCTCGAAGGAGGACGCACAGGACTATCGGTATTTTCCGGAGCCAGATCTTGTGTCGCTTGAAATTACAGAAGAGTGGCTCTCTGAGATCAAGGCACGCGAACCGGAACTGCGCGATGCAAAAATGGCGCGATACGAAAAAGAATTTGGAATTCCTGCCTACGATGCGGCAATTATTACCGGGGCAAAAAAGATGGCGGATATCTTTGAAGAGTGCGTGGCACTCTGTGGTAAACCAAAGGAAGTTTCCAACTGGCTGATGGTGGAAACCATGCGCTTGCTAAAGGAAGCGGAGATGGACGCGGAGGATCTTTTGCTCGAACCAAAAAAACTCGCCTCGCTGATCACACTGATTGATGAGGGGAAGATCAACCGCACAGTAGCCAAGGAAGTATTTGAACAGATTTTTAAAGAAAATATTGAACCGGAAACATATGTAAAAGAAAAAGGACTTTTGATGGTGCAGGATGATGCACTTTTGGGAGAAACAATTTTGCGCGTATTAGCAGAAAATACGCAGTCCGTGGCAGATTTTAAGGGAGGAAAAGACAGGGCATTCGGATTTTTAGTCGGGCAGACCATGAAGGCGATGAAGGGGAAGGCAGATCCCGGAAAGGTGAATGAACGTTTAAGACAGGCGTTAGAAAAAAAATAAATTAGATAGCCTTTAGCGGATTGCAGGGGCGGGACAGAGATTATTGTTTTCTGTCCCGCACTTTTTGATCTTATTCCTTTCCGTTCCAGCAGTACGTACACAGTTTGCACGGATCGATCTCCACCGCCGCCAACATATCATCCAACCGGTTAAATTGCAGTGAAGTAAATCCTAATTCCTTGCGGATCTCCTCAACCATCGCCGCATATTCCTCCGTGTCCGGGTCAGCATAGCGGCTAAGCACTTCCTCATCGTTTGCCTTCTCCCCCTCGAGACGCGCGATCACACGGCGCGCAATCAAGTCCATCTCGGAAGTCGAGCGCGAGAAATTTAAATATTTGCACCCGTACATAATCGGCGGGCAAGCCGGGCGGATATGAACTTCCTTCGCGCCGCTCTGGTAGAGAAATTCGGTGGTTTCGCCAAGCTGTGTGCCGCGCACAATCGAATCGTCAATCAGCACCATACTCTGCCCCTCAATCAGATCATGCACTGGGATCAGCTTCATCTTTGCAATCAGATTGCGCTTTTGCTGGATGGTCGGCATAAAGGAGCGCGGCCAGGTTGGGGTATATTTGATAAATGGGCGGGAGAACGGGATACCGGACTCGTTCGCATAGCCAACGGCATGGGCAGTGCCGGAATCCGGAACTCCCGCGACAACATCCGGCTTTACCTTATCGCGCTTTGCCATCAGTTTCCCGCAGTTGTAGCGCATCCGCTCGACGCTGATCCCCTCGTAGGATGAGGAGGGATAGCCGTAATAAACCCAAAGGAAAGTACAAATTTTCATATCTTTGCCCGGAGCAGCAAGCGTTGTAACCGTATCCGGCGTGAGAACCACAATTTCTCCGGGACCTAATTCTTTTAGATTGGAGTAGCCGAGATTTAGATAGGAAAAGCTTTCAAAGGCGGCGCAGATGGAGCCATCCTTCTTTCCTAAGGCAACGGGAGTGCGCCCCATTTTATCACGCGCAACATAGATGCCCTTTTGCATCAGCAAAAGAATGGTCATGGAACCGTCGATTAGTTCCTGCGCATACTGAATTCCCTCGACAATATTTTCCTTCTGATTGATAATGGCAGCAACGAGTTCTGTAGTATTGATATCTCCACCACTCATCTCAAGAAAATGGGAATTTCCATTCTGAAATAAAGTATCCACAATCGCATCGGTATTATTTACTTTCCCGACTGTTGTGATCGCGTAGGTGCCGTGATGTGACCGAACTAAGAGGGGCTGAGGCTCGTAGTCGGAGATGCAGCCAACTCCGAAATGCCCCTTCATCTGGTTGATATCCTTTTCAAATTTGGTGCGGAACGGGGAATTTTCAATATTGTGAATGGAGCGGTCAAACCCCTTCTCCCCAAAGACGGCCATACCGCCGCGCCTTGTCCCAAGATGCGAGTGATAGTCCGTGCCGAAAAACAAATCAAATACACAATCTTCCTTTGAAGCTACTGCAAAAAATCCGCCCATAATAAACCTCCGTATAAATATCTGTGCTTTAGCGGGAATCTCTCACAAAGCGATTCCAATCAACAAGGACATTATAATCGCAATGAGTGGAGAAATCAAGATTTTTTGTATAAGGAGAAAAAAGTAAAGTTGGATTTCCTTTTCTTTTTTAATCCCGCCTTTCTTGCAAAATAATGGCGTTTAGCCATAAATATTTTTCGTTCGTTTGCCGACAAATATTGAAGGATATTTTCACAATCTATTTCTGACGACCCTTTTTCTTTTACTTTTAAATAAAGTTGAGTAATTAACCAATCGTCCCATAAGTTATCAAATAATTTTTTGCTGTCTGTAAAAGTTTCCATAATCGTAAATCCATCTTGAGGGGTATAGTCACTTAATTTTACAAATCCATATTTACCGGTATCAACGATTACAATATCATTATTCCTATTTAGTTTTGCATAGGCTTTTGCTGTTTTTTACATCTTCTTCTTTCATCTTTTGTAATAAAGATCTTTTTTTTCATCATTATTTTCCCTTCTATAAAAATAAAATATTGAGGATTCAATCCGCTAAAGATATCAGATAAGGGAGGCAGTCTTGTCACTGATACCAACAAGCTGTTCACCGTCTATAGAGGCGGGAGTTATTCCATATCGGATATAAGCCCTGTTTGAATAAACCCTGTCTAATTAGACCCTATATATATAAGATTTGTCTATATAGGGAATTATATTTTAAGCAAAGCTTATTTATAATAGCAAAAAAAGAAGGAGTGGATGGTGAAAATGAAATATCTGCATATGCGTTTGCCGGAACTTTTAAAAGAGAAGGGAATATCCAGAACAAAAATATGTAAGGATCTGGATTTGCAGAGAACGAATCTGAATAGATATTATCGGGATGAATTTCAGAGAATTGATGCGAGTCTGGCAGTAAGATTATGTGAGTATCTTGATTGTGATATCTGCGATTTGCTAGAAATTAAAGATAAGGAAGAAAATTAAGCCGATGCCTTAGCCTCTTTTGCCTTGTAAATACCACTATTGGATGCTATAATGTACTCAGAAACCGGATGTAAAATTTGGATTGGAGGGAAGGTATGGCAAGGACAGTCGCGATCGGGAACCAGGATTTTGAGGGGATTATTGCAAATCATTGTTTTTATATTGACAAAACGAATTTTATAAAAGAATGGTGGGAAAGCATGGATGCCGTTACCCTGATTACCCGCCCAAGGCGGTTTGGCAAGACATTAAATATGGATATGGTAAATAAATTTTTTTCCGTGGAATACGCGGGGCGGGAGGATTTGTTTGCGGAGCTTTCCATCTGGAAAGATGAAAAATACAGAGAATTGCAGGGAACTTACCCGGTACTCAGCCTCTCTTTTGCGAATATAAATGGGAATACTTATCAGTCCGTCCAAAATAAAATCCGAATTTTGATTTGTCAACTGTTCCGGAAATATACCCCTTTTTTTCAAGCAGATGATTCAATGGACGAAACAGACAAAAAATTATCTCTTGAACTTTCTTCCAATATGGATTGTGATACATTGGCGGTATCCTTAAATCTGCTCTCCGAGCTTCTGATGAAGCATTACGGAAAAAAAGTGATCATCCTGCTCGATGAGTATGATACCCCGGTGCAGGAAGCTTACGTGAACGGATATTGGGATGAGATCACCTCCTTTATCCGCAGTTTATTTAATTCCACATTTAAGACAAACCCCTACTTGGAACGCGCGA
Source organism: uncultured Lachnospiraceae bacterium (assembly GCA_910577165.1). Taxonomy (GTDB): domain Bacteria; phylum Bacillota; class Clostridia; order Lachnospirales; family Lachnospiraceae; genus RGIG4057. Next base: position 19,181 of record CAJTLX010000025.1, read on the forward strand.
TCTTAACGGGGATCACGCGAGTTAGCAAGGAGTCAATTTTTTCCGGTCTGAATAATCTTGTTGTCGTGACGACCACAACGAACCAATACACGGATTCCTTCGGTTTTACGCAGGAGGAAGTTTCTGATGCATTGGCGGAGTATGGGCTTACTGAGCAGGAAGATGAGGTCAAATATTGGTACGATGGTTTTACGTTCGGGGAACGGACGGATATTTATAATCCCTGGTCAATCATCAATTTTTTGCGCTATAAACAATTTGACACTTACTGGGCAAACACGAGCAGCAACAGCCTTGTCAATCAGCTTGTCCGGGAAGGGAACAATGAGATCAAACAAAAGATGGAGGATTTATTAAGTGGCGGCACGATTCGCACCGAAGTTGACGAGCAGATTATTTTTCAGCAGATTGGCCACAGCGATACCGCTATCTGGGGCTTATTGCTTGCAAGTGGATATTTGAAGGTGGAAAAATTTCGTTTTGATGCAGGGCGGAGAAAAAAAGAATACGAGTTAAAACTTACAAACGAGGAAGTGCAGATTATGTTTGAACATATGATCCGCGATTGGTTTACCAAAAGAAATATATACTATAACGATTTTATTAAGGTGTTACTGGCTGGTGATGTGAGTGCGATGAATCTTTATATGAACCATATCACGCAGGATATTTTCAGTTATTTTGATACGGGGACAAAACCTTCCAAGACGGCAAAACCAGAGCGTTTTTATCACGGGTTTGTGCTTGGACTGATTGTTGAACTCTTTGACCGGTATTTTATCACGTCAAACCGTGAGAGCGGTTATGGTCGATATGATGTGATGCTAAAACCGAAGAATAAAACCGATGATGCGATCATTATCGAATTTAAGGTGCGCGATGCAAAGAAGGAAGATACATTGGAAGATACGGTAAAAACCGCGCTGGAACAGATTGAGGAAATGCATTATGAGGCGAACATGAATGTGGAAGGAATTCCCTCCGCGCGTATCCGGAAATATGGGTTTGCGTTTGAAGGGAAAGATGTTTTGATTGGGTAATGTATTTGTTATAAATAAATATGTGGGATAATAATATTATTATATCTGCATATGTGAAAATCTACATGATATGTTTTCTTGGAATAAAAAAGGACTTAAAATTCAAGAATCTATCGGGTGTTCTGGTTGCCGGATATAATTAACTAGGGTAAACAAAAAAATTTTGAAAAAATATGATATTCTTTTGTTCTTTCTGGATATTTGGGGGCATTCGATCTATCTTATTTTGCTTTTACAGGCGGACAAAACTGCTTCCGGAAAATGATGAAAATGGAAAAACATCCAGATATTCGGAAAGAATTTCTAATTCTGGTCAAGCGACCATCGATCAAGTTTCTCCTCCAAAAAACAAAACTATATGGCACACTAATCACAAAGTACTTCTATTTTATTTTAAACTTGACATCACTTTAAATTTGACACCATTTTTCTAAAAATAAAAGGTAATACGCTTAAAGATGAAATAAATTCATCTTACTTGCATTTTTGCATCATATGCTATATACTATGTAGCATCAATTTCCGACTGTATCTGTGATTTTTTACCGGGTTCGGTGGGGAACCCTGGAGGAATTTTATATGTCTGCATTTTTAACCCTTGAAAATATTTCAAAATATTATACTTCCGGTCAGTCCGTTGTGATGGGGCTGCACGGAATTAGCTTGGAGTTCGCGCGGGGAGAGTTTGTCGCCATCACCGGTGAGAGCGGCAGTGGAAAATCCACTCTGGCCAAAGTAATCGCGGGGATCTTGCCCTATGAGGGCGGGGAGATGAGTGTAAACGGGAAGCCGACTTCCCATTATGGGCTGCCGGACTGGGAGCAGTACCGCATCAGCCGCATCAGTTTTATCTCACAAAACTATGATATTCTGCCGGGCTGCACAGTAATTGAAAACGTGGTCAGCGCGCTGATCCTAACGGGAATGGACAAGGCGCGTGCAGCGGCGCGCGCGGAGGAGATTCTCGCCGAAGTGGAATTATTAGATAAGAAGAAACGCCGTGCCGCCAAACTTTCGAGCGGACAAAAACAGCGTCTTTCTATTGCAAGAGCTTTGGCTAAGCCCGCGCCAATTTTGATTGCGGATGAGCCGACCGGAAATCTTGACCGCGAGAACAGCGCGAAAGTTATACAACTGCTTGCCGCAGCAGCGAGGGAACGGCTGGTGCTAATGGTTACACATGATTTTAACGAAGCGCAGGAATTCGCCACCCGGCGCATTATCATCCGGGATGGCGAGGTGGATGCGGATATAAGATTGCGGCAGATAGAGGAAAGAAAAGTGCGGACGGCAGAGGAAACAGTCGATGACGGGGACAATACAGAAAAAAGTCGGATTACACAAAAAGATATTGACAATTTTATTTGCGACAAGGAAAAAACATCCTTAAAAGCAGATCTGGGAAAGAAAGCGAAAAATCTAAGCCGATATACTGCATTTCTCCAGATAAGCTCGCGTCCTATCTGGTCGGCAATCATGCTGTTTTTCTTCGCACTTACGGCATTGGCACTCTTTGTTTTTGCTGGCACATTTGTAATCAATATCGACGATAGTTTTACCAGAGCTTACGATCCTTCCGCTTTTGCAAATGGGGAAAAAACCCGAATTGCTGTGGTGAAGGAGGATGGGACGAGCATGACAAAAGAGGATTACGATGCACTGCTTGCACTTCCCTTTGTGGAGAGAATTGAGCGTTATGGCTTTGTCTCGGATATCAATTTCTATTATCGGGACGGTGTGGATTATAATCGGCATTTTGAGGCGGTTGTGAATGATTTTGGCTCTCCAACCGGGGAGATCAAGGAGACGCTCACCCTTGGCGATACCAATATTTTTTTGCAGACCGTGCCGTATTTGCCGGAGGATAAGTTTTTAACGGCGGGACGTTTGCCAGAGAATATGTACGAGATCGTGGCTGTGGGAAAAGAAGAAATGATTGGGACAGAGATAACCTTTTACATCTGCAATAAAAAATCATGGCCCGTTGGCACTTATATCGAGGTGAAGGCTACCGTGGTGGGAGTGACCGATCTGGGACGGCATTTTTATGTTGCAGAGCAGTTAGGACGTGTTTTAACTGGGGGCAGGATGGGGGAAGCAATTTTCGCGCCAATCTATGATATTCCGGATAATTTATATGTTACGGGAGATGACCCGATGGGGGGAAGATTTATCTGTTCCGTTGCCATGGAATCTTCGTTGCTGGATCAGTTATATTCTAAAGTTATAAATAAGGGATGGGGAGATCTTAATGTAGAAGAGGAATATTATAAAACGCAATATCCTTTTTTCGATATCGATGAAAATCCCTTTATGCTCAAACCTTATGGGACACACACTTCCACTTACCGGTATTATTATCTTGTAAAACCGGGGCTATTTGAACAGATAGTGCCGAATACGGGGAGCGGGGTAATATCGCTTACGATATCGGATTATGCCTACACGGATCGCGTGTTAAAGGCAGTGCATGAATTGGGCTATCCGGCATTGTCCCCGTATCAGATAGGATTGACCAAGCAGAATGAAAGGCTTGCCGCCGAGCGTCTGCAGACTTTAAAAATCTGTATTCTTGCGTTGGCTGCCATCTTTTTCCTGCAAATTTTTGTGCTGCGTGCAATGTTTAGTATGGAGACGGGAGAATTTAAATTGTTGGCTAATCTTGGACTTCGCTGCCACACGGCGAAACACTCTGTTTTATGGCAGGTAATTGTTTTTACATTGGCAGGACAATTCCTTGCTTTTGTGGCAATATTTTTCGCGGCGAGGGCGGGGATTTCCCGGATTGTACAGATTGTGAAATATTTGCCTCTAAGCTATATTTTGATCTTTATGGCGATCCATCTTATGGCTGGGTTTTTGGCAGCTTTGTGGATTCAACGCTTTATCGGCCTCCAGGTATATCCATCCAGTTTGGATTATACAGATTTAGACCTGGACAGGGAGGAGGAAGAGGAATGATAGAGATTAAAAATCTGAATAAAACTTATGACAGAAAAAGCCGCAATGCAAACCATGTGCTGCATGATATTTCCTTAACGCTGCCCGATGTTGGTTTTATCTGTATTATCGGGGCTTCCGGCTGCGGAAAGACCAGCCTGCTAAACGCGGTGGGGGGACTGGACTCTTTTGATGGCGGTCAGATCACGGCACTAGAAACCACCGTTTCCAAATCGGGGACGCGCGAGTATGAGCGGGAGCGCGATAATAGTTTCAGCTATATTTTTCAGAATTATTATCTCCTTCCCGATCACAGTGTCGCGTACAATGTCTATTTGGGGCTGCACGCCTTAGCACTTACACATAAGGAGAGGCTTGCCCGCGTAAATGAGGCACTTGAGGCAGTAAATATGTCGCGCTACTCCCGCAGAAAAGTCGGGGAACTCTCCGGCGGACAGCAGCAGCGCGTCGCGATTGCCCGGGCGATTGCAAGAAGACCGAGAGTGATTTTTGCGGATGAACCGACGGGAAATCTGGATGAGGAGAACACCTTAAATATCTGCACACTGCTCCGCCAGATTTCAAAGAATAGTCTTGTGGTTATGGTGACACATGAAGAACAGATCGCGCGTTTTTTTGCCGATCGGATTATTACACTTTCGGACGGGCGTGTGGTGGCGGATGAGACAAGTTGGAAGCGCGAAAAATTTTTGGCGGGTGAGGGAAGTACCCTCTATGCAGGGGATTATGAATCTTCCCATGTTTCAGACAATAGGATTACCATCCGTGTTCTTGCCGAGGAGGGGGCACTCCCAGCGGATCTGACCATCGCCATATTAAATAACAAGATTGTTATAAAGACGAGTGATGCGCGCACAATAAGCTGCTCAAAAAACGGTGAACTTCCTATAATAAAAGAGGGAATCTCACCGGCACTTACGCTCTCAGAGATGGATGATACCCTGACTCCGAAAGAACCGGATGCGCCAGCAAAGGCAGGATTTGGATTTCCTTTTCGAAAAGTGGTGGAGGAAGCCAGGCGGCTGATGCATGGGGAGGGAATAAAGCGGGGAAGTATCTGCTTCTTCCTTGCAGCAATGACTGTGCTTACCGTGTGGATCGCAGGGGATTATCTCACCCTTTCCACAATTGATCCAAAAGAATTTTTGGTAAGTGATTCCCATATTTTGGAAATGACAATTGAGCGCGGTTCTGATCTTGATCCACTGGATCCGGATGCGGCGCGCGGTGTACTCTCTCTAGTGCCAGAATTGATTGCCACGCTAAAAGCTGAGGATGCAGATTTTGATCTGCTGCCCCATGTGACATTTACTAATGCCAGTTTTTCTCTGCATACTTTTCCGCAGCTTGGGGAAATTTCGGTAAAGCTAAAAGATTTCAGCTACGCGCCGACTGACCGGCTTACAGAATCCTCCTTAATTTATGGAAGAATGCCAACCAAGGTTGACGAAGTTGTAATTGATCGGTGGGTTCTTGATACCGTGCTTAAACAGGATGGTGTGCTACAAAATGGTATTTTTAGCATTGAACAGTTTTTGGGAATTTCTCTGGATTTTTTTAAGAAGAATTATAAGGGAGTGATTGTGGGAATCTGCGATTGCGGTGATCCGACACTTTATGTTCCGTGGGCGGGTCTTATCTCCATAGGGGATATGGGAGCGGAGATTCTTGGCTTTTCTGAGTTTATGGAAGCGGAAGAGTACAAGGGGCTATATGACGGGGAGGAACTTGCGCCGGATGAGTGTATTGTGGTAACGAACAATGCGGGGATTTCCTATAAAAATAAAATTGGCTCCGGGTTTAGGGCGAACAATACAACAATTTTTGAGATTGCTGCCGCGCTGGAAGTACCCACTCACGCAAGACTGATAATTTCCGATGCCGCATTTGAAAAGCTTGTGCTTTCGATGAATAGTTTGACCTATGATTTTTACGCGCAGGATAAAGAGGCGATGAGAACAACGCTGACCCGGATTTTGGAGCGGGATTATAAGGGGAAGATTCAGTATAAATTAAGGGATCGCAACGGTGAAGCACTGCAAAAATATAAGACCGCCGCTTCGATGAAAGCGGATGCGAGAACGATCATTACGGTTACGATTATCGCTTTATCCATGGTGATGCTCTACCTTTTACAGCGTTCCTATGTGCAGCAGCGCGTTGGGATGTTAGCGGTATACCGGCTTTTGGGTCTGCCGAAAAAGAAGATTTTAGAAATTTTTGGAATAGAAAGTTTCTTTTTGGCAATGCAGAGTATTCTGCCCGCTGCTGTGCTTACCTGGGTGGTGGTGGCGATCCTGAATCTGTTTACTGATCTGGGATTTTTTATGGTGCTGCCGTGGCAGGCGGGCGCAGTAGTCGGTCTGGGAATTTTTTTGTATTATCTGCTTATCTCGCTGATTCCGGTGACAAGACTTTTATCTTTGCCCCCGGCAAGACTTGCAGCAAAATATGATATTTAAAAGAAGGGGTTGTCGCGCGAAGAAGAATGTATACAATGTATGGTTTCTTCCTCGCGCGACAACCCCCTAAATTTTACTGTTCATTGGCATATGTCTCAATATAGTCGTCAAAGATAAAGGAAAGCACCGGTGCAAGTCCGACAAATTCACAACCGTAACTTTTTAGCCCATGTCCTAAGTCGGTACAGCGGATAATCTTGACCACGCAGTAAAGCTTGGAATCATTCTCCGGATGAAGCTGGATGCACGCATTAAAATAGTAGCCGACCGGAAGAATGCTCTGCGTCTGAAAGCCGATCCCCCCCTTTGACATATCTACGACCATGATCGGTTCATCAATGTTTTCTACCAATACATTGTCCTGACGAAACAGGGAAGAAATCATTAACTCCAGTCTTATATTGAACCTTTGGTTTTTTCTTTTTTCGTCCATATTTTGTACCTCCTCAGATATCAATAACACCCCTGATTTTATTATAAACGATTGATGGAGAAATTTCAATGAAAAATCGAAAAAAGATGGCGGGTGGGAGGAAATGATTGACAATTTCTTAACAATTTACTATAATAATGGAATAGTGATATGGGGTTTATCTGGGGAGAGGAGGAGAGCATTTTGAAGGAAAGGGAAATTTCAGCGGCGATAGTGAAGCGACTTCCAAGATATTATCGTCATCTGGGCGAATTGCTCGAAAGGGATGTTGTCCGTATCTCATCAAAGGAATTAAGCCGGAAAATGAATGTTACTGCATCGCAGATTCGCCAGGATCTAAATCATTTTGGCGGATTTGGGCAGCAGGGCTATGGGTACAATGTCGAGTTTTTGCACACGGAGATCGGAAAGATACTGGGGTTAGATACAAAGACGGGTGTAATTATCATTGGTGCGGGCAATCTCGGACAGGCACTTGCAAACTACAAGGATTTTGAGCGCGGCGGTTTTCTTATCCGTGGAATTTTTGATATTGATCAAAAAAAGATTGGCAGACAGATTCGGGGGGTGAGGGTGCGGTCGATGGAAGAAATTCCGGATTTTCTGCAAAAGAACGAGGTTAAAATTGCCGCATTAACTATTCCGGGAGAAACGGCAGCGTGCGTGGCAACCAAACTGATATCATGCGGAGTGAGGGCATTTTGGAATTTTGCCCCGACGGATTTGGACTTGCCAAAAGAAATTGTTCTTGAAAATGTACATTTGTCGGAGAGTTTGATGCGGCTTTCCTACAAGCTGAAATCAGCATCGGTTCACTCTGATGAATCGGAGGAAGGAGATGGGGGAATTGAGACGGAATAAAAAGACGGACGGGTTTGAAGAATTGGCGGAGGAGATCATCCATTCTCTGCAAAATAAGAATGTTCCGCTGCTGATCCTGGATGAGAAATGGCTTGAAATTTTTCCGGAGCATCTGCAAAATGATGTGATTCGCAAGAAGGTTCTGGAGCTGAACGATCTTTTGAAAAAGCAGGGACAGCAGTTTGAGCAGATCAAGGGAATCAAGCGGTACAAATCGCAGATGATGCAGGAGATCGTGGACAATATGGGTGCGGACGAAAGCGCGATTGGTCGCCTGAAACAAAAAAAGATGGACAAAAGCCAGAAAAAGATTCTGGAATTAAATGAAGAGTTAAAACAGACGGAGGACAGCCTTTCGGAACTGCCGTACCAGATCCGGCAGACCAATGCGGAATTGATGGTGGAGAGTACACGTATCTGCTATAGTCGTTTTCGAGTCAACAAGGAACGGATGCAGGAGTTGGACGCAGAGATCGCAGAGTTGAAACAAAAATTAAAGATGTGCGTCTTAGAACAGCAGGAGAGAGAAATGCAGGATAGCAAGATGTATACTTATCTGCACTCGCTGTTGGGTGCTAGACTGATGGAGCAATTGGATCGCAAACTTGAGAATGGGAGCGAAGAATGATTGCAGGGGTCGGAACGGATATTGTAAAGATCTCCCGCGTGGAGTGTGCATATAAAAAGAAAGCATTTAGGGAGCGGGTTTACACCGAGAGGGAACAGGAGATGATCGGGGAGAGATTATCCCGCGCGGCGGATAACTGGGCGGCGAAGGAAGCGGTGGTCAAAGCATTTGGCACGGGATTTGGAAAGGTCGCACCAAAACAGGTTGAAGTGCTTAGAGATGGGAGGGGAAAGCCCTTTGTGATCTTGCATGATCAGGCAGCTACCATGGCAGAGGAAATGGGGGTTTGCGACTGTCCGATCTCAATTGCAAATGAGAGAGAGTATGCGATCGCCTTTGCTATTATTTTATAATTGGCTCGTAGTGCCACCGAGGGGGCAGGAGGAAAAAGATGAGGTATATTGCGGACGCGGCGCAGATGAAGGAGATTGATCGCCGTACATCGGAGGAGATAGGGATTCCTGCGATTGTGCTGATGGAGAGAGCGGCGGAACAGATTGCTAGGCAGGCAGTGGAACTGCTTGGTGGGCAGGAAAATTTACTCGCCAGAAAACATATCCTTGTAGTGTACGGCGCGGGGGGAAATGGCGGGGATGCGGTGGCAGCGGCAAGGCTGCTGAAATTAAGGGGGGCATCCGTATGCCTCTATTCTGCGGATAATAAAACGCCCTGCAAGCTGACCAAAAAACAGCTTGCCATCGCAAGGAAATGTGGGGTGGAAGAGGTTGATCCTCTTACAGAATCCGAGAAGACAGGCAAAGATATTGATTTTTCCGCATATGATATAATATTGGATGGCATTTTTGGGATCGGACTTTCCAGGGAGGTGGGGGAAGAGTACCGCGCGCTGATTATGCGGATCAATGAGGCGAAAAGTCCTGTGCTTTCCATTGATATTCCCTCCGGAATCCCTGCGGGGACGGGGGAATGTCTTGGCGCGGCGGTGAGGGCAACGCTCACGGTGACGTTCGGGGAGTATAAGATCGGACATTTCCTTTATCCGGGTGCTTTTTACTGCGGAAGAATCGTACTTGCAGATGCCGGTTTTGTGCCAAAGTTTAATCGCAGGATACTTTTGGAGGGGGAATATCAATATTTTACCTATGAGAGATCTGATAGAGAGGGATTACTTTCCCGGCGTGTGCCACATTCTAATAAGGGCAGCTATGGAAAAGTCCTGATCTATGCAGGTTCAGCAGATATTACTGGAGCTGCCTATCTGGCGGCAAAAGCGGCGTACCGCTGCGGTGTGGGGTTAGTGAAGCTTTTGTCCGCCCCGAAATGTGTGGACACAGTGCGCCGAATGCTGCCGGAGGCTTTGTACCGGAGCTTGCAGGGGGATGAGGATGCAGAATTTTTTTCTGGGGAGGTTGCCTGGGCGGATGCCATACTGGCAGGACCGGGGATCGGGACGGGGGAGGAGTCCGCAAAGAATCTTTCTCTCTTGCTTGAGGCGGGAAGAGAGCAGAAAAAACCGTTTGTGCTGGATGCGGACGCGCTGAATCTTTTGGCAAAAGAGGCGGATTGTCAGGAGAAAGAGAAAAGAATACAAAATTCCGAACGGCTTGTATGGATTTCCAAAAATATTCCAAAAAATTCCATTATCACCCCGCATCCCAGGGAGCTATCCAGACTGATGGGGCGGACAATTGAAGAAATTACAGAACATTTTATTGACACGGCGAGACAATGTATTTATAATAATCACCTGATCTATGTATTGAAGGATGCGAGTACATTAGTTGCCTGTGAGAAAGAAATATACATTAACCGTTCCGGATGTGACGGGATGGCGACTGGTGGCAGCGGGGATGTGCTTTCCGGGATGATTGTCGGGCTGTGTGTGAAAGAGCAGGCATACAGGGCAGCGACGGCGGGAGTTTTCTTACATGGGCTTGCTGGGGAGTATGCAGAAAAATTATGCGGTCGACGCGCAATGCTGGCGGGGGATATTTTGGATGGGATGCTTTGGCTTGAGCGAGATTTCTCCGCATAATTTAAGATTTGACATAATACAGAAAGAAGGCGAAGCGCGGTAAAAAAACCGCGCAGAGATATGGTTGAAACAGAATATAAAGAGACCTGGCATCGGGTTTACGCAAAGATCGACTTGGATGCGTTGTGCCGTAATATGCAAAATACAAGAAAAATGGTGCGACCGCAGACAAAAATTATGGCGGTGATCAAGGCGGATGGCTATGGACACGGAGCTGTGCCGATCGCAAAAACATTTGATGCGATGGAAAAAGGGGAAAAGATTGTGGCATCTTACGGTGTCGCCATGGTGGAGGAGGGAATTGAACTGCGCCGGGCAGGGGTAAAAAAGCCGATTCTGGTACTTGGCTACACGCCGCAAGAATGGTTTAGAGAGGCGATAAAATATGATATTTCGCTGACCATATTTGAGTTTTTTCTGGCGGAAAAATTGAGCAGAGAGGCAGTTGCAGTGGGGCGCACTGCCGCAGTACATATTAAAGTGGATACGGGGATGGGACGGATCGGATATGCGGGGAGCAGGGAAGATGCGCAGGAGATTATCCGGATGGCAAAACTTCCAGGAATAAAGATTGAAGGGCTGTTCTCCCATATGGCATGCGCGGACGAGCGCGATAAGACTTCAGCGTGCGGACAGCTTGCGCGGTTTTTAGCATTTGAAAAACTTCTTGCAGAGGGCGGAGTTTTGATCCCGGTAAAACATATTGCAAACAGCGCGGGAATTATTGATATGCCACAGGCACAGCTTGATATGGTGCGCAGCGGGATATCGACCTACGGTCTCTATCCGTCCGATGAGGTGGATAGGAGTAAGCTTTCCCTAACTCCAGTGATGGAACTTTTCAGCCATATTTCGTTTTTAAAGAAGGTGGGGGTGGGATATCCTATTGGATATGGCAGCACTTTTATTACCGATCGTCCGATGGTTATCGCCACCATCCCGACAGGATATGCGGACGGCTATCCCCGCGCTCTCTCAGGTAAGGGGCGCGTGCTAATTTGCGGAAAGAGCGCGCCGATTCTCGGACGCATTTGCATGGATCAGTTTATGGTGGATGTGACACATATCCCACAGGCAAAGCAGGGGGATACTGTCACGTTAGTCGGGCGTGATGGAAAAGAATTTATTTCGATGGAAGAAGCGGCAGAGCTTGCGGGTTCATTTCATTATGAGTTTGCCTGCGGTATTTCAAAACGTGTGCCGCGCATTTATTTTAAAGGCGAAAAGCCAGTGGAGATGCGGACGGAGTTTAGCTTTTAGCGGATGGCAGGCGCGCCGCCCAGGGAACGCCAGAAAAGTTCCCTGAAAAAATTAGAGTACCAGCGGCAAATCATAACGCAAAATTTACACTCTGTTGTATAAGAGGACAAAATTCAGGAGATAATGGTAATAAATGTAATCCGGAATTTCGTAGATGGAGAGTGAATTATTGTGATAATTAAACGTGGAGATATTTTTTATGCAGACCTGCGTCCGGTAGTCGGATCGGAGCAGGGCGGAGTGAGACCGGTGCTAATTGTGCAGAACGATACCGGGAACAAACATAGTCCGACCGTGATCTGTGCGGCAATTACCTCAAAGATGAACAAGGCAAAGCTCCCAACCCATGTGGAGATTGCAGCGGACAAATATGGAGTAGTCAAGGATTCGGTGATCCTGCTTGAGCAGGTGCGAACCATTGACAAGTCGAGATTAAAAGAAAAGGTATGTCATCTGGATCAGGAAATTTTAAAGCGGATCGATCATGCGCTTTGCGTCAGCTTCGCGCTTGATACATAGTCCGGGAAGACGCCGTGAAGACGGTATATGAGCGGAAGGAGAAATAAAGGTTATGGACGGTCATCCCATACGCGGGCTGATAGGTATGTTGCTTTTGCTGTGCTTAAATGCACTGGTGGCAGCAGCGGAGGAAGCATTTGGAAATGTAAATGAGAGCAGTGTGGAACACAGGGCAAAGGAGGGAGAAAGGCGCGCAGCGCGCCTGAAAATGCTGCTTGACACGCCGCATTATTACCGGAATGTCATTGAGATTATTGTGACATCGACAAGTCTGCTTGCCGGAATGATGTATGCGTTCAGCATCTATGGCTGGATTCGGCATCTGATTTTGCCTGCGCTTCAGACGGGGGAGGAAATTGCAGTAGTTCCCACGGCAATGGCAATGATATTGGTGACTATCTTTTTGATTTATCTGATGGTACTTTTTGGAATTCTCGTCCCCAAAAAAATAGCGGGACGCATCGGGGAGCGGGCGGCTTACGCGCTGGCTCCCGTGATTATCGTACTTTACCGGATTCTGTCGCCGATTGTATTTTTGCTTGAGAAAAATTCAAATTTTCTGCTGCGTCTGTTTGGCTTTAAAAAGGCGAGTGCGGGGGAAAATGTGACAGAGGAGGAGATTATCTCCATTGTCAACGAGGGGCACGAGCAGGGAGTGCTGGAGGCGGAGGAAGCAGAAATGATTTCCAATATCATTGAATTTGATGAGAAGGAAGCCAAGGATGTGATGACGCACCGAAAGCGCATGATAGCGATCCAGGCAGATACCAGCGTTGAGGATGCACTAAACTTTATGTTGAGTGAACCTTACTCTCGTTTCCCGCTCTATGGAGAAAATGTGGATGATATTATCGGTGTTCTGCATTTAAAAGATGTGATGAATTTTTACACGGATGGAAAGCTTCGCAAACGCCCGCTTGTCGAGGTAGCGCATAAGCCCTATTTTGTGCCGGATACACAGGATTTGGACGTTTTGTTTCGCGCGATGCAGGAGGAGAAAATACATATGGCAATTGTCGCAGACGAATATGGACAGACAGCGGGTCTTGTGACAATGGAGGATATTTTGGAGGAGATTGTCGGGGATATCAAGGATGAGTACGATAAGGAAGAGGAATTGATCCGCAGGGAAGGCGAAGATTTTATGGTAAGTGGGGAGGTATCCCTTGAGGAACTTTGCGGGGAAACGGGAATGAAAGTCCGCCGGGAAGACGAGGAGAGTTTTGACACTCTGAACGGACTTTTAATTTCACTGCTTGACCATATTCCTCAGGATAACGAAATGTTTTCTGTAGAGTACGGGGGATTCCGCTTTGACTCAGTGGCGACGCGCGCGCGCATGATACGGCGTGTGCGGATGGTGCGGTGTAAGGAAAAAGCGCATGATACGGCGCAGGAAACAGAAAAACCTTAGCGGCTGCTAAGGTTTTTTGTTATATAAATAGGGAGGAGGAGAGTATGAAAAAGAAAAAAACTATTTCTTAAACTCTGGTTATAGTATAGACGGTAAATATGAGCAAATTATGAATGACAGGATAACATTTTGTGAACAAATTAATTTTTTGCTTTCGTGACAGGGAGGAGATAAGAATGCGAATTACCATTCTGTGTGTAGGAAAAATCAAGGAAAAATATTTTACCGATGCCGTGGTGGAATATACAAAACGGCTCAGCCGTTACCACAAACTGGAAATTATTGAAGTTGCGGACGAGAGGACACCGGAAGGGGCGGGGGAAGGAATAAGAGAACAGATTCTCTCCCGTGAGGGCGAGAGGCTTTTAAGATATCTTAAGGAAGAGAGTTATGTGATCGCACTTGCAATTGAGGGGAAGGAACTTTCCTCGGAGGAACTGGCGGAAAAATTAGACGCGTTAGCCATTTTTGGAAACTCCCATATCAGTTTTATTATCGGCGGTTCTCTCGGACTTTCCGAGCAGATAAAACAGCGTGCAGACTATCTTTTGAGTTTCTCCAAAATGACGTTCCCGCACCAATTGATGCGGGTAGTCTTGTTAGAACAAATTTATCGATGCTGCAAAATCTCTGCTCACGAGCCGTATCATAAATAGAGTTATTACATTTCTTCCTGCAATTTCTGCAGAAAATACTCCGCCGCCTTGGTGAATATCTGATACTTTTTCCATACGATATTCATTCTGCTTTTCGAGGATGGCATAAGCGGGCGGAAACATAGGGGACTGTCGCCGGAGACATTGATGATCCTGTCAAAACAGATGGCATATCCCAATCCCTCTTCCACCATCAGCGAACCATTAAACAGCAAATTTTAGGTCGCGACGATATTCCACTCTTTTTGTCCGCCAGTAAAAAAATTGCGCAGTTCGACATTCTGGAATGCCTGTCTGGAGAGGATCAGCGGTTTATCTTTTAGATCCGTGATGGCGATGGTCTGTTTTTTGGCGAGGGGGGAGTCCCGGCGCATTAGCACACCCCAAGTATCCTGATAGGGAACGGGGATATATTCATATCTTGAGGTATCAATCTCCCCAAATACAAGCCCGAAATCAATCAGTCCCCGGTCAAGTTCTTCTGTGATCGTCACTTTATCCCCGCTGATAATATGTAAGTGGATTAGCGGGTGATCTTCCCTAAGTTTTTTTGCCGCCCTTGCGAGGAAACGCACATTGTCCGTCTCCCCCGCTCCGACCGAGATATCCCCGCAATCAAATTGTCCGAGATAGAGATTTCCTCCTCTGTTTTCTTTACTAATTCCACAATTTCCTCCGCCCGTTTGCGAAGGAGCATTCCTTCTTCCGTCAGTGTGATATGACGGTTTCCCCGGATCATCAACTGTTTGCCGAGTTCCTCCTCCAATTCCTTTAGCTGGCGGGAAAGGGTTGGCTGTGAGAGATGCAGTGTCTCAGCCGCACCGGAAATACTCTGTTCTCTAGTTACAGCAAGAAAATATTGTAATACTCTTAATTCCATAGGATACTCCGTTTCTGTAAAAGGATAGTTGTTTGATATTATAGTTCCCATCCTATTTTCCATATAAAATATGGTTTTGTCAACAGAAAAAACAGTATAGCTGTCAGGCATAGGAAATTATTCAATATAGGTATTTGTTATCTGGTTTCCTATCTGTTATACTGTAGCACAAAGAGAAAGAAAAAAGAGCAAATATTGAAAAAGGAGAGAGTTGCGATGAGAAATTTGTGGAAAAAAGGAATGATAGCAGTTTTAGGGATCTTGTTTCTCTGTGTATGGATTTTTCCAAAATTTGTTAATGCCGCCACAGATAAGGAAATTTCGGTAAGTTTACAGATTGGAAAGAAGATGGTGACAAAGAAAACTTATCGGATGGATGAGGGAAGCAGGGTGACCTTAAAGGTAAATAGTTCCGCGACAATAAAATCGGTAAGATTTTCCAGCAGTGATAAGACCATTGCCACGGTAAGTAAAAACGGAGTAATCCGGGCGAAGGCTCCGGGAACTGTGCGGATCACCGCGAGAGTTAGACTGGAAGATGAAACAAGAAAGCTGTGGATGAGAGTTCGGGTAGTGGAGAAGAAAACGGTGTCCGTAACTCCTGTGCCAGCCACACCAACCCCGATTCCAACAGAAATCCCAGAAAAATCAGAAAATAAAATTTTGATTGTATATTTTACCCGCACGGGCAATACGGAACGTATTGCGGAGATTATTGAGGAAAAGACCAGCGGAACAAAAATACAGCTTGAAACGGTAAAGGATTACCCGGCGGACTACCGCAGCGTCTACGATGTGGCACTGGAAGAGAGAAATACAAGTGCCAGACCGGAACTAAAAACAAAGATTGAACATATGGAGGACTATAATACTATATTTGTGGGCTATCCCATCTGGCATGGGGATGTCCCGATGGCGATCCGCACATTTTTGGAGGAATATGATTTCTCCAAGAAAACCATTATTCCGTTCTGTACTTCGGCAAGCAGTAGGCCGGATACAAGCTTTGCTCATGTTGAGGAATCGGCGGCGGGAGCGGATGTCCTGACCGGATTTTGGAGCAATAGTGCGGGACTGCAAAGTCTTGACCAAAGTGTGCCGGAATGGATCGATACTTTGGGAATAAACACAGAAAATAAAGAAATTGTGGAGGGCAAAACAATGAAAATCACCGTTGGGGACACAAGTTTTACCGCAGTGCTTGAAGATAATTCCTCTGCGCACGCATTGGAGGAACTTTTGCGGGAGGGATCGCTTACAATAAATATGGAGGACTATGCCCATATGGAGAAAGTCGGAGAAATTGGAAAAAGTCTTCCAAGAAATGATAAACATACCGTAACGGAGGCGGGCGACATTATTCTCTATCAGGGAAATTCACTGGTGATTTACTACGATACTAATACCTGGAATTTTACCAGGGTGGGAAAGATTGAGGGAGTGACGAAAAAAGATCTTTTAAATGCCCTGGGTGATGGCCGTGTGAGTGTTACATTTTCTCTGGACTAATATTTTAGGGGGGAAGGAAAAGAAAATGGAATACAGTGAGGAGCGTATTGTCCAGAATTTGAGGGATGCGGGCTGTGATAGCAGCACAATTGCAGCGTTTGTGCAGGAAGTAAAAGAAAATAAAATTGCTGAGGGATTAAAGCTTTTATCGCTGCATCGGCGCGGTCTTTTAGAGCAACTCCACAGAGAGCAAAAGCGGATTGACTGTCTGGATTATTTGGTTTACACAATCAAAAAAACGGAAAATAAGCAGCATAAAATATAGCAAAATAGAAGATTGACAGAGAAGGGGGAACAGAATATGGAAAATATTACCAATCAGGTATTTGATAGTGAGAGAGCATTGTACGCTGCAGATGGTCTTATCGTGGAAGATTGTACTTTTGATGGACCGGCGGACGGGGAAAGTGCTTTTAAGGAGGGAAGGAATATTACCGTAAAAAAAAGTTTTTTTAACCTGCGCTATCCGTTCTGGCATGATGAGGGGGTAAAAATCTTAGATTCGGTAATGACACCCGGCTGTCGTGCGGCACTGTGGTATTCGAACAATATTTTGATCAGTGATACAAAGATTCATGGAATTAAGGCATTGCGCGAGTGCAGCAATGTGAAATTATGTGACTGTGATATAATCTCCCCAGAATTTGGCTGGTCGGTGCGCAAAGTGGATATGAAAGACTGTACGGCAGAGAGCGAATATTTTATGATGCGCTCAGCTCAGCTCCATTTCTTTAATGTGCGGATGAAGGGAAAATATTCTTTTCAATATATCATGGATTCCGTATTTGAACATTGTGTTTTTGATACAAAGGATGCGTTCTGGCACGCGAAGAATATTACGGTGAAGAACAGTACAATCAAGGGGGAATACCTGGCATGGTACAGTGAGAATCTTACATTTGAACATTGCAAGATTATCGGCACACAGCCACTTTGCTACTGTAAGGGACTGCGGCTGATCGATTGTGAGATGGTGGATACCGATCTGAGTTTTGAGCGGTCGGAGGTGGAGGCGACTTTGACCGCGCCGATCGTCAGTATTAAAAATCCACTGTCCGGTCATATCTATGTGCCAAAAGTCGGGGAGATTATCCGGGATATTGAAGGGGCAGAAGGAAAAATTATTGTGCAGAAAGGGTGTTGTTGCGCGTAAATTCTTGATGAAAATGTAAAAATTTGGAGGCGATTTGCGATGGCGTTTTATCTGGCAGAGAAAATTGCTTCCAAATTTTGTGTTTTGCCAGACAAAGATTATTTTTTCTTATCTAATCGATTTCTCTGACCGTCATGCCATTATCAAAATTTTTCGGGGCATATCGCCGATTGATCAGGTAAACCAGCAATTGTGGTAGGTTTTTAGCAGTTCCTAATAGTGGGATCTAACAATTATAAATCAATCGTTTTTGCTGTTTTATTTTAGCGAAACAGATTTTTTAAAACTTCATGGAAAAAGAAGTTCGTTTGTGCTATACTGTCCATATGGGATAGGATTTACAGATGGTGCATTATATGCCTTAAAGGGGGTATTCTCTGAAATTTTTAGAATGGGGTTTTTGCGATGGAACAAGAAAATATATGGATTTTGGGGTATCCGGAAGAATTTTATGAAAAGGCATTTCCGGAGCCAAAATTTTTTGCTGATCTAAATTTAGATCAGGTAACAGCTCAAATTATGGCGGAGCGAAAAGAATATGATCTGCGAAAATATTTTAATCGTATGCCGGAAGATATCCGGGTAACAAAAAAACGTCAGGAAGTGCTTCGCGCGCTTGAGAATTCAGAATTTTTTGATAAATTGGTGATTTTTTCCAATTATATGCAGTGTGCAAGGGGATATGCGGCGAACTATCAGATGGCGGAAAGGGAATTGTGCCGACAAAAACTTTTGCTTGACTGTGGAATGCAGTATGCGCACGCGCTTGACGCGCTTTCCTCTGCCTTTTTACTCAGGCAGAAGAAAAAGGAAGAATCCCATGATGGGGAAAAAGAAAGCGCGGGAGGGCTTTTGGAAGCATTTGCAGAGAAATTTTGCAGATATATGGGGGACGAAGAATATCAGGCGTTTTATCAGGATACGAAAAGTCTTTCGGATGAATTTGAAACTATGGCATTCCGAGTAGAATTTGCAAATCAAAGGATGCGCGTAGTACCCGCCGAAAAAAAGGAGGCGGGGGATTATTTTGACAAATTGCGTGCCCTTTTTCCGGAAAATATGGAGGAGGGACGCATTGTGCGCGGACAGTTGGAAAATCCGTTTCGCGCCAAAAAGGAAGTGGGAGAATTAGAATTTTTTGTACTTACCGTATGCCAGAAAAAATATCCGGAAAGTTTTCTTAGGTTGCGCAAGTACGAACAAAATTATTTTGTAATGCAAAAGCGTGAGCTGACCGTGCAGATGAGGGAGAAGGGAATGTCCGAGCAAGTGCGCGCACCGAGGTTTCTTGCTGGGTGGGTATTGACCTTTGAGCGGCAGCTACAGGTATATCTTGCGATGGAACTTTTTTTGCGGCGGGTGAGAAAGACCGGATATCCGCTTACCTATGCGGTATTTTTTAAGGAGGGGGCAGAAAATTGCGGGATGGAACTTAAAAAGGCTTACGATCTCGCACTTTTATTAAAGCAGAGAGAAAAATCCGTAGTCTGCAATGATGCTTATTATACGGAGAACGAGCATTTTCTTGTTGTTACCGGACCGAACCAGGGGGGAAAGACAACGTTTGCGCGAAGTCTTGGGCAGATTGTGTATTTTGCCAAGATGGGATTTCCCGCACCCTGCGCCCTTGCCTGTCTGCCCTATTTTTCCGAGCTGCTCACGCATTTTTCGGTGGAGGAGAGCCTGGAAACCGGGAGGGGAAAACTAAAAGAGGAGCTTACGCGCCTCGTGCCAATGATGTGTGGGGGATATCAGAAAAGTTTCGTAATTTTAAATGAACTTTTCACCACCGCAGCCACTTACGATGCGTATATTATGGGAAGACGTGTAATGGCACATTTTATCAAACAGGACTGTTTTGGTGTCTATGTAACGCATCTTCAGGAATTGGCGGGGGAAAAGGGCACCGGGGAAGAGTGGAAAAAAGAGAAGGAACAAACAGAGGAAGGAATGGAAGGCAGAGTAGTCAGTATGGCGGCGTGTGTGGACGAGCGGGATTCCCATATCCGCACTTATAAAATTGTGCGACGCGCTCCGGAGGGAGTTGGATATGCCTATGCTCTGGTGGAAAAATATCACTTGACCTACCCGGAACTAAAAGAGCGTTTAGCGGGCAGTTTGTGGGACTAAAACAGCATATGCGGGACTGAAAATAAAAACTAAAAATCAGGGATGTGGAACTAACTAAAAATAGGAGCATAATTATGCGGGGAAAATTACATTCTTATCTGCTCGCGCCGGATACCGAGCTTACTCAGGAGTCGGGCTATGAGCAGAAGGACGAGCTAATCAAGGATCTAAATCTTAAGGTGATCTTTCAGGCGGCGAGCCGCCCGGTTTGGAAGGCGGGGGATTCGCTTAAGACGGTGGAAAAGGAAGATTTTTACATTTATGATACAGTAAAGCGGCTGATGTTAATTCCGGTGCTTAATCCGGAAACGCTCTTGTACCGGCAGAAAATTGTAGAGACATCACTATCGCACCGGGAATTGATAAAAAATCTGTATGAGATTGGCGGGAAGGCGGGAAAATTACTTGAGCAGGGCGGAATCCGCGCCAAGGAACAGCGCGCCCGCAGCGGGGCGGGAAGCGGGGAGTTGTTGAGCACTTACGAATTGCTCTGCGGTTTTGTCGAACTGTTAAAAGAATTAAAACTTCTTTTGGAGGCGGAGGAGGAACTTAATCCTGGGAATGGACTCTATAATTTAAAAATCCGTTTACAGGAAAATTATCCTGCGGATTTTGCAGCGGAATTAGACAATGTACTTGCCGATATGGAATTTTTTACCAAGGGAGGAAAAACTTCCTTTATCATTGGCGTTGGTGCGGGAATGAAATTTGACCGCATTGCGCTCGATGATCTCCGCTCAGCCTCATCGCAGGAAGCAAGCAAAAAAACGGAGGGGGCGGGCGGTATCCTGCGGCGAATTTTTCAGACAGGAACGGTCGCGATGACGGAAGAGGAAGTGATTTTGGAGGCAAAACAATTTGAGGCGGAGGCATTTCGGGCAGTGATCGCATGGCTTATGCCATTTTTTAAGGAGATCGCGGAATTTTTTGAAGCATTTCGGGTGCATACGGCATTTTTGCAGGGCTGTGTACAGTTGGCTGAGCGTATGGAATCCATCGGTCTTTCTTTCGCGTTTCCGACCGTAAGCAAAAATGCGGGAGGAATCCAGTTTTTCGGATTGTATGAGCCAAGCATGGCAATTTTAATGCGGATGCAGCCCGTCTGCAATGCTCTTTCCGCAGACGGATGTAAATTACTTGTGATTACGGGGGCAAACCAGGGCGGTAAATCTACATATCTGCGCAGTCTGGGTGTTGCGCAGATCATGATGCAGTGCGGGATCTTTGTTTCTGCGGCACAGTTTGAGAGCAGCTTGTACCGCAATATTTTTACCCATTTTACCAGAAGGGAAGATCAGTCGATGAATTCGGGGCGGCTGGATGAGGAATTGCACCGGATGGACGCGATTGTGCGCCAGGTAACGAGGGATTCTTTAGTGCTGTTAAATGAATCCTTTGCGACCACCACGGAGAAGGAGGGTTCGGTAATCGCGATGGAACTTGTGTCAGCATTGTACGAGAATGGGGTTTCGATCGGTATGGTAACCCATCTCTTAGCATTTGCGCGGGAACTGTACGGGAAGCGGGAGGAACCCATGGTATTTTTAAGTGCGGAGCGAAAAAAGGATGGCACGCGCACCTATCGGATGGTGGAACAGGCACCGGAAAATACAAGTTTCGGGCTTGATCTGTATGAAGAACTGGTGGGAAATATTCAGTAGATCTGGTTGAAGTAATAGTAAGTATTGATTTTTAACTGCCATAATAATGTAATTATTGTTATATTGATAAAGCATATTTGTATAATTATAAAAATGCAGATAATGTTTTATACTCGTGGACCCATTTAATTGCCTCCTACTACACTAGCATTGTAGAAGCGTTCACTCGTTATACATTTAAATTGGCAGTGGTTTTTGTTTATGAGCATAAATTAGTAAAAAAAGGAAAATTGATACAGGAAAGCGAGAGATTATGCAGGAAACGAAAATATATAATAAAAATAATATATATCAGAAATTTGAGGTATTAAAGACAAACCGCAATAAGCGTTATCGCTATCATGAATTTCTGGTGGAGGGTGTGCGCAGCTTAAATGAGGCAGTGAAAAATAACTGGGAGATCCATTCCTTTTTATATGATAGAACAAATCTTTCTGATTGGGCAAAGGAGATGATTACAAATACCCGCACAAAGATGAATTACTCTCTGACTGCCGAATTGATGCGGGAATTAAGCGGAAAGGAAGATACTTCGGAGTTAATGGCAGTGATTGGGATGCGGGAAGATGAATTGACGAGCGTACCACTGTCAAAAAATCCCTTTCTTGTCCTGTTTGACCGCCCATCAAACCGGGGAAATCTCGGCACAATGATCCGCTCCTGTGACGCGCTCGGTGCGGATATGTTGATTCTTACAGGACATGCTGTTGATCTGTATGATCCGGATGTGGTGGTCTCGGCGATGGGTTCATTTTTTAATATGCCGGTGGTTCGCATAGAGGATAATACAAAACTTTTTTCTTATCTTGCAAATTTAAAGCGTGAGATCCCAAATTTTACTGTGCTTGGAACCACCGCACACAAAGAAAAAACCATATGGGACGTGAATCTGAGCGTTCCGTTGATGTTGATGATGGGGAATGAGACCATGGGATTAAATAAGGCATTTAAGGAGGCCTGCGATATTCTCTGTACAATCCCGATGGCGAAAACTTCATATGCCTCCTCATTCAATGTAAGCTGTGCTGCATCGATACTGATGTATGAGGTGGTAAGACAGCGGGGAGGGAAAATTTGATGGGAGATTTTATTTAGTTTAGGGGTTTAAGTCCTGATGCAATTGAGAAAAATTGCTTGGGAGGATAAGACTAATATAGAAACTTTTTCCTTTTATTGTGGTGTATTTTTAAATATGAAGACCTCCTAGAAGTTTTATTGCAAAAGTGAGAATAAAATGGTATAATATAAACAATATGAGGATTAAGTTCTTGTCAGTTATTGGATACTAAGACTATAAGAAGGGTGAATTTAAATGCAGGATCACGAACAATGCAAAGAAGAAATGATTGAGTTATTGACGAAAGATAATGAGGAATACAATAAAAAAATTGAACGATTAAAAAGACATATAGATTTGCTTACAGGCGATTTATTCGGAGAGCTGACATTTTTATTACAGCAAGGCAAAACATTGAAAAACTAATTGGTTTGTTTTCTGCGAATGAGGACAGTTTTATTGTCGAACTTTTCAGAGAAGCTTTTATTATGTATTTGAATCATTACCGTCCATGGGAAATAAAATTTTCGCTAAAAAAGATGAATGGTCAGAATGTTTCAATAGAGAAAATTTTCTTAACTTATTTAAAAGAAAATGAAAGATATACGGATTGTCTCAACAGGTATTTGGAAGAAGGGCATTGTGAGGGGTGAGAAAAGGAAGGGGACTCCTTGCGAAAAGTCAGATAAAAGTGACCAACGACTATGGCATATTTAATGGGAAAAGGGGGATACCATTACAAAAGCCTATGTAAAGGATGTAAATATTTTTGCAGATATTTTTAATTACTATATTTACAAAGGAAAGCAGGTGATCAAACCAGAAGAGTTGACCGAACGTGATCCAACAGAAATTGCCCTGCCCTATGGTGGGGACAGTGCAGTCGTTCCCGTCCAGAAATTCCGGGATGTACAGAAACTGTACGCGGCAATGACGGATGGGAAAATGGAATATGTATTATATGGGGTGGAAAACCAGAGCCGGGTTCACTTTGCCATGCCAGTACGAAACTATCTATATGATGCACTGGAATATGCAGGGCAGGTGGAGGAAGCAGCAAGGTCGCATAAAAAAGAGAGGGAAGAGCAAAAGAAGAAAACAAGGGAAGCAGGGAAATACGAAGGGGAAGAAACAGATGGGCAAGGAAGGAAAACATTTGGCTCGGAAGAATTCCTCAGCGGCTTTGGAAAAGAGGATAAACTAATCCCTTCCATCACGGTGACCATCCTGTTTAGCGCGAAACCATGGGATGGTCCACTCAGTTTATTTGAAATGATGGGGATATCCGACCCTGCTGTGCAGGCTTGTATGGATAATTACTATATGCGGCTGATCGCCCCAGCGCAGATGGCGGATGAGGAGATTATGAAATTCCAGTCAAGCCTGCGGGAAGTCTTGCTTTTCATCAAATATTCCGAGAATAAGGACGAATTGAGCCGGATGTTGGAAAACAACCAAAAGAGGTTTGGGGAACTGGAACGCAGAGCAGTGGATGTGATCAAAGCAGTTACAAATGCGGGGATAAAATATAAAAGAAGTGAGGAGGCGGTTGATGTGTGTAAAGCAATCCAGGATATGCAGACGGAGGCAGAACAGAGAGGAAAGCAGATTGGCGAGTTAAGAAAAGCTCAGGAAAGCACGAGGAAGCTACATGAAATGGGGATGCCAATAGAAGATATCGTACAGGTGGTTGGTTATTCAATGGAAGTCGTAAAAGGCTGGCCGGGGATGGTGTGATCACCAACAAATGGATACAGTAAAAAGGGAAGGTATATTTGTTCCAGTATGGGGATGGATATACCTTTCCTTTTAAAATGGGAAGTTTTTTCTATGTTTTTAGCGGAAAATTTTTTTAAGTGTTAGAACTGAGAAATGATTTGCTGTAATTGACAACTCCCCTTAAAAGCGGTAAAATTATACAGGAGGACTTGCAAAAAGATCCTTAGCGAGTTCAGCATAAGTCCGCACAGTATTTACAAATTATGTAAAAATAAATAGAGATTATTCTGTTATCCGTACTGGGAGGGCAAATGCAAAACTTAAAATCAGAAAAGGAGTTTAGGGATATGGCAAAGGTAGTTACGATGGGGGAAATTATGCTTCGTCTGTCCACGCCAGGCAACGAGAAATTTATCCAGGCGGACGAGTTTGATGTTTGCTATGGCGGCGGCGAGGCAAATGTTGCGGTCTCACTTGCAAATTATGGACATGATGCGGAGTTTGTGACAAAGGTTCCGAAAAATCCGATCGGGGAATGTGCGGTGGCGGCACTGCGCAAGATGAATGTCAGGACGGGGCATATCGCTTTTGGCGGGGAAAGACTGGGAATTTATTTCCTTGAAACTGGTTCCGCGATGCGCGCATCAAATGTTGTTTATGACCGGGCGCACTCATCGATCTCCACAGCGACAGTAGCAGATTTTGATTTTAACGAGATTTTTAAGGGTGTGGATTGGTTTCACTTTACTGGGATTACTCCTGCGATCTCGGACGCTGCAGCAGAACTTACCGAGGAGGCTCTTAAAGCGGCAAAGAAGGCGGGCGTTAAGGTTTCTTGTGATTTAAATTTCCGCAAGAAACTCTGGAGTTCCGAGAAGGCGCAGAGGGTGATGACCAATCTGATGCAGTATGTGGATGTATGCATTGGCAATGAGGAGGACGCGGAGAAGGTACTTGGCTTTAAGCCGGGCAATACCGATGTGACAAGCGGTGATCTGGAGCTTTCGGGCTATCAGGATATTTTTAGACAGATGGTGGAAAAATTTAATTTTGAGTATGTGATAAGTTCCCTGCGCGTCAGCCATTCGGCTTCGGATAATGGCTGGTCCGCCTGCATCTATAAGCGCGATACAGAGGAATTTTACCATTCGCGCGAGTACCATATCATGCCGATTGTGGATCGCGTGGGCGGCGGCGACTCGTTTGCGGCGGGAGTTATCTGTGGGATGCTTGATGGCAAGGACTTTAAAGAAGTGTTAGAATTTGGTGTGGCGGCTTCCGCTCTAAAACATACCATTCCTGGAGATTTCAACCTGGTATCCCGCGCGGATGTGGAAAATCTCGCGGGCGGCGATGGTTCAGGAAGAGTTCAAAGATAGTGTGAAAAGGGCATAAGGAAAGCAAAAGGAGAAAGAAACAAAGTTTTTGCTTTGTTTCTTCCAGGTGGATGTAATGGCACAGATAGAAAGTGGAGGATCTTATTATGGAATTAAGGACAGCTTCATCCCCAAGGGATGTGAAACATTATACAACGGACAGACTGCGCGAGGAGTTTTTGATTGACGATCTCTTTGCACCGGATGAGATCAAGCTGGTGTACAGCCATATCGACCGCATTATCACGGGTTCGGCGGTTCCGGTAAAGGGCGCGCTTATGCTTACGGCGGGGGAGGAACTTCGGGCGGAGTATTTCTTACAGCGTCGCGAGATGGGTGTGATCAATATCGGTGGCGACGGAATTATTGTGATTGACGGGAAAGAATACCGGGTAAACTATAAGGAGGGAATGTACATTGGCATGGGTACTAGAGATATTTCCTTTGCCAGTGTGGATGCGGCAAATCCTGCGAAATTTTATTTAAACAGCGCGCCGGCGCATAAGACCTATCCGACAGTTTTAATTCGTCAGGAGGGCGAGGCAGAACCAGGAGTTGTGATTGTGAAACCGGAAAACAAGGTGGAGCTTGGCTCACTTGAGGAGTCGAACCACCGGGTAATCTGCAAGTATATCTTGCCAGGGCAGGTCGAGAGCTGCCAGCTTGTGATGGGGATGACAAAACTGATGCCGGGGTCGGTGTGGAATACCATGCCTTGTCATACGCATGATCGCCGGATGGAGGTATACTTGTATTTTGATATGCCTAAGGACGCGCTTGTTTTCCACTATATGGGCGAGCCGAGCGAGACAAGACATATTATTATACGCAACGAGCAGGCGGTGATCTCGCCGAGCTGGTCGATCCATGCGGGTTCTGGCACACAGGCCTACACCTTTATCTGGGGGATGGTCGGCGAGAATCAGGAATTTACGGATATGGACGGCTGCGCGATGGAGGATCTGCGCTAAGAGTGTATAGCGGATATACAACAGATTTTGCAGGTGATCTATGCCGCACGGCAAAATTACAGGAAAGAATGGTGAGTTGGCATGAGAGATTTTGTGATTACCGCGGATTCAAACTGCGATCTGCCGCAGGAGTATGTGGACGCAAATCAGATTGGGATTATTCCGCACTACTATGATATTGATGGGGTAACTTACGGCGATGAGAAGAATTTAACTCCTAAAGAATTCTATGATCTGATGCGCGCCGGAAAAATGCCGACAACAATGGCGAGCAACCCAGCAGTGATTCGGGATACTTTTCAGAGTTATGCAAACAAGGGGCTTGATGTGCTACATTTTAGTTTTTCCTCGGCATTAAGCGGCGGACACAGCAATGTAGTCTGTGGCGCGGAGGAGATCTGCGAGGAAAATCCGGGAATGAAAATCCGTGTTGTCGATACGCTCAATGTTTCGCTTGGCGAGGGCATGGTCGTAATGAAAGCAGTGCGCATGAAGAAAGAGGGAAAAAGTCTTGATGAGATTGCGGACTGGGTTGAAGCGCACAGGCAGGAATTTTGCGTTTATTTTGTGGTGGATGATCTGTTCCATCTGCATCGGGGCGGCAGGCTCTCAAAGACCACAGCCATTGTGGGGAGTGTGTTAAATATCAAGCCGGTTCTGATTGTGGATGCGGAGGGTAAACTGGTAAATAATGGAACTGCGCGCGGTCGAAAAAAGGCACTTAATGTAATTATCGACCGCGCCATTACCAGTATGGGAACGGAGTATCTTACGGACGACTGGGATTTATGTGTGGTACATGG
>CAJTLX010000026.1:0-7197 GCA_910577165.1 uncultured Lachnospiraceae bacterium
GTCATAATTTAATAACCACTGTCCCCGCTTCTTATATTTTTCTCGCAGCACACGGCACAATCCGCAGTAATAGCCATGGAACCGCCTATATTCTTCCTCCGGGAGTTCTTCCTTATTGATTGTCACATACCCAAACATCGCCCGCTCTCACTCCCTGTCAGCTCTTTTTGATAAACTCCACACTGCATTTTGGACAGCGCACCGCTACCTTGCCTTTTCCTCTTGGAATGCGGATCTTCTGTCTGCAACCTGGACAGTGATAAATATGATGTGTCCTGCGCATTTTCATCTCTCTGAAAAATGTCCCGAAAGAGGTTCGGATCTTCGCTGTTTTTTGCAGGTACTTTATGTTCTCTGCATAACGTCTCTGACGGTTTCGCGAAAAAATACGAAAATAACTGTATGTCATCAGTGCCAGTGCAAACAAGTATAAAACCCATTGTCTTGTAAGCATTGAAACTACCAAAAGTATAATAACAAAAAGGTTTAAAAAGCGCGCAAGCTGATCCACGCCGTACCTTCCCATCATAAACTGCTGCAATTTTCCTCTCATAATATGCCCCATTTCCATGCGCTGTCATACAAAAAGACTACAGAAATATCTTAATTTTTCCGGGCGGGAAAGTCAATTAAACAAATGGGAAGAATCATTAAAATATCATAAAATCCTTTTTTTCTTATGCGCACACTGCGGAAAAATTATATTACCAAAGTGTTGTATCGGCGGCATAAGTAGGTAAGTAAAGCTTTCTACTCCTTGATAATCTTCTTCATTTTATTTTCCACTTTGCGGATAACCACAAAATACGAAATGCCCAAAAGTATGGCAGCCGAAAGCCAGGCAAGCGGTCCTGCAAGGCAGACACCGGTAAATCCCAAAAGTCCCGGCAGGGTAAGAGCTGCAACACAGCGCACCACAAGCTCCATCACGCCACCCATCAACGGCATAAAACTATGACCAATTCCCTGCATGGCATTACGGTAAATAAAAATCATAAACAAAAATGGAAAAAATGCAGCACAGATGCGCAGATAGTGTATGGACGCACTGATAATTTCATCCACAGCTCCCGCATCTTCCTTGATAAACATGCGGGTAAGCGGTTCCCCACAGGTAAAAAGAATAATCATTCCGAGAACCGAAAAACAAAGGGTCAGAAAACTCGCCTGCCGCACTCCCTTGCGTACCCTGTCCACCCGTCCCGCGCCAAGATTCTGTCCGCAAAAATTTGCCATGGTCACGCCGAATGTTCCAGCTGGCTGACTAACTAATTGTTCCACCTTTGACGCGGCGGCATAAGCTGCGATCCGATTCTCTCCAAACAAATTGATCGCGCCCTGCAATACAATTACCCCGATCGCTGTGATCGAAAACTGAAATGCCATCGGCAGCCCGATACCCATATGTTTTGCCGCGATTTTTATATCCCATCGGAAATCCTTTTTAGAAAGATGCAGAATCGGATATTTTTTCGCGATGTACAAAAAACAACACACGCCGGAAACCGCCTGCGAAAGTACAGTGGCAAGTGCTGCGCCTCTCACGCCAAGACCGAAATTTACAATAAATAAAAAATCCAGCCCGATGTTTAACACGGACGAAACCATCAGAAAATACAGCGGTGTTCTGCTGTCGCCAAGCGCGCGCAAAATACAGGCAAGGATATTGTAGAGTACCGTGGTAAAAATCCCTGCAAAAATTGTTGCGATGTACTGGTGGGACTGCTTAAAAAGTTCATCCGGCGTATTGATCGCGCGCAGCATTGGGCGCGCGAAGATCACTGCCAAAAATGTGACTGTCACAGTAACCACCGCCGCTAAAATCACCATAATCCCGACGCAGTGCCGCATTCCATCCTCATCCTTCGCGCCGAAACGCTGCGCTACCAGAACCGCAAAGCCGGAGGAAAGCCCCATTACAAATCCAATCACCAAAAACGACATTGGTCCGGTCAGTCCCACCGCCGCCAGCGCGTTTTCGTCAATACATCTTCCAACAATAATGGTATCCACCATATTGTATAGTTGCTGGAAAATATTTCCAATCAAGAGTGGGATGGAGAAAAATAAAATAAGCTTCATCGGACTGCCCACCGTCATGTCCTTTCCCCTATATCCTGCTGCCATAAAAAAATGCCATCCTTCCTGCTAAAGATAAATGTATGGGCGTTCTCCGCTCACAGCCCCATACTATAGCAGTCCGAATGGCAAAATGCAATAGCTTATCTTATCAAATTTTTGATTATTTTATCCTCTACCACTCCCGCTCTCTTACCCGGATTCCATCCCTTAACGCCTCATCCTTTTTAATAATCTTTGTACTCATCTCCAATTCCTCTGCAATTGCGGAGCGCGTTTCATTCTGTATCACAATATGAACCAATGTCTTTACAGCAACCGTTACATTGCCCGCAATCCCTTCCCGCGATTTTAAAACATAAATATAGGTATCTCCATTTTCCTCTTGATAAATCACCTCATTTGGAATATGACAGCTACAGCGCACTCTCGCCTCCTCATGCACAAACTCCACTTCCTGTCCCACGGCATATGCTCCCTCCTGCGGAAAAATTACTGCCTCGATCACATCCTCCATATAATCATACATCTTTGCTACAAGAATTCCCCGCGCAGGATTTCCTCCTTTGACCGAGAGCCAGACTTCATCTCCAGAAGAAACTCCATCCATATATGCTTTATCATAAAAATATCCTCGCACATAAAGTGTATCTTCTGTAAATACCCCCTCCAAAATCCTTGCATCCAAAAGCTGCCCGGACTCGACTACCCCGCGCCCAAGCGCGGAAAGTTTTAAATTTCCCGAAGCAGGTGACACGGTTTCCACCTCCGGAATATGGGACTCATTCATCACTCTTGAAACAAAGGTCATTATTACCATCAACACCAGAAATGAAACCAAGAGCAGATAGACAATCCTTTTTTTCTTTTCCATTCTCCTCACCCCTTTACCTGAAAGGCTTTAAAGCCAGTTTCCAAATATTCATCCCCAAGGAAAAAAATAAGTACAGCCGGAATCATAATCATCACCGATGCCGCAAACACTTCACCCGCATTGTAGATTGAGATCGCCGGGAAAAACAAAGAGAGCGGCCAGCGTTCCTTATCCCGCAAAAACACAAGCGGTGCTTCAATGCTGTTAATACATTCTAAGAAATCAAGCACTGCCACCGACACAATACCTCCCTTGCCGATCGGCATTCCAATTTTTACCAGAAGCACCAAAGCTCCTGCACCGTCCAGCCGCGCCGCCTCCATCACATCATCCTCAATATTCATAAACACTTTCATCAGAATAAATACTGGAAATGTCCCAAAAATTCCTGGAAGGATAATGGCAAGATGAGTATTTACAATAGAAAGATTTTTTAATACCAGATATTCGGAAACCATCAATACCTGAAACGGCATTAGCATTACCGCCAGATAGATCCAAAATAATATCCGCTTCCCGCGAAAATGGTATTTTGCCATTACAAATGCCGCCGGAGCAGCAATCAGGATCTGTCCTGCCACCGTTGGAACTGCCTGAAGAAAAGAGTTCCAAAACATTCGGTAAAAACTCTCTGCATAGAGCAGAAGTTCTCTGTAATTTTTCAATGTCGGGTACGAGGGCAGCAGTGGAATTGCTGCCATTTTATCGCCCCCGCCAAGGATACTTCCAATATCCAGTTCAATCTCGCGCATTCCCATAAAAGAATGCACAATTGTAATATAGATTGGTGCCAGAATAATAAGCACCAGGATCACCATACCAGAGTGGACTAATTTTTTCATGTAAAACCCCATTTCAATCCTACTGTTCATACAAATATATCTGTATTCTGTTTACTATTGACTCAACACTCTCAGAAATCTCCGACTTTCCATTTAAATATCCTGCCGCAGCTTCCCACACAATATCCCAGATACTTGCGTCCACAGTAAACGGAGTGCGCACCGTCCTTACATATTCAATCATTTTCGCATTTTCTTCTTTTCCCGCATCCTGCAAGGTAATCTCGCCGTCATATAGACAATAGTCCGACATATCAAGTTCTGCCAGCTCATCAAGTGCCTTTTCATGAATAGGAAAACCGGAACTTCCCACATATCGCTCCTGCATATCGTAGGAAAACGCAAACTGTAAAAACGAAGCGGCAAGCTTTGGTTTCGAGGATAAATTGTTAATGGCAAACAGCGTATTCGGGAAAAACAGATCCCCGTTTGGCACCATCTGTCCACCCCTCATTTCTATTGCACTTGGATAAGTGCCGAGCGAAAATCCGCCGAGCAGATTAACAAATGCAAGGTCAATTTGTCCCTTTGCAAACACCGAGCTTGAATTAAGTCCTTTTAGATAGGTGGCAGGCCAGTGTGCTGATTCTAACGCACCCTCCGATTCACACATCCTTTTTAGTAATTCCAAAAATTTTGTAATCTCTTCCCGATTCACCTCCCCCATTTCTGTCACAAGTTTTGGTGGATAATTGTAGTACAACATTTGAAAATAATCCGAATAACTAAAATTTGGTAACATAACCCCTTCATTTTCCTCGGAGTATTCAACCAGGGCATCTAAAGTTGCATATCGCTCTGGAGCATCACAGGAAAGAAAAAACGGAACAGAAAAGCGCGCCGGAAGTATATAGATTTTATCTTCCTGGGTGTAGGCTGAAACAATATTTGGTGTAAGCTCTTCTTTCAGGCTTCCAAGCACCGGATTTAGATCCGCCAAAATTCCTTTCTTTTTGTAGGAATCCATAGGCATCCCATCCATCAGGAGGATATCCGGTCCGTCCCCGGCAAGAATTCTCGCGTTCAATGCCCGAATACAATCGGCTGTGGTAATGCTGCCCTCCGCCCCCTCTCCGGTTTCATAAATAATCTCTATATTTGGGTACATATTCTGATATTCTGAAATCATATCAAGAATAACATCATTATTCCTTAACGAGTAGATCGTTAAAAAATTAGTTACTACATCTCCCTCCCCTGCCGGAGAATATTTTTTGATACTTACTCCATCCTCCCCATAAACAACATAAAATGCATCCCCAATCACAAAAAATTTCAGCAGAGTGCCGCTCTCCTTAGCAAAATGATAGGTTCCCGCGTCAAGCACTTTTTGAAAATTTCCGCCAGTCCTCTTGGCACGGTAAATTCCTTTCATATTGCAGACATACACATCATCATCCTGCACAGCAACTCGGATTGTAGTATCAAAATTTGACTTAATTAACGGCGCAAATTCTTTTTCTTTTGCATCATAGTGCTGAACGGAAGCTCCCGTTGCATCTCCGATATAAATTTGAT
This sequence comes from uncultured Lachnospiraceae bacterium, assembly GCA_910577165.1. Taxonomy (GTDB): domain Bacteria; phylum Bacillota; class Clostridia; order Lachnospirales; family Lachnospiraceae; genus RGIG4057. The sequence goes on from CAJTLX010000026.1 coordinate 5,314, forward strand.
TTCCTCGTGTGCAAAGTCCCTGGTAAAACCCACATTGAAAACGCTCCAAAAGCTGACCTTCCCCGCTGTATATGGAGCATTTGCGCCCCAGATCCGCCAGAACAATATTTCCGTTTTCCAACACAGCCGGCTCAACAAAATTGGAATAAATCCAATCAAGTCCTGTGATTTCCACATAGGAATCTCCCCCCTGTGATTCCTCCGCACTATCTTTTACCCGCTTTACAAAATGGGCGTTGCCATCCGTTCCAAGATACCATGCGTAATCATTGCCGTCCTCCCCAGTAAATACTTTGACCCAGTCATCCCCCTCCCCAATTTCCTTCCCAAATCCCTCGCACCAAAGAAGAGCCTCTCTCTCCCAAGAAGCGTTTGAACCTTCCTCCGCATTTTCAATTAAAGTGTATTTCCAGAAATGACAGCCATCTTCCCCTCGCTCGTAAGTATAATATTCAATCTGATTTTTTGCATTTAAAAGAACATTGCAGTATATTTCTCTGTTTTCTTCTGTTGAGTATACCGAAGGAATATTTCTCTCCTTATAATTTTCCAATGGCTCAAATTTCATGTCAGGAACTACATTTTTTTCTGCTTCTGGCGACACGGTAATCTTCTCGGACAAAGACTCTTCATCCCCTGAAATCTCTGAGTCCTTCCCTTCCTTTTTGTCGTCCATATTTCCCTCTGACAAAGTGTTCTCCTCTGTCTTTTCTCCATCATTCAAATTACCTTCCCCCGACAAATTTTTAGTATCGTCGCGGCTATCTAAGACATCTCCCGCTAAAGATGGAGTCAAGTCCTTGTTACTGTTTTCTTTTGTACTTCCACAGCCAAATAAAAGACCACCGCAGAAAAATAAACTAAACATTCTTAAGATCATTCTCTTCATCACATTTACCCCTTCTTCCTCTCGAAAAATATTTCTTTTGGCATATTCAAATTTCTTTCGGCACTAAAATTCTCTCCACCGACGCAATAAATAAAAATACTACAAGTGCCAACATTACTGCTGCCGCAGTTAATTTCCCCAACTCCAGCCTCACAAACCAGTTATTAAATAAATGCTGGAGCATATAAATACTTTGATTTGGATAATCTCCACCAATCAGATATGCTTCCCGGAATACTTTAAATGAATTGATCACGGAGATCACCACAATCACAAATCCCATATCCTTTAACTGCGGCAGCGTGATATACCGAAATTGCTTAAAAAAACCCGCGCCATCCAATGCTGCTGCCTGATAAAGCTCCTCGTCGATCGCATCGATCCCCGTTTTCCACAACAGCATATCATACCCGAAATTCCTCCACAAATAGGTAATTCCCAGTACAAGAAACGCTAATCCCGTATGAAAGTAATCTGATCCTACCACCCCAAAAATCGCTAAAATTCGATTGATCAACCCATATCGGTCAAAAAATACTTTCCAGATTAGCACAAGTGAGGCAACGGGGATGGCCATTGGCAGCAAAAACACCTTTTTATAGATCCCCTGTTTTCCCCTTAAAAAGTCAAGCATCACCGCAAGAAACAAAGAAAAGATAAGCAGCACAGGGATATAGATCGCTACAAATTTCAGCGTATTCTGCACCGCGATCCGAAACGCTTTATTTTCGATTACTGCCTTATAATTCTCTATCCCTGCAAAACCTTCCCCAAATTCCGGTCGGAAAGAGCGCGACACCACATCACAGAATGGGATAAAATAAAATATTGCTACCCCGATAAGGCTTGGAACCAAAAACAAAAGCTCTGTGCGAAAACGTTTGTTTTTTCGCTTTTTCCTCCCCTCCTCTGCCGTCACATCCATAGATAAATGATTTTTTTTCATAATTCCCTCTTATTTTTAGTTCCGCGTATGCCTTCCAGTACCCAATAAC
>CAJTLX010000026.1:7297-46277 GCA_910577165.1 uncultured Lachnospiraceae bacterium
CAGGAAAATAATTTCCTGTCCGTAAACTTCCAGAAAATTATTTCCGGGTACTGTGCGGGCATACGCTGTTTTTTAGTTCCGCGTATGCCTTCCAGTACCCAATAACCAGGAAAATAATTTCCTGTCCGTAAACTTCCAGAAAATTATTTCCGGGTACTGTGTGGGCATACGCGTATAGAAATTTTACTGCTGTTCCAAATAATATATCCCCACTCGGTTGGCAATTCCCTCTGCTGCCGCGTCAAGGCTCTTCTCGCCCGCAAGGAATGCGCATCCTTCTTCTATCACGATCTCAAAAATCATCTGGTTTTTCTCCACTGGGATGCTTACCGAGCGCACCACACCCATCATTTCCTCTGCCTCCTGTGCATTAAACCAGTGCGCTGTAAAATCGCCGTTGCTACTCGTGATATAGGAATAATCCATCTTCTCATCCTCCGAAAGTACTTTCTCATTCAGCGGGAAGCCTTCAAAGAATGCAGCTTTGTCCTGTATTTCAGCGGAGAATATTTCTTTTATAAACGATTCCGCTAATGCCTTTTTCTTTGTTTTTGCATTGATTGCAAAAATTCCATTCGGGAAGAATTTGGAGGAGTTCGAGACCAGTCTGCCATCCCGCTGCTTTATAATATATGGGGCAGTGGATAAGCCATGAATCCCGTCTATATTGTAAAATAAAAAATTACTTTTCCCATCTCTATATTCAAATTCACCCATATTAACACCGCGAAAATAATCTTTTATTCCTTTCTGTCCGTAGAACTCGTACATCTGGTCAGCATATTCCTCGTCAAACCCTACAGACGATGTCTGCGCCGCGTCATAAACGCGCTTTACATTCTCCAAAAATTCTGTGATTTCCTCTTTTTTTACACTGCCGCCCGGAAGGGCAAATTCTGGCTGGAAATTATAATACATAAGTGCGAGATGGTAGGCATATGGCAGGGCGGCAAAAGCCGCAGCTCTCTCCTGTCCTTTCTCCCAGTAATCTGCAAGTTCTGTCAATGAACCATATGCTTCCTCCGCTGATCCACAAACTCCAAACATTGGGATCTGGATGCAGAACGGAAGCATATAAATTCCCTCTTTCCCGTAAATTGCGAGAATATTGCCAAGCAGTTCCTCTTTTACTGGAGCGAGTGCCTCACTCATATCCGCCAGAATTCCCTTTTCCTTGTAAGAGTCCGCAGGCAGCCCGTCCAAAACAAGGATGTCCGGTCCATCGCCCGCCAAAATTCTTGCGTTTAACGCACGGATGCGATCCGCTGCTGTTGTACTCCCTTCCGCGCCGTCCCCAGTTTCATAAAATACATCCATCTCCGGGTGCTTTGTCTGAAATTGTGATACAATATTAAGGATTAGATCGCTATTTTCCAGCGAATAAACAGTCAGTTCACCTAAAAATTCATCGTTCGGATTTCTCTGTGCGTATTTTTTTAAGCTCAACCCACTCTCCCCGTAAGCGATATAAAAGGCTTCTCCCGCCGCCAGCAAAATCAGTGGGTTGCCGCTTTCCTTAGAGAAATAAAATTTTCCCGAATCCAAAACTTTCTGAAATTTACCGCCGCTTTTTTTCGCGAGGAAAATTCCTTCCGGGCTGCTGGCAATAATCTCATCCCCGCGCACATCCATCCGCAGAAGTGCCCGGAAGTTTCCCTCGATCGGAGGGAGTGCGCGCAGGTTTTCCCCATCGTAATGCGTGACATTTGTTGTGTCAGGGGAAAGCATATAAAGATCATTCCCGCCCACGCACATACTTTCATACCAGCCGCAGCGGAAACGATCTAACACGCTCCCATCCTCGCCGTTGTAAATGGTACATTCCTTGCCCTGATGTGCCATCACAATATTTCCATTTGCAAATACTCCCACCTTGCCGGGGATCATGCGGTAGTCGCGCTCTTCTGTCTTATCCCAGTCCGGGATCACGATTTCCTGGTAAGTATCTTCCTTGGCGCGGATAAAGTGATAAAGCTGCTCCTCGTCCGCGTACCAAGCATAATAATAGCCATCCTCCCCCAAAAACACGGTGATCCGACCATTCTGTACCTTATCCCCTAAGCCTTTTGACCATGTGACCGCCTTTCGATCCCATGTAAGGGTCTCATCATTTAAAGTGTAGCAAAACAGGAAATATCCATTTTCTTTCCGGGTGCTGACATAATACTCGATCTTATTTTTTGCATTTAACAGAATCCCCGCATAGCTCTCCCCCTTGCCATCAATGGTTGGATCAAGTTCAATGCCCCGTTCCCGGTAATTTTCAAGGAGCGGGAAAATTAGCTCCTCCTCATCCAAAGTTTTTGTCGGAACATTCTTTTCTAAGTCATCTAAATTTTCTTCTAAGTCTTTCCCGTTGCCTAAGGATTCTTTCGAGTTTTCACTATCTGAAATTCCTTCTGAATCTTTCGGATCTTTACTATTTGAAACATCCTCCGAATCTTCTGGATTTTTATTATCCAAAATTTCTTCTGAGTTTCCTTCCTCCCAATTTTCTTTCTGCTGCCCCGGTGAATTTTCTTCTGCTTCCTTTCCGCACGAGGAAAAAATGCAGAAACATAGAAAAATACATAAAATTTTTCGCAAATAACCTTTCATTTTCTTTTCCCTCCTATTTTCAAATTATATTTATTCAAAATAATATAACTGCACCCGCTCCACAATCTCTTTTAGTGTAGCCTCCTCATCCTGCTCCCCACACAGACAGGCACAGACCGCATCCTGAATAACCTTGAACACTGGCTGATTACGCTCCACGGGAACCTGTACCACCTTTGCAATCTCGATCATTTTCTTCGCATCCTTCCTGTTAAAATAGCTTAGTGTTCGATCCCCGGAACTGAGAGTCCTATAGGAGTAATCCAGGGAAGCGTCCTCAACAAGTACTTTCTTATAAAGCGAAAATCCTGCATTGGAAGAATGAATCTGCTGCATATCATAAGAGAATGCACCTTTGATAAACTGGTACGCCAGCTCCTTTTTCTTTGTGTGCGCATTTACGCTAATTACCCCGTTTGGAAAAAATATTCCCTTGTTTCCAAGCAGTGCCCCGCCGCGCAGCTTTACCAACTGCGGATAGATAGAAAGCTCATAAATCCCGGCCATATTAATAAAGTCAAGCGTCTGCGTCCCATATTTGTACATCGATAAATGGATACCGTCAAAATAACCTCTTTTTTTGTTATTTGTCCGGAATCTGAACAATTCCCCCGCAAGTTCCTCCGATGCTACTGCCCCTTCTTCCTCACAAAAACGCTCGGCTAGGTGAATAAAGCTAAGAAGGTTCTCCTTATTTACACTGCCATCCTCGGATATAATTTGTGGCGGAAAGTTAAAATACAGAAGTTCCAACACATAAGAATAAGGAACCCCCTGCACAATCACGTTGTTTCCTTCCTCCGCCTCACAATATGCAACCAAATTCGAAAGGGAATTAAAGATCTGCGCATTTTGTCCGGAAGTTGCAATCATTGGAATCATATATCGCAGAGGAAGCATATAAATCTGGTTTCCCTGCCAGTAATTTGATACAATATTTTCCTGCAATTCCTCTAAAACATCGGAAAGCACCACACTGAGATCTGCCAAAATTCCTTTTTTTACATAGGATTGTGCGGGCAGACCATCAAGCACCAAAATATCCGGTCCGTCCCCTGCCAAAATCCTTGTATTTAAAGCGCGGATATGATCCGATAAAAGGGTACTTCCCTTTCCTCCTTCCCCCGTTTCATAGCACACATCAATCTTTGGATACTGTATCTTAAATTCCGCAATCATATCAATAATTAACTCGCTCTTCTCCAAAGAATAGACCGTTAATGTATCCAAAAATTCTTTTCCCTTCTCCCTTGGCACATATTTTTTTAGCCGTCCCCATTCTTCCGCATACACAAGATAAAAACTTTCCCCCAGGGAAAGGAAATCAAGCGGATAGCCGTTCTCCTTAGAAAAATGGAAATTTCCTGCCTCGATCCATTTTAAAAATCGCGCTTTCTCTAAAGAGACAGAATCATCAAGCCCCACGGAAAAAATCCCTTTTGGATCGCATACATACAGTGTATCTTCAAATACAGAAAGCCTTGAAATATTGGTGAAATCACCCTCAAAAGACGGAAGCATTTTTAGGGCTTTTCCATCATAGTGCAGAACGGATCCACTTCCGTGATCAAGGATAAAGATATCATCTTCTGATACGCATAGGGTCTCACACCATCCACAGCGAAAACCTGCCAGCACTTCCGATCCATCCGGGCTGTAAACATAGCAGTTTCCAACCGTATCTACCATAACGATATTTCCGCAGGCAAGCACTGTCAGCTCACCTAAGTATTCACCCTTCCTCCCTTCCCAGTCCTTAATTACAATCTCAACACAGGATTCCCCTTCTCTCTTTACCATATGGTAAGTCTGCGCTTCATCGTAGTAATAAGCATAATAATTATGATCCTGCCCAAACAGTACACTGATCCAGTTCCACTGTATTTTTCCCTTTAATCCCTCCGTCCAAAGGACGGGCTGCCTGTCCCAAGAGGTGCCATCCTCATTAAGAATGTAGGAAAAAAGCATTTCTCCGCCAGTATCCATCCATGGGCTAAATGTGATTAGTTCGATCATCCTTTCTTCATTTAAGAAAGTTCCGCAAAAACGCTCCCCACGCTCCCCTATCTGCGGCGGATTTTTCAGCCCGATCTCCTGGTATGCCTCCGAGGGAAAAAAAGATATATTTTCACTTTCTAAACTTCCATCCCCTATATTTTCCTCTTTTACAATGTCCTCTGTCTTAACCTCTTCCTTCTCTTCCTTCGCATTTCCTTCCCCTTCCAAAACAACGTTTCCGCAACTAATCAAAAGAACAGCACTTAACAAGAGATACGTTGTTTTTGATACAGTTTTTGACCATTTTTTCATCGAAATCCCCCTTTTTTGCTGCTTTCGCAGATTATTTTGTATTCATCCGTTCCCGCAATCATTTTTTCAGGACGCACCAAAAAATATATTCCTACATTTTTTGATGCGCCCCTAAGTTTACTTTATGTAGACTATCAATATAGTTTACGCGCCGTAAACTTATCTGTCAAGAGATTTTTCTGGCCTTACTTATCCTTATTCATAATAATACAAACTAATTCTATTTGCAATTTCCCCGGCAGCTGCCTCCTTATCTTTGGCACCGTTTAAGAAGCTTAATGCTTCATCCCGAATAATTTCATAGATCATCTGATTACGCTCCACAGGGGTATCCACTGCCCTTGCTATCTCTATCATTTTCTGTGAATCCTCCTGCGTATAGCCCCTTATCACAATTTTTTTGCCCGTATCTCTAAGATGATAACCAAGCATACCATTGGAATAATCCTCTTTTGCAATTTCCTCCAAAAGTGCTTTATGTACTGGCAATCCTGGTCGAAAAGAATCAATACTTTGCAGATGGTAAGAAAATGCCTCTTTTACAAACAATTCCGCCAATTCCTTCTGCTCTGATTTTGCATTGATTCCCAGCGTGCCATTGGCAAAATACAGCCCGTGATTTCCAATAAATTCTCCGCCCCGCTGCCGGATTTCATCCGGGAACCAATTTAAATTTCCTGCCATATTAATAAAAATTACTTCCTGCCCATCCGCCATAAACCACGAATCAATGGTGATCCCATTAAAATAATTGCTCTCGGCACTGCCATATTCGGATTCCGAAAGCGGCAATGCGTTCTCTGCGTCACAGACCCGCTTGACCAGTTCTAAAAAGTCGGCGATCTTTTCTTTACTTACACTCTTATCTTCTGCCACAAATTCTGGCGGGAAATTATAATAGAGATATTCAATAAAATATTGGTATGGCATTCCCACCGGAAGTGCCTGCTTTTCTTCCTCCTCACAATATTTCGCAAATGCCTCCAGAGAGTCAAAAATAGAAATATCCTGTCCGGAAGTGCCAAACATTGGAATCATAAAGCGCATTGGCAACATATAGAGTTTATCTTCCCGCATATAATTAGCGAGAATATTCGGGGTGATGTTTTCTTTTTCCTCGCCGAGTACTGCACTAAAATCTGACAAGATCCCTTTTTCCATATAGGAGTCTGCTGGCAATCCGTCAAGTACCAAAACATCCGGTCCATCCCCGGCAAGAATCCTGGCATTTAATGCCCGAATGTGATCCGTTGCGGTGGTACTTCCCTCACCACCCTCGCTCGTTTCGTAAAACACATCAATTTCCGGGTGTCCAGCCTGGAATTCTGCAACCATATCAAGGATCAGATCGCTGTCTTTTAGAGAATAAATAGTAAAACTTCCTAAAAATTCCTCACCTGGCTCGCGCGGGGAATATTTTTTGATCACACCACGTTCCTCCGCATAAATTACAAAAAATTTATCCTCCTCCATAAAAAGATTGAGTAAGCTGCCATATTCCTTAGAAAAATGATATTTTCCCGCATCGAGAATTTTTTGGAAAATTCCTCCATCCTTTTTTGCTCGAAATACCCCCTGCGGGCAGCAGGCATAGAGATCTTCACCTAAGACGGAAAGCCTTACCCCGCCCTCAAAATTTCCTGTGATTTCCGGAAGCGGTTTTAACTCTGCAAGATCGTAATGAAGAACGCCGTTGTTTGTCTTATCCTTCATGATAAACAATTCATTTCCCTTCACGCATATGCTCTCATACCAGCCGCAGCGAAAACGGTCTAAAATCTTTCCGTCCTCCCCACTGTAGATATAGCATTCGTAACCTTGATCCGCCATCACGATATTTCCGTTCTCCGCCACATAGACACATCCCGGAATTTGCGGATATTCGCGTTCCTCGGTGATATCCCAGTCCGGAATTATAAGTTCTTTGTAGGAATCCCCATCCTGTTTTACAAAATGGTAGAGTTGTCCTTCGTCACAATAATAGGCATAATAATTTCCATCCTCACCATAAAAAATCGTGATCCGCCCCTGCTGAATTTTCTCTTTTAACTCTTGTGTCCAGGTAACTGCTTCTTTTTCCCAGGATTTTCCATTATCGTCCAGAGTATATTTCCAAATCAAAGTTTCTTTTTCTCCTTTGCGCGGATTAAACGTAAACCACTCAATTTTCCCCTCCGCATTTTGAAGGGCACCACAGAACCATTCGCCAAGTCCCTCAATATCCGGATGCAGATTGATTCCGCGCTCTCTGTAGTTTTCAAGCATGGGAAAGAACTGTGGGGCAGCACTGATTTCTGCTGATTCATCGCCCTTTTCGGACTCGCTATCCCCCCCGCTTTCGCTCTCTTTATTCTCCGACTCTTTCCCTGAATTCTTATCCCCAGTATTTTCCGTATCCGGGTTTTGATCTTTATCTGACGGGGCATCCCCCGCATTTGTATCCCGTCCATCTAGCGAATCACTTCCCCCATTCCCACCATTTATACTGTCCGGACTTTCCTCGCTTCCATAGCCAGGATTATCCTGTTTCACTATAGGATTAGTTTCTCCCTCCTGTGTTTTTCCGTTTCCGCAGCCAGTCAAAAGAACAGCACTTAACAAGAGATACACTGTTTTTGATACGGTTTTGGAAATTACTTTTGATACAGTTTTTGACCATTTTTTCATCAAAATCCTCCTTTTTCTGGGACACATCAAAAGTACATTTCCACAGTTCCGCTTCTGATTAAATGCCTAAAAATTTTTGACGCGCCCCAAAGTTTACTTTATGTAGACTACCAGTATAGTTTACTCCCCGTAAACTTATCTGTCAAGGGATTTCTCGATTTTAATGAAATAGTATAATTATATTTTTTCTTTTTAGTTTACACCTTGTAAACTATGTATATTAGTTTACAAGGTGTAAACCGATTTGTCAAGAAGATTTTTGGATTTTTTTGAAATATTTTTGGATTTTTAAGAATGGGGAAAATATGTAATTGTTTTTAAGCAACTAAATAAGAGGGGAAACTCCCATAATTTTACATATTGATGAATTTGCTCTTTAACTGCACCAGCTAGATATACAGACTCAGATATACAGCTATACTTCGCACAATATTGTTCTGTTAATGTAGTTTTTACGAAAACAGGAAAATTAGAGCGGTCTTCCCCTACGGAAGCCGCTCCACAATCGCCGCGACACAGTCAGCCAGGATAATTTCCCCACTAAAATAATCCGCGCTCTCCTCCTGTAAAATCTGTAAAATCGCCGCGTCCATCATTTGATTTTTACTAACTTTTGCGATCATCTCCTCCTGTTTTTCTAAAAGCCATTCATTTTTTGATGTACTGCCATTTTTCCAGTGTTCAAACTCCAGTGCAAATGTTTTAGTATTCACTGAAAATCCAAGTACATCCGCATATTCTGACTGCACCTCACTAGAAAATACCGCCTGCACAAACTGATTTGCCAACTCGCCTTTCTGCGACCAGGCATTCACTCCGATCAGCCCTTCAGGAAAAAAGATTCCGTCCATCGACTGTAATTCTATTTCCTTTGCTGCCATCCCCTCCGCGTAATTTGCGCAAATGTCCAGATCACTCATCCCGCAAAGCGGCACAAACATTACCCTCGCATATGTCTTTGCAAAATCCGCTATATTGCCCGATGCCTTAAAAAAGCAATCGGCAGATTCCCCGCTAGAAACTTTCCCCTCATCCCCAAGCCATTTTGTAAACAGCAGAAAATTGGAAAGTTCGGTTTCATCCACACTCCCATCCGGCAAAATAAAATCTGGCATATAATGGTAATACGTTAATTCCAACAAATCTTCTCTGGAATATTTTTCCAAATAAACTTTTCCTGAATCTCCCACCCCTGTATTATACTGCATTAGGCTGTGTAGGGACTCTGCCGCCCGTCCTCCCTCTCTATCAGCAAAAATAGCGGGAACAATATAATGCACAGGAAGCATAAAAATTTTTTCCTCCTGCATATATGCGGATAGAATATTTTGCTGTAGTTCCTTTAAGAGAGATCCCAACACTGGGGACAAGTCAGTCAAAAGTCCTCTTGACTGGTAGGTTTTAGCCGGAAGTCCATCTAAAATCAGAATATCCGGTCCAATTCCCGCAGTTATCTTTGCCGTCAGCGCATCGATCGAATCAAAAACGGATGCTCCTTCCTCCCCGGTCTCCAAATGAATCTCAATCCCCGGATAGCGAGAGGAAACCTTCTCGATCATTTTCTCTACAAGCTCACTATTTTCCAAAGAGTATACGGTAAGGAAAGGCGGCGGCAATTCAGGATCTAACTCCTTATCTTCCTCCAATCCATTTGGGGTATCGTCTTCTTCATCCTCTGCGTTCGTCCCATCCTTTATGCCTAACTTATTTTCCCGCTGTGTTTGCACTTCCTTCTCTGTTTTCGGATCACTGCCAAATACACAGACCGTTCCGGAAACAAAAAGCATGGCAAAAATAATCCAGAACACTGTCGGCTTTTTGTACCGCATTACATTTTTAATTCTGCCCTTTACCTCCCCCTCCCCAAATGCCAGATAGGTTCCGGAAATCAGATGCCTTCCCGTCGCAAGCCCCAGTAAGGATGCAGAATATTCAGCGCGGATATCCTCTTTCATCTGGCGCATAACTGCCTCATCGCACGCCATTTCCATATCTTTGCCAGAGAGATAAAACGCCAGCCAGACAAGGGGGTTAAACCAGTGAAGTACCAGCGCGGAAAAAGCCAGGAAACGAAAGATATAATCGCCCCTTTTTATATGGGTCTGCTCATGCAGCAGAATATATTCCTGTTCCTTCCCATAAAGTGCTGAGGGCAAATAAATCTTTGGGGCAAAGATGCCAATCACAAAAGGAGAGGCAATATAATCGGACTGATAAATATTTTTCCTTAACCATACTGCCCCGACAAGCTGCCGCCTTAACCGCAGCAGACTTACCAGGGCGTAAAGCAACATCCCTATCACTCCAACAATCCAGATCCAGGTCGCCACCATAAGCCAGGTTGGTATTTGATTTACATTATTTTCCAAATTCTCCGCCCTAAAATTTTCTCCTCCTCCGTCCAATACCCCCACTTCCATAAACAATGTGGAAGGTGGAGGAAAGATATCCAGTCCATCCGCTCCTTTAGTACTCTCATCCCCCACCAAATGATGCTTTGTGTCAAACCTTCCATTCCAGGCAAGCCAAAGATCATAAGCACCCCCCACAGCAAAATCATTGAAGAATGCCGAAAATTCCTCCTCCCATGCCGCATCCAAGCTTTTTGACGGATACAAACATCCCTCCCCCAGTGCCTTAGAAACAAGAGAAAAATTTGTCTGCATCCGTCCGAACTCAAACAGACGCAGCACAGAAACTGCGGAAGGGATGGACACCGGACAAAGCAGCCGAAACAAAACCACACTCCACAAAAGATAACAAAACATTTTTGGACCCTTCTTTAAAAAACAGCGACCAATCAGCACAGCGATCACCGCAAGCCCTGCGGTTGCTCCCATCCCTGCAACAATCGGCAACAAGGTATAGACACCCATATTGTCACCCCCGGTTTTACTCTTTTGCACGCCCCTCATTGATAATCTGAATCAGTTCCTGTACCTCTTTGTCCGAAAGTTTTTTGCGGCGCACAAAGGCAAGAAGAAATTGGGGAAGTGATCCCTGAAAGGTATCCTCAACAAATTTTTCGCTCTGCCTGGCAAAAAATTCCTCCCTGGAAACTAGGGAAATTACTTTTCCCCCCTCGTTTAAAAACAGTCCCCTCTCACAGAGACGGCGCAGAATGGTATAAGTTGTAGATTTTTTCCAATTCAGCTCCCCTTCACACAATCTCACCAGCTCCCCTGAAGATAGGGGTTCATTCCTCCAGATAATCTCCGCAAAACGCATCTCAATTTCCGCCAGCTTATATTCTGCCATATTATCCCTCCAAACCGATAAAGCTTTGCTTTCTTACCACAAGTTTACAATACGTAAACCGTTTTGTCAAGCAACGGATATGTAATTGCGGGGCGCGTGTTGTGTCGGCAGCTAATTTCTCACCCCTGCGCATAAAAAAAGGACACTTGCACGGCATCAACCATACAGGTGTCTCTTTTTTGCTGCCAGTTAAGCTTAGTTATTAATCAGCTTATCCTCCTCATTATTCCAGCTATACAGCTTGCGGATCTCCTCGCCGACTTTCTCTGATGGATGCTCCGACGCAAGCTTTCTCATTGCGCGGAAATGAGCTTGTCCGCCCGCATCCGACATATCAAGCAGGAATTCCTTCGCAAACGAACCATCCTGAATATTTTTTAAAATCTGTTTCATCGTCTTCTTTGTCTCTTCTGTGATCAGCTTCGGACCGGTGATATAATCGCCGTACTCCGCTGTGTTAGAGATCGAGTAGCGCATACCTGCAAAACCGCTCTGATAGATAAGATCAACAATCAACTTCATTTCATGGATACACTCAAAATATGCGTTTCTCTCGTCATAGCCCGCCTCGACAAGCGTCTCAAAGCCTGCCTGCATCAATGCACACACGCCGCCGCAAAGCACTGCCTGCTCACCGAAAAGGTCAGTCTCGGTCTCGGTGCGGAATGTGGTTTCTAACACACCCGCTCTCGCGCCGCCAATACCAAGTGCATATGCAAGTGCTAACTCCTGCGCCTTGCCCGTCGCATCCTGCTCTACTGCCACAAGACATGGAACACCCTTTCCTGCCTGATACTCGCTCCTTACAGTATGTCCCGGTCCCTTCGGCGCGATCATTGTGACATCGACATCCTTTGGCGGCACAATCTGACCGAAGTGAATTGCAAAGCCATGTGCGAACATCAGCATATTGCCAGCCTCAAGATTCGGCGCGATCGACTCCCTGTACATTTTCGCCTGTTTCTCATCATTGATCAGAATCATAATAATATCGGCTTTCTTTGCTGCCTCAGCGGCGGTATAAACTTCAAAACCCGCCTTCTCCGCCTTCGCCCAGGACTTGCTGCCCTCGTAAAGCCCGATAATTACATGTACGCCGGAATCCTTTAAGTTCAGCGCGTGGGCATGTCCCTGGCTGCCGTATCCAATGATCGCCACGGTCTTTCCATCCAAAAGGGAAAGATTGCAATCCTGCTGATAAAAAATCTTTGCCATTTTTTTGTCCTCCTGATAATCTTATATCAATTTTATAATCAACCCGTTTCACAAAAGCACCATTGTAGTTCTTTTATGCAAAGAGATGGTTATGCGTAATTTAAACTGCCCTTCTCAGTCCTCGATATAGTCTGCAATATCCCCGGAACCCCTGGTAAGACCGGTTAATCCCGTGCGGACGATGGAGAGAATTTCAAAGCCATCCAAAAGTTTAATAAATGCATCGATCTTTGCCTGGTTTCCGGTCAGTTCAATCATCAGTGATTCTTTTGCTACATCGACAATCTTTGCGCGGAAGATATCTGCGATCGAAATTACCTGCTGACGCTGTTCCGGCGCAGCTTTTACCTTAACTAAAACCAGCTCACGGCAGACGGACTCCCCGGAGAGAAGGTGCGTGATCTCCACAACGTCCTCCAGTTTTTCCACCTGCTTATAAATCTGTTCGAGAATCTGTTCCTCCCCCCGGACGACCACCGTCATACGGGAAAACTTTGGGTTCTCCGTCTCGCCCACGGTAAGGCTTGTAATATTGTAACCGCGGCGCGAAAACAGACCGGATACCCGGCTTAGAACACCTGCGGTATTGTCAACCAAAATCGATAAAACCATCTTTCTCATCGTGATAGCTCCTTTCTGTAATCGGACTGCACACTTTAGCGAAGCAGTGCCTTTAAGTATTCTATCAACTAAAACGGTATTTGTCAAGAAAAAAGGACGGCAGTTTTTTCCTGCCGCCCCATGCCCGATATCACAGGCATATTTTTAAGCTTTCTCAACCCTGTTTTTTCCATTTTTCCGGTCACGTTGCGACCGCTTTTCGGGAGCAGCTAATCCGCCCATGTTTGTGCTGCGAGCGCAAACTGGTGATATGAAAGGGGGCACGCTCAACATCCTTTTATTTTCCTCATGCCCCTTTCATACTTTAGTCCGGCATAATGATCGCGCAGGCAAGATATGCCACAATGCCCGCCCCGGTGCAGGCAAAGATCGCCCAGATAATACGGATCAGTGTTGGGTCAATATTAAAATATTCCCCCAGACCGCCACACACACCGCAGATTTTTCGATTTGTTGCCGATTTGTAAAGTCTCTTTTCCATAAAGAATACCCTCCTTGAAAATAAAATTGATTTGTCTATGGCTTATTTCCGCCCATCCCTTTGCGGGCAGACGAAATTATTCCAAAAAATAATCCGATATTGCTTCTTCTACATCTTCCGGAAAAATATCCTCAAGCGAAAATTCATATTCCGCCCCCATAATCTCATCGATAAGTCCCGTTGTAGCCTCCGGCGGGATTGCGATCTCATCCGTTCCTGGCAATAAAGAATCAAGCTCCGGAATTTTCATATCCTGCAATAAAGAATCGAGTTCCGGAATTTTCATATCCTGCAATAAAGAATCGAGTTCAGACTCTGTGGTAGCGGTAGCAGTTCCCCTATCCGTCGGAACTTCTTTTTTTGCAAACCGAACGCTTACCTGACCGATATCGCATTCTATCTTTAGATTTCCCTCCCTGTTTTTCCCTTTCCATTTCTCGTAAAGATGAAATCCTTCCTGACAATTTGCCTCCCAGATGCGTTCCTCAGAGATCGGTATTGGATTAAAATAATCTAGCTGCCCGATATTACAGGAAATTATTCCGTCATAATCTTCTTTTAAGTGGTAAAGACTAATCTCCTGTATCCCGATATGGCTCCTTGTTTCAATATCCTGAAAAAGCCCGTCCACAACACAGTCCCCAAGTTTGCACTCTGCTTTAAGTTTCTCCGCGCTGCACTCCCGCACAACAAGTTCCCCCGCATCAACAAAGAATTCCATCCTCCGCGCCTCTATCCCATCCGCTCTGACAAAACCAGTACCCATGGAAATTTTAAGCGTTCCATTATAATTTTTTGGAAGCAAAACTTCATATCTCGGTGCCGAAAACTCATCACTTTTTTTTGCCCAGCCCATAATTGTAATATAGGGAAGGAGAGAAAATTGAATCGGGCTGTCTTTATCTTCCTCCATACAGATCTCTAATTCACTGCCTTCCTGTTCAATTTCTACAGTATCTTCCTTGATATTTAACGCCCTGAAATGTACCTTGTTATCCTCCGAGATACCCAACTCAATATAGCCAAATAAAATATCAAGATCTAAATGTTCTACCCCATCAAAGCTTTTCTCCATCTGATCAAAGCCCTGCTGGGAACCCATGACCTCCTCCCAGTCCCTGCGCGCACTGCCGAATCCAATTGCAATCAGCATAATTCCGAATCCTAACATAATGGCAGCAATCCCTGAAAATACTTTACTAAAACGTTTCATCTTATTTTTCCTCCCCTTTCTCTAGGCAAAACGCCCGCGAAGCGACAGAACAATATTTCTGATTCCGCGAAAGAGTGCAGGGATTGCCCGGAATGCGCAGTTTACAGCAAATACAATAAAAAGTATCCCCAGCGCGGCAAGGATCAATCCGCCGCCTGAGAGCAGACAAACCAAGCCGCCCCCAACGGACATAAAGGTAAAGGCATTGCCCAGCAAAGCGACACCGCCGGCAATTAATGCCATACCGCCAATCCCAAACCCTACGAAAAATCCACCCATCATAAAGATGATAGCGAGCAAAATCGGACAGACAATCGGCAGTCCAACAAGGAGTGCCAGCAAAAAGATTACCGGAGAAAAATAAGTTTTCGTCCGCGTGGTTGCACCATGTGAATATTCTTCGTCCCGGTAACTGTTCTCCCGAAAACGTCCTGTACGCTTTGCATAGCGATCCTCTGGTGGATAATCCTGTGCATAGGCTTCATTCATCCGCATTCTTCCGTCCCGAAAGCGGGCATCTTCCTGATCCGCATTTCCCTGCACCCACGGATTTTCCCCGCTCCTCACTTGCGTTATCGGTTCGCCCTCCTCCATCTCTGTCTTTAGTATTGTTTCACTCTCTTCTTCCCCCGTATCCTCCGGTATCCTTTCAAATTTCTCCGGATCATCCTTTAATGTTTCCTCCTCGCAGTTCTTTTCCCTGCCAATATAGCCCGCACGAATTTTTTCCGCCACATCCTCCGGGCTAACTAATTCTTTCAGTACACGTGCTTCCTCAAGCGAACCTGCATCCTCAAAATAATCCTCATAATACCGGACGGCCTCTTCCCGCTCTTCCTGCGGCAGATCGCTCAGCAATTCTTTTAATTTTGTCAAAAACTCATTTTTCATCATCTTCGTCCACCTTTCCCTCCTCCAATTTTTCCGGGTATCTGCCATCTGACCACTCCGGTTCTCTGTCTTTCTGATGCGTATCTTCCTGTCCGCTGCGGGTAAAGATCTCTGTAATTTTCGTCGCGTAGCATTCCCATTCCTCCTTGCATAGGGAAAGCCTCTCCCAGCCGGATAAGGTAATCCGGTAATATCTGCGGTTGCGCCCCGCATATTCCATATCATATGCCTCAAGGCTGCCGTCCTTTTGCAGTCGGCGCAGCACCGGATAGAGCGTCGATTCTGACACATCCAGCACCTGTCTTACTTCCTGCGTAATCTTATAGCCGTAAGTCCCTTCTTTCTCCTGCGAAACCACTGCCAGAACAATGGCATCCAGCAACGTCGATCCCGTATTAAATACCATTGCCCCCTCCATCTTCCATAATAATGATTTTTTGTTTGTGCTTATACTATACGCTGTATAATATTACATTGTCAATAGCTTTAATCGTTTTCTAATCTATCTAATCAAAACACAAGGATACAGTTGACATCCCGCCATTTCTTCCCTATAATAAAAAGAAAATAAAAATAAGGAGATTTTTCAGTATGGAAGAAAAGAACCCAATTGTTACAATTACGATGGAGAGCGGCGATGTAATGAAGGCAATGCTCTATCCGCAGACTGCGCCAAACACGGTAAACAATTTTATTTCTCTGATCAACAAAGGCTTTTACAACGACCTGATTTTTCACCGTGTTATCGAGGGTTTTATGATTCAGGGCGGCGACCCGGACGGCAATGGCACCGGAGGACCTGGCTACTCTATTCCCGGCGAATTTAACCAAAATGGTGTGGAGAACAATTTAAAGCACACTAGGGGCGTATTATCCATGGCGCGCGCAGGACATCCGGACTCCGCGGGTTCCCAATTCTTTATTATGCACAAGAATGCTCCGCATTTAGATGGTGCCTATGCTGCCTTTGGCAAGGTGATTGAGGGGGAGGACGTTATCGACCGCATCGCCTCTGTTCCGACCGCACCAAATGATCGCCCAATGGAAACACAGCGCATGAAATCCGTAACCGTAGAAACATTCGGGGTGGAATATCCAGAACCGAAACAATCCGCGATCGATGAGATTTAAAATTGCCATCTGTGACGATGAAGAACGCGAGCTAACTGCCCTTTCTTATCTGGTCAGAGAATGGGGAAAAAACGCCGGATACGCCTGCGAAATCTTTACCTTTTCCTCGGCGGAATCGTTTCTATTTGAGTACGAAAGCAATAAAATATTTGATCTTTTGTTGCTTGATATCGAGATGAAAGCACTTTCCGGGATTGATCTTGCAAAGCGTATCCGCGCGGATAAAAGCCGCGCCGAAATTATTTTTATCACCTCGCATTTTGAGTTTGCCGGGGAGGGCTACGAGGTGGACGCACTGCATTATCTAATCAAGCCCGTCGCAAAGAAGAAGCTTTTTGCAGTGCTTGATAAGGCGGCAGACCGCCTGCAAACCGATCCGCCCCATGTGATTATTAACACGGAGGGCAGCATGGTTAAGCTGTACACGGCGGATATCCTGTATGTTGAGGCATTCTTACACTATCTCAATATCCGTACAAAATCAGGGGAATACCGTGTTAAAGAAAGCCTCTCCTCCTTTGAGGAAAGGCTTTCCGGTGAATTTTTCCGCATTCACCGCTCCTATCTCGTCTCCTTAAAATATGTGACCAGAATCACGCGCACGAACGTGCGGATAGAGGGGGGAGAAGAGTTTCCGCTTGCACGCGGAAAATATGATGCCATAAACCGGGCATTTATCGAGCGGATGTAGTTTTTCTGCAAATAATTTTTGCGGTATAAGGAATTCGTTTTATGAGAAAAAGAACTTATTTAAAACTTGTAGAATACCAGACTGTCCAATCCGAACAGCATCTAAATGAGGTGCGCGGCATCTACCGCGAAATGCGCGGTTACAAACATGATTTTCACCATCATTTACAGGCATTAAAAGGTCAGCTTGAGGCGGGGGAAACAGACCGCGCCCTCTCCTATATCGAGCAACTTGACCACCATCTGATGAATGTGGATGCACTGGTAAAAACTGGAAATATATCCCTCGATGCCATCCTCTCCGCAAAGATTGCACAGGCAAAAGCAATGGGTATCGCTGTTACTGTCTGTGCTACCGTCCCGGAGGGGCTTTTGATTTCCGATCTGGAATTAAGCATTGTTGTGGGAAATCTGCTTGACAATGCAATAGAGGCCTGTGTCCTATCCTCTAAGGAACGCTTTATCCGCATCTATATGACGATGAAGGGCAGGATGCTGTATTTTTCGATGCTAAATTCCGCAGGTAAAAAGAAAGAGAAAACTGGCTCACTCTTTTCCTCCCACAAAAAAGGGTTCCATGGTTTTGGCTTGCGCCGGGCGGAATCCATTCTTACCGAGCGCGGCGGCTGGTGTAAATACAACAGCGAAGACGGCGCATTTACCTCGGAATTTTTAGTTCCCGCCCTGGTTGAAAACTAGCTTACCCTACATGCCGCTCAAATTGATGGAAATTTAAAATTTCCTCGATTCTCTTTAGCGCGTCTGCGGGGATCTCAAATCCGCTTGCAGCAAGATTGTTTTCAAGCTGTTCCTTTCTGCTAGCTCCGGTAATTACACTGCTGACAATTCCTTTTCGCAGAATCCAGGAAAGGGCAAGCACAGACATATTGGTTCCAAGTTCTCCGGCAATTTTTGCAAGTTTTTCGACTTTATCCAAATTTTCATCCGTGAGCAGATTGTTGACCTGCCTATCCGCCTGATGGGTTGCCCTGGACCCTTGAGGATACGGCTGCCCCTTTTTATATTTTCCGGTGAGAAGCCCCTGCGCCAAAGGGGAAAACGGTGTGATACCAATACCGTATTTCTCACAGATCCCCATAATCTCATGTTCAATATAGCGATCCATCATATGGTACTGCGGCTGAACGCTGGTAAGCGGATGCAGATGATATTCTCTAATAATCTGCTGTGCCTCCTCCAGTCTTGCACCTCCCCACTCCTCGCTTACGCCATAATATAAAATCTTTCCCTGATCGACTAGATAACTAAGTGTTCTTAGTGTTTCCTCCATCGGTGTGGACGGATCAAAACGATGACAATAATACAGATCTAGATATTCCATCCCCATGTTTTTTAGGGAGCGATCGATATTTTCCACAATATGTTTGCGCGAAAGTCCCCACTCATTGGCTCCCCCACCCGTCGGGAAAAATACCTTGCTTGAAACCACAATACTACTGCGACGATAATCTTTTAATAACCTGCCTAAAAATCTTTCCGCTTCCCCGCCGCTGTACGCATCCGCGCAATCAAAAAAATTAACGCCATTATCATAGGCAAGGCGTATAATTTCTGCTGCCATCTCCACCTTCTGATTAGAGGCGAGATCCGTCATCCAGCTTCCCACTGCGATCTCGCTTACTTTAAGCCCCGCTTTTCCCATATTGCGATATTTCATTTTCTTCCTCACTTTCCGCTGCCCATGGACAGCTGATCCATTTGAATATCCTGTTTTAGTACCTCAAGGCACCTTTCTAAATCCCCGTCACAAAGCGCGCGATAAATGGCAAGATGTGGCACAGCTTCGATTTTTATCTGCATACTCTGTTTGTTTCTCCACCAATTTTTTGCGTAAATTCGCTTTTGAATCTGTAAACTCTCGGACAAAAACCGAACGAGAACTCTGTTTTCCCCGCAGGAAGCTAACAGAAGATGAAACTCCTCATTTAATTTTAACATCTCCCAAACGGTGACATCTCCGCCAGTAACCGAGCGGTCAATCTGTTCTTTCAGCACGCAAAGACGAGTCTTCATCAGTTGGCAAAAATTTTCCTGCAGAGCCTGCGTTTCAAGAAAAATTCGCATATTTATCACATCCTGCTCATCTTTCGGTGTCAGATTCACAACAACATACCCATAGCGGGGAATAATCTTTAGGACTCCTTCACTGCACAGCCGAACAAGGGCTTCCCGCACCGGAGCCTTGCTCACCCCAAAATGTTCCACAAGCTTACTCTCATTTAAAACGATTTCTTCCTGTGTGGTTTGGATAATCATCTCCAAAATCCCATCGTGAACTTTGTCCGTCAATGTTTCTTTCCTCGGCATTTTTCAATCTCCTCCAATTTTATCAACTTTCTTTTCGTGTATTTTTGTAAATCATATCCATAATATGATTATTTATATGATCTATAATATTATTTATATACCATCCTGGAATTTTTTGCAAGCATTTTTTCTTAACTCTCCTAAAAATAGATCAAAATACTTCCACTGCTTTTTGTTGATTGGTATTGGATTGAAATTGTATTTAGTCGGGGATTGTAATATTTTTCGACAAAACATAATTGCAGAAAACATAAAATTGAACTTGTTATTTTACAAAGAATATGATATATTGTCGATATGGAGTAATCATGTTACAAGGAGGTAGCCTTCCGAACTTTCAGAAAGTGGAATTCTTCGCTATGCCATTCGGCATAATCCCATCGTGGGAAATAGGAAAGAGGGAGGTGGTGTAGTATAAGTACATACGAAGTATTGAGCCTGTTGCATTCTCAAGTATATTTCATCATCCAAATTTTACATTGAAAATATTTTTCATGTCTATTTGTGAACTTTTAATCTTGCTTCATATTGTAACTTATAAAAAACATTCCGTTCAATAGCCTTTACTTTAAAATAATTTAACGAAATATCATATTCTATCAGACCACCCGAACAACAAAAATATAAAATATCATACTTATCATCATATTCATTCAAAACCTGATCAAAGTATTCCTTTAATTCATCTTTCTTTATTGGTATTAGAGGTTGGTTATAAAAAATAAATACCCCTATTTTTTCAAATCCTTGGCTCTTATATGACGAAAATTTATCCATCTTTTTTCTTAAAGCATTTTGAAACATTTTTCTTTCAATATCACTATTTATAGTAGGATAAGAAAGCATAAACTCTTTTACTTCCCCACCATTATTTTCGATCATCTGCCTTCTGCGTTCTTTTTCCTCCAATTGATCTGCCAAGCGATACTTTACAAATTCATTTGAAATTGTAGCGTCTTCATTTGAAATTGCCTCTACTACTTCTACTCCTATCAATTTATTTCTATGTTGAATATCAGGTGCATCTTTTACTTCGCATTCATTATAGATATCTCCATAGCAATATTGCAATATACCGAGTGATAGCAACTCAACAAATTTTTTTCTATCACGAGATGTTAATGGCTTATCAAATGGAAACATCTTCTTTTCTAAATTTTTATCGCCCATTTTGACCTCCATCGATCTAAATTTTTACCGAATCTAATACTACCATATATTATCTTTGTTTTCAAGTATATTATTTTATTTGACCAATAAAATAGGGCATTCTGATATTACTCAGAACGCCCTATCCCCTTATCTTTCTCCCGTCAATCCATCCCCAAACTTCCACTGGATGCGGATCGCCCCATCCTGCTTCACATAGATACAATCAATCAACGCCTCCAACATCCCCTGTGTCAGTTCTTTTGTACCCAAATACTCCTTCCAGTGCTTTTTCTCTTCCTGCTCCACACCTGCAATACACTCCAAATGCGCCAATTCCTTTTGCAGCTCATTATACCGATATTGCACCTCCTCCTGTTGACATGTGAGTGCTTTCTGGCTTTTTTGAAACCCTTCCCGGCTGATTTCCTCTTCTACAAGCTTATCATAAAGCATCGCTTTACGTTCCTGTAGTTTCTTTATGTCTGCTTCTAATATTGCAAGTTGTTTCCTTAAACCGGCTATTTTTCCTCCATTCCCCACCTTTTCCTGAACAGCATCTTCCCCTAACAGAACCTTGACATACAACTGGATTGCAGAAAGTACGGCTTCGATAAGTTCACTTTCTTGTATCTTTCTACCTATGCATGAAGATCCCCCTTTATTTCTCCATGTCATACAGCGGTAATATGGGGCTTCCGCTTTGAAATAGTATAGGGAGTGCCCACAGGCTTCACACCAGATTTTACCACTAAATAAATGAGTACCCAATACTTTTCGCCCTCGCGGGATATATTCCCGGACACTTTTTTGGGCAGCATCAAAATCTGTCTTTGAAACAATCGGTTCATGACAATGTTCCACTCGAATCCAATCTTTCGGGGAAGTGTTATATAAATGAGAATCCCCCACTTTGATCCGCGCTTGTTTCCCATAGACATTTTTCCCAAGGTAACGCTCATCCCGCAAAATATCCCGCACCACACTGTTATCCCATATCTTTTCTTTTCCCTTCCCATTCCAGTATTTATGAAATTGCCCTAAACTGTTCTTTATTTGGCACGGCGTTGGGATTTGTTCCTTGTTTAGCCATCTGGTGATCTGCAAAACACTCATCCCCGTTCCCGCCAAAGCAAAAATCTTTCGGACAATGGCTGCACCTTCCGGCTCTATCACCAACTGGTTTTTGTTTTGGGGCAGCTTTTGATAGCCTAATGGTGCAAAAGAACTAAGAAATTCCCCATTCTTCGCTTTTGTCCGCTTCGCGCTTTTTATCTTAAGTGATAAATCCTGACTATAGTACCCATAAAGTACATTGCGGAATGCCATATCAAGCCCACTGGTCATCCCCTTACAAGTTGCGCTATCATAGTGGTCATTTACAGAAATAAAACGGATTCCCATAAAAGGGAATATCTGATCGATATAATCACTGACTGTAAGATAATCCCTCCCAAACCGAGAGAAGTCTTTGACTATGATGCACCCAACCTGCCGTTTTCTAACCATATCCAATAACCGCTTCATCCCTGGTCGTTCCAGATTTGTGCCGGAATAACCATCATCACATAGTTCGGTCATTTGATATTTGAGCAATTCTGGAGTTCCTTCTATATAATCTTTTAGCAGCCTCCGCTGATTTGTAATGCTGTTGCTTTCCTCCTTTTCTCCGGTATGATGGGTCTGGTCTTCCACGGAAATACGAATATACATAACTAAAATGTCTGGATTATCCATCCTCCCACTTCCCTTCAAAAAGACGCTCCTGTAGACTTTTAAAATCATCCTGGAAACGGAAAGTAATCTGTAAAGCCATATCATGGTACACAGTAATCTTTTCAACCAAGGCGGATGCCATTTCCTGTGTTAATTCTGTCACATCCTGGAAACGAAGTGTGTTCTTTAACCAAGTGTTTTCATCCAGTTCCTCCCTGCTATATGATTCCAAGGAAATATTTAACTCAGAAATATGCCTTTGCAATGCAGTTTCCTTTTCTTTATACCTCGCTTGGGCATAGAGATAGTCCTGTTCATCCATAAGACTATCCGCATAATCATCATACAATTTTTCCTTATGCTGCTTTATTTTCTCTAATTCCGTCCTCTCCTTCTGAAGTTGCAATTCTATTTGTGCTTGTTCTTTCCTGATAGGTTTTTCCTTCTGAAACCGTACAATCCTCTCCATATTTCCTGCAAGTTGCACTTGCATTCGGATTGCCTCAAAAACTGCTTGAAGGAGTTCCTGTTCCTTAATCCCTTGAAAACTACAACGTGATGGGTCAGATACATGGGCAGGGCAGATATACTGATACCATACTTGAATTTTCGGGGTTTTATATTTATTCTCCCGAATATTCCTGCGCTGTGTGAGTCGTTCCCCACAAATGCTGCAACAAACAAGCCCCTTCAAGATATTTTCTGTGTATCCCACTTCCGGGAAACGCTCCTTCAACGCTTTCCACTTCTGTTTCTTAGCTAAATTGATCTGCTGTACCTCATCGAAAACCAGCTGATCAATAATTGCCTTATGGGTATTTTCCACAATTATCCACTGCTCTTTTGGAAGCAATTCCTGTTTAATGCCTTGGAACAGACACTCCCGTTTTCTGCTCTGCACCATATGACCAAGATAAACTTCATTCCCCATAATCAGCTTAATGGTTTCCACTCTCCACGGAACATTGGAAAACCGTTTATCATGGATAAGCCCTTCCATATAACGATATTTGCCTGGGGAAGGAATCCCCTGTGCTGTCAGCCGCCGCACAATATCCTTGTAGCTAAGCCCTGCAAGCCTCCATGAAAAGATATCCCTTACCACAGAGGCAGTTTTCTCGTCAATAACAAGCTTATGTTTGTCTTTCTCCGATTTCCGATAACCGTATGCCATGCACCAATAAATTCACCCCGTTGCTGTTTCTCATGCAGGACAGTGCTGATTTTCTTGGAAATATCACGGGCATACATCTCATTGACAAGGTTTTTTAAATGCAGGGACAGGCTATCAAATGATGTAGGGTCATCGGTATCAATCCCATCATTTACCGCAATAAAACGCACACCGAGGAATGGGAATACCTTTTCCAGATACTCCCCTGCCTCAATATAATTCCGCCCGAAACGTGACAGGTCTTTCACAATAATACAGTTTACCAGCCCCCTTTTCACATCCTCCATCATCCGTTCAAACCCGCTGCGTTCAAAACTTACGCCGCTCTCCCCATTATCGGTATAGACAGAAAAAAGTGAAAAATAAGGCTTCCCCTCAATAAAGCGGCGCAACAACAATTCCTGCGTTTCTGCCGTGTCACTGTCCTTATGCCCACTGTCAAGGACGGATAACCGGACATAAAGTGCCACACGGTAAACTTTTCCGGTAGACATTTTTTCTGGTTTTTTCCCCTGCGGCCGTCCTTCTTTATGCACCCTGCTAGTTCTTGCCATGTCAGCACCCCCCTTCCGGGGCGGTTGCCCTTATCGTGCTTCTTCCACTCTTTGGTTCCCCTGCCTTGGTCAAAACCCTTTCCTCTCCGGGAATATTATCTTTTCCATCCGGCAGCGTTTTTTCTGGCAGTACCTCCCCAAAAGATTCCACAGCATCTGCCTGTTCCACATCCTGCACAAGCATCCTTGCACTGTCATATTCCATCTGAAATTTAAAGAAGATACGGATTCTTTTCCCCTCATATACCTCGATCCGGTCAACCAGGGCAACCACCAGTTTCCTAGTCAATCCGTCAATGTTCCGGTATTCCTTAAAATGGGAAATCCACTGTTGCTTCCCGGTATTCCCATTCACTAAGTTCTCAATCTCTGCCTCCAAGTGCTGCACGGCTTCTTCCGCTTCCTTCCTCCTGGCATCATACCGTTTCCCAAACGCCATATAATCCTCGCAGGATAACAGCTCATCGGTATAATCCTCATGCAGCTTCATCTTGTAATGCTGGTATTTCTCAATTTCCTGCCGCCTTGCCTGGATTTTTTTATCCACCTTTTTTACCTTACGGGAAGTATAGGGAAGACCTGCAATCCGCTTTAGGGTATCTTCTATATCAAGCACCGCCGTGATATGTTCCTTCAATGCGGCAAGCACTGCCCCCTCCAACGCCTGATCCCGGATGCTGTGGCTTGCCCTGCACCCTTCCCGGTTCTTATGCCCCGAACAGACATAATAAATATACGGTTTCTCCGCACGGGAATTATTTTTTCGCACCATGCTCCGCCCACAATCCCCGCAATAAACCAGACCAGAAAGGGGATAGGCGCAATTCTGGCTTGGTGCTGTGCGTGTATCCGCTAAAAGAAGTGCCGCCACATTTTCAAAAATTTCCTTGCTGACAATCGCCTCATGGCTGTCCGGGATGCTCACCCACTGTTCCTTTGGCACATCAAACAGTTTCTTGACCTTATAATTTGGTGTGCTGCGCTTCCCCTGTACCAAAGTGCCGATGTACACAGGGTTTTTGAGAATACGAAACACAGCCACTGCCGTCCACTGCGCCCTGTCCTTCCGCTTAAATGTGCTGGAATAATGGCTCCCTTTTGACAGTTTATATTCCATCGGTGACAGAATATCCTGTTCATTCAGCCAGTCTGCAATCGCCTGTGCGGAAAAACCGTCCAGTTTTCGCTTAAAGATTTCCTGCACGATGGCCGCTGGTTCCTCATCCACCACAAGCTGGTTCCTGTTTCTTTCATCCTTCCGGTAACCGTATGCAGCAAAGGGGGCGATACATTGCCCCTTTTTCCGCTTGATCTCAAGATGGCTGCGGATCTTGATGGAGATATCCCGGCAATAGACATCGTTAATCAGGTTCTTTACCGGGACAATCAGGTTATCCGAAGCTGTCCTTGTCCTTATACTGTCATAGTCGTCATTTACCGAAATAAACCGCACACCCATAAACGGGAAAATTCTTTCGATATATTTCCCCGTTTCAATAAAGTTTCTGCCTAACCTTGAAAAATCCTTGACGATGATGCAGTTGATTTCCTTATTTTTCACCGACTCCATCATATTTTGGAAATCCGGGCAGTTATAGTCCACACCGGAATACCCATCATCCACCCGCACCTTATGTAGGCTAATTTCTGGGTGCAAGGATAAAAAAGCCAGCAACAGTTCCCGCTGATTGGCAATGCTGTCGCTCTCCGCTTTGTCGCCGTCCTCGCGCGACAGCCGGAGATAAAGGTCTGCATCATATTTGTTGTTTGTTTCCATACGATAAACTCCTGTTTTTTTGATTTCAGAAACCCATCCAAGAAGTCTTACCGTAAGTCCTATGCCGCAGGGTTTACCCGCCCCTGCGCCTTATCCCAAGCTTACCATAAATTTCCCCGCGAGTCCAGACCATTTTTGCAAAAATAAAATTTTTTGTCTGGCAGGCTTCCTATCCTTCCTGTATCTGACAAAAACGGTTCTTTCTGGACTTAGGTATCAACATATTCTCAAAATTTATTACAAGTCGTCAAATCGACTTAGCAAAGCAGAATGAGAATCACAGGATTACCCAAAGTTCAGGAAGAACCCTCAAAACCAGTTCCTTCCCTTATTTATAGTGTTTCCAGATAACGCCCCATTTGTTCCTCAAATGTCACACCGTTCTTAACAAACCCAACGCTTACCACCACCTTGCCCACACGGAAACAATAAGGGTTTTTCACCTGCCGGATAAAATCTGCCATCCGCTGTTCCCTTGGGAGGTTCCCATCAATCTTAATTCCCCGAATGTCCACTAAGGTATCCGGGTCAACTTTCCGCACATCCACCTGTTTTAATGCTTCTAAATCCACTTTGGATAGGTCAGTCCCCATAAGTTCCCCCTTGTCTATCTCTATATTTGCATAGTTGTCCGGTGTCGCCATACTGCTATAACAAGCGCGTTCGGTCTGCCCTGATTCCATTTTATAGTCCATTAAAATATCCCCCATCCTTGTGCATCCGAATAAACCTCCCCACATCCTCCAACTGCTCTGTCACTGGCATATCCGGCAGCGCATCCAAAATCCCCGCCCGGTAACGCGCCGCTGCCCGGTTATCAAGGATGGAAAACACACAGGTATCCTCCTCCCGCCGTATCCCCCGCCCAACCCATTGGCGCAGTTTCACCAGCATACTTGGTACAATCGTGCCGGACAGATAGCGATAAAAATCATCGTGCAGGGATTTCTCATATTCCGATACCGGGTCAGGGGCTGGGAATGGGAGTTTCACAATAATCACAGAAGAAAGAATATCCCCTGCCAAATCAATCCCCTCCCCCGCGCTATCGCTCGCAAACAGCACACCATTCCCACTTTTTTTAAACTCCCGGATCGCCTCCAGCCTTCCCTTCCCCATTACAAAAAGTGGGTATTCCATGATCCGACTGAAAAGTTCCTGATAGACCATCCCCATCATCCAATAGGAAGTAAACAATACCAGAGTATGCCCATGTGTCTGTCTGACCAATGCCTCCACTTTTTCACAGACAGCATCAAGGTATTCCCGGTTCCTCACTTCCGGGAACGGCATATCCCCTGGCAGATACAGCAATGCATGATTTTTATAATCAAATAGCGATGCTTTGCTCGTTGTTTGGATTCGTCCTCCCTGCAAAAAATCAATTCCCGTCCGCTGCATAAAATGGGAAAAATCACCACCAACCGACAGCGTTGCGGAGGTCAATATGTATGGGGTTTCCCTGCTCCATATATCCTCATAAAGGATAAAATCAAGCTGCTTTGGCAGGGAACAAAGCTGGTATCCCATCCCGTCCGTATGTTCCAGCCAGTAAATGGACTGCTCCACATGAATCAACCCGCCCAGCTTGTCCAATATTTTCTCAATCCGTGAAAAAAGCCGCCGAAACACGGAACCTTGCACCCTTTCCAACCTGCCGGAGCATTGCTTTAATACTGCCCCTTGTTGGTCTGCGGCATAAAAAAACGCGGACAACCCATTTAAGGTTTCCCTCAGCGTTTCCAATAACTTTTTACATTCCTTGGTCAATATGATCCCTTTGCAGGAGGAATGGTACTTTACCCCTTCTATGCCGTTTAATTCTTCAAAAAATAAGGCATTCCACCGCAGCATCCCCTCGCACTGTAACAAAACCCTCTTTTTCTCCAAGCACCTGCCCACGGCGCGGCGGATGCTTACCGCCAGTCGCTCTAATTCCATACTGGTAAAAGAAACCCCGTACATCTGCCGTGCCGCCTCCAAAAGCTTGTGCGCCTCATCAAAGATCAGTACCCGGTGTTCTGGAAGTAGGTGGTTTCTCCCTCCTTTCCTGCTTAAAATATCCGCCAGCATAAGATTATGGTTTGCAATCAAAAAGTCAATCCCATTCCTCACCGCTTCATTTAGCAGGGTACGGTAACGGCATACATCGGCAAGTGGGCAGTTCTGCGGACAACGTTCCACCCGGATACAACCCTTTACATAATCGGTCAGTGGCAACCCATCCAAATCAACTGGATAAGCTCCAGTAAAAAGTGCTGCCAGAAGCTGTATCAGGTTTTGGTCTTCTATTCGGTTATTGTGCTGGAGCGATGTAAGGTAAGTTTTTACCCGCAGGTCACAGGCATAATGGCTTTTCCCCTTCCGAACTGCAAAGGTAAGTGGAACATCAATGATTCGGTGCTGCATCAGGATACGAGAAAGCTGTGGGATGTACTCCTCGATCAATGCCTTTTGTAGCGCAATTGTGGAAGTAGAAATCACAATGGGCTGTCTGTGTGCATAAAAAAGGCGGTATACGGTTGCCGCCAAAAGGTACGCAAGGGTTTTCCCCGTCCCGACCTCCGCCTCACATAACGCGATCTTTTTTTGTTCCATCGCCCCCAACATAGCAAAGGAAAGGGCAAGCTGGTTTTCCTGCAGGACAAATCCATGTAATGGCAGGAGATCGCAGAAAATATGGGTTAGGAAATGGTATGCACTGCTCTCCCTGCCATCCATCTGCGATTCCCCCGCCCCTGCATTTTCTCCATCGCCCTCTGGTAACCGCTTTCGCTTAACGGTGTTGTCCGGGAAAAAAGTTTCTTTATCTTTAACGTGGTCAGATCGACCATACGGTAATCATATTTTTTCCCTGTAAAATGCTCCAATAATACAAAGCCCCAAATGGTCAGCACCACCCTCTCCCCCGGCAGAAATATCCCCGCCTCAAAAATCCTATGGTTGATGTCCGCCATACAATTATCAAAATCATCCAAAATTCTAGCCTCCTTTGTCGCCTACCGGGGTGATACAAAAATGCGGCAGAAAACAGGAACCTTCTATATCATAAGAAACTTTTATATTGTTACTAGTAAAAGTCCCTACTCTGCCGCATGGCTTCTATCACTCCGATAGAAATCATAGAAAAATAAATCAAAACAGAAAGATATAGAAAATAAGTCCCCTTCTTCCTGTAGATATTTTATAACCAAAAGTGTAACAGACGTTCCAGCGGTCAAAGCAGGGCAAGCCCCACTTCCTGGACACCATAAAAGCCGCCCCCATTCTTTCCCAAACGGGGGTGATGAGTTCTCCCTTTCTCAGGGCTGCAGTTTTTCGCAGAAGTATCATGATCTTGGACAGGGTTCATCGCAATCCACCCCACCACAGGGTGTTACTGCCGCAGACGTTATCGCTCGGTGTATGGGGCAAATCGGTCTGTACCGGCATGGACAATTATAAAATCGCTGGAATCTGCTTTTTTGCCCGATTGATCTTGTCCTGCCGTGCAGACGGTCTACCGCATACCGTCTTGGCGCGTCCCGGCGTGTCGCTCCCGGTTTCCCGGTCTGTCACAAATGTATCCGTCACACCGATATGAAGTTGTCAATGTACAGGTGAAGGGAATTTGGAAAAAAGCCCTTCACTTAATGTCCAAAAAACAGTGGGGTGACAGGTCATTTTCAAAAATTTTTTTAATTTTTTTGAAACTCGGTTCAATAAATTTGAGAGAATTTCCTATTTCTTACAATCCACATTCATCCCTATTTGATATGGGATTATTTCAGTCCGACAGAGTTTTAACCTCCCGCCCGATACAACGGCAATTTCAAAAGGCAGTAAAAGAACGTGCTAAAAAGAATACAATTTTAATCGAATGTTTCTGGCTTCTGGACGAGAATGAAACCGAACCGTTTTTAAAAATATCCCGTACAATTTCCCTGAATTACCCTGATTGTTCTGGGGAAAATCCCAAATTATTCCCCGAAAAATCCACGATTATTCCAGAAAAAACTTCGGATTATTCCAAGAAAAATTTTAGTTTTTCCATGAAAAAAGCAAGTTATTCTGGAAAAAATTCTAGTTTTTCTGATAAAAAACAGGATTATTCAAGGGAAGAAACCTTAAACGATAATAAGATATATAATAATATCGCTAAGCGCGCTATAACGCGCGAAGAAAAACAGGAACTGATCCAAGAATTCGGGGCAGAAATAACGGAAGAATATATCCGCCGGACATCGGAATACCATTGCTGCAACCCAGTAACCATCCGCAAATGGATTACAGAGGATCAGAAAAAACATAAGCGCAACGAGAATGCATTTGCCACTTTTCCACAACGCAACTATGAGCAGAATGTGATGAATGCCTTAGAAAGGCATCTGTTAAGAGATGATAGGAAGGAGGCCAAGGAAGAGATTATCCAACTTCCTATCTCTTCTTCACTTATATAAAACTTTTTAAAGATGCCAGAAATCACACATGATCACTTTTTTGTATCATGAAACTTTGTGGGGAAAATTACAGGGAGAAGGCTGGAAGCTTTCACCGCCTCCAGCCTTTCCTTTTCATTTGTCCAATTTTTCTGCCACAAAAAGTTTCTTTAGTTTTTTCCCCGCCCACATCAGGCTTTCCCATACTGTCTGTTAGCGTACTCCTTCCAGCATTGCAATCTGCCTTGTGGAAAGCCCCTTAAAATAGTGCAGCACGAACCTCCTTTGCTGTACCTCGGTCAGCATCCCGCTATGTAAAAGCCTACCAGCGGCAGTTAGGGCTTTCTTTCCCTCGTCTGGTTCTCCCATCAGGTTCTGACCAAACTCTGGTACAACAGCAAGTTCCATCTCCGGCACTTGATCAATACTTACATTTCGCCTGCACGTCCGCTGTTCCTGCACTGCTTGCTCATGGTATATCCCGTCCGACCATGCTTTCAGCTTGGCAAAGTCCGCTTCTGTCCCATTTGGATTATCCCGCAGATAATCCTCAAGCGTCACTTCCACAATGCCGTCCGCAAACTTATAAATAATGCCCTGACTGTACTTGTTCAGGGCATAATCACTCTCTTTATAATTTTTCAATATCCTTTCCTCCAGGTTTGAAATTCTCAGGTTCAAACCCAGAGCGGAGGACTGCGGCATCGAAAGATACCACTTAAAATAAAAAAAGGCAGCCACAAACTATATGTAACTGCCAAATTTACTATTTTTATATTTTTTATGTATATACTATCATTCAATTTCAAGCAAAAAAATAAAGTCGTATAAAAACACGGCTTTTTTCATAATTCTATATTGGTATGAACAAAAACTTGATAATAGAATTAACCTACTTCAAGCTTTTGTTCATACTTTCTAAAATATGCAATACACATATAAAATTTCATCTTCTTCAACTACTTTGTATCTTGTGACCATTCGCGAGTTGTTGGATTCCAATAAAAAATATTTTTAATTGGCTCACCATTTTTAGGATCACTTGGATTCCAAGAAGGAATTTCCAACCCCTGTAAGGAAGAACCTTCTATATCTATGACTTGAGTACCTGAATGAATCAATCGAATTGTACTATTTGTTGTATCAAGTCTTACAATAGATACTGGAAATGGATCACCACCAACCGGAAAAACATCTACAGCAAATACAGTTGCTGCATCATAATTGCTTCCTGGGACTTCAATATCTAAAATAATAGCATCTTTATTTTCAGAGAATAATTTTCCAGTTTGAAATGAATAATACCCATGAACAGGAAAAATTTTTGACATTGTTTCCCCGGTTCCAAGATGAATTCTAAGAACAGTAATACTATCCCCATAATCACCAAACTGATAGATGCTGACATAAGCCTCATCGTCCGCATCACCAATACCATCCAAATTTAAGTGCTGAAACAATTTTGTTCTCGATTGAACTCCTTTTGCCCAAATCGGTTCCCCTTCTGTTGTACTAACAGACATATCAAGGGACGGATTTTTAGACGGTTCCCTTGGTTCTTCCGTTGTAGGCATAAAATTATCTGGGGTTGGAGTCGGTTGGCTTGGATCAAGGGACGGATTTTTAGATGGTTCACTTGGTTCTTCCATTGTAGGCATAAAATTATCCGGGGTTGGAGTCAGTTGGCTTGGAGTTTCTTCTCCACATCCAACACATAATAAAGTTGTAGCCAAAATAAAAACTCCTAATATTTTTTTCATTTTTCCTCCTAATTTTTCAAACCCGTTAAGGCGTGTTTAAAAACTTATTTTTCTAACTCACGTTCTAATATATGCAATGTTTAATGATCTAACTCAAATATCCAATAAATCACGATGCACTGCCTACAGAAAATAGTTTTTAAACACACCATAACAGTAAATCTATAATATCTTTATTATCACTCAAAATCAAAAATAATATGCTTGTTACATTTTGTAAATAACATCACTACTTGTATCAGTAGAAAATGCTAACGGTTGCACTGCCGAAGAAACATCTCCTGCTTCATAGTGTTTTTTATATGAAGAGAATAATTGCTGATTAAGATACAATTTATTATCCGTTGTATTTACAGTTAGTTTCTGAGTTGAAATTTTTATCCCGTTTACTTTATAGCCAGTAACACTAATTTTAGTATTGTTTACAATATTAGTAGCTAAATTAACAGCTTCTTTCCACGCCGGATCAATAAAACCATTTTCTTGATTTCCATTCACACCACGTCTTGGTTCTTGGGCAGTCTTAGTCCCCGCATCAGCAGTACTATACTGACCACTTTTCCCAACTACTCGTGCATAAATAGATGCATTGGGATATGTATCTTCGGATGCCATATAAGCTAAATTATTACTATCAGCCCGATTCTTTATAACAAGAGCAACCCCTTTTTCCTGCTCTATATTGCTATAACCGCCTTCTGCCAAAATAATGCGTGATAAAAGGTCTATATCGTTGAAATCACCCTTTAAAATGTTGTCTTGACCCCATTGAGAATCCGTCAGCGGCTTTCCATACATATTAAAATATTTTGAAGAATGAACCGTGTTCAAACGCAAGCAAGTTTTAGGACCTGCAATCCCATCAACAGTAATTGCAAATTCATATTGGAATCCCTCGACAGCACTTTTTGTATCGCTTTGGAAATATCCTTTCTTATCAGAAATAGCATATCCAATCTATATTAAATATGTTTGTAAAGTTGCTACGCCACCGGAATAACCTGTATCTCCGCTCTGACTAAAGGAACCTGTTCCATCAACAACCTGCTTAAACGTGTAATCTGAATTCGCCATAGTATTATCTCCTTTTTAGTAGAATTACAATTAGTTTCTTCCAAATGCAGCAAAAACAAATATTACCATCTGTAAAAGTTATAAATTTGTCTGTTTTTTATGCTTATTGGTAATAAAAGGTCTTGTTCATTTGTTTGATTGTCATTATACTCTATCTATATCAAGTTGTCAACCGCTTGATTATCATCGGTCGATTTTTGGCGTAAATCGGCATTCCTAATACACATAATATCTAAATATCTATACTTAAAATTCTCATTATGTCGTCTGTACTACAAAGTGAATAATATCCAATTCCGGTGATTCCTCCCATCATTCCATAATTATTACGCTCCTGTATTTTAAAGTTCATACTATCGACCTCTAAGTTCCTTCCTATTTCTTCCAGTATAATTTTTCTTAATTGTTCGCTATTTGTAGCTATCTTATTGATAGAACATAATACTTCATTTCCTGATTTTCCATGACACAAGCAAAAATTTTTACTATTACATATTTCTTTTTTTGTTTTATTCTCTATAAAGTTATCAATAGTTTTTTGCAGTTTCTTTCTAAATTTTCCTTTAACATATTTCGCTGTAAGACATCTTGCCATTATAATACCACCCCATCCATGACACCATGCCATACCATTCTCTCTCTCTTTCAAAACACTTTTTTTGTTTGATTTTATATCCTCCCACTTTTTCACTTCTCGTAAATCCATCCAATCTTGTAACTCCTCGTCAAAAAAATACTCTTCAAATAAAAACGCCTGATACGCCGCCCCTGCATATTTCTCATCTCCTGTAACAAATCCAAGTTTAGCGAATGCCAACATAATCCCACTTGCTCCATGAGCAAATCCTGTAAGGGCTATCCCTGTTACAGGGTTCACCCATCCCATTCCCCAATCATACCTTGTTGCAGACGAAAGCAAAATATCCCCTGCCTCCCTTGCCCATTCCACATACTGCTTATCCCCTGTCAATTTGTATGCGCAAAGCAAGACTAAAATCGCGCCTGCATTCCCCCCAACCACATCATAGTCTTTATCTTCCGTAAATGACTTGCTCATAATCTCACATTGTAATTTTGTATATTTCAGGAATATGTAATCTTTGTCTGCTAAATATAACAATATATAAGCAAATGCAATGGATGCTTCTCCATAAAATGCTCCTGTTGGCACTTTCTCTTGAATTCTTTTTGCTTTTGCGTCTGTATGTGAAAACAGCTTTTTTATCAGAATATCTGTCATCTCTTGATAGCATTTCTTTTTTGTCTCTTTCGCCAATTTCTGCATGAAAACAGCAACACCCGCTATTCCATCATATAAGTATAACTCCATTGGTCTAATTATACACCCTTGTCTTTGATGCTCTGCCATCATAATATTAATCCATCCCACGGACTTCTTATCATCCGACCAATGGGCTTCTTCCAATAAGATTTCCCCAATTCTTTCTGCAATACAAATCTCTGCCTGCCTTCGTTCTCTCTTTATTCCTTTATCTTTCAAAACTTCTTTTCTCTTCGGTTGCTTATCATATTCCTGTAATTTATTTTCTTCATACAACTGCATTTTTTGTTTTGTATTATCTGTAGAAATCACGATTTGGATCAATTTTTTCTGATATTCCATATTTCGCTGACTCATCCGAAATAAACGTTCTTTGATACACTGTATGCATGTTCTTATAAAATAGTTTTTATAAGTATTTCCTGTTGCACTATGCAGATTAGTTCTATTCGCTTTGTACCAAAAATAAGGGATATCCTCTCTCTTTAATTCCTCTTTCTCCTGTGTCTGAACCCATTGCATTTCTTTTATTTTATATTGTTTTTGTTGACAAATAAGCTCTTCTAATAAAATGTTCTGTCCTTTTTTGTTCATCAAATAATCTGGGTGATACATCAATATCAGCATTAAAAAATACTCTTGTGTCTGTCGTACCAAATAACGAACGTTCACCTTCTCAAATGATTTTAATTTTTCTAATATCAATTCTTTGTTCTGCATAAAAAATTGATAAACCTTTTCAAATCCTAAAATAATTTCCTTTTGAAATCTGCTGGTTTGTATAAATTTTCCATTTAAAGCTGCACGATTTTTTCCTTTCTTCAAATAAGGTCTTTGATACCCTATATGCATCCTTACTGTACCCGGATTTACAACTACAGGAAAGTCCATTGATACAGACTGACCGCCACCCCCATTAATTGCCCCGATATTCACTCCTTCCCCTTCTTTATCCCACACATACATTGGGAGTAAACCTGTTTGCAGTACGGACTCTATAAAAACTCGCTTTTCCTCCTCAGATTCATCTTCTAAATCTTCTATTCTTCTGCTTCCAACTGCCAATTCCAAATCAATCAAAACCGGATATTCCCCATGCGCAACCAAATTTTCATAATGCATATCCTCCGAACCTAATAAATAACTGATACCCAAAAGAATACCATTTCTCTCATAATATCGTTTTAATTCATCATAAGAAATGCAAGGTAAATCGGATACCCAACTACACCAGCCATATTCTCCCCTATCCAAAATAAAATTCCACCAGTAAGTGATATTTAAACTTTTGCAGATCCATTGGAGAAATTCTCTATATACCTGATCGATAGTAAGACTTCTTGGCTTATAAACAAGTTTTTCTTCATTATCTAATTCTAATATCAGCACTGTCTTCCCCTGATTATGCAAATCTGACGTACTGTGATCGATTCTTTTTATTTTGTAACAGGGATTATTTTGAAAAAAATGGAAATTGATTTCTTCTCGATCTGATTCAAAACGCTCTATCACTTCACAGATATTTTGTACGGATAAAACTAAAAAAGATATCACATCTTGATACATAATAGGATATTCTTTGTAAATTTTCTTCAAATAAAGAGAATCGCTAAGAAAGTAATCTACAAAATAACAATATTTTTCTTCTTCATTCTCCCCTTGAAGTTCTCCGCACTCATCACAAAGCTGCATTTCATAAATTAAAGTTCGTAAAGTAATCCTTTTTAAATTTTCTAAAAAAG
This sequence comes from uncultured Lachnospiraceae bacterium, assembly GCA_910577165.1. GTDB lineage: Bacteria > Bacillota > Clostridia > Lachnospirales > Lachnospiraceae > RGIG4057. Next base: position 43,347 of record CAJTLX010000026.1, read on the forward strand.
CTTGTATAAAATTTTGTGTAAAATTAGGCGTTAAAATACCACATCTTCTTTTTATTACTTCAAGAAATGTTACTTTTAAATGTTCATAAAACGGGCTATAATCACCTCGGTCAGCAATATTATATTTTCTTTTTTGTTTCCAATAATGGTTTTCTAAATCTGTTCTCAATGTCATTCTTAGCATCTCCCTTTCAAAAAACAGGAGCAAGAAAATCCTTCTCGCTCCTGCTAATCACCAAGCTTTTGTACTTTTTTTACGGGCAACAAACCAAAGTCAATAACCCTCCACACCCAACAGTTATTGTTGATCTTGCATTATTGGACTTTGCACACTGTAGTTTCTTAATTTGTTCCAATTCCATCTTTGCACTTCCCGCCGCTGTACTGTTTCCGTATTTTGCCTTCCGCAATTCTTCTTTGCTCATAAAAAACCTCCTTACAATGTCATTTAATTATTTATTGTTTTTAAACAATAGCTTGGTCATAAATAATTAATTCATATTTTTTAACAATTACCAAATATAAATCTCAATTAGAAAATCCATTTAAGTACAATATGATTCGAAATTGTTCTCCTAAAATTTTTATCTTCATATACCCTTCTCTTTCATGTATAATTCTTTTTACACTGCGTAACCCAAATCCATGCAGTTCTTCCTCTTTCTTTGTTGTTTTTAAAAACAGATTTGTTTGACTATTCATCTCTTTTTTCATAAAATTAGTAACAGAAACAAATAACTTACTTCCATGTCTTTGACATACTATATTTATCATACGTTCTATTTGAATAGGGCATTTCATACTAGCTTCAATTGCATTATCTAACAGATTTGCGAAAAGAGAACATATTTCTCCAGCAGACAGTGACAAATCACTCATATCATCCGATTTACATCGAACTTTAATCTTTGCTTTTCTTGCTTCTTGAAATTTCATATTTAACACTAAGTCCAAAATCTTATGATTTGTCCAAACCACATTTTCGCTTTTTTTAATTTCTCCAACAATCTGTCCAATGTATGATTCGCAATCTTCCAGCCTTGATTCTTTAATCATAGCAGAAATTGTCCGTAAATGATTTTTCATATCATGCATAATGATGGATTTTTGATTATAATTTTCTAATAATAATTGATAATTTTCCTCCAGCATAGTTATCTCCATCCGCTGTATCTTACTCTCCTCCTCTATCTTTTGCCATATTGTATTGAAAAAAAATATCACAACTATCAACAGAAAAGTTAAGAGAAAAAAACACCACTGGTAAAATAAAATATTTACCATCTCCTGCAAATAAATTTTCTGAAAATAAACCATGCAAGGCAACAAAAGAATCCCTAAAACTAATGCTTTATTTCGATGCCGAAGAATTTCTTGTTTTTTTCCGATCAACCAACTTTTTAATATACATCCAACTGGTAATAATAAAATTGCATATATAAGTAGATAGCATCCTCTCCATATACCAGCAAACAATAATATGTCTCTTCTTCCACCTAACCAATCAATGATTAAGTATACACAAGTTAGAATAAAAAAATCAACAAGTGCTAAACTTACCTCTGTTAACAAGTTTACCCATAATGCATTATATAAATTACATTTATAACAAGATACACTTATTATAATACCAATAATAATTATAATCAACAACAAATTATTAGAAAATGGCAAATGCATATAAATTTCATTTATTATTTGAAGCAATGCTGCTAAAGTAATTGCTATTACCTGTCCAATAAAAATCTGCTTTTTACTTCGCTTAGCTCCATATATTCCATCCACAACTTGTAATGCTAACCAAGTTTTTAATGCTATATTGATATAGTCACAAACATAATAAAAAATCATTAATCTAATTCTCCCCAATAATCTAATAGTTTTTCCTGTACTACAGATCGCAAGCGTCTGCTAACGTTAAGTACTTTTCCCGATTCAAGTGTGATTTCAAACTTTTCAAATTGTGTAACATATTTCAGATTGACTGCCATTCCCTTATCTATTCCCACAAATCTATCTTCTGGTAAATGCTTCAAGACATTTTGTATTGCTTTTCTTTCCCTATGTAATATTTCATTTTTACAGTGAAATATAGTATACTGTTTTTCTTTACTTAAATATAAAATATCGTTGATATAAAATTTACATTCCTCGTTACCTGAAGGAATAATATAATATTCTTCCTGATTTTCTTTAATTTCTTTCCATATTTGTTCTAATATCAAAAAAAGTTCCTCTTGATATGAATCTTTTAGAATATAATCATAAGCCTTAACTTTATAACCACTACGGGCATAATTCTCATATGCTGTCAGAAATACAATCTTTGCATCAATATTCCAGTCTCTAATTTTTTTTGCCAATTCTACTCCACTGATTTCTGGCATTTCTATATCAAGCAAATAAACATCATAGTAATTTCGTACTTTTATTTCATCAAAAATAGAACTGGCACCAAAGCATTTTATCTCCATTGCTTTCTTTTGACTTGAAAAATATTTTTCTATATATTTTTTTACATCCCTAGCAAAACTCCCCTCATCATCTACAATCGCAATCCGCATGATTCACCCTCCATAAATTCGGAATGAATTTAATATATCACATTTACAACAATAACTCAATCCCTTTTGTATCTTCTTGTAGTTTTTTGAGAGAAAATTGAACTCAGTCATTTTAAAAACAAATATCCCATGAATACGAACTTTCCGAAGATTTATGTTGTATATATTAAAGGAAAAAGTCATATTTTATTTCTCTATGGATGAAATAAAATGCACTTCGATTATAAATTTAGTGCATAGTGAGCCTTACTATATATACCACTTTCCGCTTTTCTTTATCTTAATTGGATAGTTCAAGGGGGCATCAAATTGCAATGTCGTCAACTTAAGCCGAAATTTCACTAACTATAAATTTACGCGTATGCAA
>CAJTLX010000027.1:0-29313 GCA_910577165.1 uncultured Lachnospiraceae bacterium
CAGCTGCAGCGCGCTCTAGGGGATAGGTACAAAGTTTTTAATGCCGGGGTGACAGCACACTGTGTAAGTAATGAGCTGTTTAACGATGGCAGGGTAATGGGCCTTCCCTATGTGCGCACCGATCAGTATGCGAGGGGGCTTGCAGAAAAAGGGGATATCTATGTACTTTTACTCGGAACGAACGATGCGCAGGACGGGATGCTTGATGATGGGAGTGCAATCGATCCGTGGGGTAATATTTTTTCCAGGCGGGAAAATTTTGTAATGCATTATGAACGAATTCTTGTGGATATCCGAAGAACAAATCCGGATGCAAAAATCTATATTGGCCGTCCGACTCCAATTCTTAAATGTATCTGGCCAAAACATCAGCAGCGATATCTCGATGTAATTTTGGAAAAACTAGATGAAGTAATAAAACGCAATCCGGATACCTCAGTTATTGATTTTTACGGAGAATTCCGAAAAAGAAGAGAGGAATGGCTGCATAGAAATTATCAGTCGGATGGATTGCATCCGGGGGCGGGGGGAGCAGAATTGATTTCACAGCTGGTGTACCGGGCAATTTCTAATGATTTTAATATTTAAGGGGTATTTCTGAGAAGATAGTAGTTTTTACACTATATTATAATTTGGAGAAAACAGTATGTACCAGATAAAATATGTAGTAGTGGATTCCTGCTTTGAACCGGGATATAGGGTGGAGATGGCGGCGGGCATTCCGGTCTGGATGTTTTTGGTATTTAAAACGCCGACGGCGGTTTTCATTGAAGGACGATTGACAGAATGTGAGAAGAATACCTGCATTCTCTATCCGCCGATGACCCCCATTGTGTACGAGGCGCGCGGCGAAAGTTATCATCACGAGGAATGGATTCATTTCCTCTCGGATGATAAGAAATTAAAGGAGCCGTATATCCCGCTTTTACGTCCGATTAAGTTGATCAACCCAGATAGTGTGCGGGAAATTATGCGGCTGCTGGCATATGAAAATATTGCAAATTATTCAGAGCGGGAAAATTCAATGGAGGCACTGATGAATTTGCTGATCTATAAATTGCATGACTCAAGTGTAAATATGGGGACGGCACATATGGATTCCAGGCTGATTCGTCTGCGATCGGAAATTTATCTGCATCCGGAGAAGGACTGGACGGTGCAGAGAATGGCGAAGATGGTGTATTTGAGTGAGAGCCGTCTGCACACAATGTATAAGGAAACTTTTCACATTACCTGCATGAATGATGTGATTATGAGCCGCATTCAGTATGCAAAAAATATGTTGGAATGTACGGATAAACCTGTTTCGGATATTGCATTGATGTGCGGATATCATGGAAACGAGCATTTTTGCAGGCAGTTTAAGGAGAAGACCGGACTTACCCCCGGACATTATCGGGAGAAATATTCTATTCTAAAAGTATAGAAGGGAAGGGGAAACTGCCCAAAAATATGGCAGCTTCCCCCTTTCCTGGAGAGTATTTTATAAATTGTTACACGGTTCCACTGATGGTTAAAACGCTTACGCCCGGATTGATCACAATACTTCCGGTGGTAGCGTCGCGTGTATAGGTGGCAGCAGGGACAGTAATTTGCCCAGCGACACTTGCAAACTCGCCAGTGGTGGCATTATAAGTGTAGTTTGTCGGCGATGTCCAAGCCGTATCATTAAATGTCACAGTAATTGGATCTAAGATCGGGTTAAACGTATCAGTGACAATCACATTGTCCGCAGCCGTGGCCGGGGTATTGCCATTATTTTGAATAACAAAGGTGTAGGTGAGCTGTCCGTTTTCCGAGACTGTGGTCGGGGAGACTGACTTGCTAATAGTTAACATTGCTGTGTCAGCAGCTGCGATTCTCTCTGTTGCCACAAGATCGTTGGTCAGTCCCGCACCGGATACTCTCGCTGTATTGGTGATGGTGCTGCCAGAGGCGAGCGGCGCGAACTGATTGATTCCTGTCTGGTAGACAAGAGCGGTGTTCCCGTTGGCTGGCACTGAGATCCCGGTTACCGTAAGACCATTTTCCGCGGTGACTGCAGGGGCTGGCTGTAATGTGCCGTTAACATAATATTTGATTGAGCCGTCCATATAGGTCAGAGGGGTAAGTGTGCGCCCCGCATTGGTGTACGCACCAAGATCGTCCGTGAACGTTAAATCAGTGAATGGTACATTGCCTGAATTGACGATGGTGACAATATAGGTGGCAGTATCACCTGCAACATAGTCCGGCAGGACGGCGTGTTTTTTTGCGGAGAGTACTTCCACAAGTTCGCCGGTAGTAATATTGGAAGTGGTGGTATTGCCATTGTAGGAAAGGGTGGCTTGATTGTAAAACGTTGCCATATATGCCTCCTTTATATACTGAGCGTTATTGTAAAAAATTGTAAGTTGCGATTGCACTGGCACTGGGCTCAGCGCAGGCAGCGATTGTCGCTGTCGGTATATTATATGAAAGATTTTGTTGAATGGTGCCAGTCATCATGCATCTGTAATCTTACTGAGGGCTTATCTTTATCCGAGATTGTGTTATGCCAATATATGGGGAACATAAACCACCGCGGATTTTATGTTATGATTCTCTTGCAAATTCTGTCACAATAGGATACAATAAAGTAAGATTTATAAGAAAGGGGGATTTTAGGATGTGGTCCATTATATGGCTGGTTGTGTTTATTGTGCTGGTGGTCTTTGAGGCGGCGACGATGGGACTGTTTACTATCTGGTTTGCAGGCGGCGCGCTTGTAGCATTCCTCGTATCACTCTTTGTGGATATGTGGGCGGTGCAGATGATTATTTTTCTGATTGTCTCATTTTTGTTGCTGTATTTTACAAGACCGGTTGCAATGCGAAAATTTAATTCTAAGCGTCTGAAAACGAATGTCGAGGATATTGCCGGCAGAGAGGCGAAGGTGACGGAGATCATTGACAATTACAATGGAACTGGCACAGCGATGTTAAACGGCTTAGAATGGTCAGCGCGCTCGGCGGAGGATGCGGTAGTGATTCCGGTGGGGGAACGTGTGATGGTAAAGGAGGTGCGCGGCGTAAAATTAATTGTGTCGCCAATGGAAAAGGCATCGGAGGATTTTCCTGAAAAGCTGATAATAACGCCCGGGGAGAATCAGAAACTGTAGAGGATGCCTCCCATAAAAATCAGACAGGGCAGAGCAAAATTTTTGATATTGCAGATTTTAATGGGATGTGGTATGATGTTAATGAAAAATTGAAAGAGCCAGAAAAAGGCGAGAAGGAGGGTTTTATGCCAGTAGGAGGATATGTGGCGATCGCATTTGTCATCGTCATTTTGTTGATTTTGTCATCGTGTATCAAGATTGTGCCACAGGCGCAGGCGTATGTAGTGGAGCGGCTGGGCGCGTATCAGGGGACGTGGAGCGTCGGAATTCATTTTAAGGTGCCGTTCATTGACAAGGTTGCCAAGAAAGTGCTTTTAAAAGAGCAGGTGGTGGATTTCGCACCGCAGCCGGTGATCACAAAAGATAATGTAACTATGCGGATCGATACAGTTGTCTTTTTTCAAATTACGGATTCAAAGCTGTACGCATACGGTGTGGAGCATCCGATTATGGCGATCGAGAATCTGACGGCGACGACTCTGCGTAATATTATCGGTGATCTTGAACTTGACCAGACACTTACTTCAAGGGAGATTATCAACACGAAGATGAGGGTTTCCCTCGACCAGGCGACAGACCCATGGGGAATTAAAGTCAACCGCGTTGAATTAAAAAATATTATTCCTCCGGCCGCGATTCAGGATGCGATGGAGAAACAGATGAAGGCGGAGAGAGAACGCCGCGAGGCCATCTTAAAGGCGGAGGGCGAGAAGAAATCGACCATCCTTGTAGCGGAGGGAAAGAAAGAGTCCGCGATCCTTGAGGCGGAGGCGGAAAAAGAGGCAGCGATCCTTCGCGCGGAGGCGAAGAAGGAAGCGACGATCCGCGAGGCAGAAGGTCAGGCGGAAGCGATCTTGGCTGTACAGAAGGCAAATGCGGAAGGAATTCGCATGGTTAATGAGGCGAGTCCAAGCAAAGCAGTGATCCAGCTAAAGAGTCTGGAGGCATTTGCAAAAGCAGCGGACGGCAAGGCAACCAAGATTATTATTCCATCCGAAATTCAGGGACTTGCGGGGCTGACAAAAAGCCTTGCCGAAGTTGGTACAAAAGAATTATAATTTAATTTTTTGCCACGGCTTTTGCCGTGGCAATTTTATAAGTTTTTCTAACAATTATTCAAATATGAATCTTTCTAGTTATCGTTTAAATACTTCTTTTCCACTGATCGATAACTCCACTTTTTTATATAACATCTTGTTGACTGTAAGGGTAACAAGATGTTTTTTTTGCGCGGCGAGCAGGAGAAAAAAAGTGGTCTCCTACTCAGTTTAAATACTCGTAATAGATCTTTTTCGTGGTTTTATCATAGTTAATATTCCTTTATATTTGGTTTATAGAAATAGGGGAGTTAAGGTGTTGGTTTATTATATTGAATATTCCCATCCCATAGAATAAATTATTGGAGGCAGATATGGATATAAACTATATAATACTGGGAAAGCGGATTAGACGGGTACGCAAGCAAAAAGGAATATCATTGGAAAAGCTGGCAGGGTGTATTGGCGTTTCCATAGCGCATATGAGCAATATTGAAAATGGTAAAACAAAATTTAGTCTTCAGGTGCTGACAAATGTAGCGGAAACATTAAGTGTAACTCCTAATGTTTTATTGGTGGGGCAGGTATGTGTAAAGGGAAAGACCCGCGGTTTGATAGTACAAGAAATTGATCAGCAACTTTCCAGTTGTGATGAAGCACAAATGTTTGTGATTGAGGAAATGGTACATAACGCCAAAAAACTTTTGGCAGAGTATGAGAAAAAGGTAAAAAAATTAAAGTAAAGATGGAATATCGCAGTATTACGTAAAGAGTAATCACAAAGCTATTGTAGCCCCTGCCATTTTTGATAATGTGTGGGGGCTGTTGTTGTATAAGGGGAGTTGCGATAATTGACGAAGTGTGTTATAATCGGGATGGCTAATTACTCGCCAGGAACTTCAGCAGAGGTTTCCGGCAAGTTTGTATGTTTCTTCCTGATTAAAAGGAAGAGCTTCACCCAGTTTTTGTTATCGGACAAGATACAAGTATGGGAATTGGAAGGGGGGATTTTTATGTTGGAATGCAGGGATCTTGAGAAAAAATATCTAGGAAAGATTGCTGTGCGCAATTTTAATCTTACCATTGCGCAGGGGCGAGTCTGCGCGCTGCTTGGACCAAACGGCAGCGGAAAGACGACATGGATGAAAATGGTGGCGGGGCTGATTGCCCCGAATGCGGGAACTATTACATTTTTTGGCGAACCTGTTGGAAAGGAGTCGAAAAAGCATATCGCGTATATGTCCACAGAACCATTTTTTTACAATTATATGACCACAAAGGATGTGGGGAAATATTATCAGGATTTTTTTGAAGATTTTGATTTGGAAAAATATGGGGAATTAGTGGAGCGAATGGGGCTTCGAATGAAGGATAGAGCAAAAACGCTTTCTTCCGGGCTTGCCGCCAAATTGAAACTTGCGGCGACTCTGGCGCGCCATGCTTCTTTGTATCTGCTTGACGAACCACTCAATGGGATTGATATTATTGCGAGGGAGCAGATTATCGATGCAGTGATGGAAGTTGCAAGTGCGAATGCGACGATTGTGATGTCGAGCCATCTGGTGGATGAACTGGAAAAATTTATCGACGATGCAATTTTTGTAAAGGAGGGCAGTATTGTGCTTTCCGGGGAGGCAAAAGCACTGCGCGAGGAGCATGGGAAAACGATTGTGGAACTTTATAAGGAAATTTACGCATAAATAGGGGGGATACGATGTTAAAATTGATGAAATATGAATTTCGCAAGCAGCTGACAACAAAATTTTTGCTTCTTGCGGTGCTTGGACTGCTGGAAATATATTTTCTGTACGGTGTATTTTCCGATAATATGGACAAGACAATGCGAGCGGTGATACTTCTTGCCACACTGGCGTTCGCCGGGATTTTTTTTGTCTCGTTCGAATGCATTATGACCTATTATAATGATCTGAAAACCAAACAGAGCTATATGCTTTTTATGGTGCCGCAGAGTACGTTTTCCGTGATGGGGGCAAAGATTCTCTCAGCGATGGTCCAGATTGTTATGACGGCTGCCGTCTTTGGGGCTGTGGCATTTTTGGATGCCTTTGCGGTTGCGGCACGCTTTGAGCAGATCGATCAGTTCTTTGAGACGATACAGATGGTGCTGCGCCAGTTCTTTTCGCTGAATATCGATGCGGGGGTAATTGCGATCAATATTGCGGAGTTGGTGATTACTTGGATCAGTATAGTAATTCTTGCGATGTTAGCCATTACGCTTAGTGCTACATTTATGGCAAATTCAAAATTGCATGGGATTGTCAGCTTTGTCTTTTTTGTAGTGATTCAGATAGGGACAACAAAGATTCGCACGGCGATCGTGCTGCCGTTTTCAGGCAATGCGGCACATATTGTGGCGATTCTTGTCTCGTTAGTGATCGCGCTGATTGCTTATCCAGCCATTGCATGGATGTTAAAAAAGAAAGTGAGTCTGTAAGGATCAAACCGGGGAATATGTAAATTTTTCCAGAATATACCGAGATTTGGATTAAAGTTTTTTGCGTATTCTGTTAAGAGGGATGGGAAAGAAAAGCAAAGAAAGAGAGGATAGAATAATGAGTAACGAGGCAATTGAAAACTGTGGTCATCACTGTGATTCCTGCGGGGAAAGCTGCGCGGCAAGGGATGCAGAAAAGGTAGATTTCTCTGTGCCGATGAACGCATACAGCAAGGTAAAGTATGTGATTGCCGTGATGAGCGGCAAAGGCGGTGTTGGAAAATCGCTTGTCACCAGCGCGCTCGCCGTGCAGATGAGAAAAAAGGGATATTCTGTCGCAATCCTGGATGCGGATGCGACAGGACCTTCGATTCCAAAAGGATTCGGGCTGCATGAACAAGTGATAGCGGACGAGCGCGGTATTCTTCCGGCAGTTACAAAAAATGGAATTAAAGTGATCAGTGTAAATCTCCTGCTTGATAATGAGGAAACTCCCGTGGTCTGGAGAGGTCCGGTAATTGCGGGAACCATCAAGCAGTTCTGGAGCGAAGTGGTCTGGGGGGATGTGGACTATATGTTTGTAGATATGCCGCCGGGAACAGGCGATGTGCCCCTTACGGTCTTCCAGTCGCTTCCTGTTGTGGGGACAATCATTGTGACAAGCCCGCAGCAGCTCGTGAGTATGATTGTTGCAAAAGCAGTAAATATGGCGGAGGCAATGGAAATTCCAGTACTTGGATTTGTCGAGAATTACAGCTATATTACCTGCCCAAAATGTGGGGAACATATGTCTGTCTTTGGCGAGAGCCATATAGATGAGATCGCCGCAAAATATATGCTTCCGGTGCTGGCAAAACTGCCGGTTGATCCGGCTGTGGCAAGGGCAGCGGACGAAGGAAAATTGGAGGAAATTGAAAATTTCTGGTTTGAGAAGACAGCGGAGTTTTTAGAAAATATTGTAAAAATATAAAAATAGTACAAGTCATAAACTTCTTAAAAAGAAACCGATATTGTAATTAAATAACCCCAAAAATAGCAGATTTTCATACCTTATCTGTCTACTTTTGGGGGATTATATTATTTTCTGGGACTATTCTTCTTCAGACTCTTCTTTTTCTTTTGGCAGCAACCGGATATGTACCTGATCAATCCGGTTTTTGCTGATGGATTTTACGGTGAATACTACATTTTCTTCCTGGATGGACTCGCCCATCCCTGGCAAGTGTTCCAGGCGGTTAATGATATGTCCGGCAATGGAGTCATAATCGTCGGATTCCAGTTTAAGACCGAATGCGTCGTTGATATCGTCGAGCTTTGCCGCGCCCTCAGCAATATATTCGTCCGCGTTGATGGCGCGGATGGAATCCACTTCATCCGCATCGTACTCATCTCTGATCTCGCCGACAATCTCCTCAAGCAAGTCCTCTAAGGTAATCAGTCCGGCCGTCGCGCCGTACTCGTCGAGGACGATCGCCATCGCCGTATTATTCTTCCGCATCTCGCTCATCAACTCGGAAGTTTTCTTAAATTCATAGGTAAAAAACGGTTCGCGCAAGAAATTCTGTATCCGAAAATCTTCCGGTTCCCCCTCGTAAAAAAATATATCCTTTAAATTGATCACGCCGATGATATTGTCCCGCGTTCCGGAATAAACCGGCATACGAGAATACAGATCCTGGCGGAAGACTGCCATAAGTTCATCGTAGCTCATCTCACTGTTTGCAAATACCATATCAATGCGCGGTACCATTATGTCCTTTGCCAGGGAATCTCCGAAATCCACCACATTGGTAATCATTTGATGCTCTTCGCTCTCAAGCACCCCTTCCTCATGGCTGACATCCACGACGGTGCGCAGTTCACTCTCAGTGATCGGGGCGGCTTTCTCGTTCGGATCGATACGCAGTAAAAACATTACCCCGAACGACAGTTTGTTTACGATAAAGATCACTGGAGTCAAGAGCCTGGTAAAGGTTAAGAAAAGAGGTGCGTACATCAGAGCCATCTTTTCATTGTGCAGAGTGGCAAGGCGTTTTGGGGTAATCTCACCAAAAATTAAGATAAGCAGCGTTAAGATACCGGTGGCGATTGCCGCACCCTGGCTTCCAAACAATTCCAATATCACGGAAGTCGTGAGGGAGGAAGCGGAGAGGTTGACCACATTATTGCCAATTAGGATGGCACTTAACATATTGGCGGGATTCTCAATAAGTTTTAAGAGAGTTGCCGCACGCTTATTGCCGTCTTCTGCAAGGCTGCGCACACGCAGTTTGCTCACCGTGGTAAGGGAGGTTTCCGCCGAGGAAAACAGGGCGGACAACAACAACAGGGACAATAGTATCACAAATTTAACCGCGACACTGGGGGGCACAAAAATCACACTCCTATTTGATTATATTTTGTACAGCGGGAAAGAAAAAAAGCTTGCCATGCTGTCCATTTGGTGTTATTATATAGGAAAATCTTATGGATGTCAAATCAGGAAAACATATTTATCAAAAATTTTACATAATTTACAAAAACAAAAGGCAAGGGTGCTATCTTTTCAGGGGTTCTTGCGTTTTTTTATGGAAAAAATAAAAAGACTATGTTATACTTGAAACCATGCAGTCGGAGGCATATTTAAAAATGAAGTACAATAATATGCGCAGGAGAGTTTTTAAAAAGAAGGACACGGAGGTTTACTATGTTAGAATTAAAGCATATATCATTTGAGGCGGAGGAAAACGGCAAGGGCAAGGAGATTATCCGCGATATAAGCCTGACTCTTTCAGACAACAGATTTATTGCGATCACCGGACCAAATGGCGGGGGAAAATCGACGCTTGCCAAATTGATTGCGGGGATCGAGCGTCCCACAAAGGGGAAGATTTTACTTGACGGGGAGGACATTACAGGCGAGGATATTACCGCGCGTGCCAAGGCGGGGATCAGCTATGCATTTCAACAGCCTGTCCGCTTTAAGGGGATCACGGTAAAGGATCTGATCGGACTTGCGGCGGGGGAGAATATCAGTACCGCACGCGCCTGCAACTATCTTTCGGAGGTTGGTCTGTGTGCAAAGGATTACATTAACCGTGAGGTAAATGCAAGCCTGTCCGGCGGGGAATTAAAGCGCATCGAGATTGCAACTGTGCTTGCAAGAAAGACGAAGCTGACCGTTTTTGATGAGCCGGAGGCGGGGATTGATCTGTGGAGCTTCCAGAATCTGATCCGTGTCTTTGAGAAGATGCATGATGAGACGCACGGATCCATTCTGATTATCTCACATCAGGAGAGAATTCTAAATATTGCGGATGAAATTATTGTGATTGCAGACGGAAAAATTGCTAAGTCCGGGAAAAGGGAGGAAATTTTGCCGGGGCTTTTGGGAACAATGACCGGATGCCCAAGACAAAAAACTGAGGAGGAAAGTTTGTAAAAAATATATTTAACTATTTTATTGAGAGTGTATAGAGAGGTATAAATTATGGATCAGATACAGATGGAATTATTAAAGCAAGTAGCAGGGCTTCATGAGGTTCCGCAGGGTGCTTACAATTTTCGCGTCAACGGGGTTGGCACAGCGCGGGGAACAACGGAGCATATTGATATTGTGACAAAGACGGATAAGCAGGGCATTGATATTGTGATAAAACCCGGCACGAAAAATGAGAGCGTGCATATCCCGGTGGTGTTAAGCCAGAGCGGAGTGACCGATCTCGTCTACAATGATTTCTATATCGGGGAGGACGCGGATGTTACAATTGTGGCAGGATGCGGGATTCACAATGGCGGTGATGTGAAATCACAGCATGATGGGATTCATACTTTTTATGTGGGAAAGAATGCGAAAGTTCGCTATGTGGAGAAACATTACGGCAGCGGCGATGGCAGGGGGGAGCGCGTTCTCAATCCGCAGACGATCATTGAGCTTGCCGAGGGGAGTTACCTTGAGATGGATACCGTGCAGATTAAGGGGGTGGACTCGACGGTGCGCACCACACGCGCGACACTCTCAGCACACGCGACACTTGTGATCAAGGAAAAGATTATGACGCATGGGACGCAGTATGCGAAAACAGATTTTACGGTGGATTTAAATGGCGAGGACTGCGGGGTCAGCCTGATTTCCCGTTCTGTTGCAAAGGAGCATTCCCGCCAGCTATTTCTCTCAAGAATCAACGGCAACAACAAATGTGTTGGACATAGTGAATGTGATGCGATCCTGATGGATGAGGGCAGCGTAAGCGCGATTCCGGAGATCACGGCGAATCATTTGGAGGCAAGCCTGATTCATGAGGCGGCCATCGGAAAGATTGCGGGGGAGCAGATTGTGAAATTGATGACTCTAGGACTTACGGAGGCGGAGGCGGAGGCGCAGATTGTGAATGGGTTTTTGAAATAAAGGAGGAAAATACAGTGCGTTACACAAAGCAGGATATTATTCAGATTGTAAAGGATGAGGATGTGGAATTTATCCGCCTTCAGTTTACCGATATGTTCGGAAATTTTAAAAATATGGCAGTGACCACAAGTCAGCTTGAGAAGGTACTTGAGAATCAATGTGTGTTTAACGGTTCTGCAATTGATGGATTTTTGTCCATGCAGGAGCCGGACATCTATCTCTATCCGGATCTGAATACCTTTGAGATTTTTCCCTGGAGACCACAGCAGGGAAAGGTGGCGCGATTTATCTGTGACTTGCGCCGGGCAGACGGAACGCCGGTTGCGGGGGACTCCCGCCAGATATTAAAGAAAGTATTGATGGATGCGGGGGATATGGGTTACCGGTTTAAGGCTGGTCCGGAATGTGAGTTTTTTTTGTTTGATCTTGGGCAGGATGGCAATGCAACGACTGAAACAAAGGAGCGCGGCGGTTTTTTTGATATCGGACCGGTGGATGCAGGGGAGAATGCGCGCAGGGAGATAGTGATGACCCTTGAGGAAATGGGATTTGAGGTTGAAGCGTCCTACCATGCGAATGCCCCAGCACAACATGAGATCGATTTTCGCTATGCGGGGGCATTGACCTGCGCGGACAATCTGATGACTTTCCGCATGGTGGTGCGCACAATTGCCAGACGGCATGGGCTGCACGCGACATTTATGCCAAAGCCAAAGTCGGGCGTGGAAGGTTCCGGGATGCATTTAAATCTTTCGCTGCATGACCCGGAAGGAAAAAACTTGTTGAGTGCGCCGGAAGCCGAGGATGGATTAAGTGAGGTTGGCAAATATTTTGTCGCGGGGCTGCTCTCGCATATCAACGGGATTACAGCAATCACCAATCCGCTTGTCAATTCCTACAAGCGTCTGGTACCAGGGTATGGTGCGCCGGTCTACATTGCATGGTCCGCTGCGGCGAACCGCACTGCACTTGTGCGCACTGGTCTGAGAAAGGGGAGGGTGAACCGCATTGAACTGCGCTGTCCGGATCCTTCGGCAAACCCCTATTTGGCACTTGCTGTATGTATTGCTGCAGGACTTGACGGAGTGAAAAGGAAGGAACTTCCGCCGCCGCGCGTGGACGGAAATATTTTTGCAATGACAAAGGAGGAGCGGTTGGGCTACGGGATTCAAAGTCTGCCAAAACATCTGGAATATGCACTAGATGAATTAGAGAGAGATGCACTTTTAGGGGAAGTGTTGGGGGAGAATTTGCGCAATAATTATCTGGCGGCAAAACGTGCGGAGTGGAAGGAATATCGCACAAGTGTTTCCGCGTGGGAGGTTTCTCAGTATCTTGACCGTTTTTAGGGGTAAGGGTTTTGTAAAAAGCGTTGAGGAAAATTTTGGAAAACGATCCGAAAAGTTTTGCAGGGATTTGGGGCGTATAGGAAAAGGGCAGAAATGGAGGTAGGCTTTCGGTGCTTAGTATTATTATTGTTTTTCCAAAAGTGGAAGATGCCAATCATATTAAGGTCCTGTTAATCCGAAATGGGTTTGAGGTCAATGCGGTCTGCACTACGGGTGCGCAGGCAATCAGTGTGGCAAATGAGTTAGACGGCGGCATTGTACTCTGCGGTTACCGGATGTCCGATATGCATTGCCTAGAGATTAACAATTATCTGCCGCAGGGGTTTGAGATGCTTTTGATCGCCTCGGCTGCACGGCTTGCGGAACTTGACGGGAGTGGGATTATGTCAGTCTCCATGCCGCTAAAGACAGGGGATCTGCTCAATACTCTCCAGGTGATGACACACCGCTACATACAGAAAAAGCGAAAAGAGCGGCAAAAACCGAAAGTTCGGAGCGAAAAAGAACGCGCAGTAATTGAGGAGGCAAAACTGATTTTGATGCAGCGCAATCATATGACGGAGGAAGAAGCGCACCGCTATATTCAGAAAAACAGTATGGACAGCGGGGTGAATCTGCTTGAGATGGCGGAGATGATTATTCATATGCTTTAATATATAAATAAAAATATTTATCAAAATTGTAGAAGCGCGCAGGGGAACTTTATCGTGCTTCGTATGGTGCGCTTCGCAGCAGGAACGCTGATGGTGTTCTTAGACTAAAATGAAAAGTGAGGATTTCAATGAAATTTACAAAAATGCAAGGCTGTGGAAATGATTATGTCTATATAAACTGTTTTGAAGAGAATGTGCAGGACGCACCCGCTTTGGCAAGGAAGGTGAGCGATCGGCATTTTGGCATTGGTTCGGACGGACTTATTCTGATTAAATCTTCTGAAATTGCAGATTTTACAATGGAAATGTATAATGCGGACGGTTCACAGGGAGAGATGTGCGGCAATGCCATTCGCTGTGTTGGAAAATATGTATATGATCATCACATAACGGATAAAACAGATCTTACAATTGAGACTCTCGCGGGCATCAAATTTTTGATCCTGTCCGTGAGGGAAGGGAAAGTAGATGAAGTTACGGTTGATATGGGAGTTCCCGCTTTTACGCCGAATCAAATTCCGGTGGCAGCAGAAGGGGAGAGGGTGATTGATGCGCCGATTTTGGTCGGGGAAAAGGGATATCATTTTACCGCTGTTTCGATGGGCAATCCGCACGCTGTTATTTTTGTAGAGGACACAAAGACGCTTCCGATTGCGGAAATTGGTCCGCTTTTTGAGCATCATGAAAGGTTCCCGGAACGAATCAATACCGAGTTTGTTCAGATACTCGATAAAGAAAATATAAATATGCGCGTCTGGGAGCGTGGTTCGGGAGAAACCTTAGCCTGTGGAACAGGGGCGTGTGCAAGTGTGGTGGCATCGATTTTAAACGGACATACAAAGGATGAGGCAACAGTGCATATGCTTGGCGGCGATCTGCGGATCCGCTATGACAGGAAGGGAGGTCATGTCTATATGACAGGCTCCGCAGTGGAGGTATTTTCAGGAGAAATTACTGATTGATCTTTAGGAAGGAGGAGAAAAATGGCAAGAGTGAATGAAAATTTTTTAAAGCTGCCGGGAAGTTATCTGTTTTCCACGGTGGGAAAAAAGGTGAGGGAATATCAGGAGGCAAATCCGGACAAAAAGGTGATCCGGCTTGGGATCGGGGATGTGACACTGCCACTGCCGCCCGCTGTGATTTCGGCATTGCATACCGCTACGGACGAGATGGCAGCAAAGGAAAGCTTTCGGGGGTACGCGCCGGATTTGGGCTATGAGTTTTTGCGCAGTGCGATTGTAGAAAATGATTTTAGATGCCGTGGGGTGGATATTTCGATCGACGAGGTTTTTATCAGTGATGGTGCAAAAAGTGACTCTGCAAATATTCAGGAGATTTTTGCGGAAAATTCTAAGATCGCGGTTTGCGATCCCGTCTATCCGGTCTATGTGGACTCGAATGTTATGGCGGGGAGAACCGGGACTTATCATGCCGAAAGCGGACGCTGGAGCAATGTGATTTATATGCCGTGTACGGACGAAAACGATTTCGTTCCAGGATTTCCAGAACAGGTGCCGGATATTATTTATCTGTGTTTCCCGAATAATCCAACGGGGGCGGCGTTGACCAAAGACCAGCTACAAAAATGGGTGGACTATGCAAACCAGAAAAATGCCGTAATTATTTTTGATGCGGCATATGAGGCTTATATCTCGCAGGAAGATGTGCCGCACAGCATCTATGAGTGCGATGGTGCGAAGACCTGTGCGATTGAGCTGCGCAGCTTCTCCAAAAATGCGGGATTTACTGGGACACGCTTAGCATACACGGTAATTCCCAAAGAGTTGGTACTTGATGGCATCTCGCTTAATGGACTTTGGATCAGACGGCATGGGACAAAATTTAATGGTGCGCCGTATATCATTCAGAGAGCGGGGGAAGCCGTTTACAGCGAGGAAGGAAAGAAGCAGATCTTAGAGATGGTCGGCTATTATAGGAAGAATGCAAAAGTGATCTATGAAGGGCTAAAGGCCGCAGGATATACCATTTCCGGTGGGGTGAATTCGCCGTATATTTGGCTGAAAACGCCGGGAGGCATGGGTTCCTGGGAGTTTTTTGACTATCTGTTGGAGAGGGCAAATGTGGTTGGCACACCGGGAGCTGGATTTGGTCCAAGCGGAGAAGGGTATTTCCGATTGACTGCATTTGGCTCATATGAGAATACAGTGGAGGCAATCGAACGGATTCGCAGGATGGGGAATTAAATTGGAATTTTGTATATGACCAAAAAATAAAATTTCCTGCCGCAAAAGATTAAAAAAGAAATTCCCCGTCAGACAGTAATTATAGAAGAAATAGCAGGAAAGTTAAGACACAATGAAAGCTTTGTAACAGGGTCTGCCGGGGAGTTTTATATTAGAAAAGTTCTGACATTTTCTGCATTTCTTCTGCTTTTGTATGATGCATTACATGTGTATATAGATCAAGAGTCATCTTTACGCTGCTATGTCCTAAAAATTCCTGTACTACCTTGGCAGAAATTCCGTTTTCGAGTGCGCGTGTTGCAAAGGTATGGCGCAGACAGTGCGGCGTTATCTTTGGAAATGCGATATCATCGCGGTTAATTTCTGTAACAATGCGTTTTAGTAGACGGCAGAGTTGCAGATCGCTGTAAGGGGAACCATCCGGACGAGTGAATACAAGCCGTCCAAGTGCCTCATACTCATTTGCCCGGGGCATACGCCCGGCAAGTCTTTTTCTGTCTTGAAACTTTTTCAGTTTTTGGAGCCGCCCGGCAATTTGTGGGAGTATAGGGATAGTGCGTAAGCTTTTAGAAGTTTTTGGAACATCCTTATAAAAATTTCCATTTGGATCTTTCTTTAATATTTCTTTGACATTTACTTCGTTTTTTTCGAAATCCACATTTTCCCATGTAAGTCCTGTGATTTCGCCGAGGCGCATACCGGTTGCCAGCGCGAAAATTACAAGCTCCTCAATCTCGTTTCCGACCAAGTAACGCAGTAAAATTTCTTGTTCCTCACGGGTAAGTACATGGCGTTCTTTTTTCTGACGACCGCGGGGTAATATAATATGTTCGATCGGATTTTTTTGAATCAATTCGAGACGATATGCGTGCCGAAACATATTTGTAACAAGAGCATGGATCAAAGTGATAGTGGATTTAGAATAGTCATTTTTGGCCAGTTCATTGTAGAATACTTGAATTTCCTGGCTTGTGACTTCTGAGAGCCTGCGATCGCCCAAGAAAGGTTCAATATACAGGTGAAAAATTTTGTCATAGCTTTCCAGAGTTCCTTTTTTCACAGTGGTGGCTTTAAAATTTTCAATCCAATAGGTATACCACTCTGAAACGAGAAAATCTTGTTTCCTGCTAATGACAATTGCAGTGTCTTTCCCTTGCATAAGGTTTGCAAATCTTTTAGTACTCATAGTTTTTATCCTCATTTCTGCGCGGCGTAATTTGTTTTTTTACCTGCTAGGACACCACGCTTTCCCAGCAAATTTTCCATTATATGGAAAATTGATAGTTAATGTGCCATTGATATACATTACTACCACAGTTTTTAACAAGAGTCAAGAGAATTTGCGGGAAGATCACCAAATCAAACATCATAATATTTAAGGAGGAAGAAAAAATGAAGAGTATCTTCAGAAAGATCGCCTTCGTGTTGGCATTGGCTATGATTGTCACTCTGTTTCCGGTGATGAATGCATCGGCGGCAGTGAAAGACAACAAATACGCGAGAAAGAAAAATGCCACACTCTATGTTGGCGGGGATGTGGACGGCGATTATCAAAATTGCTGGGCTGCTCAAACCTCAACCAAGGCGTGGATGAAGGAGAACGGTTATAAGTCTGCTTACGCTTCCAGCGATGAAACCGTTGTGACTGTGTCAAAATATGGTTTTGTCGAGGCAGTTGGCACTGGTACAGCAGAGATTACCGCAACTTTTTCGAAAAAAGGCGAGAAGGACATTGTTGAAACCTTCGACGTAACGGTAAAGAAGATTGCTGCCAGTGTTGCACTTGACAAAGAAAGTCAGGAGGCACTTGAGACAGGACTTACCGTTGATGATACCATTACCCTCAAGGCAACAATGCTTGATGCAGATGGCAGCAGCGAGAATATTTCTGATACGATCAAGTTCTATTGCTCCAGCAAGGAGGAGAAGGAGATCATTGATCTTAATCAGAATACCGGCGAATTAAAAGCGTTAAAAGAAGGAAAAGCAACTATTCTTGTACGCAGCTATCAGTGGGAATATGACCGCACAGCAAAAAAGAAAGTATCAAAGATTACTGCGGAAAAAAAGTATGATGTTGAGGTAACGAAG
This sequence comes from uncultured Lachnospiraceae bacterium, assembly GCA_910577165.1. Taxonomy (GTDB): domain Bacteria; phylum Bacillota; class Clostridia; order Lachnospirales; family Lachnospiraceae; genus RGIG4057. Next base: position 17,316 of record CAJTLX010000027.1, read on the forward strand.
AACAGCATTGATGTTTTGCAGACTGCATGGAATAAGTTCTCTATGACATTCCCGGATGCAGCATCAGCAGAGGCAGCAGTTAAGGCGACTCTTCCGTCCCTTTCTCAGGCAGATGCATCCGTATCGGAAGATAAGAATGTGGTAAAAGCATATGAAGTTCTCAAAGTGGGGTCCAACACTACAGCGGATGTTGAGCAGGAAATTTTCATCAAGAATATTTCGAGCAATGAGAATGTTGTAATTGTTGAACTTTTCAATGAGCTGAAAGAAGAAACCACCTACAATGTTAAATATCAGGATTATGTAGAGAAATTTGTAACCTGCAAAAATGTAGCTGTTGATTTTGAAGTAAATAGTGTTGTTAATGCGCGCACAGAGTATTCCGTAGAGAAGCAGCTTGGTTATACCCTGTTTGCAAGAGGGACAAACGGAAACTTAGTGGATATCACATATTGTGAAGCATATGGCAAGGGTACCTGGATGAATTCTGTATTGGTAGAGGACACTGCTACCACATTCAGCCCGGACTATGTTTTCTCCGGTGCACAGGGAGCTTATTCCGTTTGGTTCTACACCACAAACCCTGCATTTACGGTAAAATTAAAAGCAACATTTGAAGACTGGTATGTAGTAAACGATGGTAAGGTAAACAAAATTGAAAAGGCACCGATCTTAGTAACGCCGGGTGATACCACCATCACAGCAAATGAGCTGGAAGCATGGGGGATTGTAGCAGTAGGTAATGGCAATGCTTACGATAATAAGCTTCTTGCAGTAAATGATGACAATCGTCGTCTTGCGGTCAAAGCTTCTATTAAAGAATATGGTCAGTTTAAAACAGTAGAAAATAATGGAACTGAAGGTAAATTTACATTTGTATCATCGAACGACGATAAGCTTTCTGTAAATGAAAAGACAGGTGAGATTTATCCTCCAAAAGCCGCAGTGGATCATGTGTTAGTTCATGTATTCTATGATGGAACCTTTATCGGAAGCTGCGATGTAAAAGTAGTTGGCAAGAGAGTATTTACTTCGATGGGTACGGATACTTCCGCTGCAAAGCTGGTATATGGTAAGAATGGATATGTAGAGAATAAGACGGTAAAGATATCTACCAGAGATCAGTTAAATGAACTCTATGGTAGCAATGTGGATGGCAATATTGAGTTGAGCGTTGCGTTAGCTGACTCACAGTGTACGGGCTGGTTGACATTCAATGGCAGTCCATTAACTGCAACTCCAGAATCATTGGCTTCAGTAGGTGCAGAAACCAATTTAACTTTTGGAGTTACAAGTAATGTACCAACTACAGCAAGGACAGTAAGGATTGTTGTTACAGGAACTTATCGTTCCTTTGATCAGAAAGTTACAATTGAGAGAAAGACATACTTTAACATTACGGTTAAGAATACTTCCGCTTCAACGGACTATAAGAGCTATAGTCTGGAGGCATCTACCAATACGATGGACGAGATCCTTCTTAAATCTGGAGATGTAAATAATACAGGAGTTGTAAATAAGAAGGTGACCATATCTGCATTCGCGTTAGACAGAGAAGGTTTTAAGATTGAAAAACTGAATTTGACAAACTGCATTAGCAATGTATCTTCCGGTGCTGCTCTTCCGAATGGAACTTATGCTGTTTTGATTAAGCAGGGTAATATTACTTTGGAGGATACGATGGATAAGAATCTGAAGGGCTTTACAGTGAATACCGATGGTGAGATTGTATTTAATACAGTTGCTGTTGATCCTGATACGGTAACAGGAAGCACTGTCAGTGGCGGCGCGATTGAGAAGATGCCAGTCGGTAGTTATTCTGTAAATCTTTTCCGCGGAAACGCAGGGAACCAGGCTGCCTATGTAATTGGAACTGTTATATCGGTAGTTGATACGCAGGATATTCCGACATTCAGATGGAAAGCAAATGAAATCAATGTTTTTGTGGCGGATAAGGCGCACTTGACAACCCAGGAGAAAGTTGAAATTGCGGACAAAGCATTAGACCTGTACTTTGATATGAACAGAAATGGAAGTATCGATTACAATAGTGAGAGAGTTACAATCTCGGATGCCAATGTTGTTATTACAGGCGACAGGGCATATATTAAGAGCGTAACTTATCATTGGGTTCTTTCCGATAGTAACAGTAATATTTCCGATGGAAATTACTATGACTTTGTTGTTGATGTTAACAGAACAGTAAAGATTCAGTAATAAAAATTAAAATACAAAAGATATGGATATAATTCTTATATCTTTTCTAACAGGCCAAAAGCGGAACAGAAATGCTCCGCTTTTGGCTTGTTTAATTTATTGACCATCAAGGTTAAGTCACAAATTAAATTGCACAACCAATAGCATTACAAAGACGGATAGGAGTGCCTGAAAATTTACTAAAATTCCCTTCATTCTCTCATTGCCCAATTTTAGAAAACGTGTTATAATGTCCACATTGGTTTCACTATCATAATAAAAATAAAATAGGCAAATTAAGAAATGTATTTTGGCGAGGAGGTGCGTTTAAGTAATTAAATTTATCATTAAATATGAGTGAATATACTAAATATACCTAAAATCCAAGGTATAACTTGTGCTGACTTTATCGCAGACAAAGTTGCGGAAAGGAATCCCTCATCAGTTGAAATAGTCTGATATAATAAAGATTTATAAAGATTTAGAAATCTGTGGGTGCAGCTGGTCAATGGTGCAGGTCCCGAAAACTAAGGGCGAAAATAAAAATCTAGGAAAGGAAAAACTATTTAGATGAACTCCATACCCATAATGGGGATGGGGATGTACCGGTGGCTTAGCCGGGAATTTACGGCTGCGGAGTGTAAACTTTGTGAGTAATATCTGAATTTTTTGATACAAAAATATACACAGTGAAACAGCAACTGCAAATCGTGAGATTGTAGCGAATCATCTGGCATATACATATTTGTATATGTTTTTAGTAGTAGAAAGACTATGAAACAGTATAAAAGAGTTCCGCTTACGGTGACAGCAGCTCCATATGAGATTGGAAAGGGAATGGAAGACGGATTTCGCCTATATTCTCAGGTAATCACCAACGATGGACTTGTTTTGGATGGCTTGATTAAAGTAGAAAGGGAGGATGGTTCTATTGTTTGTCCATATGTGCGCAATCGCCGTGGTGTAGTTTTTATTCGCGAAGGAGATTATATTATTTGTGAAGATGGCGACGAAAAACATGTATGCGGAGCAGACAAATTTCATTCGCGCTTTAAAGAGATCTGACAAGACGAACGGGGGATATGGAGTTTTCTGTATACCCCGTTTAAAATGGCGAAAATTTGGAAGAAGAAAAATATTTATTTGAGGGTTTAACGATATAGATTTAAATGATAGTCCATTCAAGCACATTGTTATGAAATTCAACCTATGTTTCATATATTTAGATAAAGTTTACATACTGGCAATGATATCTTCAGTCCCGTATGTGGTAAGAGGGAGAACTTATCTCATGACAAGAGAAATAGGTGTAGAAAAATCAGGATTTATTCTGAGAAAGCTTCCTTACAAAGGAGGTTGCAATGAAGCGTAAATGGCTTGGAAGTGTTTTTTGCATTGGAAGTCTGGCATTATTTTCTTCCATTTCTGGATTTCGGACAGAGGAGGAGGCTGTTCAAACAATATTTGATACCAGCTCGGAGTATATGGTACTGAGTATCCTGGAAAACGAGATGGAGGTATTGCGCAGGGAAGAGAAAAATATGGATGTGTCAGAATTGCCGGAGTATGTAACGCGCTATCCTGATCTGTACGCGCCAGAAACAAAGGAGAAGGAATCTGAAAAGGAGTCGAACAGGGAAACAACTACCGCAATTGATACAAAAAAGGATCAGACGACAACTGAGGTGGATACGGGAAAAGATAGTACGGATACAAACATAGATAATAATATTTGTTTGGACACAGAAGAATCAACGCAAAAGATTGCATACCTGACTTTTGATGATGGACCAAGCGAGCAAACGATCCTTGTACTTGATATTTTAAAGGAAGAAAAGATACACGCCACCTTTTTTCTTATCGGGGAGGAAATTACTCCGGAACGTGAAGCGATTGTAAAGCGAATGGTAGAGGAGGGGCATACGATTGGTCTGCATACTTACTGCCATGATTATGAAGTAATCTATCGTTCTGTCGATGATTTTTTGGCGGATTATGAGAAACTTTATCAGCGGCTTTATGAAGTGACAGGGCTAACCCCCTCCATTTTCCGGTTTCCTGGAGGGAGTACAAACCGCTATGGAAAAGCAATGATAAAAGCGGTGAAAAATGAGATGGAGCGACGGGGATTTTGTTTTGATGCTGTTATAATAGGACTTAATCAGAAAAGCTTTCATTTAAGAGATTTACCGATTCAGTCCTATTTATAAATCGCTTTTGTACACAGAAGGAAGTCTGGGGTTCGCATATTTAATAACTTTTTTTTATATAAAAACTTTCCTTAGGATCCAAATAGGATGGCAGGGGTACTGGACCATTTGCCGGAAATAAAAGAATTCTTTCGAGGGTTAAATTTGGGCTGATTGGATAATATTTTAACGAGTTATACATCAAAATTTCTTTTTTTTGCGTTGCTTAAAACAATTATTGTTGAACTGCTAATTTTCGTGATTGTGACAGTGGCACAATCGTAAATTTTTCCTCTGTAATTTTGTGAAATTCCTCCGTTAATTTGTGATCAAATATAATTCCTTCTCTGATTTTATCTACCAAAAGATTGGTTTATTTCTGTTTTGTTCAGCATATAGTTTGTTCTTGTCAGCATAGTACCAGTTTTTCATTAAATTTCTCGTTCCCGTACAAGGATAATAGACAAGCTTTTTGCGCAGTTTTAAAAATTATGCGGGTGTATCGCTGGGGAAATATAAAAGGTGGGTTTCCTGCGGATAATTCTAAGAAAGGGTCTTCACCAAAACGGTCAATGGCTTTATAATAAGACAGGGAAGTTCGTCGGAGGAGGAGTGAGATGAACAAGAAATTCTATGAATTGGCAAGGGAAAAACAGGAGAGGATTCTTAAAGCAGGCTGGCGTGTGTTTTCGCGAAACCCTTACAAAAAAAGTCCGATGAGCGAGATTGCAGCGGAAGCAGGAATTAGTAAATCACTGTTGTTTTATTATTTTGCCAATAAGAAGGAGCTTTATTTATTTTTGTGGGAACGCTGCGCAGAAATTACAATGCAGTATATGGAAAAATTTTCTTGCTATGAACAGAAAGATCTATTTGAGGCGATGTATCGTGGAATGCAGGCGAAACTGCGACTGATGACAAAATATCCGGATATGGGACTTTTCGCGGTCAGGGCATTCTATGAAAAGGAAGAGGAAATTTGTGGGGCAATCAAGGAGAGCTATGATAAATTTTTTCAGGTAAAAACAGAGAAGATGCTGATGCAGCTTGATCGGGAACCCTTTGTTGAGGGAATTGATTTAGAGATGATGTACCAGGAGATGTACTGGGCTTCAGAAGGGTATCTCTGGGAGATGTTGCAGCATGGCGGACTTGATGTAAAGCGTATGGAAGAAGATTTTATCCGGCTGTTGGATTTTTGGAAGAGTGTGTATCTAAAAAAGAAATAGTACTGAATACCTGGGAAAGAGTGTATCTAAAAAAATAGTATTGGATACTTGGAAAAGGGGATAACGGAAAAAGAAGTATTAAAAGAATGATAAAAAATATCACAAGAAGGAGGAAAATTTTTGGACGCAATCAAAATTTCAGGTCTGACAAAATTTTACGGAAAGGCGCGCGGAGTAAAGAACCTTGATCTGCGGGTAGAAGAGGGGGAATTTTTTGGATTTATTGGACCGAACGGCGCGGGCAAAAGTACGACAATCCGGACAGTTTTAGGGCTGTTGAAAGCGGATGCTGGAAATATGGACATATTTGGAAAAGACACACAAAATTTTCGAAATGAAATTTTAAAAGAGGTGGGTTATCTGTCCTCGGAAGCTCTCTTTTATCCGGGGATGCGTGTGCGGGAGGTTATTTTATTTTCGGCGAAGCTTCGGGGGAGGGACTGCGAAAAAGAGGGAGAAAAATTATGTGAGCGGTTAGAACTTGACCTGGAAAAAAAGGTGAGAGAACTTTCGCTTGGCAACCGCAAAAAGTTGGGGATTGTATGTGCTTTACAGCATAAGCCAAGACTTTGCATTCTGGACGAGCCGACAAGCGGGCTTGACCCATTGATGCAGCGGGAGTTTTTTTCCATTTTAAAGGAAAGAAATTTGGCTGGAGCCACGATTTTTCTTTCCTCCCATATTCTCTCGGAAGTGCAGGAGTATTGCAGCAAGGCAGCGGTGATACGGGAGGGAAGTATTATTGCCTGTGACCGCGTGGCGCGCCTTGCCAATACGGGCGCGAAGCGGATACATATCAAGGGAAAAGTAAATCTTTCGGGGCTTTCTGATATGCGGGATATCCAGAATGGGGAGGGTGAGATCCGTTTTCTTTATGGCGGGAAGATGGAGGCATTAATCTCGGTTTTGTCCGGGCAGAAGGTAGAGGATCTGGAAATTGTAGAGCCGGATCTGGAAGAGGTTTTTCTGCACTATTATCAGGATGGGGTAGAATAATTGTATTTTAAATAAATATTTATATCTAACTCACTGCTTGTTGAAATGAAAATATTTTGTAATAAAATAGAATTATTTCCCATATAAAAATAGAATTTTTCAAAAGGGAGGAATCAAGATGATTTTAGTCCGGCATGAACTGCGCCAGGGGAGAGGGGCTCTTGGCATTTGGACGGCGGCAGTTGGACTTTTACTTGCGGTCTGTATTTTTATTTTTCCGGAAATGGAAAATGAAATGGGAGGAATGGGAGATCTATTTGGGTCAATGGGAAGTTTTACGGAAGCATTTGGGATGGATCGGGTGAATTTTGGAACTTTTATTGGCTTTTACTCGGTGGAATGCGGAAATATTTTGGGGCTTGGCGGGGCACTTTTTTCCGCGCTGTGCGGGGTGGGCGCACTTGCGAAGGAGGAGAGCGAACACACGGCAGAATTTTTACTTACCCATCCGATAAGCCGGGGGCGCGTAACAGCAGAAAAGCTTCTCGCAGTAATGCTTGAGATTTTCTTCTTTAATCTCTGCGTTTACGGGATTGCAGTGATTTCTATCTCGCTTTGCGGCGAACCTATCCCATGGCGGGAAGTGAATCTCCTGCACTTTGCCTACTGGCTTTTACAGGTGGAAATTGCGGGGATATGTTTTGGATTTTCGGCATTTTTGCAGCGTGGAACTGCGGGGGTTGGACTTGGCATCGCCATTTTATTTTATTTTTTGCATCTGATTGCCAACCTCTCAAAAAATGCAAAATTTCTGCGCTATATTACTCCATTTGCATATGCGGATGGCGCGGAGATTGTGGCGGAGGGAAAGATTGCGATTGGCTTGGTTGTCTGTGGGATGCTCTATGCCGTGGGAGGAATCGCCATCGCGTTTTTGTGGTATGGGAAAAAAGATATCACATAAATTTTACAAAAAAATGAGCAGAAGAGCATTTTTTCCACTCGTATATATCAAAAACGGCTACAGAATTTGTAGCCGTTTTTGTTTGGAAAATTATTTTAATGTCACTTTTAAGGAAATAACACTGCACGGCGGAATATTAAAGGTAATACCGCCATTTTCAAGTTTTGTATCCGCGAAATCGGAAGCCTTTACTGTTTCCGGCGCGTCGAAGGTATTATGTGCTGTCATCGAACCCGTGAGGATCGTGCCAGTCACTGTATCCGGAGCTGCCTGTGCAAATACGGTTTCAATAGGGTAAGTCGTATCTAACGACAGATTTGCGACGGTGATCGTAATACTGCCATCCTCCGCGCGGGAAACCGATTCTGTCAGATTCGGGATAATATCTTTCTCCATCCCGATTTCTTCTGTTGCAAGCGCACTGTCAAGCAGTGTAGCATCCTGATGATCTCTAAACATCTTAAATACATAATATGTCGGTGTTAAAATCATTTTTTCACCTTCGGTGAGGATAACAGCCTGCAGCACATTTACAAGCTGAGCGATATTTGCCATTTTGACACGGTCGCTGTGCTTGTTAAAGAGATTTAAATTGATGGCGGCTACCATCGCATCGCGCATGGTGTTCTGCTGATAGAGAAATCCTGGATTGATGCCAGGCTCTACATCGTACCATGTACCCCACTCGTCAATAATAAGACCGACTTTCTTTTTTGGGTCATAGCGATCCATAATCGCACCGTGACGATGAATTAACTCTTCCATATAAAAGGCTTTGCGCAGAGTAAGGTAGTATTCTGCCTCGTCAAACTGTGTCGCGCTGCCCTTGTGTTTCCAGTGATTTCCAGGAACAGTGTAATAGTGCAGGGAGAGTCCATTCATATATTTTCCCGCAATTTTCATCAGGGTATCCGTCCACTCATAATCATCAGCATTTGGACCGCACGCAATTTTATAGATCTTTTTATCCTCATAATAATTACGTACATAAGTCTGATAACGGCGATACTCATCCGCATAATATTCGGAGCGCATATTGCCACCGCAGCCCCAGTTTTCGTTGCCGACACCAAAATAGTTGACGGTGTACGCCTCCTCATGTCCATTTTCTTTGCGCAGTTCTGCCATCGGAGAAACACCGGAGAAGGTCATATATTCGACCCACTCGGACATTTCCTGCACTGTGCCGCTGCCAACATTGCCGTTGATATAGGTTTCACAGCCAATCTGACGGCAGAGTTCCATAAATTCATGCGTGCCAAAGCTATTGTCCTCCACAACGCCGCCCCAATGAGTATTGACAATTTTCTTTCTCTTTTCTTTCGGTCCAATGCCATCCATCCAGTGGTACTCGTCCGCAAAGCAGCCGCCCGGCCAGCGCAGTACCGGAAGTTTCATCTCTTTTAGCGCAGTTACCACATCATTGCGCATACCATTAGTATTTGGAATTGGAGAATCCTTCCCCACATACAACCCCTCATAGATGCATCTTCCGAGATGCTCAGAAAAATTTCCGTAAAGCTCCTTGTTGATTTTGCTTTTCGGATTATTTGGGTTTACATACAGTTTTGCCATAAATCATACCGTCCCTTTCTATTTATTTCAGCGAATTATGAAACTATCAAGAATTTTCTTGATGTATTCATTATAGAGGAGGGGAGGGAAAGTGTCAAGGAAAGATATATGTGCAAATGGGAGAAATAACAGGAAAAAAATTGTGCAAAGTGCTGTTTTTTTGGAAAAAAGATATTTTGCTGCTCGTGAAATTTGTTGAAAATTTGTTGTGTGTTAACGGTCATCGCATTCTTTCGCATATGGAAAGCCCGATACCATATTATCCATGATATCGGGCTTTCACTCGGACTGATCCATTGGAGGATACCTCCTTACTTAATATTCTGTTTTTGCTGCTATCCCTATTTGGTTAATCAAAATTTGTTATTGGAACTAGACTTCACCAATCTTTTTAAGGGGAATTTCAAATGCCTGCCTTTGCAAAGAAGAGCAGTTTCAATATTGAATCAGGAAGATCTACTCATCTTTCCTTGCCATCCAGTTACATCTATATGAATGTTTTAGAGGGAGGATACATCATCTTGTACTTCCCTTTTTCATTTTTTGAGATGGAACATTAAACCTTTGTTGTTCCTCTTCTCATTTTAAGATTCCATATAAGAAAATTTATACTGTTTTAAAGGCTTTCCTGTTAAAAATGGAATGAAACCTTATGTGTCCATTGGACCATACCTTCCTTTTTCAGATTTGGATGGGGTAAAACATTATGTCTTCATTGGACTGTACCTTCCTTTTTTAAATTTGGATGGGGTAAACCGTTAAGTCTTTGTTGGACCGTACCTCCTTTTTGGATTTGGATGGGGTAAACCGCTACGTTTTCATTGGACCGTACCTCCCTTTCTTAAATTTTTTATAGGTTCGCGGTAATTCAGAGAGAAACATTTCAATTGGATAACTTCCCTTCAGTGAGCGATACCGCGTTTTCGCAACTGATATGTGGCTTTGATTTCTGACTGCCAGCCTAACATTTCGTCCTTGAATGATATCTTATCGGAGGAGGAAGGAATCCTTTTGGTTTTGAAAAGTTTCTGGAACGATTTTTGGTCTTGTCGTTTCTCTTGGCTTTATTATAGTTCATAAAAATGAGTTTGTCAAGCAGAAAAATAAGAAAATTTATAAAAAAAGTATAAATTAACAGAATATTTGAAAAATTAAGGGAGAAGAATCTTGCAAAGGAAGCCTTATTGGCTGTGGTAGGATGTTTTGCCAATATTTTTCCTGAAGTCCAGGAAGAAATGAGAAATAAAAATAAGAGGGAAATTAGCAGTTGTACAAAAAGCAATGATCGATTATAATTAGGGGAAAAGTAAAATGAATGGATTGGAGGAGAGAAGATGCATAAATATGAACCGATCGATATCGTAAAAGAGGTTGTCTGGAATCTTTTTATCTATGTACTATATTATGCGTACTGCTTTATTGTGCTGCTGATCGCCCATTTTATTCTCTATCGTTTTATCAAGGCGATGCAGTGGACATTGAGAGATATCGCCATCTACGCGCTGTTAGCGTCAACGGTGATGATGGTGGTGCGCATTGTAGGGAAGATACGAAAAAGAAAATAGGCGATAGCGGTGGGAAAAACAAAGGTTTTGGAAATTGCGGACGGTCGGGAATAGTTTCTGTACTCGACCGTTTTATTCGATTTTTAATTGTAAAATAATGTTGATTATTTGATTTATATGTAAAAAAATAGAATTATTTGTATGATAATAAAGAAAAAGCAGGTAAAAAGAATCAATTTTTGATATGTGCAGTGAGAGATTGTCAAATTTGCCAAAAAAATCTTCAATTCCCTCTTGATTTATTTAGGAAAATCTAATATATTATAGATAAGTCTAAATGATGTGGTTGTTTTACACAAGAAAAACTGACCAAAGAACTTTAAAATGATAAAAATCACGGAAATTTAGAAAATATTTTAGAATAATCTTAGGAAGGGGTAAGGAAATGTTGAGGGAAACCGAGTACAACAAACCATTGATTGAGCAGCGGGCGGATCCTTATGTGATGAAGGCGGCGGACGGGTCGTACTATTTTACGGCCTCGGTTCCAGCTTATGATAGGATTGTGCTGCGCAGAGCGGATTCTATTGCAGGACTTAAAGGTGCTGCGGAGAAGACGGTCTGGGAGAAGCATGGAAGCGGACCGATGAGCAAGCATATCTGGGCACCGGAGATGCACTATCTTGATGGCGGATGGTACATTTATTTTGCCGCTGGAAAAGAGGAGGATATCTGGGCGATACGGCCCTTTGTACTGCACTGCACCGGGCAGAACCCGATGGAAGATGCCTGGGAGGAGTGCGGACCGATGCAGTGCGCTGATGAGGACGAGTTTTCTTTCCGCGCATTCTCTCTTGATGCGACAGTATTTGAAAATCAGGGAAAGCGTTTTATGGTATGGGCGGAGAAGGTTGGCGTGGGAAAGCAGATTTCCAATCTCTATATCGCCGAGATGGAGAGTCCGACAAAGTTAAAGACGGTTCAGGTACTTCTTGTGACCCCGGACTATGACTGGGAGAGAATTGGATTTTGGGTTGCGGAAGGTCCCGCTATATTAAAACATGACGGAAAAATTTTTCTCACTTACTCTGCAAGTGCAACTGGCGCGTGCTATTGTGTCGGCATGATGACCGCTGACGAGGACTCTGATCTTTTGGATCCGCGCTCGTGGCAGAAGTCAAGGATGCCCGTCCTCTGCACGGATGAGGAGAAGGGGATCTACGGACCGGGGCATAACAGTTTTGTTAAATCTGAGGACGGGAAACAGGACATTATGGTTTTTCACGCGCGTCAGTATAAGGAGATTGTCGGCGATCCACTCTATGATCCGAACCGCCATGCGATGATGCTGAATGTGCAGTGGAATGCGGACGGTACACCGCGCTTTGTATTTGAGAAGAATCG
>CAJTLX010000027.1:29323-42727 GCA_910577165.1 uncultured Lachnospiraceae bacterium
TTGACGGCTGTTTAAGAGCAAGAACATACACAATCAGGCGACAGCAAGCGATAAGGCGAAAGTAAAATGTGTGCAGAATAAAAAGCACCGCGCCTATATAAAAAGGTTCGGTGCTTTTGATGGGAAAAATACGCAAAACAGGGGAGAAAAACTATATTTCACCCGTTGTCGTCCAGTCGTTGGAGATCATCGGGCTATAGTTGATGCTGACATTGATGTCCTGATTGTAATTTCCAAAGCCGCTGCCAAAGATCGTAAGTCCACCGACGTGTTCTGCATTTTCCGGAACCGCGAATCTTAGTTTGAGCGGACTGCGGTAATCTAACTTCATCTGTTTTAAGGAGACATCGGAAATTTTTAGTCCGTCAATGTAAGTTCCGTGACGGTTGATGACAATTAATTTTAGCATACCGTACTGGTTCCAGTTGCGAAACCACCAGTTTGGAGTGAAAATTCCGCGCTCCTCACCGAAATCGCCCGGACTCGTCCAGTGACCAAGGCAAGTATTGTTTAGATAAAAATGTATATCTGAAGGCCAGACATTGTTAAAACCCGGTGCCTCCGAACAAAGTTCGGCAGAGATGGTAATCTGGTCGATCTTTTGTGAGGTCGGAATAAAATTCGGGATGATATATTCGACAAATCCTTTGGCAAACCAGATAATACTTGCATTCATCCGGTCAGGATGGGAAAAATAGCGCGTGCTGTCCACTTCTCCGATCAGAGCTTTACTCGTGGCAAGACCACAGGTCGGATATACTTGATAGTCGCAGTATTGACCAACTTTGATATCGGTCTCATAAATATTTTTGGAGGCGATATCCGGCTCAATCTCAATCAGAATTTTATCCAGGTGTATGGAACAGCGTTTTTCATTCCCATGACCGTTCGACTCGTTTGAGATCGAGATAATGCCACAGTCCTCAAGGCGTTTGATATGGCTGGTGAGCGCGCCATTTGTAATATTTAGGCTGGCGGCAAGCTCATTCATGTTCATGCCCTTATTATCGAGCAGCTGTTTGATGATGGAGACGCGGATTTCGGAGCCAAGCGCCTTGAATAATTCCAAACCGTCGTCTAATGAAGTAATATGTAACATAATAAATGCCCCTTTGGAATTTTTGTTAAAATAGTTTGTTGGATGTTTCCATTATACCAAAAAGCAAAGAGAAATCAAGAGCGTAATTTGGCATTTTTTCAGCAAATCTTTATGAAAAACTAAAAATAGCAAAGATTACTTGTTGATTATGCACAAATTATATACGATTAAGTATTGACTATTTGCCAATTATTCTATATAATGTTTTATATAGTTTAGGGTTTTTAAAAATAATTTAGATTTGAAAGCAAAAATCTAAAGGGCACGAAAACGAATTAAGGGGGAATCGCAAGATGATTCGAAGAAAACCGTTAAAGGCAATGGCACTTGTATTGTCGGTTGTATTGCTTTCCACCAGTAATCAGCCTTCCATGCGCGTACAGGCCGCCACAGCGGGGGAGGAATCCTCACAGGGAACGTCAGTTGTTACCTATTCTGACGAGCGCATCACCCAAAATTATACGATTGTGAGTCAGAAATTTGGCAGCACCGTGTATACGGGGGAGATCTTGGAGTATCCGATCGATACACTTGAGATTTCCGGAACGGGACAGATGACTGGCGACAGCTATGGTTACACAAAGAGCAGCAAGGTAATGCGTGCCGAGATTGGACAGGAGGTAAACATTACTTTAGATGTCCCGCAGGCGGCGGTGTACTACTTAAGTTTTGACTATATTTCCTGCGCGGATTCCATTTTGTCAGCGGAGGCTTCTTTACAGGTCAACGGGGAGTTTCCTTATTATGAGCTGCGAAGCCTTGAATTTGAAAATCTCTGGGTGGATGCGGAGCCGTCCTACGACCGCTATGAAAATCAGATCGTATCGATCCCGGACAAGGTATACGAGTGGAAGAACAAGTACCTTCTTCCGGCGAGTTACCGCTATACCACGCCGCTTGGGGTGGAACTTTCTGCGGGGAAAAATACGCTGACCCTTTCGATATCGGAAGGCGCACTCCTGATCGGTGCAATCTATCTTTGCCCACAGCCTGTGATTCCAAACTACACCGGCTCAGAGAAGGCGGAGGGGGCGGGGATTATTGAAATTCAGGCGGAGACTCCGACTAGGCGCAATGATTCCTCGATCCGTGCGACCTGTGAGTACAATACAGATTTAAGCCCTTACAATGTAAAGAATAAGGAGTTAAACACGATTGATGCCGGCTCGTTTAAAAATGCGGGGCAGTCACTTACCTATGAGTTTCCAGTAACACAGGCGGGCTATTACAATCTCGCTGTTCATTACAGTCAGGCGAACAAGACGGATTTCCCGGTATTTATGAATATCGAGATTGACGGGCAGATTCCGAATGAGAAATTTAAGGACTATGCCTTTGCCTATGACCGCGATTACGAGATGCTAACCTTAAAGGATGGGGATGGGAACAATCTCACCACATATCTATCAGAGGGAACTCACAAAGTTACCTTTACCATCAGTGCTGACCCGATCCGCGAGTATTTTGAAAAAGTTGACCGGATTATGAACGATGTCAACAATCTCTCGCTGGAGATTACAAAGGTAGTCGGCACAAATAAGGATAAATATCGCGATTTCTCTTTGGAGAAATATATTCCAAATATTGATACCAACCTGATCGCCTGGGCGGATGAGCTGAAGTACATTCGTGAAGATGCGGCACAGTTCAACCCGAAGGCAAAGAAGATCGGTACATTTTCCTCGCTCGATGTGGCAGAAAACCAGCTGCGCAGTCTTGCGAAGGATGTCAATGAACTTTTATACCGCATTGGGGAGTTAGCGACAAGTCAAAATTCGGTTAACCAGTATCTTGCGAATTTTACGGATGCGCTAAATGGCAACCGGATTGCGATCGACAGCATTTATTTTTACCAGGATGGCGCGAAGAAAGAACTGCCAAAGAAGACCGGTTTCTGGAAGGGAATCATGGCATCGATCTCCAGATTCTTCTACTCGTTTACCTCGCAGGCGTACTCGACTTCGAATGCGGATCCGTCCCACTTGCAGGTGTGGGTAAACCGTTCAAGACAGCATCTTGAGATTATGCAGAAAATTATTGATGAGGATTTTACGCCAAAGACGGGGATTGTGGTAGATCTTTCGCTTATGCCGGATCAGAATAAGTTAGTTTTGGCGAATGCGTCGGGCGACGCGCCGGATATTGCAACCGGATTGAACTACGCGCAGCCATATGAGCTTGCGATCCGCGGGGCTTTAAAGGATCTGACTGAGTTTAGCGATTTCGCGGAGGTTGCAGGGCGGTATAATGAGGCACTTTTTGTTCCGGCAACAATCGGTGAAGGGATCTATGCGATCCCGGAGACAATGAATTTCTGGGTGCTGTTTTACCGCAGTGATGTCCTGTCGAAACTTGGGCTTACCGTGCCGGATACGATCGAGGATGTAAAGGGGATGCTCACTGACCTTCAGATGAGAGGACTTAATTTCTATTATCCGACGGCGGGCATGACTGGTATGCGCAATTTCCACGGTACTACCCCACTTTTGTTCCAGTATGGTGCAAGTTTATATGATACCTACGCTGGCGATACCGCGATCAACAGTGAGGCTGCGGTGGCTGGGTTTACGGAGTTGGCAGAGCTTTTTACCATCTATAATATGCCGGTGGATGTCCCGAATTTCTATCAGCATTTCCGCAACGGGGATATCCCGATAGGGATCGCGGATTTCGGCACATATAATCTGATTTTAAATGCTGCGCCAGAGATTGCAAGTTCCTGGGAGATTTCCGTAGTACCGGGCGTTGCGCAGGAGGATGGCACAATTGCACGCTATAGTTCCGCAGGAGCAGAAAGTACAATTATGTTCGAATCCGATGATAAGCGCGAGGCGATGGCATGGGAGTTTATGAAGTGGTGGTCCTCTGCAGATATCCAGGAAAAATTTGGCGAAACCTTACAGATTTCCTATGGCAGTGAGTATCTGTGGAATACAGCGAACAAGGAGGCATTCTCCAATCTTCCTTGGAGAAGCCAGGATAAGACCGTGGTTCTTGCACAGAACGAATGGATCCAGGAAGCACCGCGTATTCCGGGTACCTATATGTTAGAGCGTGAGTTATCAAACGCGTTCGTTGCGGCAGCAGTTGAGGGCGATGATATTCGCAGTGCCTTAGACGGTGCAGTAAAGCGCATCAACCGTGAGACCGAGCGCAAACTTGAAGAGTTTGGGTATATGGAGGACGGCAAGGTAGTGAAGGAGTATATCGTGCCGACCGTTGAGCGGGTACGTGAGATTATAGGAAAGTAAGGGAGGGCAAAATGGCTGACAAATTAACAAAGCGCAAAAAGAACAGTATTGCGCGCCACGAAAATGGGAATAAATCAGCATACGGATTTATGGCGCCCTATCTGGTTTTATTTTCCGTATTTATTATCATTCCGATTATTATTGCGATCGGGCTGTCGTTCACAAGTTTTGATACGATTCAGGCACCAACTTTTAAAGGGTTTCTGAATTATATCAACCTGATTACGCAGGATGAGATCTTTATGCAGTACGTCCTGCCAAATACTATTAAATACGCGCTGTTAGTGGGACCGGGCGGTTATATCTTAGCCTTTTTGGTCGCGTGGGCACTCTCACAGTTAACCAGTGTTCCGAGAACGATTTTAGCGATTATCTTCTACTCGCCAAGTATGACCGGTGCAGTGGCGATGGCGGTTGTGTGGAAGATTCTCTTCTCCGGCGATCAGATGGGGTTAATCAACAACTGGCTGATGAATTTGGGTGTGATTGACGAGCCGATTATCTGGCTGACAAGTGCAAGTTTCCTGCTTCCGATCATGATTATTGTCGCTCTGTGGTCAAGTATGGGCGTGGGTTTCCTTGCGATGCTTGCTGGTATTCTAAATGCCGACGAGGAACTTTATGAGGCGGCGGCCATCGACGGCGTGAAGAACCGTTTCCAGGAGATGATTTACATAACTATTCCAACCATGAAGCCACAGATGCTCTTCGGTGCGGTTATGGCGATTGTAAACGCGTTCCAGAACGGCGTGATTGGTGTGCAGCTCTCCGGTGCGAACCCGACTCCGGGTTATGCAGGACAGCTTATTGTAAACCATATCGAGGATTACGGTTTTATCCGTTATGAGATGGGTTATGCAGCAGCAGTTTCTGTAATACTTTTGTTGATGGTTATGGTATTCTCGAAAGTATTTGGCAGACTTTTCAGTGAGGATTAGAAAGGAGGAGAAAAATGGCTGGATATCGCGGAAGTAATATCAACCCAAAGAAATTTGAGCGCGGGCAGATTAAGCTCTACTGTGTGCTTATCCCGCTTGCGGTTGTGATGGCAATCCCGATCGTATATATTTTCTGTCATGCATTTAAACCGATGGATGAGCTGTTTGCCTTCCCTCCAAAGATTTTTGTTTCGAAGCCGACTTGGAATAATTTCCGGGCTCTTTTTAGAGCTTCCCAGTCCTCCGGTATCCCGATGAGCCGTTATGTCTTCAACAGTCTTATCGTAACGCTTACGGTGGTATTTGCATCAATTATCTTTTCAACGATGGCGGCGTTCGCGCTTTCCAAGTTGAAGTTTAAGGGAAAGTATACGATTATGGAGATCAACAATGCGGCTCTTATGTTTGTGGGGGTAGCCGTACAGATCCCAAGATACTTAGTGATTGACACGCTTGGCATAAAGGACAATTATCTGGCACATATCCTGCCGCTTCTTGCAATGCCAGTCGGGTTGTTTTTAGTAAAGCAGTTTATCGACCAGGTACCCGATGCTCTGATTGAGGCAGCTTATATTGATGGTGCGAAGGATTTGACCATCTATATCAAGATTATCCTGCCTCTGGTAAAACCAGCGATTGCAACCACTGCAATCTTAGCATTCCAGGCGGTGTGGACGAATATAGAGACCTCCAATCTCTATATCAATGACGAGTCGATGAAGACGCTGCCATTTTACTTAAACACCTTGGCGAACGCGAACAATAATGTGGCTGGGCAGGGATTGCAGGCAGCTGCGGTGCTGATTCAGTTTTTACCGAACCTGCTGATGTTCATTGTCCTGCGCAAGAGCTTCATGAACACGATGGCAAATTCGGGTATCAAATAAAGGGGGATGGCACAATGAAAAAACTGGGCAGAATTTTGCTTGCGGCGCTTTTGGTCTGTGCCTGCATCTCCCCGGTCATCTTACAGGCGGCAACGCCTTATAAGACCTACACAATGGATGGCTATGGATATGTAATGGAGACACAGACGGCCTACACGCCGTATGAAACGCTCGAAAAGATCGGCGAAGAAGCATTTTCATCTCCGGTGGATATGTGCATCGCATCGGATGGGTTAATGTATATCGCAGATTCGGGACTAAAAAAGATTATCGTGGCAACGACGGATGGCGAGTTTGTCCGCTATATCGGTGAGGGGCAGCTGACTCAACCGACCGGTGTGTACGTCAGCGATAACAAGCGGATCTATGTGGCGGATAAGGGCGCGAAACAAGTTGTAGTTTTTGACTATGACGGCGCAGTGATCGCTACATATGGCAAACCGGATTCTCCAATTTACGGTGCAGAAAATGATTTCAAGCCGATGAAGATAGTGGCAAATGAAACGGGGACGCTCTATTTGATCTGCGAGGGAAATACGAACGGTATCGTTCAGATTAGCCCTGCGGACGGGGGGACATTCCTTGGGTACTTTGGCACGAACTACACAAGTCTTTCTCTGGTGGATTTGATGCGGCGCATCATTCTCTCGGACGCGCAGAGGGCAAAGCTTCTTAGCAATATTCCTTCCACGCCGACAAACCTGTCAATTGACGATAAGGGCTTGATTTACACGGTAACGCAGGGCGATGATATTTCAAGCTTAAAGAAATTAAATATCGCCGGCAATAATCTGATTATCCCGGATGCTTACGATGAGCAGTGTGCGGCGGTAACCACCGGAAATTATAAAAATATTTATGTTGCGTCGAGCAACGGTTATGTTTACGAGTATAATTCCGAGGGCGAACTGCTCTTTGTATTCGGCGGACGCGACGACGGACGTTTGCGTGTCGGTCTTTGCAGCAAAGTCGAGGCGATTGCGGTGGATACGAGAAATCGCATTTATCTGCTTGACTCTGACAAAAAGCAGATAAACATCTATGAGCCAACGGAGTTTACCAATCTCTTGCATGAAGCATTAGTGCTTTATTCCAACGGTCGCTATGAGGAGAGTATGGAGCCTCTAACTCAGGTTCTGTCGATGAATACTTTGTTTGACTATGCGAACAAGGCGATGGGGCGCGCGTACTTACAAATTGAGGATTATGACAATGCATTAAAATACGCGAAGCTCTCCAAGGATCTGGACGGTTATTCCGATGCGTTCTGGGAAGTGCGCAACCTCTGGTTAAAGAATAATCTTGTAACCGCATTTCTCATTATCCTTGCGATTGTGATTGTGATCAAAGTCATAAAGCTGTTGCAGAAGAAGAAGGGCACATTTAATCTGGTGGTGGAAGCTTGGGGAAAGGTTAAGGACAGGAAACTGATAGGTCAGCTTCGCTACAGTACTTATTTTATGAAGCATCCGATGGACGGAAGTTATGGCGTAAGGCGAGAGGGAAAATCCTCGTGGGTAGCATCCGGCATTATCCTTGCCGTATTTATCCTAATTTCCATTATTTACAAGTACTACTGCGGATTCCTGTTTAAGACGGTTCGCGAGGGAGAATACGATCTGGTAATGGATATCGGGATAGTTTTATTGGCTTTCTTCGCACTGACCATCTGCAATTACTTAGTCGTTACGATAAAAGACGGCGAGGGCAGCTTTAAGAATCTTGTAAGTGCCTATGCGTACAGCTTAACGCCTTACATTATCCTGATGCCGTTCATCATTATCGTGAGCAATTTGATTACGTACAATGAGTACTTTATCATTCAGTTTGCTACCTTGTGTATTTATGTGTGGGTGTTGATTCTTTTGTTCCTCGCAATCAAGGAAGTTAATAACTACTCGGTGAAAGAAACCGTTGTTGTAATTTTGCTTACTGCATTTACTCTGCTGATCGCAGCACTGATTATCTTTATCGTATATATGCTGTGTTCGCAGGTATTCGACTTCGTGGGGACGTTAGCGAGAGAGGTGGTGAACCGGTTTGAGTGAGTTTTTTCAGAAACATAAAAAATTGATCTGCATCCTGGTTCCGGTTCTGATTATCGTCATTATTGTGATTGTGGCGATGTTTTCCGGCAAGGATGCGCCTGGAGCCATCCGCGAAGCAAGCGTCAATAAGCGGAATGCAATAAAAGTGACAGGTGTGGCAGTAAGTGATAAAAGTGTCGATACGAACAAGGAGTTGAACGGGCACTACTTGGTAGCGGCAAACGATGGGTATGAACTTTATTTAAAGAAGGAAAATCTCTCGATTATCGTAAAAGATATTGTGACCGGCTCCATTATGGAATCGACAGTACTTGACGATGACGATTCGGTCAATGCAGCCTGGGCGGGATTTTTGAAGTCCGGTGTCAATGTGGAGATGCAGATTTCCAATACCACACAGCAGAGAAAAGTTGATCTGCTCGCCTCCGGCGCGCAGATTGATGTAAAATTAATTCCGGGTGGGTTCACAGCTTCCATCGATTATACATCGTATGAACTTGGATTTGATGTGACTGTGATCCTCTATGATGACGGCTCAATCGAGGCGACGATCCCGGAAAGCTCAATCTACGAGAATTCAGAGACAAACAAAATTGGTAATATTTACCTTTTCCCGATGCTTGGAAATACAAGGCTCGGCGAGATGGGCGGCTATATGCTGGTGCCGGACGGCAATGGGGCACTAATCTACCTGGATGATAAGGAAGGCAAATACTCTGCCGCCTACACACAGAAGGTATATGGCACGGATATCGGAATTACAGAGCCGTATGTGCTTTCGCTGTTCTGGCAAAAGTATGAGACCGTTAACGATCCGGAGTATATTCTTGCACCGGTATACGGGATGGTGCATGAAGATAGTAAGATGGCGTATCTCGGCGTGATCACAAGCGGCGCGGAGGGAGCGACAATCGAGGCGTACCCGAACGGTGCGTACACGAATTACAATTGGATTACAGCGAAGTTTTTAAAAACAACGATCTACAATGAGCCGACTTCGAATTCGGGCGGTTCGGTGGTAAAGATAACAGATCGATTGAACTATGATATCTCCATACGTTTCTTCTTTACCAGAAACGAGGAGGCAAACTACGCAGGGCTTGCGGGGCGTTACCGCGATTATCTGTTAGATACAGGAAAACTTGTGCCGAAGGAAGATTCCTTTAAACTCCGCGCGGATTTCTTTGGTTCGGATCGTGAGAACTGGATGTTTACAACAAAGGCGACCCCGATGACCACAACGGACGATATCCGCGAGATTTATGAGGATTTAAGAAGCGAAGGTGTTACCGATCTGTTCACGCTCTACAAGGGCTGGCAGGACGGCGGCATAAACAATGTTCCGGTGGACTCCTACGATGCGGATAGCAGTCTCGGCGGGACGAGGGATTTGACCAAACTGATGGATGAGGCAGCAGAGTCCGGTATTTCCTTCTATTTGTATGTGGACGCACTGCGCGCGAATCCGAGTACGACAAACACGACGTTCAATGTGATCAAGAAGATTGATACAAGGCTTTATTCGGAGGATACTTACAAGGATGTCTATGCGACAATGCATTATCTGACACCGGTGCGCACAAATGAACTTGTGAACAATCTGGTGACGGATATGGCAAAGAAGGATATCAAAAAACTGGCATTGACTGGAATCACGAACACGATGTTTACTTTCCGCTACAGCGGCACCACCTATGACCGCTTCTATACCGCCGGGATGCAGGCCTCGCTCCTTGAGAATATTGCAGGGCGCACGGATTTGGTTTTGGAGGAGCCGATTGAAACATACTGGAAGTACACGAACGCAGTTCTTGATATGCCAGTAAAAGATTCAGACTATATCTTTACTGATGAGAGCGTACCTTTCCTCTCCATCGTATTTAAGGGAATTTTGCCGATGTATTCGGACTATGTGAACTTTGAGGCAAACAAACATGAGTTCTTCTTAAAATTGGTAGAAACTGGAATTTACCCATCCTTCTATCTGACGATGGAAGACCCGACTGATCTCTACTACACCAATTCGAACGACCTGTATTCCTCAAAATACACAATTTATCGCGATACGATGATTGAGTATTACAAGGTATTAAAACAGTTCAATGAACAGGTAGCGGGAGCAATGATTGACACACATACGATCGCAGAGGATGGAACGGTGACCGTAACTTATTCCAATGGCGCAGTGGTAACAGTTGACTATAATCATTATTCCTTTACGGTTGTCAAAGGCGGCAGCACAGTAATGGATTACAAGGCAGGTGATGCAGAATGAAAAAACAAAAAACAGTGAAACCCGGACGTTTAAAGCGCAGAGAGAACATGATGGGATATGTATTCATTCTGCCGTGGCTGATTGGTCTTTTAGGACTTGTCCTCTACCCACTGATTGAATCATTCCGCTATTCCCTGCACCGCATTATTATGAACCCGATGCTTGGGCGCGTTATGGAGCCGGTACAATGGGATAATTACCGCAATATTTTCTTAGTGGATACGGACTTTGTCTTCCAGCTTGAAAATTATTTGCTGCAGACGGCACTTGCCGTGCCGGTTATCGTGGCGTTCGCGCTGATTATCGCGATGATGTTAAATGGAAAGATTCGTTTGAAAGGCTTTTTCCGCCTGATTTTCTTCCTTCCAGTAATCATTGCGAGCGGCCCGGTAATGAACCAATTGACTGCCCAGGGGGCAGCGAGCATCCCGATGATGAACACGCAGATGATCACGGGGATATTCGAAGAATACCTGCCGCGTGTATTGGCGAGCGCGCTCTCAAGCGTGTTCTCAAATATCATTATGCTCTTGTGGTATTCGGGCGTTCAGATTTTGATTTTCCTTGCAGCACTGCAAAAGATCGACAGTTCACTGTATGAGGCGGCAAAGATCGACGGCGGTTCCGGCTGGGAATGTTTCTGGAAGATCACAATCCCGACGATCAAGCCGATGATCTTGCTGAATGCGGTTTATACGATTATCTTTATGTCAAATACCGAGACAAATAGTATTATCAGCCTGATTTCCACGCGTATGTTCTCTTCGGCAGGCGGCGGCGCGGGCGGTTACGGTTATGCGGCGGCGATGGCATGGTGCTATTCCATCGTTGTTACCTTGCTTGTCGTAATTATAGCAGCACTTTTAATGGGAAGAAAAGATATCTATGCAAGGCGTGCAAAGAAGTTCCGCAAAGAGCAGAAGAAGCAGGAGAAACTGGCAAAGAAGTTCAGAAGGAGGGGCGAGAAAAATGCAAAACGGATCGCAAACAAAGCAAACAAAGCAGCCTAAGCCAACAAAAGTGGCAAGGCAGCGCCTTTCCTATGAGGGTGCCTGGAAGGATCGCTTAAGAAAATTTGTCTTCGGGAGCAAGGAGAAGGAGGGAGCGGGCAAACAGCTTGTTGTCTATGTGCTGTTAATCAGTATCGGCTTCGTCTACCTCTATCCGCTTCTGTATATGATAAGCCGCAGTTTTATGACGGTCAGTGATCTTTTGGACTCGTCGATTCAGTGGCTGCCGACCTCGGTGTACTTTGACAATTATAAGAATGCCGCGCGCGCGATGGATTTCTGGAAGACTTTTAAGGATTCTGTGCTGGTGGCGGGAATTCCAACCCTGATCAATGTGGTAGTTTGTGCAACAGTTGGCTACGGCTTTGCCCGCTATGAATTTCCGGGAAAAAAGGTATTGATGGGATTTTTGATTTTCTCCTTCATCCTTCCGCCGCAGATCACGATGATGCCAACTTATGCATTTTACACGGATATCGGCATTGTCAACTCTCTAAAGGCATTTATTATTCCATCCGTCCTGGGGCAGGGATTAAAAGCACAGATTTTCATTTTGATTTTCTGGCAGTTCTTCCGTCAGGTACCTCAGGCACTGATTGAAGCGGCAAAGATCGATGGCGCGGGACATTTCAAATCCTTTGCAAGGATCTCCATTCCGTCCGCAGCACCGGCGATTCTGGTTGTATTCCTGTTCTCCATTGTATGGTACTGGAATGAGTCCTATCTGACACAGCTCTATGTCGTAGGTATGCTTCAGGATTCGGAGAGCGCGCTCTCCACCCTTGTTGTATCGCTAAAGACCTTTGATACAGCCTACTCCACGGCAGCCAGCCAGAGCGGGGGCACGATGGTTTCCATCAACGAGAATATCAAGATGGCGGGTACGATGCTTTCCATCCTGCCGCTTCTAATTATGTACTTTATATTGCAGCGTCAATTTGTTGAGAGTGTTGACCGTACAGGTATTACGGGCGAGTAATAAAAGGAATAAAGATTTTGATAGCAGGAAGTATTTTACAATATTTCCTGCTATCACAGAAACAATAAATTAAATATAGATGAGATCACCTAGGTGATTTTCATAGAGGAAATTATTAACTATTTCAAAGAAATTAAGGAGGAATTTCGTATGAAATCAAAGAAGCTTACAAGCTTGGCACTTGCGGCAGCGATGACTGCAACTTTATTTGCAGGCTGCGGCGGCGGAAATGATGATCCAGCCACACCAACCACCAATCCGGGAAATCCGGGGGATAATTCAGAAAACACCGATAATCCGGGGAATTCGGATGCAGAAAAACCGGGAGAAGAGAATAATACGTCCGCACTTCCGGCGATGACAACGGATGAGATCGAACTTACCTATATGCATTTCGACAATGATCTGGTGGTAAAATATGTAGCGGACGCATTTATGAAGAAGTATCCGAATATCAAGGTAAAGACACAGGCATTCTCCACGGATGGCTACAATGATACCCTGCTTAACATGATCAATGCAAAGAAGGTTCTGGACTGCTATATGGTACTTGGAGACTGTGACTTCGCTCTTTCCAATGGTTTTTACGGCGATTTTACCGAGTACTGGGAGAACGACCCGGAGAATCAGAATCTTTTAACTTCACTTAACGATTACAAGATCGGCTATTTTGGAACGGATAAAAAGCTTGCGACTCCAATCAAGTATTTCCCGGATATTATGTACGCAGATCTTGCGGTGTTTGAGAAACTCAATATTCCGATTCCTGATCCAACTACTTGGAAATGGGAAGACTGGATTAGTTCCGTAAAGGCAGGTACAAGCGCGGCGGATCAGATTTATGGGTTCAATGAGTATCATTCTCCGATCACTTACTATCCGATCGCGAACAATCCGGACTGCATCGGTGAGTTTGG
>CAJTLX010000028.1:0-236 GCA_910577165.1 uncultured Lachnospiraceae bacterium
GACAGGGAAAAAAGCTATAAAAAATAATAATAAAAATAAGGATGGTGCAGTATGGAAGAAAAGAAAAAAAGGCTGAGAGAGCTGACAGAATTATTGAATCGCGCGGCGTTTGCCTACGAGCAGGAAGACCGCGAAATTATGAGCAATCTGGAATATGACAGGCTCTACGACGAGTTAAAGGCACTTGAGGAGGAAACAGGCATTGTAATGGCAAATAGTCCGACAATGCGCGCAGG
>CAJTLX010000028.1:246-42071 GCA_910577165.1 uncultured Lachnospiraceae bacterium
AACTGCCAAAGGTGCGTCATGAAAGTCCAATGCTCTCCCTAGATAAGACAAAAGATCCGGCGGCACTCTCTGCGTGGTTAAAAGATAAGGAAGGGGTACTTTCCTGGAAACTTGACGGTCTGACAATTGTGCTGACCTACCGGAATGGAAAACTTTTCCAGGCAGCGACCAGAGGAAATGGTGAAGTCGGAGAGATTATTACTAACAATGCAAAAGTGTTTAAGAATATTCCGCTTTCCATCCCGTTTTCAGGCGAGCTAATTCTGCGCGGCGAGGCGGTGATTAAATATTCGGATTTTGAGAAGATCAATGCGGGGATTGAGGATGTGGAGGCGCGCTACAAAAATCCGCGCAATCTCTGCTCCGGTTCAGTGCGCCAGCTAAGCAACGAGATCACGGCAAAGCGCAATGTTCATTTCTTTGCCTTTACCTTAGTAAGCGCGAGGATGGGGGAGGAAGTTCCCAATCTGCCGACAAGGATGGAGCAAATGCAGTGGCTGCGCGAACAGGGGTTTGAGACCGTGGAGGAATGTCTTGTCACAGCGGAAACTGTGGAGGGGGCGGTGAAAGAATTTGCGGAAAAGATCGAGAAGAATGATTTCCCGTCCGACGGTTTAGTGTTGACCTACAATGATATCGCCTACGGGATCTCGCTTGGTCGTACATCAAAATTTCCGCGCCATTCCATCGCGTTTAAATGGCGGGATGAACTGCGCGAAACAAAATTACTTGAGATTGAGTGGAGTCCGTCGCGCACAGGGCTGATCAACCCCGTTGCAATCTTTGAGCCGGTGGAGTTGGAGGGGACGAGTGTCTCCCGCGCAAGTCTTCATAATATCAGTATTATGGAGGGGTTGGAGCTTGGGATCGGGGATATTGTCACTGTCTATAAGGCAAATATGATTATTCCGCAGATTGCGGACAATTTAACGCGCAGTGGGAATATTACCGTGCCAGAGGTCTGTCCGGTCTGCGGGCAGAAAACCCATATCAAGGAAGAGAATGAAACCAAAACCCTCTATTGTATCAATGAGGAATGTCCGGCGAAAAAAATTAAGCAGTTCACCCATTTCGTCAGCCGTGATGCGATGAATATTGAGGGACTTTCCGAGGCAACACTGGAGAAATTTATCGACGAGCATATATTAAAAGAACCGGCGGATCTCTTCCACCTTGATCGCTACCGCGAAAAGATCACGCAGATGGAAGGCTTTGGAGAGAGATCCTACCAAAAACTTACCACTTCGATTGAGAAGGCGCGCGAAGTCAGTATGGCGAAATTTGTCTACAGCCTTGGGATTTTTAATGTGGGGTTAGCCAATGCAAAGCTTATCTGCAAGCAGTTTGACAACAAGATGGATCTGATTCGCCATGCAAGCCGCGAGGAGATGGTGGAGATTGAGGGGATCGGAGAAGTGATCGCGGACTCGTTCGCCACATTTTTTGAACAGCCGGAAAATGAGCGGATAGTGGACGATCTCTTAAAAGAGGTGCATTTTATCGCGGAGGAAAGCGCGGGGGAGAAATTCGCGGGAAAAGTCTTTGTGATCACTGGCTCCGTGGAGCATTTTGCAAACCGGAATGAACTAAAGGAGGCAATCGAGCGGGAGGGCGGAAAGGTGACGGGTTCCGTAACCGCAAAGACAAACTATCTGATCAATAATGACAGCCTGTCAAATTCTTCCAAAAACAAGAAGGCGAAAGAATTGAGTATCCCAATTCTTACGGAGGAGGAGTTTTTAAAAATGTTAGCACAAGATACAAAAGAACCAGGGGAGGAATCGGGAAAAGGGCAGAAAGAGGAAAGCTTACCGGAATAATCGGAAAGGGAGGGGAATATTATGCCGATCAAGGTGCAAAGCGATCTTCCGGCAAAGAAGATTCTGGAAGAAGAAAATATATTTATGATGGATGAGACACGCGCACTGCATCAGGATATTCGACCGTTACAGATCGCGATCCTAAATCTTATGCCGTTAAAGGAGGATACGGAGGTACAGCTTCTGCGCAGTATGTCCAACACGCCGCTACAGTTAGATGTCACTTTTTTAACCACCTCAAGCTATGTGGGGCATAATACGGCGACTAGCCATCTTGACAAATTTTACCAGACATTTGAAGAAATCAGGAAAAGTAAGTTTGATGGTTTGATTATCACCGGCGCGCCGGTGGAACGAATGGAATTTGAGGAAGTTACGTACTGGGAGGAATTAAAACAGATTATGGCGTGGAGCAGGCAGAATGTCACTTCCACACTCCATGTCTGCTGGGGTGCGCAGGCGGGGCTTTACTACCATTTTGGATTGAAAAATAGGGAGCTTGACAAAAAACTTTCCGGCATTTACAAACATCTCGTGCTATTGCGGCGAGAGCCCCTAGTGCGTGGGTTTGACGATATTTTTTACGCGCCACACTCGCGCTATACCGAGGTGGCAAAGGAGGATATCGCGGCCTGCGGGGAATTAAAAATTTTGGCGGAGTCTGCGGAGGCGGGAGTGTTCCTGTGCATGACGCACGATGGCAGACAGGTATTTGTGATGGGGCATCCGGAGTATGATCGCGTGACACTCGACAAGGAGTATAAGCGCGATGTGGATAAGGGGCTTGCGATCGCGGTGCCACAAAACTATTATCCAAACGACGATCCGAAGAACCGGCCGCTCTTGATGTGGCGCGCGCACGCCAACGCTCTTTACACCAACTGGATCAATTATCTTGTGTATCAGAATACACCGTATGAATGGGGATAAAAGATGGAAACAGAGTATTATGATATTGGACTAAATTTATTTTGCAGACAATTTCCCGATCCGGAAAAGATTATCGACAACGCACAAAATTGTGGCGTGGTCTGCATCCTGACCGGGACGGATCGAAAAGAAAATGAAAAGATAAATACATTTGTAAGTACTCATAATATCTATGGAACAGTGGGGATTCACCCGCACAATGCGGACGTGGCAAAGCAAGAGGATTTTGTGCGGATGGAGGCGATAGCTGCGGAAAATAAAAAAATTGTCGCCATCGGTGAGTGCGGTTTGGACTACGATCGGATGTTCTCTGCCAAGGAAAATCAGATTAGGTGCCTTGAAAAACATATTGTGCTGGCAGAAAAACTGCAAAAACCATTATTCCTGCATGAGCGTAGTGCTGCAAAGGATTTTGTGGTGCGCTTTAAAAAGCATCCGGAAATTTGCAAGCATTCCGTGGTTCATTGCTTTACTGGGGATAGGGCGACGGTGGAACAGTATCTCTCGATGGGATTTTCTATCGGAATCACTGGCTGGATCTGTGACGATCGCCGCGCAGGAGAACTTAGGGAGGCGGTGCGCGCCATTCCGCTTGACCGGATTTTGCTTGAGACGGACGCACCGTATTTAGTACCGCGCGATGTGCCAGGGCTTTCCCGGACAAATGTGCCGGAAAACATTATATATGTTGCAAGAAAACTGGCAAAATTTATGAAGGTTTCGGAGGAGGAATTAAAGAAAGCCGCTAAGGAAAATACTGAGCGGCTGTTTGGAATGATATAGATGGTGATTGATTATCACCATTTGCGCCGAACACAGTCACCGAAGTGACATCTTCCGATTCGTGCGAGTGCGCATCCCCCGGAGGGCTATCTATCCGGCAATTATTTCATGCGGGGATATAGTTAAATTTCTCCCCGCTTGCACACTCCGGTAATAAAAAATAGACTGAGTGCGGCAAGGGCAAAGAGAATAAGGCATACCGCTAAAAGCAAAAGAGGCGAAAAGGCAGTCTGTACGGCAAGAAATTCATAGAGCCGAACAAAAAATGACGCGGTAACAAACAGGATAATGGAAGATTTTACCAATACATTGACCGCATCGAACGAAAATCGGATGCTTTTTCTTACCAGAATTAAATCAAACAGAGTAAGAAAGAGCTGGCTGATTAAAAGGCTGACAAAATAGCCGTAAACGCCAAGGCGCGGGATAAGCGTGGCGAAGAGGATAACGCGCAAGGACAGCCCAAGGACGGAGGAGAGGAAAGTAAGGTTCATTTTTCCAAGCCCGTTTAGGATGCTTGAAAAGGTGGTGGAAACATAGAGAAACGGGCAGAGGAAGGAAAGGTTTGCAAGAAAGCTTCCTGCCCGCTCCTCCGAGAAAACCGTAATCCCAAGTTCCCTCCCGAAAAAGAAAAAGGCAAAGCCGGCGCACACACCTAAGAGAACGCTGTATTTGACCGCAGTTGCAACGGAGCGGGAGAGTGCGCGCAGATTATCTTTGGCGGCGGACTCGGAAACTACTGGCAGAAGCAGAACAGATAGGGAGTTCGTAAGCGTTCCCGGAAACATTAAAAAGGACATGGTCATGCCGGAGAGAATACCAAAAATGCTTAATGCTTCATCGCGGCTAAGCCCGTAGCGGCGCAGGGCAAGCGGCACTAAAAAAGCCTCGAAGCTATGTAGGATATTGATAAAGAGGCGGTTGATCGTTAACGACAGGCTTATCGAGAGAAGTTTGGCGAGGGGCGCGTGAGAAGTTACAGCGGGGGATGGTTTTAATGGCTTATTTCTTTTTTGCAGTACAAAATTCCCGCATACACAGTAGAGGCAGGAGGCAAGTTCTCCTAAGGCGAGTGCGACAATCGCAAGCTCACAGGTGATTGGAAGGGAGATGGAGATGGTATAGAGAAAAATAACACGCATACTCTGCTCGACTAGCTGCGAGGTGGCAGGAAGAAAGGATTTTTTTAAACCGTAGCAATAGCCGTGAATGCAGGAGGTCACGCCGCAAAAGGGGAAGGAAAGCGCGAGTAATTGTAGACTTCTTGCGCATTCTGGCTCCCGCAGGAAAGTCTTTGCAATCCAGGGCGCGCCGAAATAAACCACAGCCAAAGTAAGAATGGCACTTGATACGGAGAGAAGAATGCCGCAGGTTAGGATGCGTTTTCCTCCCTGTTTATCCCCCGCCGCCTCTTTTTCCGCTACCTGTTTTGAGATGGCGGTCTGGATGCCGGAGGCAAAGAGGGTAAAACAAATGCCATAGACAGGAAAAATAAGCTGATAAATGCCAAGCAGTCTGGCACCCAGCGTGTTGGAGAGAAAAATTCGGTAAAAAAATCCGATGATTCGCGTGATAAATCCCGTAATGGTAAGGAATAAAGTCCCTAAAATAAGTTTATTTTTCATGATGTCCCCCGCAGGGGCATCGCGCCCGCCGCAAAATCATTTCTGTTTGGAAACAGTATATGAATTTTGCGGGGGTGTTATGTCATTTGAATTATTCTTCCACCTCAAAGGAAAACTCAGCAAAAAGGGCGGATCCGCCCGTTTCTTTGGTGGAATACAAAAAGAGTCCCACCCGGCACCCGGTAAAATGATCGAGCAGAAAATAGAGTTTATGTGTCTGCCCCAGTGTTTGGAATTCGGATGTCCCACCATTTAGTTCGCTGGGAGATTTTCTTTTTGGAAGAATTTGATAAGAAAATTCTACACTGTCATTTCTGTCGCGAAAATCCGCAAGAAGTCGTAAGCGCGCAAAAGGGGACTGAACAGGAATTTTCGCTGTTTCTACACTATTGTAATTTTCTTTCTGCTCCGACGTTTCTGGTCGGTTTCTCTCATGCACAACAAGGTAATAGTTTCCATTCTCCCTGGTCAGACCAATAAAGGCATAGCAGCCCTGCAATGCGCAGAGTCCGGCAAAATCTCCCTCTTTTAGGAAACTGCCGTTTAGAGTGACTGCCACACTACTCACCGATCCGGCCAGACGCTGGGTCAGGGTATTTACCGCCTGGGTCAGATTTTTGCAGAGTGTTCCGCTGGTGATTTTGTAGCAGTGCGCGCTGTGAAAAGTGGTGGGAGAGAGCATATCGGAAGAAGTTTCATCCGGAAGTAATGTGATATCAATGTCCCAGAGTGAGTTTTGTGGAATGTGGTTCCACTGCCAGAATGGGTTTAGATGGATCCTCCCATCCTCCCCCGGCGAATAGCAAAAGTCATCTCCGCCGTAGAGCGGTGCGTAGTGATAACTTGGTCTTGTGCTGGCGGATCTTATCTTTTTTGGAATTTTGCCAATGCGCCCGGATAAATGTCCAAAAATAGGAAAATCATTTTGGAAGGTGACGGGAATCAGTACGGGGATGCGTCCAAGCGCGCCGTAATCCTGAAAGAGCATTGCGTACCAGGCTCCATTCGGCGTGTCAACAATACCGCCCTGCGCAACGCCTGAATTAAAATAATTCAGATCGTCATCGACGACATCCCTGCCGATAAATGTACCATTTAACGAGTCAGCGACAAAACAGGCCTCAGTGCGCCGACACGTCCCATGATTTGGCCAGTGGATTAAAAAAAGGTAATATTTTCCATTTATTTTATAGAGGTGTGCCCCCTCATAGCCAAGACATACCTTGCTGCGATTGTCCGAGACGAGCAGGCGGGAAAATCCGCCTTCCTTTGGAGCCGAGAGATCCTCGTTTAGTTCGGTTAAATAAATATCTGTATTTCCATAGACAATATAGGCTTTATCCTCGTCAAAGAGCAGGGAGCAGTCGTGGTAAAACCCTTCCACATACTGTTTTGTCCATGGTCCCTCGATCTGTTCTGCGCGGTAGAGATAGGTTTTATGCGTGTCGTTGGCAACAAAGCAGACATAAAAAATCCCTCTGTGGTAGCGCAGCGAGGCGGCCCACATTCCCTGCCCGTAAATATTTTTTCCGTTTTCAAGACGCGCCGCAGACGTGTCCGCGTGCGCATCAAATACATAGGAGGCGATCTCCCAGTGAATCAGATCGTAGGATCGTAAGATTACGCCTCCTGGCATAAAATGCATTGTGGTGCTGATCATATAATAAGTGTCCTCGACACGGATAACATCGGGATCCGGATAGTCCAGCTTTAAAATTGGATTTATTGCCATAAGATATGTTGTCCTTTCTGGCGGATTCGCGCCTGTGGTTTTACTTAAAGTATCAGTAGCGGAGTGTATGGTTCTCGCCGTAAATTTTACTTAAAGTACCAGTAGTCAAGTGCATAATCCGTACCGAAAAATACAAAATAGAGCTTGTGGGAACCGGAAACTGGTGTGGTGAGTGCAGTACTTACCTCACGAAAATCTTCCGTTTCATCCGGGACTACTTCAAGCAATGCGATAGCCTCATTTTCCGGCGAGTCCAGGCAGACTTTAATCACGCCGTAGGAGCCATCATATGCACGCACACTGGCGGTAAACGTCAGGTTTCTTTTCTCGTCCTCCCCGAAATCTACGCCGGAAACACTTAGCCAGCTTCCGGTGGTAATATCTTCGACAATCATATTGCCGGAACCAAAATAGGTGCTTTGGGAGCCGTACTGCTCAGTGGTAATGCCGCCCATACTCTGCATGGTTTCCGCCTCCACCTTCTCATAAGGATTTAGATGTCCCTCGCCCCCAACGCCAGCCTTGGTCATGGAGATCGGAGCGATCGAGCCGTCCTCATTTATGGAAACCGCATCGATCTGAGTACAGCGGTAGCCTTTTTCCACGCCCATATCGCGCTCTAACACCTGTGTGTGATAAGTTATATACCACTGGTCATTAAATTCAAACATACAATGATGATTATTTCCGTAGCAGCCAAAAAATTCTCCTGGATTTTTCATGATCGAACCTTTAAAAGTAAATGGTCCGAGAGGGGAAGTGCTGGTCATATAGGCAATATGTGCATTTTTAATGCCATATTCTTTTTGTCCTTCGGCATCGACATTCCAGTTGGTGCAGTAGGAATAATAGTAGGTGTCACCGATCTTGTTAATTCCGGAGTCCTCAAATAAATATGGCGCGTCGATGGAGACAGGGGTGCCGACAATGGAGATCATATCCTCCCCCAGCTGGACAGCGCGTGCAGTGTCTGGGTGCGCATAGACCTCGCCGGGAATTCCGCCGCCAAAATAAAGGTACGCCGTTCCGTCTTCCTCCACCAAAACCGCAGGGTCAAACAGCCAGGTAACATTATCACAGTTTTCTGTCTCACGGGAGATTAAAGGATATCCGAGCGGATCGGTAAATGGTCCGGTTGGGGAATCCGAGGTCAAAACGCCAATGCCCCCGGCACTGTTTGCAAAATAGAGAAAGAATTTCATCTTGCCGTCAATTTCCTTGCAGGCTGCCGCGGGTGCCCAGGAATTATTTGCCCAGGTCGCCGCGCCGTCGCGCCCCGCAGCGTAGATAGTGCCGTGATCCGTCCAGTTGACCAGATCGGAGGAGGAGATCACGCAGATGGACTGAATCTTTCCGTAAGAGTTTGCGATGATCTCGCCGCCCGCACCATATTCAAAAATATCTCCGGTCATATACAGATAAACTCTGCCGTCATAGACAAGTGCGTAGGGATCCGCCCCGAAACGCTGCGTCATCACCGGGTTATTGTAGAGAGCTTTTTTGTAGCCCTCCTTTAATGTAATGCCGTTAAATTTTTCGGCAAGGGGATTTGTCTGTTTCATATCACTTTCTCCTTTAGATGAATTGTCGGTCTGTCCAGGATCTTTTTCTCCTTCCTCCTTAGCCTCCGGGGAGGGAAGTGCCGCCGCACTCGGAGAAACCTGAGAAGTTATCTGTGTATCCGTATTGGCACTCTGTGAGGAACACGCGGCGGATGTAGAACCAAGTGTGAGCAGCAGAGCAAAGAGGAACTGCCCACCTTTGTTTTTTAAGAAATGGTACTGCATAGAAGTCTCCTTTACAATTTTAATTTAAAAAATGTCGGATAAAACTATTGTTTTGATTATAACAGCTTGCAAGGGAAGGGACAATGCGGTATAATTCAATCGAATTGATATATCCTGCTATTATCCGATATGGGATTAACAGTAAGAACGCCAGAGGCGTTCTTGAAATAAGGTTATCACAATCCCACTGGCTTTAGACAAGGAGAGTTCACTTCCATAAATTTTATGGAAAATAACAAGCTTCGTGCATATATTATTAGGAAAGAGGGGGAAGAGGGTATCGTTATGGAACTTATTTATCTGGACAATGCGGCGACAACACAGGTAAGCGAGGGAGTGCTTAATAC
This sequence comes from uncultured Lachnospiraceae bacterium, assembly GCA_910577165.1. Lineage (GTDB taxonomy): Bacteria > Bacillota > Clostridia > Lachnospirales > Lachnospiraceae > RGIG4057. Next base: position 9,271 of record CAJTLX010000028.1, read on the forward strand.
AATGCTCCCGTATTTTCGTGAGTCCTACGGAAATCCTTCCAGCATCTATGAGTTTTCCATGCGCAGCAAGAAGGCAATGACCACTGCCAGGGAGGAAATTGCAGCGTTTTTAAATGCTGAGCCTGCCGAAATCTATTTTACTTCCGGCGGATCAGAATCGGACAATTGGGCACTGCGTGGGATTGTGCAGGCAGCGCGGGCGGGCGGACATATAATTACAACGACGATCGAGCATCATGCGGTACTGCACACCTGCAAGGAACTAGAAAAAAATGGGTGTCGCGTAAGCTATATTGGCGTGGATGAAAATGGCATGGTAAAGCTTGAAGAATTAAGGCGGGCGATTGCCCCCGATACGGTTTTGATCTCAATTATGGCGGCAAACAATGAGATTGGGACAATACAGCCGATCGCAGAGATCGGGGAGATTGCAAGGGAGAGAGGAATCTGTTTTCACACGGACGCAGTGCAGGCCTTCGGACATATTCCGCTCGATGTAAAGGCAATGAATATTGATCTGCTCTCTGCCAGCGCGCACAAGTTAAATGGACCGAAGGGAATTGGATTTTTGTATGTGCGCCAGGGAATTTCTCTGCCCTCCATGGTGTATGGGGGCGGTCAGGAGAGGGGAAGACGCGCCGGTACTGAGAATGTGCCGGGGATCGTCGGATTTGGTCAGGCGGTGCGGGAAGCGGCAGAACAGATGAGTGCGAGGGCAAAGAGAGAGTGCGCGCTGCGCGATTATTTTATGGATGAAGTGCTGCGGCGCATTCCCTATGCGCGCGTGAATGGCAGCAGAAAAAATCGACTTCCAAACAATGTAAATTTTAGTTTTCAGTTTGTGGAGGGGGAATCACTTTTAATCATGCTTGATATGCAAGGGATCTGTGCGTCGAGCGGTTCGGCGTGTACGGCGGGATCCCTGGAGCCATCCCATGTGCTGATGGCATTGGGGCTTCCGCCGGAAGTGGCACATGGCTCCATTCGGTTTACGCTCTCGGAGGCAACGACAAGGGAGGAGATTGATTTTGTGATTGACAAGATGGAGGAGATAGTGGCAAAGTTAAGGGATATGTCGCCGTTTTACGATGAAGTGCGAGGCATTAGGAAAGGGAAAATTTAGAGATAGCGGTTAGAAAGTGGCAAGGGAAAGTTTAGAGGTAGCGGTTAGAAAAAATGAGGTAGGTATGAGAGAAAAAGTTGTGGTCGGTATGTCGGGCGGAGTGGATTCGTCGGTAGCGGCCTATTTATTAAAAGAAGAAGGCTATGAAGTGATCGGCATTACCATGCAGATCTGGCAGGAAAACGCCAGGAAGGAGGGTGAGGATGGATGTTGTGCTTTGCGTGCAGTGGAGGATGCGAGGCGCGTTTGTATGCAACTTGAAATTCCCCACTATGTAATGAATTTTCAGCAGGAGTTTAAGACTGAGGTGATTGACTATTTTGTGCAGGAATATGCGGCGGGGAGAACACCTAACCCGTGCATTGCCTGCAACCGCCATATCAAGTGGGGGGCACTTTTGCACCGCGCTATCGGGATCGGAGCGGACTATATTGCAACCGGACATTATGCGAGGGTAAAACGCCTTGAAAACGGTCGTTATACTTTGCAGGCTTCCGTTTCCGCAAAGGATCAGACCTACGCGCTCTACTCACTTACTCAAAGGCAACTCTCGCGCACACTTATGCCCGTCGGTGTATACGATAAGGAAGAGATAAGACAGATTGCACACCGTGCGGGTCTTTTCGTGGCGGACAAGCCGGACAGCCAGGAGATCTGTTTTGTACAGGATAATGACTATGCCGGATTTATTGAGAATTACCTGAAAAAGAAATTTCCGCCCGGAAATTTTGTGGACAAAAATGGCAAGGTAATGGGGCAGCATAGGGGGATTATCCACTATACTATCGGACAGAGAAAAGGGCTTGGACTTTCACTAAAGGAGCCGGCATTTGTTCTTGAGATAAGACCGAAAGAAAACGAGGTGGTGCTGGGATATGGAAGGGAAATCTTTTCTTTGGGAGTGTTTGCAGATCATTTAAATTTGATGAGCCGCGAGGACTTTGAGGACGGTATGGAAGTAACCGCAAAGATTCGCTATAATCACAGAGGCGCGCGCGCAAAACTCTATCACTTAGGGGAGGATGGAGTTTACTGTAAATTTTTGGAAGAACAGCGCGCCGTTACGCCCGGTCAGGCACTTGTCCTCTATGAGGGGAACGATGTGCTTGGTGGCGGGACGATCCTTTGTGGCACGAAAGGGGAGGAAGCAAAAATAGAAGAAAGGGAAGGATGAATATGGGGATATTTTGCAGAAAGAAAAATTTTTTGATCCCGGTTCTTCTGTTAGTTTTTCTCTGTGGCTGTGGATTTTCTTCGGGTGAGGAGGAATATGAGCAGGGCATTGCCGCCTATGAGCGGGGCGCGTACCGGGAGGCAGCAGATTTCTTTGCGCAGGCGATCGCAGAAAATGAGGATCGTGCAGAGTATTATTTGTACTATGGCTTTAGTTTAATTGAACTGGGATCTTACGAGGCGGCGGCAGAAAATTTTGAGCATATTATTTTAGAGAAGGATTTTACGTCGGTAAAAGAGAATAATAAAAGGGCGTACCGCGGCGCGGGGATCGCGTATTATCTGGCGGAAAACGAGGAGAAGGCACTGGAAAATTTTTATGCGGCATTGCAGATTCCCCTTCTTTTAGATCTGGATGAGGATATTCGAAGTTATCTGCTTTTGGTAAACTCTTCTTTAATTGAGCGATATCAAAGCGTGGGGGAACTCTCAAGGGCGAGGGAGATCTGCGATGAACTCTTAGCTTCCTACGGGGAGTCGGCGGATCTGTTTCGAATGCGGGCGGATCTGTGGATGGAGGAGGAAGATTACGGGGCGGCACTTGCGGATTTTGACGCGGCAGTGGCGGCGGGGGATACGCGCATGAGTACGCTGACGGGAAAATTAATGGCACTAAAGGCATTGGGGCGGGAGGAGGAAGCGGATTTGGTGTCCGCACAGATTGTCGCGATGCAGCCGGACAATGACGAGGAGGCATTCGCCTGGGCACTCGCTGCTTTCTCCATCGATTACGATACCGCAAAACCCACATTAGAACGTCTGGCGGCGGGGGGGATGCTTAGAGCAAATTATTATCTGGCACAGATTTATATTGAAAAAGAGGATTACGGACAGGCCATAAATTGTTTGCGCATGCTGGAAGATGCGGGCGCGCTTGATGTCGAGCTTTGTTACCAGATGGCGGTTTGTCTGACCAATGCAGGACAGTATGACGAGGCGTTAAAATACCACGGAAAACTGGTGGAATTTGCGGATGCGGACTATCTGCGCAGACAGGAAAAACTCTATATTGTGCTGTTAGAAAAGCAGGGGCGGTATGCGCAGGCCTATGAGAGGATCAAGAAATATATGGAGGACTATATTACTTCGGAGGATACAGAATATGAAGAGGCAATAAAAGAATATGAATTTTTGCGGCAGATTATGACAGAAATATAAGGAATGGGTTGATGAAATATGACAGAATTGTATAAAATGGAGCAGGAGAAAGAGAGGGTGATCTTGGTTGGTGTGCAGGAGGACGCGGGCGATGATACCGAGAAATCCCTGGAAGAATTAAGGGAACTGGCAAAGACCGCACAGGCGGAAACACTTGCTATTTTTATTCAAAACCGGGAGAGTGCGCATCCGGGAACCTATATCGGGAAGGGAAAGATCGAGGAGGTCGCACAGGCGGTAAATGAACTTTCGGCGGACGGGGTAATCTGTGATGATGAGCTCAGCCCCGCGCAGATGAAAAATCTTGAGGCTGCACTTGGCTGTAAGGTAATTGACCGCACAATGCTGATTCTGGATATTTTTGCGCGCCATGCAGTGACGCGCGAGGGGAAGATCCAGGTGGAACTGGCTCAGCTAAAATATCGGCAGACCAGGCTGATTGGAATGGGAAATGTACTCTCAAGACTTGGCGGAGGTATTGGCACAAGGGGACCGGGCGAGAAGAAACTAGAAGTGGACAGGCGATTAATCAAAGATCGGATTGCGCAGCTAAACCGCGAACTTGCCGATGTAAAGAAAAATCGCGAGGTAGCACGCGCACTTCGCGCAAAAAGTCCAATTCCGGTGGCGGCGATCGTCGGCTATACCAATGCGGGAAAATCGACGTTGTTAAACTATCTTACGGGCGCGGGCGTGCGGTCGGAGGATATGTTATTTGCAACGCTTGACCCGACGACGAGAAATCTAAAACTCCTAAATGGCGAGGAAATATTACTTACAGATACGGTTGGCTTTATCCGCAAATTGCCGCACCACCTAGTCGATGCGTTTCGCTCCACACTTGAGGAGGCAAAATATGCTGATCTGATTTTGCATGTGGTGGATGCGGCGAGCGAAGAGGCGGAAACGCAGATGTATGTGGTCTATGAAACTTTGCGCCAGCTAGGAATTAGGGATAAGACAGTAATTACTGTATTTAACAAACAAGATTTGCCAGAATCAAACCGGGTAATTAAGGATTTGAAGGCAGATCAGACAGTGCGGATCTCGGCGAAAACTGGGGAGGGGGTAACCGCCCTGCTTTATCAGATAGAAGAGGCATTAAGGGAAAATAAAATTTTTATTGAGAAAGTTTTTCGTTATGCTGAGGCAAATCAGCTTGCCCCAATCCGCAAGTACGGACAGATTATTAAGGAGGAGTACCGCGAGGATGGAATCTTTGTCAGTGCCTATGTGCCAAAAGAACTCTCCTATATCTCTGGCATTAAATAATTGCCAGAGATATCGCTCTCTAGGGATGCGCACTCGCACGAATCGGTAAATGTCGCAAGCGACTGTGCTCAGCGCAGATGGCAATAAATATATTTGCGATAAATGTCGAAGAATGTAGTAGAACCACAAGATGTTGTGGTTTAAAGCGTAAGGACAAAATATATATTGTATGAAATCTTGACGCGAGAAAGAAAATCTGATAGAATAGCCTAAGGAAAGACTTCGTGCCTGGAGTACAAAAAGGACTCCTGCGCGGGGTCGTTTCTGCTGTATCCTCGCACTGCGGGATACAATATAAGTGGATCGTAAGATTTAGCAAAAGTTTTTATTAGTATATCCACTTAGATTTCAATAATTGCAGTGCAGAAATGAGGAAGCTATGTTTCAGGTGGTAAAAAGAGATGGGGAGACTGCAGAATTCAGTTTAAAGAAGATTGGGGCGGCGATCACAAAGGCGTTTGACGCAACAAACAAAATGTACAATTCCGATATTATTGATCTTTTATCGCTCCGCGTGACCGCTGATTTCCAGGGCAAGGTAAAGGAGGGGGTGGTCAATGTCGAGGACATTCAGGACAGTGTGGAGCATATTTTAGAGCAGTCCGGCTATACGGATGTTGCCAAGGCGTATATTCTTTACCGCAAAAACCGCGAGAAGCTGCGCAATATGAAATCGACAATTCTCGACTATAAGGAGATTGTGGACAGCTATGTGCGCGAGGAGGACTGGCGCGTAAAGGAGAATTCCACAGTGACCTATTCGGTCGGGGGTTTAATTCTGCATAATTCCGGCTCAATCACAGCGCATTACTGGCTTTCAGAAATTTACGACGCGGAGATTGCACAGGCGCACCGGAATGCGGATCTGCACATTCATGATCTCTCGATGTTAACAGGGTACTGCGCGGGCTGGTCATTAAAGCAGCTAATTAAGGAGGGGCTTGGCGGAATTCCCGGAAAGATTACCTCCGCCCCGGCAAAGCATCTCTCCACTCTTTGTAATCAGATGGTTAATTTCCTTGGCATTATGCAGAACGAATGGGCGGGAGCGCAGGCATTCTCCTCCTTTGACACCTATCTCGCCCCGTTTGTAAAGACGGATAATCTTTCCTATAATGAGGTCAAGCAGTGTATTCAGTGCTTTATCTACGGGGTAAACACGCCGAGCCGCTGGGGGACGCAGGCTCCATTTTCCAATATTACATTAGACTGGACGGTGCCGGAGGATCTGGCAGAATTAAACTGCATTGTCGGCGGCAAGGAAGTTGATTTTAAGTATAAGGACTGCAAAAAAGAGATGGATATGGTCAACAAAGCATTTATCGAGATTATGATTGAGGGGGATGCGAATGGGCGCGGCTTCCAGTATCCGATCCCAACCTATTCCATCACAAAGGATTTTGACTGGTCGGACACGGAAAATAATCGTCTGTTGTTTGAGATGACTGCGAAGTATGGAACCCCATATTTTTCCAATTATATTAACAGCGATATGAAGCCAAGTGATGTGCGATCTATGTGCTGCCGTCTTCGCCTTGATCTGCGGGAACTGCGCAAGAAGACCGGAGGATTTTTTGGCAGCGGGGAAAGTACTGGTTCCGTCGGCGTGGTGACACTCAATCTGCCGCGCATTGCGTACCTGGCAACCGACGAGAGGGATTTCTTTGTGCGGCTTGATCATATGATGGATCTGGCGGCGCGCTCATTAAAGGTAAAGCGCGAGGTGATTACAAAATTGTTAAACGAGGGGCTTTACCCATATACCAAGCGTTATCTTGGCACATTTGCCAATCATTTCTCCACGATCGGCATTGTCGGAATGAATGAGGTGGGGTTAAACGCGCGTTTTCTTTTGCAGGATATGACGCACAGAGAAACACAGGAATTCGCGGTAAAAGTGCTAAACCATATGCGCGAGAGATTAAGCGATTACCAGGAACAGTACGGCGATCTCTACAATCTGGAAGCGACCCCGGCGGAATCGACAAGTTACCGTTTAGCCAAACATGATAGGAGTCGTTTTCCGAATATTAAGACGGCGGGGGGAGAGGGCGATACCCCATATTATACGAATAGTTCACACCTGCCTGTCGATTATACGGAGGATATTTTTGCAGCACTCGATATTCAGGACGAGCTTCAGACGCTCTATACTTCAGGCACGGTATTCCATGCGTTCCTCGGCGAAAAATTGCCGGACTGGCAGGCCGCCGCCAAGCTGGTGCGCACAATCGCGGAAAATTATAAACTTCCATACTATACGATGTCCCCGACCTACTCCATCTGCCGCGAGCATGGATATCTGGCAGGGGAGGTTTCCCGCTGTCCAAAATGCGGGGGTGTAACGGAGGTTTACAGCCGCATCACCGGCTATTACCGCCCAGTTCAAAATTGGAATGCAGGAAAATCACAGGAATTTAAAAATCGTAAGGTATATGATCTGGAAAAGTCCGGCTGGGAGCGGTTGAATTCCGGGGCGCGGGCGGAGATCTCGTTAGATCTTGAAAATGAACCACTTATGCTTTCGGACGGGATTTATCTGGTGACAACAAAGAATTGTCCAAATTGCAGTCTGGCAAAAAACTTTCTGGCAGGGCAGGATTATACTGTAATTGACGCGGAGGAAAACGCAGCACTTATAGAAAGCCTTGGGATTTTACAGGCACCAACACTTGTGGTAGTGCAGGACGGTGTGATCTCGCTGTACACAAACGCATCAAATATCCGGGCATTTGTGGCGGAGATGTGATAATTGACAGATAAAATAAAAGCCGTTTTATTTATATAGATGGCAATTAATAATTGTCATTTGCGCCGAGTACGGTTGCTTGCGACATTTACCGATTCGTGCGAGTGCGCACCCCAGGAGGGCTAGATATCTAGCAATAAATTTATTATACTAAGGTAATTTATAGTAAATTTCTATAAGATAAAAGGGTGGGGTTTTTATTAGAGAAATTCTGGAAAATTAAAAGGGATAGAAAATTTAAAGTAGAAAATTTAGAGTAAAAATTTTTTTAAGGCGAGAAAATTTTTATCTAAGCCTCCTTTATAGCGGGAATGATTTTGAAGAAGCCACAAAAAATTACCCGGGGCAGTACCTCCGTTATAACGGGGATGGTTTACTACGATTACTATTAGGAAAGGAAATACAATGGGGAAAATAACGATCTTGCCGGAAACCACCACGGATCCAATTACCTTGATTGGCAGGCGCGCTGGCGTGTGCTGGGGGGGAGATGTGGAGGATGAGGCGAAAAATTATAAGCGCGGTATGGACTGCATTCTTGCAAACCATGGAAGAACGCTTGAATATGTAAATGTGGAGATGATTTTGGACGGGTACAGTGCCAGAGTAATCAGGGAGTGGTACACCCATATCGGGGGCGCGCCGACCAGATTACAGTCCAGCACACGCTATATCAATTACCAGAAAGGTTTCGACTATATTGTCCCGCCTTTAGTTGCAGGAAATGAACAGGCAAAGAAAGTTTACACGCAGGCAATGGAGGGGATCTTGGCATCCTTAAATAAACTGGAAGAAATTGGAATACCAAGGGAGGATTCTGCACTGCTGCTGCCGCTTGGCATGGCAACAAAAATTGTGGACAGGCGCAATCTGCGAAATCTTGTGGAGATGAGCCGCCAGAGAATGTGTGCGCGGGCATACTGGGAATACCGGGAATTATTCTCGGATTTATGCCAGGAATTAAAGGCATATTCAAAGGAGTGGGAATGGGTGGCGGATCATCTTTTTCTGCCAAAATGCGAGGTCACGGGGTACTGCACGGAGAAAAAATCCTGCGGGAGAAAACCGCAGAAAAGGGAATTGGATTAAAATCTTAAAACCATAGTAAAAAATCTTGAACAAATGGAAATAAACGGATAATAGAAGTGGATGGGAGGCATAGTCGTGAATGAAATTACCACTTTATGTTATATTGAGCGGGATAATCAGTATCTGATGCTGCACAGGATAAAGAAAGAGAAAGATATCAACGCGGGCAAATGGATTGGGCTTGGCGGGCATCTGATCCCCAGTGAGAGTCCTGATGAGTGTGTTCTGCGCGAAGTAAAAGAGGAGAGCGGACTTACGCTTATCTCTTTTAAAATTCGCGGGATCATTACTTTTTGCCTGGAGGGGCAGGATGCAGAGTATATGTTTTTATATACGGCGGATGACTTTTGTGGCGAGATAATTGAATGTAATGAGGGTGAGCTTGCCTGGGTGGATAAGGAGCGCGTATTAGAACTTCCTCTCTGGGAGGGGGATAAAATTTTTCTTAACCTTTTGCAGGAGAGGGAGGAATTTTTTTCACTCAAGCTCTGCTACCGGGGGGATATACTGGTGGAGGCAGTGCGAAATGGGAAGGAGATCAAGAAAGATAAATATATTTATTGAGTACATGGAAGGATATGGTAATTGCTATGAAACAGCTATCTTTATTTGCAATGGGAAAAGAAAAAAACACATTCAGCGATATTTGTGACAGGCTAGGATGTGACAATAATATACCTGCGTGGCCGGATTTCTTTGGAAGGGCAATAAAGAATTATTTATTAGATCATCATATAGAAAATATCCACACGCTCAGTTTATTTTCCGGTGCGGGGGGATTAGATATCGGCTTTAGCGATGTTGGATTTGAAATTGTAGAATCCGTTGAAATTGAGCAAAAATTTTGTCAGACATTGGAATTAAATTCTGGAGTAGGAAAACGTTTTGAAAAATCAAAAGTAAATTGTATTGATATAAGAGAATTTACGGGAAAAGATTTAGGAAAAATAGATTTTATTATTGGTGGTCCTCCCTGCCAAACCTTTAGTGCAGCGGGACGAAGGGCAAATGGTGTTTTGGGAATCACTGATGCAAGGGGTGTCCTGTTTAAAGAATATGTGCGGTTATTACAGGAATTATCACCAATAGGATTTTTATTTGAAAATGTCTATGGAATTATAGGTGCCCAGGGAGGAAAAGCTTGGGAGGAGATATTAAAGGGATTTTCGGAGGCTGGCTATAAACTTTATTATAGAATTGTTGATTCGGCGGACTACGGAGTACCCCAACATAGGGAGAGATTGATTATTGTTGGTTTGAAAGAAGGAAAATTTAAGTTTCCCAGACCAACGCATGGACCGGATTCTATGGATAATCAGCCCTTTTATAATGCGGAGACGGCTGTGACCGGAATTTTTTTAACTCCGGAAGAGAGTAAACTGGGAATAGGAGGAAGATATGGTTCACTTTTGGATTCGATTCCTCCCGGATTAAATTATAGTTTCTATACGGAAGAAATGGGACATCCGAACCCAATTTTTGCGTGGAGATCGAAATTTTCAGATTTTTTGTATAAAGCAGATCCCAATATGCCCGTAAGAACAATTAAAGCTTCGGGCGGGGCTTATACAGGACCATTTCATTGGGATAATCGATTTTTTGCCTATCCGGAATATAAGCGGTTGCAAACATTTCCTGATGATTATGAAATTAGTGGAAAAAAACAAATTGCAGTAAAACAAATTGGCAATTCTGTTCCCCCACAACTAGCACGAATAATGGCTATTGCAATTCGGCAGCAGGTTTTTGGAACAAAATTTCCATTTGAATTATCCTTTTTGGATGAAACTGAAGAATTAACTTTTAGAAAACGAAAGCGGCAGCTTACTGCTATATACCAGAAAAAAGCGCGAATGGCAATTGAGGCGATAAAAGAAAAACATCTGGTGCTTCCCGATTCACACAAATATTTTTGTGTAATGTCGGAGGATTTTAAATTTGAAAAAGTAAAAAAAGAAGTGGATGCAGAATACAAAGTGATTGTGGAGTGGGGAGATATACTTAAAATTAGTATTAAGCCAAGAAAGGAAAACTCCGATAACTGTGCAATCGATATTGAAATAGAGCCAAATAGTAAAATATGGAATTTAGGTGTTAATAAAGTAAAAATGCAAATTTTTACAACGGAGATAAAAGCCTTTACTGTTGCATGGAAAGCTTTTGAGGATGAGTTAATTACTAATTCGATAAAGGCGGATATTGTTCAGCTTAATGGATATTATCAATATACACCAAAATTAAAATGTAAATGTAAAATAATGCGGGGAATAAAATATGGAGATATTGTCAGTAAAATAGTAGAAGGCGAATTGGTTGCAAAACTAATTTCTGCGGATCAACTTTCTCTGTGCTGGAATACTGCAAAAAATGAACTTGTTGAAATTGCAGAATATCTGAGAAAACTTGGTTATGAGATACGTAATCACAGGACTAACCCTCAAATTGAGGAGGGATACTGGCTGATTCCCTATGCTTTTCCAACATTGACTCCGCAGAGTGTTCAGCTTAGAAAAAGTGTAAAATAGAAAAAGATTTGCAAAAATAAAAGAAAGGTAAGTTTTTATATGGGGGAAGAGAAGGGTAATTGTCATTTGGATGTGTATATTGATCGATATGAATTGCATCAAAATAATATAATTACTACTTATTACGAAGGATTTCAAAATGCTGCGACACAGAAACGATATGAAAAGATCAATGCTGTGCTTGCGGATGGATATTTATATAAAATTATGGAACATTTATCGGAGGTGAATTTTACAGAATTTTCCAGTGAAAATAAAGCTCTTTTGAAGCAGCTGGTAAATGGAATTACAAGTGAAGTTGGTCGTGCATTAGTTGGAGTAACATTTTTGCAATTAACGATAAAAAGTATTACTCCTGATCAAAGTATTCGACTTCATAAAGGCACAACAAGAAAGGGATCGTTTTCGTGGGTGGATGGAATATCCATGAGAACCATTGATTCTACATATAGTACACCATTTCTCCGAGAACAGGGCTTGTTAAACGTCAATAAATTTGGTGTATTTATGACTCGAAGTCTTGCGGAAAATTATCCGTATTCAAAACTTTATAAAGCGGAGATGAGAGGTCCTTTCTCCGAATGGATAGATATTGTCGATGCGATTGAAGAGGAAAGAATGCCCGCATTGCTTGGGCTGTACTATCTTATGGCTCTGCTAAAAAATAAGTCAGAAATATTTAATTCGATGGCAGATAAAGCAGTTGCTTTGGTTGCCAAATATCCGGATAAAACCTTTGAAAATATATCTGTGTTAATGAAGAATTTTTTTAATGGTACTGAATATTCTGCCAGAGCGTTTGAGATTGTTCTTCATGGATTTATGCAGGCAATGTCTGAATCAAATATGATTGGTGAACTGGAGCTGGTTCCTATATCTCAGATGAGATCGGCAAATAAAAAACATGGGAATATCGGTGATATTGAATTGAAAGATGGCCGGGTAATTGTAGAGTCCTGGGATGCTAAATATGGAAAAACATATTTAAGGGATGAATTGGAAGAGCTTCGCGATAAGATTCTTATCTCTCCTGGAGTAAAAATAGCTGGTTTTGTTGTTGATAGCAAGGTTGACCGGCGAAGGGATATCATAAAGAGGGCGGAAGAAATTTCTATGGAAACCGGTGTGGATATACAATTATTTTCCTTTGATGAATGGATAAAATATCAGACGAGGAACATAGCGGGGGGAGAACTGAATAAAATAGCGGGAAGATGGCTGGCAGCAGTAGTGGAATCCTTTTCGCAAAGACGACCGGAAATAGCACCGATTGATGAACCCTGTGAAGCTTGGGTAAAAGATCTTATTTATTGTCTAACAAAGTAAATATGAATGGGCGGACAGTGTAAAAAACATTTTCTTTGTCCGCCCCATATTGTCTTCTTTTGTTATAAACTCCAATAAATCAACAGTTCAAAATAAACTATATAATCACAATACCGTTCTTACATAAAGTTTAAATATCACAAACGCTCTTGACAGTTCCCCCCTAAGCCTGTAAAATGTGGATAGCCTTTAGCGGATGGCAGACGCGCGGAAAGGAAAATGGTCAGCCTTGCTGACCTGCGCACCGCAAGAACGCAAAAAGCGTTTATGGGTAGTTGATTACTAGATACAAGAGGACATACAGAAAAGAGGGATTCGATATGCAGGGATGGGACAAGAACCTCAACCAGGTAATGCAGGAATTAAAAAAAGTAATTATTGGAAAAGACAAGATTATCGAGAAAGTGTTAATGGCAATCTTAGCGGGTGGTCATGTTCTGATCGAGGATATTCCGGGTGTTGGAAAGACCACATTGGCACTTGCTATCTCTAAGGTATTACAGCTTGATTATCGCCGGATGCAGTTCACGCCGGATGTGCTGCCAAGTGATGTGGTGGGCTTTCAGATGCTCTCTCCGGACGGCAAAATGCAGTACCGTCCGGGCAGTATTATGTGCAATCTCTTCCTCGCGGACGAGATCAATCGCACTTCCTCAAAAACACAGTCAGCACTGCTTGAGGTGATGGAGGAGGGCAATGTGACAGTGGACGGTGTGACCAGACCGCTGCCCAGACCCTTTGTTGTGATTGCGACGCAGAATCCGATAGGCTCCGTCGGCACACAAATGCTGCCGGAATCTCAGATGGATCGCTTTATGGTGCGCCTTACGATGGGCTACCCGGATATTGCAAGCGAAATCGGGATGTTAAAGGACAGGGAGGGAGGGAATCCTTTGGAGCGCGTGGAAAATGTGCTTTCCCGCAGGGATTTACTACAGATTCAGGAGATGGTGGAAAACACCTATATCCATGATGCTGTATATGAGTATATCGCGGCACTGGTGCAAAAAACCAGGGAGGGTGATATGCTCTCGCTCGGTGTCAGCCCGCGCGGAACCATCGCGCTCGCTAATATGTCAAAGGCGGCCGCCTATCTTTCCGGCAGGGACTATGTTATTCCGGATGATGTAAAGAAGGTGTTCTGCGATGTGACCAAACACCGGATGCTCCTCGCACCAAAGGCAAGATTAAACCGCACAACGATGGACGATGTGGCAAGGGGAATTTTGACCTCGGTTAGTGCGCCGCGTCTTCATAAGAAATAAGAGGGACATTATGATAAAGCATAAATTGGCTTACATTGGGTTGTTAACAATTTTCTGGCTGGTGATGCGCCTCTATTTATTTCGGGCGACGGCCATCCTTTTTTATATGTTGCTGATCTTTCTTCCGATGATTTTTCTTTTGTTCCGGATAAGTGCGCACGGGATAAAAGTAGAGCTTGAGGTGCCGGTGCAGGTAGTAAAAAAGGGGGAGAGATTTTGTGTCCGCGTCCGTGTGCAGGGTAAAAACCGCCTTCCAAACGGACCAATTGTTGTATGGATCTGGCACCGCAACTGTATTTCCGAGAAATGGAAAAAGAAAAAACTCACCTTTTACGGGGAAGGGGAGGAAAGTTATGAACTTTTTGCAAGTTCTAAATATTGTGCACAATATTTATTTTTGCTAAAAAAGGCAAAAATTTACGATATTTTCCAGATTTTTTCCAAAAAGATTCCCATCCCGGAGAAGAAATATGCGCAGCAGGGGATCACTGTGCTTCCAGAATGCTATGCATTAACGGAATGGATCATTCGCCCAAATCCCAATGTAATGGTGGAGGGGGAAATTTACTCAACCGTGAAAAGCGGTGATGATGCCTCGGAGATTTTTGATATTCGCGACTATGTGCCGGGTGACCGATTAAATCGTATTCACTGGAAGCTGACAGGCAAGCTTGAGCGGCTGATGGTCAAGGAATTTGGATTACCCTTAGACTCATCAGTTCTAATTTTTTTTGATCTGGGCTTCTATCAGAATATGGAGGAATATCTGGAGTACCGGGACGCACTTTTTTGCGTGCTTTTTTCCCTTTCTGAGACATTGAGTGCGCAGGGACAGGTGCATTATATTGCATGGAATGCAGGGGACGGGGAGAATCAGAAGCATAAGATTACTTGCCCGGAAGATTTTTACGAGACAATGGGTATTGTTTTGCGCGAGGGAGCAGGCAGGGAGAAAGCAGACCGAGCAGCGCGCTATTTGGCGGAGTATGAGCAAGATCAGTACACCAGTATTTTTTATCTCTCGGCGGACAAAGAACCCTGGAAGGGACTTGGCGCGATGGAGGAGGCGCGAAAATCCGCGTGGCTTACGGGCTTGTTTTTTTGCGGGTGCGAGGCAATGAGAGAGAGGGAGCAGAGTTTCGCGCCCGATGTAAAATTTTTGTATCTTGACACGAAAGCACTTGAGGAAGAACTGAATACTTCTTTGTTTGAGGGAGGGAGTCTTAGATGGCAGGAGAATTAGAATTTAGCGAGAAATTGCAGGTGTATAAAGAAACACCAAAGGAAAAGGAAAAAATATCTAAGTTTAGGGCAGCTTTTTCCCTGTGGCCGTACCGGGTTCTTCTGCTTGTTTTTCTGTGGCTGGAACTGTTCTTTTCGGCGGGCTGCCTGATTACACTTTTCGACCTTTCGGTAGATATCCGCCTGTTGTTTAGCATAGGGGCGATCTGCGGTTTTGTCTGGTTTCTCTTTTTTTCCCTGCATACCGGATGGCGGTATCTTATTTTGGCGATCTTTATCAGCGTGGGAGTTTTTTGTGGTTTTCATTATTTTGATGCGATGCGGGAGGGACTTTTGTATCTGGGAAAAGCCTTTAACCAGGTCTTTTTTAACTACTACAAAACTTCTCTATTTCACATAAAACCTTCGGGGGAAGAAAAATTTTGCTGCGCTATATTTTTGGGGGTTCTTTTGCAGCCCGTCGCCGTTTGCTATGCCTTGTCCTTATTTCGCGCGCGGGCAAAATTTGCCTCCATGGGATTTCTGGCATTTTTTTCGCTGATTGGACTCGCCGTTGGGCTGATTCCAAAGCCGTTATTTTTTATCGGTGCATTTTTTTGCGCGCTCTTACAGCTTGCCTTTGCCGGGGCATCCGAATACCTTGTACAGGGTGAAAAAATCAAAAAAGAATATGAGGATGGTCAAAAAAGACGCGCGAAGATCGCGTTTTTGTTCTGTGTACTCGCCGCACTAATTTGCCTTCCCGTTCTGGGATTTATTGATTCCGATTACTCGCGCAGTACTGCTATGCGCGAGAAAAAACAGCAGTTACAAGCCGAGATGGAGCGAATTGTCACAATGCCGGTCTGGAAAAAGATTGCGTCGGCTTTCCGCGATTTTTCCCCGTTTTCTGGAGGGAACAAAGGGGATGGCACGGCACGGATCGGCGGGTTAAACAGCGGAAATTTTTCCCGCGCAGCGAAGATAGGTTTTGATAATGTGACCGCACTGTTTGTGACTTTGCCGGAACTAAATTTTCCGGTCTATCTGCGCGGTTATACGGGCGCGCGCTACACCGAGGATGGCTGGAAAAAACTGGATGAGGATGCGATAAGGGAATATGAGAAAATACGTGAAAGATATGGGATGTCTTCCCAGGAACAGGGATATCGTCTGATGGATCTGATTTATCACAACAAAGGTCCTGTGCTGTATGAGTACGGGGATCTGAGAGATGAAGCAAAGGTCAGCCGCGGGGAGATGAAGGTGGAGTATGTGACAGCGAACCGGGATTTTGTCTATACCCCGTATTATATCAATCCTTTCGAGCGGGGGGAATACCATTGTGAACAGGATGGATATTTGACCAGCCCCACCAGGGAGGAGAGCTATGATTATACTTTCCTCATGCCTTCCCTAGAATTTCTCTACCGCTTTGGAGAATTGACGGATCTAAAATATAAAATAGTTTATTCTTACATCGGTTATAAGTGGCAGGTGGGAATGGAATCTTCACAGTATCTGCAATTTTCCGATGCTTACCGGGATTTTGTGTACAAATATTACACGGAAATCCCGGAGGAAAACAGGGGAGTAAAGGAACTCCTTCCGATCGCGGACAATGCCCACATCGGCCAGAAAATTCAGGTGGTACAGAATGTCCTCTCACAGTATCAGTATACGCTTGCGCCGGGAGAAATGCCGCCGGATGCCGATTTTGTAAATTATTTCCTTTTTGAAAATAAAAAAGGGTACTGCGTACATTTTGCCTCCTCCGCGGTGCTGATGCTGCGAAGCCTTGGTGTTCCGGCGCGCTATGCGGAAGGGTATCTGATTACGAAGGAGGATATTGCGGGTGCGGAGGCGGTTGCGGCACAGACGATAAGTGAGTGCGAGGAATTGGTCGGAAAAGTCGAGGGGGATGAAATGGTGTGCAAACCTCCTTCCACAAGGATTGTACTGCAAAAGCGCGTTGATGTCAGAGATTATACCGCTCATGCATGGGTGGAAATCTATCTGGAAGAAATTGGATGGGTTCCGGTGGAGATGACCAGCGGTTATATGGAAAATTCTGGGATAAGTCAGCGTCCGGAGGAGATTATGCAGGAGGTAAGTCAGCTTCCAAGCCCGACCCCATCCCCGACAAGGGAGGCGACACCAACGCCGCGCCCAACCAACACGCCGACTCCTGCCCCGACAATTGATGAGACGGAAGAGGAAGATGTTTTTGCCAATACGCCGGAACATTCGGAAATTTTAGAGGAAAGTACAATTGCTCCATCGTCAACACAAAGTCCTACTCCCTCGATTTTTCAGAAGGAAAATGGAACCATGCCAAAACCTGAACATTCCGCGCCATTTCCACTCTGGGCAAAAATTCTTTTTGCCATTGCGTCCCTGTTTTTGTGCTTATTTTGTTTTCTTCTTTCGCGCTATAAGCTTGTTTGGAAAATAAGAAGCCGAAAGAAAACAAGAAAAAGACAAGTACTTTGGTACTATGCGCAGATGGAGCGTATTTTGCACCATATGGGGCTTGTGCCAAAAGAGGCGGAGAGCTATGAGGAATTTGCCGGGCGCGTAGCAAAAAGTGGTGTTGGTGTGGCACTCAATTTCGCAGGATGTCAGAGAACGGCACTTATGGCGGGCTTTGGAAGAGAACATATCACCAAGGAACAAGCGGATTTTCTTGCCGAAAATTACGAAAAGATGAGAATGGAATTATTTGGAAAAGCAAAGGGAATCCAAAAATACTACCTGAAATTTATAAAGATTTACTGAAAGAGGTTTCTTTTTCAGACGATTTGTGATAAAATAAAAACAAGAAAAAATTGCTAAGGGAGGGTTTGGCATGGATAAAGTAATTACAATCAGCAGACAGTACGGAAGCGGCGGCAGGGAGATTGGCGCGAAGCTGGCGGAAAAATTTTCCATCCCATTCTACGATAATGAATTGATTACGAGAGCCGCCAAGGAGAGTGGGTTTGCGGAGGCGGCATTTGAAAATGCGGAGAGCAAAGCGTCAAACAGTCTGCTGTACTCGATTGCGATGGGGATGAATTCTTACGGCAACCAGGAACTTGGATTCTCGCATCTGTCCCTAGATGATCGGATTTATCTCGCTCAGTCCGATGTGATCCGCAAGGTGGCGGCGGAAGGTCCCTGCGTAATTGTCGGGCGTTGTGCGGACTATATCTTAAAGGATATGGACAATGTGGTCAATGTCTTTATTTGGGCGGATATTGATTTTCGGATCGAGCGCGCTATCCGCATCGACGGACTTTCACCGAACAAGGCGGCGGAAAATATCTTAAAGATCGACAAGCGGCGCGCGAATTATTACAATTATCACGCAAGCGAGAAATGGGGCAGGGCGGAGAATTACCATCTCGCCGTAAAGAGCAGTTATGGGGGAATTGATCATGCGGTGGCGTGTATCAAGGCATATATTGAGGGCAGCGGGGACTAGTGCATGAAGTGGAAAGATAAGATCAATAAAAGATATGTGCGCCTCGCCGTCTTCTTTGCGGTGCTGATTCTGATTTACAAGGTGATCGAACAGTTGGCAGACCACGCGCCGGAGATTTTTAGCTCGGTGATGAGTGGGTTAAACTGGCTGCTTGGAGTGGCAAAGCCGATTATTTTCGGTTTTGTTATGGCATATATTTTAAAGCCCCTCAATGATTTTTTTACCGACCGCTACGCGAAAGTAAAATTTTTAAAAAAGCATTGTCGTCCGCTTGGTGTGATCACCGTACTTCTCTTGATTATTTTAATTATCACGGCGATCGCGTCAGCGATTGTTTACAGCGTTACGCACCAGTTACAGTTTGCCAATATTGATGAGACCTTTAAGGCACTGACCTCTATCGCAAATAGCCTGACCAATTTTTACGAGTCGCTACTTGCGAAACTGAACAGTCTTGATATTGGTTCGGAGCAACTAACTGAATCTGTGGGTGAGATTTCCACCGCAGTTATGGGCTTTGTGCAGAATCTGGCAAATGGCGTGATAGGTTCCGTGTCCGATATTGCAGGCTATGTCACAACGGTAATATTTGGACTGATTATCGGGATCTATTTTATGATCGGCGGGCAGCATATGGTGGCTTATTTTTCCGAGGTCACAGATGCGGTGCTTAGCGAGCGCGCAAACACAAAGATACGGCATTTTTTAAATGATGTGAACGAAGTATTTTCCGGCTATATTCGCGGTCAGTTGATGGATGTGGCATTTATGATTGTATCGACAAGTTTTGCGATGATGCTGACCGGCATCAGTCTGGCTCCGATCATTGGACTTTTGACTGGGCTTGCAAATCTTGTTCCATACTTAGGTCCTTTTGTCGGCTACACCAGCATTATTTTGATTTCTGTGGTTGAGGGCAAATATCAGGTAATGATTGCTTCCCTGATTGCTCTATTGATTATCCAGACCTTGGACGGAAATATAATTGAGGCGAAATTTATCGGCAAGAGCATCAAGGTACATCCACTTTTAATTGTGATCTTTTTGATTTTTGGCAATGCGATCGGCGGGCTTTTGGGGATGCTCCTAGCGGTTCCGGTCGGTGCGTATTTCCAGAAAATGTTTACCAATTATGTGGAGAAGCGCAAAAATGCAAAGAAATTGTCGCGCGCAAAGCGGGACAGCGTGGTAAATGGGACGGATGAGGAAGCGGAGTATGTGGACGGAACACAGGCATAGTTCATAAGTTAAAAAAATTTAGTAAAAATAAAAAAGTATAAAAGGGAGAGGAGTATTACATTGGATTATAAGTTGAATACACAATATAAGGATAGACTTTTTTGTTTTTTCTTTGGAAACGAGAGATATAAAAAGTATGCTTTGTCCTTATATAATGCGTTGAACGGAGTAAATTATAGGGATGAGAGTGAACTGGAGATTGTGACAATTCGAGATTTCCTTTATATCCGGATGCATAATGATGTCGCGGTTATGCTTTCTGGAAATCTGGAATTATGGGAACACCAGTCAACAGTAAATCCGAATATGCCAGTGCGCGGGTTGATGTATTTCGCACAATTATATGAGAAGTATATTACGATGGGACACTACAGTCTTTATCGTAATACGCAGATTATGCTTCCGACACCAAAATATGTCGTATTCTATAATGGAAAGGCTAAACGTCCTGCTGTGGAAAAACTTCGGTTATCAGATGCTTTTTGTAATGAGGATAAGTCCAAAGAGTTTGAATGGACAGCGACAGTAGTGAATTTAAACCATGAAGATAACAGGGAATTGCTTGAGAAATGTGAGATATTACAGGAATACACAGATCTTGTTATAAATATACGCGAGACAAGGAAGCATATGGGAGAAGCAGAGGCGGTAGATAAAGTTGTAGTGGAGTGTATTGAACAGGGTGGGGATTTGGCGGAAATTTTGTTGGCACATAGAGCGGAGGTGGTTAATATGTTGCTTGCAGAATTTGATGAAGAAGCATTTGTAAGGGATATTCGAGAAGAAGGAAGAGAAGAGGGCAGAGAGGAAGGAAGGGCACAAGAAAGAGCCGAGGCTTTGAAAGATTTAATTAAGACATTGCAAAAATTTATAAGTTCGCCGCAGGAATTATACCAGACGATAATTTCAAATGAACGCTACAAAGAGTTAACCTTTGAGGAAGTACAAAAAATTGCTAAATTATAAATATTGTGTTTTGATCTAAAAGGATTAGTGAATCGAGTAGGAGGCGGTTAATCATCGCCTCCTACTCGATCGTTCAAAGAACATAAAAAACTGGCAAAACCGCATAAAAATGACAAAAAATACCCAGTTAAACAAATTGTAACATTATGTAACATAAAATTAAGAGAAAAGTAAGAAAATCAAAGTGGATTTTTTAATATTTTTATTGTATTTTATTAAGTGATGTATTGACACGGAAAGAGGGTGAAAAATTGGAAAAAGTGTTGCAGAAAAAAACAGTTGCAAATGGGAAAAGCGAACCTCCGGTAATAGAGATTAAAAATGTGAAGAAGATTTACCGGATGGGAAGTGAACGCATCTGCGCGGTGGATGATGTGAACTTTGAGATTAATAAAGGTGAGTTCTGCTGTTTGCTTGGGACATCCGGTTCTGGCAAGTCCACGCTGCTCAATTTGATGGCGGGGATCGAGAAGGCATCAGGTGGGCAGATATTGATTAAGGGCAAGGATGTGCGCAAGATGTCGGAAAAACAGCTTGCGAAATTCCGGCAGAAATATTTGGGCTTTGTCTTTCAGTCATATAATTTGTTAAATTCCATGACGGCACTTGAAAATGTGGAGTTCCCGCTAGTTTTTAAGCGGGTACCCGGACGCAAACGCCGCAAGATGGCGAAGGATATGCTAATTAAGGTTGGTCTTGGCGGGCGCATCAACCATCGTCCGAAACAAATGAGTGGTGGTCAGCAGCAGCGCGTTGGCATTGCGAGGGCATTTGTGGCAAAACCGGAGATTGTGTTTGCCGATGAGCCGACCGGAAATTTGGATACCAGGACGACGATGGAAGTAATGAAATTAATCAAGCAGATCGCGAGGGATAATCGCCAGACGATCGTTATGGTCACCCACGATCCGCGCCTTGCAGATTTTGCGGATAAGATCATCCGGATTCTCGACGGGAAAATTCAGAGCGTCGATCTGGTGGAGCATCCGATCGATGAGTTTGGGGATGCCGCCGAGCAGACAGCGACCACACAGGAGGAGAATTCCAGCGATGTACAAAAGGAAACCTCGCCGGAACGTGAGAATACAATATTGAAAGAAAAGCCCGCAGAAGGAAAAGAAAAGCCGGCAGAGATAACCGTCTCGGAAGCGGAGAGGGCAGTATCGTCAGTTTTGGAAAATTCTGGTAATGAAACGACCGAACAGAAAGAGTGGGGGAAAACAAAGGAGCAAAAGCAGGAGAAAGTGCCTGCACAGGAAAATAAAAAGAAAGAGGCAGGGCAGAAATGAGGAGAGGTATGAAAAGAAAAAGATTTTTAGCATTGCTTTTAGTTCTGGCAATGGGAATTGCCTGCTTTTCGGGCAGGGTAGTGGCAAGGGCAGCAGATACTAATGTTATTAAACTTGTGAAAGGGGCGGCTTCTACTATTTATAGAATGGAAGCAGGAGAAACAAAACATATTATTATTCCTGTGTGTTTATCTAATTGGGAATATGTGATTGATACGCCAAGTATTATGGTGATGGTAGAATCAAAAGATGATATTTTTGAAATGACAGAAGCGGTTTTGACACGCGATAATATACCAATTGGAGAAGCTGTTGGTTTAAATAGTTATCAAACTACTAACGTTGAATTTGATATAAAAATAAAAGATACCGCAACGCTTGGAAAACATGAAGCAGAACTTAAATTCACTTATCAAGGACAAAGATATACAGAGAATGGGGATGTTACACTTGAAGGTGAAACAATAATTCCATTTACAATTCGTATTACTAAAGAAAAATCTCCTGCGCAATTGATTGCGAATAATTTTAAATATCAAAAACAATCGGCAGTAGTCGGTTCAACTTTTGATATAGAGTTTGATGCAATAAATGCGGGAGAGATTACAGCATTAAATGCAAAGATGACTCTTGAATGTGCTGGGGGTATTGTTCCTAATTATTCAATTAAGGAAATTCAAATTGGAGATATGGAACAGCAAGCAAGTAAACACCAGAAATTATCTTTGCGTGTATTACCAGACACAAAGCCTGGAAATTATGTAATTAAGGTAAATTATACATATAAAACTGCGGATGGAGAAGAAAAGACGGGTGATTTTACTGAATTTTATATTGATATTATCGATGCTACTACTGCCGAATCAGATGATGCAAAAGTCGTTGTAGAAGCAGTAAACCTTAATGATGAGATTCAGGTAGAGAATCCTTACGATCTTGTGGTTTCAGTTGAAAATGTTGGTAAGGAAACTGCAGAAAACATTATAGTAAAAATTGAAGCAGGTATTGGTCAAACAACTGGAATTCTTCCAAATTATGAAACAAATGGAGTACAGGGAGGAGATTTAAAACCTGGAGAGAAAAAAGAAATTACATTACCATTATATATAACCAAAGGTGCTGATGCAAATTTAAAGGAATTTGAAGTAAAAGTAAGTTATGAAGATAGCAAAGGGAATATCTTGCCTGCATCGACAAAAGCATACCTTACTACCACTGTTCCAGAAAAGCAGGAACCAAAAAATGATGTTGTTCTCAGCCAGATTGTGCAATCTCCAGCAGAGCCAATGTCAGGAGATATTCTTACTCTGGATTTTGTAGTGACAAACAATGGGGATAATGATATTACTGATTTGACGATTTATGGTGATGATCTTTCCAGTGCTAGTTTTGAACCTCTGACCGCAGATGTAAAACATAAAGTTGGTAATCTTGCAGTAGGGGAATCTCAGCCAGTTACATTGCAATTTAAGGTTGGTAGTGCTATTCCAGAAGGAACAAATGCATTAAAATTAAAACTTATTGTTTCGTATGTAGATGCTAATGGAGATACACATAACGGAAAAGATACGCCTCAAGAGATTAATATTTTAAATGTTACGAAACAGACTGAAGAACAAACGAAAGATAATATTGAGATTACTAATATTTCCCAGAGTCCGGCAAGCCCTGTGGTGGGGGAGACCGTAACCGTAACCTTTACCGTGGAAAACAAAGGGACAAAGGGAATCACCGATATGAAATTCTCCGGCACAGATCTTGGCAGCAGCGGATTTGAGCCGATCTCCTCCGAAGTTTACAAGAGAGTGGGTTCCATTGAGGCGGGTGCCTCAAAGAAAGTTTCAATGACGTTTAAACTTGGCGACAGCATTCATGAGGGCTTTAATATTTTAAAACTAGCATATTCTTTTAAGAATGCGAATAATGAGGAAAAATCAGATGAAACGGCGGTCTACATCTTAGATGTGCAGAACAAGAATTCCTCCATCAACAGCCGTCCAAAGCTGATTGTGGATTCTTTTACTCTGAGCGAGGAAGAACTTAGAGCGGGTTCCACCTTTGATTTTACCTTTAGATTGCTCAATACCCATGCAAGCAAGGCGGCAAAGAATATTATTGTGACGGTGGTGCAGGCAAATGATGTTTTCTCGGCGACAAAGGGCAGCAACAGCTTCCATATCAATGCGATAAATCCGGGGGAGGCAGCGGAAAATACCATCAATTTAAAAGTAAAGTCGGATACGGCTACGGGGTCTTATGATCTGACGATCAAAGTGGAATATGAGTATGATGATATGGCACAGGCCGATGCGGAGAAGGGCGGTGTGCAGGAAGATCTTCCGGTTAAACTCCAGGCAGTGGAAAATTCCCGTCCGGCATTGCAGAATCTTTCGCTTGGCTATGGCTGGGATACCCCGACAGTAAACCAGTCTACCACACTGATGTTCGATTTTTACAATATGGGACGTTCCTCATTAAATAATGTTTACATTACCATGGAGAGCGATTACCTTCAGTTTGAAACGGGAACCTCCTCGATTATTGGAACGGTTTCGGCGGGCAGCAGCAGTTATCAGGAGATCTCTGTTCTGCCGATTATGGAAGGGCAGGCAACAGGAAAACTGATTGTACATTTTGAGGACAGCAACGGCGACGAAGTTACAAAAGAATTTGAGATTCCGCAGACTTATATCCAAGCAGAGCAAAGTATGGACTGGAGTGGTGGCGGTTTTGATCCTGGCTTTGACGACCCGGTAAGTGGAAATGATGTGGTGGAGGCGAAGAAGCCTCTGATGCCAACATGGGCCTATATAGTTTGCCTTGTCGGTGCATTGCTTATCGGTACACTTTTCACCAGGGGAATTATGATCAAAGTCTACAAAAAGAAGCATTTCGGCGATGAAGTATAAAAATAGAAGGCAGAAATTTGCTGGCGGATGCAATAAGGTTTTGCAGTGAGAAGTGTGAAAGGGGCATGGGGGAAGCAAAGAGATTTTATAAGCGGGGCAGCCAGATGCCCCGCGCCAGAGAAAATAAATTTATATGGCGCAGATTGAAAGGAAACGGGGTGTATTTATGATACAAGGAATAATCGGCTTGCCAGGTGGCAGCAGGGTGCTTGTGGACAGTGTCATGGTTGGTGGTGACGATGTCATGATTGGCAGCGACGATATGTTTACAGGTGCCGGAGATATGGATGGCGGTGATATGGGAACAGAAACGGGGGTGAAAGACCCAATTCTTTCCAATGTCCCATTTGTCGCGGGCACTATCGGCGCATCGCTTATTGTCGGCATTGTACTCGGAATCCTTCTTGGCAAGAAGAGAATCAAAAAAGGATTTGATTATGAAAATTAGTGATTTAATCAGGATGGGGCTGCGAAATCTTGGAAGACGCAAGGCGCGGACCGCCCTGACCGTAATCGGCGTAGTTATCGGTACAATCTCCATTATGCTGATGGTCGCGATCGGGCAGGGCTTAAATTACAATTTTGAGCAGCAGATCATGGAAAACGGGAGTATGACGATCATCACGATCTACACAAACTCCTGGGCACCGGATGCGGACGGCAATTATCAGCAGTACAAACAGAAACTTGATGATGGGCTGGTAAAACAGATCAGGGAGATCAACCATGTGCGCGCGGTCTCCCCGGTGATTGAGAAAAGTTTGCAGCTGATGTGTGGCAAATACTATACCTGGGGGCAGATGAGGATTATGGACTGCTCTACTTGGGAGGACTTTGGATTCCCGGCACTTGAGAGTGGCTCATACCCAACACCGGAAAATAATGAAGTTATTGTGTATGGCTTTAATTCGCTGCAGGATTTTTCCTATTACCAGGGAAGAACAAGAAAGACCAAGGAGATCGATCTTGCAAAGGATCGCATTTCCTTTAAATTTGATGATTACTGGGAAGAAAACCAAGGGTCGGGCAAGAAGCAGTTTAATTATGTGATACGCCAGTACGGAAAGATTGCGGAGTGCGATGACTGGCAGTATTCCTATTACTGCTATATGGATCTGGATTTTTATAAGAAACTCTACAAGGAATATGCCTATACATTAAGCGCGGCAAACCGCAAAAAGGCATTAAAAGCGATTGAGGAGTACAACAGCATCCAGATCAATGTGGACAGCATGAAGAATGTGACAAAGGTGCAGGAGGAGATCGAGGCACTTGGCTACCGCACCGAGAGCGATATGCAGTACATACAGCCAATGCTTGACACTTCCGCGATGTTGCAGAAGGTCTTTCTGGCGATCGGCGCGGTAGCGTTTGTGGTGGCGGCGATCAACATCGCAAATACCATGATCATGTCCATCTATGAGCGCACCAAGGAGATCGGTATTATGAAGGTGCTTGGCTGCTATATCCGCGATATTAAAAAACTCTTCCTCTTTGAGGCGGGGATTATTGGATTTATCGGCGGCGTGATGGGCGTGGGACTAAGTTATCTATTTGCGCATTTGCTCAACAAATACGGCGGAAAATTCTTAGGGTCGTTAACCTCGCTGATTGGCGGCAGCGCGCAGGAGGGGGCAGCGTACTGTATGATTCCGTTCTGGCTGCCGTTTGTGGCACTTGTCGTAGCGATTTTAGTCGGCGTATTTTCCGGGTATCTTCCAGCAAGGCGCGCGACAAAGATCAGCGCGATCGAGGCGATGAAGAGCGAAGGATAAAGGGAAAAAAGGGCATAGGGGAAGCAAAGGGATTAGTATATGCGCAAAAGCGCAGAGGGATATAAAGATGGACACCAAGATAAAGAAGGAAAAGAAAAACGATTTTTCACCGATCGCGCATATCCATAATGCATTTGTTACAAAATTTGGAATTCCCAGACAAAGTGGAATTGTGGATGAAGTTATCTCGCGGGTGGAATTTGAGAAGGAGTACCAGGATCCCAATGCATTTCGCGGGATTTTAGGGTATTCCCATCTCTGGCTTTTGTGGGAGTTTTCGGAGCATAGAGGAAAATCCTGGTCGCCCACAGTAAAACCGCCAAGGCTTGGGGGAAATACGCGTGTTGGCGTGTTTGCGACGCGCTCCCCGTTTCGTCCAAACCCGATTGGGCTTTCCTGTGTGCGCCTTTTAGACCTTGTTTTTGAGAAGGAAAACTGTCCGGTGCTTTTGGTGGCGGGGGCGGATCTGATGGACGGGACTCCGATCTACGATATTAAACCCTATCTCGCCTACACGGACAGCCATCCCGATGCGAGGGGTGGATTTACCGACCCTTGCCAAAAACAGAAATTGAAGGTACATTTCGCGCCGGGGATCCAGGAGGGGCTTAGCAGTGAGGAAAGGATGGCAATATCCAATCTTCTAGCCGCAGACCCGCGCCCGGCTTACCAAGACGATGAAAACAGAATCTATGGTATGGCATATGCACAGTATGATATTCGTTTTTTTGTCCGGGGGGAGGATCTGACGATATGTGAGATTGTTTTGCGCGGGGAGAAATGATTATTCGCATAAAGAATTTCACAGAGAAAGATTTCTTAGCAGAAATAAAAAAGTGTATAGAACTGCGAATAAAAAGCCTGTTTTCCGAGGATACTTAGTAAAAAAGGAAGGCAGGTTTTTGCTATGATAGGGGTTATTATTGCGATTTTATCCGGTGCGATGATGAGTATTCAGGGCGTTTTCAATACAGGTGTCACAAAGCAAACCAGCATCTGGACGGCCGCGACATTCGTGCAGTTCAGCGCGTTTTTAGTTAGTATTTCCGCATGGTTTTTGGCTGGAAAACAGGCATCGTTTCTAAGCCTCTTTCATATTGAGGGGAAATATATGTTGCTTGGCGGTGTAATCGGAATTGCGATCACCTACACCGTAATTAAAAGTGTGGAAATCCTGGGTCCTGCGCCCTCGGCGATGGTTATTGTCACTTCTCAGCTGATCGCGGCATACCTGATTGAGCTGTTCGGTTTGTTTGGCACAGAAAAGGTGGAATTTGCATGGCGAAAATTGATCGCGCTTATCCTGGTTATTGGAGGGATCTTGTTATTTCAGTGGTCGGGAGCAAAGGGAAAGTAAATTTGGAAAAAGATAGAAGGATAAATGAAAATTTAATAAAAAATGCACTTGTAAAGCGCGCCCGAATCCAGTACAATGGAGATAAGTTGTATTGAGGGTACAATGAGCGGAAGCACCAGAAAGGGATGGGTGTTTCTGTATGAAAAGAAATACTTTGATAAAAGGAGTTTGCAGTGTGATTTTTGTGGCAGCGGCGGGGATCTTTTATCTTGGTGCAGCAGAAAATTCTGTGGCTGAAGAGGGCGCGCAGATGATTTTACAGAAAGAGGAATTGCCACAGGGTACAGAAGGGAAAACGAAGGAAGAAACTGGGAAGTTAAAAGAGGAGGTGCCGCAGCAGGTACAGGAACTAATCTATGTGCATATCTGCGGCGCGGTGAATGCGCCCGGTGTGTATCAGCTGCCCGCAGGTTCGCGGATTGCGGATGCGATCTTTTATGCGGGAGATTTTTCACCGGATGCGGCAAAAGATTATTTAAATCTGGCAAGACCTGTTCTGGACGGGGAGAAGATCTATGTTCCCAACAAAGAGGAGGCGGAGCAGATTTTTTTGGAAAAAAGTCCTATTGGGATCCTGGAATCCGGGGAGGATCTTTCGGGTGAGAAATCGGAAAGTAGGGGGTTAGTAAATTTAAACACTGCGGAGTTGGATGAGTTGATGACACTTCCTGGCATCGGGAGGGCAAAAGCCGACGCGATACTATCATATCGCAGGGAACACCGCTTTTCCTCCTGCGAGGAACTAATGCAGGTTCCGGGGATCAAACAGAGTGTATACGAGAAAATTCGCGATAATATAACGGTGGGAAACTGAAAAATTAATTGCAAATTTGGGGCATTTGGGGAAAAGGAGCAGAATTATCATGGGTAAAAAAGTACTGGTAGTGGATGACGAGAAACTTATCGTAAAAGGGATTCGCTTTAGCCTGGAGCAGGACGGTATGGAGGTGGATTCTGCGTTTGACGGCGAGGAGGGACTTGCGGCGGCGCGCAAAAAGGAATATGATATTGTTCTTTTGGATGTGATGCTGCCAAAGATAAACGGTTTTGAGGTATGCCAGCAAATTAGGGAGTTCTCGGATATGCCGATCATTATGTTGACGGCAAAGGGGGACGATATGGATAAGATCTTGGGGTTGGAGTACGGTGCGGACGATTACATTACAAAACCGTTTAATATTCTGGAGGTCAAAGCGCGCATCAAGGCGATTATCCGGCGCAACGACAAAAAAATTCCGGAGTCGGAGCAGGCGAGAAAGGAGAAAAGTGCGGCGGAATTCGGTGATCTCCGCATTGACAGAGAGAGTAGACGCGTCTACATCCGCACAAAGGAGATCAATCTGACCACAAAAGAGTATGATGTCTTAGAACTTCTTGTTTTTCATCCAAATAAGGTTTACAGCAGGGAAAAGCTTTTAAGTACTGTATGGGGATATGATTATCCGGGGGATGTGCGCACGGTGGATGTACATATCCGCAGACTTCGCGAGAAGATTGAGGAAAATCCGAGTGACCCCAAATTTGTTCATACCAAATGGGGTGTTGGCTATTACTTCCAAAATTTGTAAAGGAGTCCCAGGGTGAAGGAGCGAGAAGAAATGCGGGGGCGGGCAGGAAAATTTCGTCTGACACAGAAGTTTAAATATTTGACAAGTATGCGTGTCGCCCTGTTTGCGTTAATCTTGTTTACTGCGGGAAGCACGCTTTTTGGCGTGAGTGTGGGCGCGCTTGCCATATGCAGAGAACAGGTGGTTTTGGAGAGGATCTCAGAGGTGGGGGAATACGGGAAAATTCTTACTAATCAGATGGCATCCTCCGGATATCTCGCCGCGCAGGGGCTGGAGATCACGACGGAGTTGACGGCGGCAGCGGATATCTTTGACGGACGTATTCTTGTGGTGGACAAAAATTTGCGCGTGGTCGCGGATACATTCAATTATGAGGTGGGCAAGATTTTGCTCTCACAGAAAGTGATTGAATGCATTCGCGGGATAAATACTTATCGGGTGGAGGAAAGGGACGACTATATTCAAATGACGCTCCCTGTGCGGGGCGGCGAGACGGCGGAGAATGCCTATGCGGGCGCAATTATTCTCCGTGCCTCCCTGGAACGTGAAACCACATTTTTGGATCGGGTAGAACATACGGTATTGATTATTGATCTGGTGGTTTTATTTGTGGTGGCACTTGTAGCGTTCTTTTGCTCTGGCAGGATGACAAAACCATTTAAGTCCATTGTCGCTTCCATCCAGCATGTGACGGACGGGTACTTGGAAGACCCCGTTTCCATCGGCGGTTTTTACGAGGTCAGACGCATTTCGGACTCGTTTAATGAGATGCTTTTACAGATGAAGAAAGTTGAGGAGTCCAGACAGGAATTTGTTGCAAACGTCTCGCATGAATTGAAAACCCCTATGACTTCCATTAAGGTGCTTGCGGATTCGCTTACCCTACAGGAGGATGCGCCGGTAGAGTTATATCGGGAATTTCTCACCGATATCACGGATGAGATCGAGCGCGAGAATCAGATTATCAACGATCTGCTCTCCCTAGTGCGCCTTGATCGCAAGGATGCGGAAATGCATATCGCACAGGTTTCCATCAATGAGCTGATGGAGATTATCTTAAAGCGCATCAAGCCCATTGCAAAGAGAAAAAATATCGAACTGATGTTTGAGAGTTTTCGCCCGGTACTTGCGGAGGTGGACGAGGTCAAACTTTCGCTTGCCGTGTCCAATTTGATTGAAAATGCAGTAAAATATAATGTCGAGGATGGTACAGTGCGTGTGTCGGTCAATGCGGATCACAAGTATTTTTACATATCGGTCTCCGACTCAGGCATTGGAATTCCGGAGGCGGCGCAACCGTTTATCTTTGATCGTTTTTACCGCGTGGACAAGGCCAGATCCCGCGAGAGCGGCGGTACAGGATTGGGGCTTGCCATCACAAAGAGCGTGGTGCTGCGACACAAGGGAACAATCAAGGTCAACAGTCGGGAAAATGAGGGGACAACATTTACGGTGCGCATTCCGTTAAACTTTATCGCTTAGGAAAGGAGTGGCGGCATGGAGCGAGGGAAAGTATTTCTTTTTGTGCTGGTGTTTCTTTTGCTCTGCGGCAGTTTAGGCTGTGGAAAGGAACCCAGCGAGGAGAGCGCGGGCGGGCGGATCTACTTTTTAAATGGCGCGGAAACACAGCTTGTCAGTGAGGGCTATGAGCTAAAGGCGACATTTAAGGAAGCGCAGGTGCAGGAGTATGTGAACGCGCTTGCAAAAGAGCCGGAGGGGCGTGAACTAAAAAAGTTGCTGCCAGAAAATGTAAAATTACTGGACTTTTCTTTTGGGGAGGCGGATCAGCTCATCTTAAATTTTGATGCCAACTACAGCACACTTACGGGGATCACGGAAGTTTTGATCCGCGCGGCATTAGTCAAGACCTTCTGCCAGATTGAGGGGGTGGATTATGTGGAGTTCTATGTCAATGGGATTCCGTATATGATCGGTGAACTTCCCGTTGGAATGATGAAGGCGGAAGATTTTATTGACAATACTTCAGACGAGGAGTTTTATACACAGATGGCAAATGTATCAATTTATTTTGCAAATGAGGATGGGACAGCACTGCGCGAATCACATCGGCAGGTCAGCTACAACAGCAATATCTCGATGGAGCAGCTTGTGGTGGAGCAGCTAATTGGTGGACCCATTGAGGAGGAGAGGGCAGCGGGACTGTGTGCAACAATCCCGGAGGATACACAGCTTTCTAAAATCAGCACAAAGGATGGCATTTGTTATCTGGATCTGAGTGTGGATTTTCTCGAAAAGCCCGAGGGTATACGCGAGGAAATTATATTGTATTCCATTGTAAATTCGTTGGCAGAACTTCCGAATGTGAATAAAGTACAGATACGCATTGGCGGGGAACTGCGCAAAAGTTATCAGTCCTTTGAGATGCCGGAGGTCTTCGAGCGTGATCTGGATCTGATCGAAACAGAAATGTAACTATAAAAATTAAAGTCTGATCTCTTTCAGCAGAAAGGCGAAAATGGTAAAACGACCTTTAGTTTTGCTGACGCTTTTTTATCTTTTCGGGATTTTGGCGGGGAAGGTCTGCTTGCCGTTTGCGATTCTCTTCCCCCTTTTTTCTCTTTTTTTTCTTCCATTTCTCCTTAATAAAAAATTCTTATCTTTACTGATTCCCCTCTGTTTTGCCGCAGGATTTTTGCTTTATCAGCGAGCCGCGCGTGAGACAGCACTGGAACAATATGTGCAGAGTCCGAAAACAAGCCGTGTTTGCGGGGAAGTTCTCTCTTTTACGCAGGGACAAAATGGCGGGCGGATGGTGGTTCGCCTTCGAGTGATGGATGGCGCGCCAGAAAAGGTGGGGAAAGAAAAACTCTTAGTTTCGATACCGAACGGGGAATTATTTGCTCCGGGAAGTACAGTTATTCTATACGGGGAGTGGATGGCATTATCGCGGGGAGATAATCCGGGTCAGTTTGACGAGTACAGCTATTATAAGGCGCAAGGAATCTGCGCAAAAGGTACGGCGAAAAATATTGAGCTTATCGGAGAGAAAAAATTTTCATCCCTGCTTTGGAGATGGAAACAAAAAATAAAACAGGTCTATTCAAAAGTTTTACCCCAGGCGGAGGCGGGGGTGCTTGAGGCAATGTTTCTCGCTGAGAAGGGAGGACTTTTGCCGGAGATTAAGGAGATGTATCAGGGCGCAGGATTTTCTCATATCCTCGCCGTTTCCGGGCTGCATATGTCCTTACTTGGCATGGGGTTTTACAAACTGTTAAAAAGGATGCGTGTGGGCAGCAACAAAGCGGTGATT
>CAJTLX010000029.1 GCA_910577165.1 uncultured Lachnospiraceae bacterium
TTTACGCTGTAATCGTAGAAGGTTCCGCCCGTGCCGGTATAGGTTCCGTTTGCATCCTTGTCCAGTTCATATTGTTCCGGTTTTACAGTCTGTAGGAGATGGCCGGACTTATCATAGAGGGAAACCGCCGTGCCGCCATCCGGGTAATGCTCCCTTGTTACATATCCGTTTGGAAGATATTCCCAGCTATAGAGATCCCCCCTTGCAGTGGTTTCGGAGAGTCGGTGTCCTAATGGATCGTAGGTGTAAGTATAGGTATTTCCCGCCGCGTCCGTGACTGCTGTCGCGTTGCCGTAGGCATCGTAGGCATAGAGTTGTTTTTCCCCTTCCGGATTTGTTGTTTCCGCAAGCAGACCGCGCAGTTTGGAGTGGAATTTTTCTTCCGCTTCTTTGTCCGTATAGTAGCGGTACTCTTCAACAATATAGTCCTGGTCAGCGCAGGTAATATTTTTTAGTTTTTCATTCAGATTCTTCTCCGTCACACCCGTGATGGCGGCACCGTCCGTTCTGCGCACATTTTTAAGCAGGGAAATACCTTTGTCATCGTAGACGTGATAGGTGTAGACATTGGTTTGGCTGCACTCGATCACACAGTTATTCCATGCATCGTACCACATTTTCTGTATGCTGCCGTCCGCATATATTGTCTGGATGATATTTCCATTTTCATCCAGAATATAGGAAGTTTTGCTTCCGTACTCATCCGTTGTAGAGATAACATCCGCGTAGTGGAAGCCCTCTTTCTGTGGAGCGTACTCCGTTTTTTCCATGCTGCCATCCGGATTTTTTACGGCGGTCAGGTACATATCGCTGTTGTACCAGTAAGTCCATTCCCTGCCGTCTGTCGATGTTACCAGGGTTTCTTTTTTGTCCGGATCGTAGGCGTAGGTCTTGATCCCGCCGTAGGCATCGATGCAGGTTGTCACCTGGATATCGGTGGTTTTTGGCGGATTGCTTTCTACGGTATTCTGCGCGTTAGATGTTTTCTCAGTGACCATTTCGGCTTTCGCACTATTTGTTTTTCCGCTTAGAGTTCTCATTGTTATTTTCTGTGGCGCGGAGAACATTACTGGGCGGACATCCGCCATACCTTCTACTGTTTTTTCGCTTCCGTGATAGTCAAAAGACTGTACCTGGTACCCTTCCGGATCAAGAATCTGTGTAAGATAACCTTCCTCATCGTAAGTGTATGTTGTTGTTCCACCTAAAACATTGGTCACTGCTGCCAGATATCCCTTTTCATTATAGGTATAAATGACTTCATGTCCCATCGGATCGGTTAGCTTTGTAAGTTTTCCATCGGAGTTGACCGCGAGTTTGTAACTGCGTCCCGCCGCGTCCACCAACTCAGAAATCTTTCCGTCCGTATAGGAAACTTTCGTCCGGTTTCCATAGCGATCTTCAATATGGGCAAGTTTTCCGTCCCGCTTAAAATAGTAGCGATCCTGGTTTGGCTCCACAACGACAAAGAGGTCATTCTTATCCCATGTGGCTGTTCTTCTGCTGTATTTGCTCAGATAACTTCCGTCCGTCTGTTTCCAGAAAGTATCCGAGCTTCCGTCCGGGAATGAAGCGATCACCCCGTCCGAGTACACTTCACATTTCGCGTCAAACCCAAAACTCCAGCCGCGTCCTAGAATGGAATCCGCATCGTTTTGTGAGTTGTAGGTGCGCGTGATCTCGTACTGGATGCCCGGAATTGCAATTACCATATCGGTCACGGAGAAGGACACATTTCCCGTAATTGGATTTACCCCCGGTTCGCCAAAGTGAAATGCACGCATTGGAGCGTTGATTTTCTTTTCATCCTTTAAGTAATATGCATAAAGAGTATGATCGCCCGCCGTTTCCACTTTGCTTTCTGCGGTGATCCGATTCTGCCCCCCGATCTCCAAATACCAGTCGATAAAATGAAATCCTTCGTACTCCGCTGTTGGCAGTTCGCCGTAGGCTTCCCCAAAGACAACTTCCCTTTGTTCTTCGTTACAAGTTCCCCCCATCGGGTGGAAGGTGACAATATAATGCTCCGCCTCCCAGTGTGCATATACGGTAATATCTTTCTCCCCTTCAAAAAGGGTATCCTCCCCAACTTGTTCTCCCGCCAGCGCATCAGTGTACCATCCGGTAAAGCGGTATCCGGTGCGTGTGGCAACGGGAAGTTCCCCGTAGGCTTCCCCCGCCGCAAGTGCTTTTGATGTGACAGTGCAGTTTCCTTCCCCCGCATCAAAGATAAGCTGCATTCGCACCTTATCCCAGTGCGCGTAGAGCGTATGTGATTCCGGATTTCTTACCAGTGTGGATTCCTGCACAAGTTCTCCGCCATCCGCCTGGGTAAACCATCCCATAAAAAGATATCCATCCCTGATTGGTGTTGGCAGTTCTCCATATGGTTTTTCATAGATAAGACTTTTCTTATCAACAGTACAGTTTCCTTCCCCCGCATCAAAGGTGACGGAGAGAGAGGCCGGCTTAAAGTGTGCATAACAAGTTGTGGTATCCGTAAATGGAACTTTTGTTGTTTCTGTGATTTTTGTGCCACCCTCCGGCTCAGTATACCATCCAGCAAATACATAATTTGCCAAAGTCGGTGTGGGCAGTTCCCCGTAGTCTTCCTTGTAGGTAACAACTTTTGAAGCTTGCGCCAAATTTCCGCCGTTTGCATAGAAGAGGAGAGTCGGTGTTTTTGCTTTAAACTGTGCATACAAGGATAGGTCTTCCGCTGCATTGCAGCGATCGGTTGCGGTCACTTCATTTCCGCCGGTTGATTTTGTGTACCAGCCAGAAAAATTGTAACCTTCCTTTTCTGCCGCAGGAAGATCTCCGTAGCAATCCCCCTTTAACAAAGTCTTTAGCGCGAGGACTTTTCCACCAGAGAGAAGTTTTACTTCGATCTCCGCTTTGGTCCAGTGAGCATAGTAGTGCTTATCCCCCGGCACATTTAATTTTGTGCTGGTTTTTATCGCTGTGCCGCCCGCGGGTTTTGTGTACCATCCGGAGAGGTTTTCGTTCTCCTTTGTCACTTTTGGCAATGTGCCAATGCTTGCCCCCATCGTGACAATTTTTGTGGAACTTGTTGGCTCCCCGCCCGCAGAGTCAAAGGTCAGAGTATACTCCCTTGCCGTCCAGTCTGCGTACAGCGTATGTCCGTCCGTCTTTTTCATTATGGTATCCGCAGTTATTATACTTGTACTGCTTTTGCTTGTCTTCCAGCCATTAAAAATATATCCTGCCTTTGTCGGGACGGGCAGTGTACCATATGCGGTCTGATAGGCAATTCTTTTTACTTCCCTTACCGGACTGCCGCCATCTTCATAAAAGGAAACCACAATAGTTTTTGGCATCCAGTGTGCATAGATCGTTTGATTTTCCTCCCACATAAAGCTGCTCTGCGCCGTGATTTCCTCTCCCCCGACTTCCTTGGTAAAGAACCCCAAAAGTTCATAGCCGGTTCTGGTAAAGAGAGGGAATTTTCCCTCTGATCCCCCATAGGTGCCGCCATAGGTTGTGGATAGTGTTCTTGTTGATACGCTGGATGGCTGACCATCCGAACCGGTTACCACGGAGGAACCGCCGTTCCCATCAAGGGTAACCTTATAGGTCTTTTTCTCCCACTGTGCATAAAGTGTCTGCGGGGAGAGAATTTCTGCTTTGCTGCTTGCAGTGATCTTTTCTCCCGCTTCCTTTTCGGTAAACCAGCCGGAAAATGTATAGCCAAAACGGCTTGGTGTTGGCAGTGTTCCATAGACCTCCCCGTAGACTACCGTGATAGGGGATGCGTTAAGTACCCCGCCATTTGCATCAAACTGAACCGTATTTTGTATCCCTTCCCAGTGTGCATAGAAAGTATCCGATGTGGTAATTTCGCATATGGTTTCTTCCGTCATCTGTGTGCCAACTGTCTGTCCGGTAAACCAGCCGATAAAGTGATAGCCTGTTCTGGAAACTTTTGGAAATGAATTA
The DNA here is from genome assembly GCA_910577165.1 of uncultured Lachnospiraceae bacterium. Taxonomy (GTDB): domain Bacteria; phylum Bacillota; class Clostridia; order Lachnospirales; family Lachnospiraceae; genus RGIG4057. The sequence goes on from CAJTLX010000029.1 coordinate 3,961, forward strand.
TATTTTTGTCCATAGGTATACGCTACTTCAAGAGTTCCCACTGTCCCATCAGTTGTTGCGATACCGCCGCCGTTCGCGCTAAAGCGGATGGTTGGGCGAAGTACTTCCCAGTGTGCGTAGAGTTTTTGATTCTGTGTTACGGTTACAATGCTCTCCGCCGTGATCTGTGTTCCGCCGTCCTTTGCGGTATACCAGCCAATAAACTTATGACCTGTCCGGCTTGTTGAGGCAAGTGTTCCATAGGCTTCCCCAGAGGTGATGGATTTCGTTTTTGTCACACTGGTTCCGCCGTTTGCGTCATAGCTAAGAGTTGAGGTAATTCCCGTCCAGTGTGCGTACAGAGTATGATCATATGCTTTCTTCATTGAAGTGCTGGCACTGACCTTTGTCCCACCGTCCGGCTCGGTATACCATCCCACAAAGCTAAGTCCCGGCTTGGTTGGGGTTGGCAGTGTCCCGTAAGTTTTGGTGTAGGTTACTGTGATGCTCCCGCAATTTGTCCCGCCGCAGCTATTGAAATCCACCCTGTAGGTATTCGGTTTCCAGTGTGCGTACAGGGTATCCGTCTCGGTCAGATAGGTAATTTGTGTTCCGGATGTGCTTGAGGTATACCACCCGTCAAAAACATACCCCGGTTTTGTCGGAGTCGGGAAGGAAGAATATCCTGCTCCCACGGGAATTCCGATGTAGCGATAGGCAACCGTCCCACCATTTGCCTCAAATGTGATTGTAAATGTTTCCTGTTTCCAGCAGGCGTAGAGGATATGATCTTTTTCTACCTCCACATGACTGCTTGATGTAACTTTGTATCCATACTGTTTTTGGGTAAACCATCCGGCAAAGGTAAATCCCGTGCGCTTTGGTGTCGGGAGCGTTCCATAGGTGGAGCCGTAGGTTACTTCTTTACTCTGTGTGGTTGCAGTTCCCCCATTTAAATCAAAGGTTACTGTGACAGGTTTCCCCTTCCAATGCGCATACAAACGGATATTCGCACTTAATTTCACGGTATCCGTATCGTTTTTTTGCGTCCCTGAAGTTGCCGAGGTAAACCATCCTAAAAAGGTGTATCCCGCTCTTACTGGTACGGGGAGCGGGCCGTAAGTTTCCCCGTAGGAATAAATTCGCATATCGGTGTCGCATACACCGCCGTTTGCGTCAAAGGTAACGGTATAGCCTTTCTTTTGCCATTCTGCGCGGATCGTTGTATCCGCAGTCAGCGTAATAATCGTATCCGCAGTGATCCGTTTGCCGTTTGCAAACCATCCAAGAAATTCATAACCGCTGCGGCTCGGTGTGCGCAGTGTCCCCGCTGCCTCCCCATAATAGACAGTTTTTGAACTTGATGAACCTTCGGTTCCCCCGTTGTTATCATATAAGAGTTTGATGGCATTTCCCCGGTAGTTGGCGTGCAGCGTGTGATTCTGTGCGGTCTTTACGCTGGTGGCGGAAGTCACGCTGGTGCCGCCAAATTCTTCGCCAAGTTTCCAGCCAGTAAAAGTATAATTCTGTTTTGTCGGTACTGGTAAATCCCCATATTTTTCTCCGAAAGTAACATGGTAAGTCTTTTGACCTAAAGTGCCTCCCTGTGCATTTAATGTGACAAGATATTGATTTCCCTGCCAGTGTGCATACAGGCTGGACGCGGAGGAAAAGCGCATTAAGGTGGAGGAAAATACCTGGTCTCCTCCGGTCCTTGCAGTAAACCAGCCTTCAAATGTGTATCCTTCCTGCTTTGGCACGGGCAGTTCCCCATATGGTGAATCATAGTTATACGGCACAGTGCAGACACTTCCCTGCGTGCCATGAAAATACATAGTTCCGCCATTTGCATAAAATGTGATCTCCGGCTTTTTTGGTGTCCAGTGTGCATAGAATACCACATCTTTGGTTAGGGATACCGTATCATTTTTTGTGATTTTCTTTGCTCCATCCCCAGATCCATTGTACCAGCCGTCAAAGCGGTAGCCTGTTCTTGTCGGTGTTGGCAGCGTTCCGTAAGGTGTCCCATAGATAAAAAGGATACTGTCTTTGGAAACCGTTCCGCCATTTGCGTTAAAGCTCACCGTGTATTCTTTTCCCGCCCAGCGGGCATACAATGTCGTATCGGTTTTAAGTTTTACCACTGCGTCGGTTTCAATTTTTTCCCCGCCGGAAATTTTGGTAAACCATCCAGAAAAATCATAGTGTTCCTTTTTTAGTTCTGGCAGCGGGGGATAGGGTTCTCCATAAATAACTTCCAATACCTGTTTTTCCCCTTCCTCTGTAAGGGGCTGCAAGGTAAGCTTTAGCCGAATTCCTTCCCATTTGGCGTAAAATACAGTACCGAGTGATGGAGTATAGCGAGTTGCCTCGGTTACCTGTATTTCTTTTTCCCCATTTTTTGCAAACCAGCCCAAAAAGAGATATCCTGTCCTCTCCGGTGTTGGCAATGTCCCGATCAAAGTTCCCGGATATACCGGGATCTCGCTGATATCGCATTCTCCGCCCTCTGTTTCAAGTGTCGCCTTAGCTTCCACTTCCGTCCATTGCGCATAGAGGGTGTGTGCTGTCTGCATCTTTACGGGTGTGGTTTCGCTTACTTTTTCGCCGCCCTGCGCACTTGTGTACCAGCCATCAAAAAGATAGCCTTCTTTTTGTACTTCGGGCAGCGTGCCGTATGCCATCCCATATTCCACGATTTTTGCAGGGATCCCGGCTCCCTCTGCCTGGAAGGAAACGCTTACCTCCACACCGCCCCAATGCGCATACAGCGGTACGGCGGAAGTAACGGTAACCAGATCGGAAGGGTTCACCTTCTCGCCCCCGTCATAGGCCGTGAACCAACCCAAAAATTGATATCCAGCTTTCTTTGGCGTTGGCAGTGTATTATATGGTTCACCAAAATTTACCAAAATCTCGGTTTCGTTTAGCTCTCCGCCGTTTGCATACAGATCTACACGGATGGAAAGTGGCCTCCAGTGTGCATAGAGAGTGGGGAAAGCTGCCACGGTTGTTTCGTCCACCCTGACTCCGCCATTTTCCTCAGTAAACCATCCTAAAAAATCATACCCGACACGAACGGGTGTTGGCAGTGTTCCATAGCTTTTTCCCGGCTCCACAAATAATTCCGGCTCAGAAGCAAAACCTCCGCCTGTCGGATTAAGAGATATTTTATTCCCTTTTTGTGTTTTTTCCTGCGCTGTTACAGAAGATTCTGCTGCCTGCGCGGACTGCGTAGGCGGAACATACCCGCCCGCCGTGTTGATAGTAAGTGCGATCGCTAACATTCTCGCAATCCATTTACTTTTTCTCATTTCGTTTTCCCCCTTTCACAAATAGCAAAGCCAGTAGATATTTTGTTACATTATAGTGCCTTTATCGACATCTTTTTTGCACTTGATAATAGAAGAAAAGTTTCACTTATTTCACCTTGAATGCGAATTATTTTGATTTTTGCTTTTATATCTGTTAGAATAAAAGGATAGGAAAACTCAAGTTTGTGCCCCTGCAATCCGATATAAAGATAGGATGGACTTACAATGCAGCGGATAAAGCAAAGGCAGTACGGAGGAAAGCTATGGGAAAGTGGAATATCGGGAGGATGGAATTTGCCACAAAGGAAGATTATAAGGCGGGATGCCGGGATTTAAAGCGCATTCAGACACTTGTGGCGGGAGTGGAGCTGGACGATCGCGGGGAAGCGGCGGAACTTTATGAAATGTTGGAAAAGCAGCCGTTTCTTTTTGAGAGCGAGTTGGGTGTGGCATTCCGCGCTTACATAGACGATAAGGCAAGCGGGATCAGACATCCGCGTGGGGTCTTTCCGGAGGAATGTCTGTTTACTGGAAAGGCAGCAAAGAAAAAGAAGGCAAAACAAAAGAGGGAAGAGAAGTCGGACGGAAGGGAGGCGATGCGCTCTGAGCAGACGAAACTGCGCGAGCGTGATATTGGACGACAAGAGGAGGAAACTACCCCTTATCAGGATTTATCCCGTGTACGAACGAGAACGGTCAGAGAAAGCAGGGAGGGACAAAACCTTCGGGGAGGAAGAGAAGCAAAAGGAGAGCAAACCCTTTGGGGAGGGAGAGAAGCGGGGACAAGAAGGAGAGAGATTGAGCGAAATTCAAATATAAGCTGGGATTTTCGAAATGATTCGAAAGAAGAGGACGAAGAATATTCTTTAGATAAAAAGGAAAAAAGTAAAGACAAAAAGGGCGGGGGAAAGAAAAAACACCGTCTGTTAAAGTCTTTTTGTATTCTGGCGGGGGTTGGGCTGATCTTGTTCGCACTCTACCAAATATTTTCCTACGATATTTTAAGTTATATCAGCGAGCGCAAGATGGAGGAGTTAGCCTCCTGTATCCTCACCCCGATTGAGCCGGAGGTTTCGGAGGCACATCGGATTGCAGACTTGATTGCAAGTGGTCGCTACACCGAGGAGGAGGCAATTGAAATTGCAAAGAAAGAGGAGCAGGAAACGGCAGAAGAGAGTGTGACGGAGGACGGTATCCTGTACCGCTACAGTGTGTTGTACGAGCGAAATCCGGAGATGGCAGGCTGGATTTCGCTTGAGGGTACGGTGATCAATTACCCCGTGATGTTAACCCCTGCGGATGAGGAATATTATCTGAAAAAAGGATTCGATAAAAAATATGATATCAATGGAATTCCGTTTATGGATGCGCGCTGTAATGTGGAGGAGCCAACGACAAATTTCCTGATTTACGGTCATAATATGAAAAATGGATCGATGTTTTCCGCACTGCTTTCCTATGAGCAGGAAGCATTTTATAAGGAGCATCCGGTGATTCGCTTTGATACCGTGTATATGCGCGGGGAATATGAGATTGTCGGAGTATTTCGGGCGCAGATTCCCTATGCTTCGGACAAAGAAAGCTATCGATATTATTCTTTTATTGACACACAGGATGAGGAGGAATATAATACTTATATCCGCTATGTGAAAGAGCAGTCGTTTTATGAGACCGGAATTACAGCGGAGTACGGGACGCAGCTTTTAACGCTGTCGACCTGCGACCGATCGGTGGAGGCGGGGAGATTTGTAGTTGTGGCGAGAAAAAAATAATTGTTGCAGGAAATGAGGATAATTATGGGATATCAGGAAAATGGTAAAATATGGAAAAAAATAGGAGCGGCAGGATTTGCGACAGTGCTGTTTGTGTGCGGGACGGCGGATACTTTTGAACTTGGTGCCGCACAGGCGATGAACCCTTCCGCAAAGGAATATAATCTTACGGTGGAGGATTTGCCGGATGGGGTGAGCAAGGCCTATGCAAAATTTCATGATAGCACTCTAAATGCGGGCAGCTATATGCTTTCCCTTTTTGATGGCTACGATGCGATGATGGCGATGGAGGAGGCACTTACCGCGGCAGGAGAAGATCTTTCGGGCATTGAGTACCAGGCGGTGGAAGCTACCGTCTACGAAAAGGATGAGGAGGGGGATTACTACCCTCTTGATGAGATGCAGGGAATTACTTTAATCTGTTCTCTGCCGGAAAATTTTGCCAAGCATTCAAATGGTGTGCAGATCACGGCAGTAGATGCAAAGGGGGCACTCTGCCGTATTGATTCAAAGGTTGTTTCGGTAAACGGCAAGGACTGCGTGATGTTTGATTTGTCCGTCTTTACGACTTACGCAATTCTCTATAAGCAGAGCGGGACGCTGACTTCCGGAAGACAGCCAACCCCAACGCCGACTCCAGTGGAGAAAAAGACGGATACCAACACAGCTCCGACAACGCAGGAGACACCGACAAGCGCGCCGAAAGGTACTCCTACTCCAAAGCCAGCGGCACCGACAAGCGCGCCGGCAAAGGAGGAGAAGACACCGACAAAGGCACCAGCAAAGAAACCGACTTCGGCACCGAGCCAGACTGCGCAGAAGACACCGACAAAAGCACCAGCAAAGACGAATTCCACGTCAAATTCTGCATCCGCACCAGTGCGTGACAGGACACCGCAGACGGGCGATTCCCACGCGCCGGAGCGTTATTTTGCAATGCTTGCGGCGGGTAGCGCGCTCGCAGGATTTGGTCTGTGGATTGGTCACAAAAAGAAGTAGGAAAAACAAAAGATGCTGCTACTTCAGCAGCATCTTTTTTACGGCATCAAAACGCTTGCGATCCTCTTTTGACATCTGTGCTTCGAGAATCTCGGAAAGCAGCGCGGATTCTTCCGGGGAAAACTTTAACCGCAGCGTGTTCATTTTGCTGATCGCCTTCATGTAGAGCGTCGGCATATTTTTTTGCGGGGTTTTCTGCGCTTCCTCTACCAATTCCGCAAGAAATTTCTTTTTGACGGGGTCAAGACCGGAAAGTTCCGGACGGTTTAAAAAACTCTGATCCATAAAGAACCTCTCAACTAAAAAATATCATTTCATTCTATTCCGCAGGTGGGTCGGTCATGACAGATTTCAAATTTTCAAACATCTCTTTTTGTTCCGGGGAGAGCATGGAAAAAAGCATATCAGTCACATTGGAAGAATTTTCCATACCAGTTTCTGACGGCGATCCTTCCGCATTTAAATTTGTCCCCTCCATATTCATCAACGGCGCGAATTCCTGAATGGTCTGATAAATCTTTAACATCTGCATCATATTTTGCAGCTGAGAAAACATCGAGCGTTCCTGTTCGCTTAAAAAGGGCGAGAGTTTGGTAAAAATTTCGGAGATAAGATCTGCGGAATTCATCTCCTGTGTATTTCCGAAATCAAAACGTCTCTTCGGACAGCTCATGCATTCCCTAAGCTCTAGAAATTTTGTGAAAAGGAGCAGGGGCTGGCGCATGGGAAAGGGAATGTAGGGAAGTAGGATACCGCAAAAAAAAGAAAGCCGGCAAAAGCTTGTCGATTGCCGAAGCAAAGAATCGTTTGTATCGCTCTGAGAGAAATCCATAGCCTACCTCCATACAAAAAGTGATGGCAGGCTTGGGCGATCGCGGGAAACTTGCAATCATCCGCCTGCCATACATTGTATGCGGGAAGATGGAAAAAATAACTCTTATTTGGATATATGAATGGTGATTGATTATCACCATCTGCGCCGGGCACGGTCGCCGAAGCGACATCTTCCGATTCGTGCGAGTGCGCATCCCCCGGAGGGCGATATATCCGGCAATTATTTCATGACGGGTATATAGTTTAATTGTTCCGGAGTAATTTGCATAAGAACGGTATCAAGGTATTTCTTTGCAAGCAGACGTGCCATCGGCAAATTCATATCGAGATAATTGCCGCAGCAGATAGCGGATGCACCCGGTACTTCGCCGTCAAAGGAGGCGATAAAGGAAAACATTTCCTTTAGGAGCGGCACGATATCCTCTGAGATATATTCTCCCGCAAGTAAAAGGTAAAATCCGGTGCGGCATCCCATCGGACCAAAATATATGGTTTTTTGACCATATTCTTTGTGATTGCGCAAAAAAGTGGCACCGAGATGTTCCAGAGTGTGGATCTCTGCCGTGTTCATTACGGGTTCATAGTTGGGGCGCGTTAAGCGCAGATCAAAAGTGGTGATTATCTCACTGCCGATCTTGTCCTGACGGGAAACATAAACCCCTGGCAAAAGGCGCAGATGATCAACGGTAAAACTTGCAATAGTTTTCATAAAAAACCTCCATTTGCAGATAATTTCCCCTATATTATAGCGAATCCCTCACACGATCGCAAGAAGAAATCCCTTTCCCACTTGACAGTGAGGGTAAGTATATTATAATAAAGGAAGCAGAAAAAGCGCACACAAGATGCTTTGGGGCGAAAAGAAAGGAGAATATTATAATGAAAAATATTATTTTTGATATTGGAAATGTATTGGCACATTTTAGATGGAAAAACTATCTTCGTGAACATTTTAATGAGGAAGCGAGGGAAAAAATCGCGGACGCGACGGTGAGAGGACCATACTGGGATGAGGTGGACAGGGGAGTCCTGCCGATCGAAGAGATCGCGAAAAAATGTGGGGAGCTGGCACCGGGGTTTGAAAAAGAGATCGAGAAGTTTTTTGCGGAGCGCGAACAGCTTGTGGAGGAATATGACTACTCGGCGGCTCTGATTAGAAGCCTTAGAGCAGCGGGGTATCATGTCTATCTGCTCTCAAATTATGCGGGGGATGTATTTGATTATGCGCGAAAGCATTTTAAATTTATTTCGCTTGCCGAGGGGGGCGTAATCTCCTATGAGATCCACAAGGTAAAACCGGAGCCGGAAATCTATGAAGAATTGCTGCGCCGCTATCAGCTTGTGCCGGAGGAATCCATATTTATCGATGATCTTGAGCGCAACCTTCTCGGCGCGGAAAAATTCGGTATGCATACGATCTTGTTTACTGGTCTTTCGGACACATTAAAAAAATTGGAGGAACTTGGCGTGACACCAATAAAGGCAATGATCTTTGATGTGGACGGAACACTTTGGGATACAACAGCGGCAGCAGCAAAAATCTGGGGGGATGTGGCGGCAAAGTATCCGGAAATCAAAGATACCGTTACGCCAGAAAAATTAAAAAATCTGTATGGGCTGCCGCTTGAGGAGATTGCAAAGAAGCTTTTTGTATCAGTGCCGGAGGAATTTGCGATCCGCGTGATGGAGGAGTGCGTAAAGGTACAGTGTCCTATTTTGGCACACGGTGCGGCCTCCTTAATCGGCGATGTCGCGGGCGCGTTTTTAAAGCTGAGGGAAAAATATCGCATCTTTATTGTAAGTAACTGCCGCAGCGGATATATTGAGGCGATGCTTTCCGCACATCATCTGGAAGGGTTTGTGGATGATTTTACCTGTCCGGGCGATACGGGTCTGTTAAAGGCGGACAATATAAAACTTATCTGCGAGCGAAATCATTTGCCGCTCTCAAAAGTTATTTATGTCGGGGATACGCGCCCGGATGAGATAGCGGCGCATTCGGTGGGCGTTCCATTTGTCTTTGCGGAATACGGTTTTGGAACCTGTGAAGATCCGGAATATCGGATTGGGGATATTATGGAACTTGCAGATATGTTCTAGAAATCGCCATAATCATAATCAGCAGAATGGATCCGTCCGGTTTGCTGATATAACCAAATAGCGGCTGTGCCAGGGGGAGATAAAAATGAAACTTGTATTTATGGAGGCGGATACGCTGGGAAATGATGTGGATCTAAGCGCGTTTAATTCGTTTGGGGAGGTTGCGGTTTACGGGAAATCAAATCCAAAAGAAAATGCGGCGCGCATAAGGGAAGCAGATATTATAATTGTAAATAAAATACCAATAAATGAAGCACTTTTGCAGGATTGCAAAAATCTGAAATTGATCTGTCTGACCGCGACCGGTACCAACAATGTGGATTTCCCGTATGTGACGGGGCGGGGAATCAGGGTGACGAATGTAAGCGGTTATTCGACGGAGTCCGTGGCACAACATACTTTTGCACTTTTATTCTATATATATGAAAAGCTGTATTTTTACGATCGCTATGTAAAATCGGGCGAGTATGTAAAATGCGATATTTTTAGTAAATTTGATGTACATTTTCATGAACTTTCTGGCAAGCGTTTTGGCATTGTGGGACTTGGTGCGATCGGCGGACGGGTTGCCGGAATTGCGCGCGCCTTTGGCTGCGATGTGGTTTACTATTCGACTACTGGCGCGCACGATGATCCAAAATATCGGCGCGTGGACAAGGAAACCCTGTTTCGGGAATCGGATATTATCTCCATCCACGCCCCACTAAATCCTGCCACAAAAAATTTTGTGGGATGGGAAGAGCTTTCCCTGATGAAAAGGGATGCGATACTTTTAAATCTTGGGCGCGGAGCGATCGTTGATCAGGAGGCACTGGCAAGGGCATTATTGGAAGAAAAAATCGGCGGCGCGGGGCTTGATGTGCTTACCGTCGAGCCAATGGCAGAGGACAATCCCCTTCTTGCGATACAGGATTCCACCCGCCTAATTATTACGCCGCATATCGCCTGGGCGACCACCGAGGCAAGGCAACGCTGTGTGGATGAAGTAGTACAGAATATTAGAGCATATCTGCAAAATCGGGAAAGAAATTGTGTGACAAAATAATTTGGAAATAAAAGGAAAATTCATATGAATATCGGGGAATATTTAAAAACGCGCCGTCTGATAACGGACGGCGCGATGGGAACATACTATGCAAAATGGGGTGGAAAGGAGAGTCTGGTTTCCGAGTGGGCGAATATAAAAGAGCCGGAAATAATCGCAGAGATTCACCGCGCATATCTTGCAGCGGGGGCAAGCCTTATTCGCACAAATACCTTTGCAGTGGGCAGACAGACGCTAAGGATAGATGGGGAACAGCAGGAAGAAATTGTGCGCGCCGCGTGCCGGATTGCAAAGGCGGAGATTAAGGCGCATACTGTGCGCACGGGAAAGCCCTGTTTTTTAGCAGGGGATATCGGACCGCTAAGAGAATTTGTGGAAAATGGAGAAACGACGGACGCAGAATCAGAGTACCGCGCGCTCGTCGATTTATTTTTGGAGGAGGGGGTTTCCGCACTCTGGTTTGAAACCTTTCCGGATATGGGAGGAATGGAAAAGGCGGCAAGTTATGCCAAGAAAAAATTCCCGTCCATATTTTGCGCAGGGTTATTCTGCGTAAATCAGAACGGCTATTCGGTATCGGGGATTCATGCAAACCGCTTGATTGCACAGGCTACACGGTTGGAGGCACTCGATGCCGTTGGTCTAAATTGCGGTGTTGGATCCGGACATATGTTACATATTGTGGAAAATTTGCATTTGCCAAAAGAAAAATATTTTTGTGTTCTTCCCAATGCTGGTTATCCGGAACAATTGCAAAATCGCATGGTATTTATGCGCAATGAAAATTATTTTTGTAAAAATATGGAAGATATTGCTGCGCACGGTGTATCAATTCTTGGAGCCTGCTGCGGATCATCTCCGGAATATATCGGGGAATTAGCAAAAAAAATACCGTCCTCCGCTGTGTCCATCCGAATAGAAAATAGGGGGGCGGAATGCAAAAAAAATGAAAATCTTAGGGAGGATAAAGAAAATGCGAATGAAAATAATTTCCTTATACAGTTACTAAAACATAAAAAAGTAATTGCTGTCGAACTCGATCCGCCCTACGATGCCAATGATCAGAAGATTATAGCGGCGGCACAGCGTCTAAAGGAAATCGGTGCGGATCTGATCACTATCGCGGATTCTCCTCAGGGGCGCAGCCGTATGGATTCGGTGTTATCGGCAGTAAAACTTAACCATATTACCGGAATACCCGTTATGCCCCATATTTGCTGCCGCGATAAAAATATGATTGCCATGCGCTCCATACTGCTTGGCGCGTATGCTAATGGAATTCGAAATTTTCTTTTTGTTACTGGAGATCCGGTGCCAGGAGAACTGCGCAGCAGTGCGACAGGAGTATTTGATTACAATTCCATGAAACTGATGAGTTTTGTGCGCGAAATAAACCGCGAACATTTCCCCGATGAGCCAATAGTTTACGGGGGCGCGCTCAATCAGGGGCGGATAAATTTTGATGTAGAACTTTCTCGCGCACAGAAAAAAATAGATGCGGGGGCATCCTATTTTCTAACGCAGCCCGTCTACGGAGCGCGGGATATCGAGAGGCTTTTTTTGTTGAAAAAGACATTGAATACAAAGCTTCTTGCTGGAATTATGCCTTTAGTTAGCTACCGCAACGCCAATTTCGTAAAAAATGAAGTGAGAGGAATCGATGTGCCGGATAAGGTGCTTTCCTCCTATCATCCGGAAATGAGCAGGGAGGAAGGGGAGGATGTGGGTGTGAGGATCTCTCTTGCGGTAATGAAGGAACTTGATTTTGTGGATGGATTTTATTTTATGCTGCCATTTAATCGCGTGGGATTGCTTGAGAAGATAATAAGGGAGAAATTATGACAAGACAGGAATTTAGAGAATTAACAGAAAAAAAACGTGTTATTTTAGATGGCGCGACAGGAAGTTCGCTGCTTGCAGCAGGGATGCCCCGCGGGGTCTGCCCGGAACAGTGGATCTTAGAAAACCCGGAAGTACTTCTTTCGCTGCAGGAGCAGTACCTTTTGGCGGGGACGGATATCTTATACGCCCCAACCTTTTCCGCCAACCGCATTAAATTAGCGGAATATGGACTTTCCGAGAAGATTCACGAGATGAATAGAGAGCTTGTCGCGCTCTCAAAAAAAGCCATACAGCGCGCCGGGCGGGAGGGCAGTGCTTTTGTGGCGGCAGATCTTACGATGACGGGCAAGAACCTTGCCCCGATTGGAACAATGGATTTTGAAGAGCTGGTCGAGATCTATAAAGAACAGGTGTTCGATTGCGTAAAGGCGGGCGCGGATCTGTTTGTGGTCGAAACAATGATGAGCTTGCAGGAATGCCGCGCAGCACTCCTTGCCGTCAGGGAAACCTGTGAACTTCCGGTAATGATAACCCTTACCTTCCGTGAAGACGGGCGCACATTCCATGGAAATTCCCCGGAAACGGCGGCTCTTATCCTTGAAAAGATGGGTGCGGATGCAGTTGGGATGAACTGTTCAGCCGGACCGGATAAGCTTCTTTCCCTTGTGGGGCGCATGGTGGAAATTTCCGATGTTCCGGTGATTGTAAAGCCAAATGCGGGACTGCCCGTACTAAAGGACGGAAAAACGGTTTACGATATGGGCGTGGAGGAATTTACCGGATATATGAGGGAGGTGCTTCTTGCGGGTGCCGCCATTGTAGGCGGATGTTGCGGGACAACGCCGGAATATATTAAATGCCTGGCGGATACGGCGGAAAAATTCGCGCCCGTGATCGCGCAGAAAAAGCGTTTGCGGGCACTTGCGACCCAGCGCAGCGTGCTAAAAATTGATCTGGACGGAAAATTTCTTGTGATTGGGGAGCGAATCAATCCGACCGGGAAAAAGGCATTGCAGCAGAGTCTGCGCGAGGGCGATCTTTCCATGGTGGAGGAGATGGCACAGGCACAGGTTTTAGACGGTGCGGATATTCTCGATATCAATATGGGAATGAATGGGATTGATGAGAAGAAGATGATGCTCGCCGCGATCGAAACGGTTTCCGGTTTGGTGGATGTGCCGCTCTGCATTGATTCGAGCCATCCGGAAATTATTGAGGCGGCACTTAGGCATTATCCAGGGCGCGCGCTGATCAATTCCATCTCGCTTGAGCCGGGGAAAATGGAACAGCTTCTCCCGGCGGCAAAAAAATACGGCGCGATGTTTATTCTTCTGCCGCTCTCACAAAATGGTCTGCCAAAGGATATGGAGGAGAAAAAACAAATTATTGGTACCATTCTTAAAGAGGCAAAAAAATACGGGCTTTCCGAGGAGGATATCTTTGTGGACGGGCTGGTCAATACGATAGGTGCAAACCCCTCGGCGGCAATTGCAGCAGCAGAAACGATTCGCTATTGTAGGGAAGAACTTGGCGTGGCAACAATGTGCGGGCTGTCCAATATCTCTTTTGGTCTGCCGGAGCGGGCATTTGTCAATGCGGCTTTCCTTGCCTTTTCCATCCAGGCAGGCATTACGGCGGCGATTGTCAACCCATCACAAAAACTTTTGATGAATATGGCAGCAGCCTCCGATCTGCTCTGTGGAAAGGAGGGCGCGGATCTGCGCTATATTGAGCGCGCGACAACAAACCCGGTGGCAGTAATACCGGAGGTAGAACTGACAAAATTAAAGGAAGAGGCAGAAAGGGGAAGAGGAAATAAGCAAAATACGGAGGAGGAAAAGAAGGAAAACCAGGCAAATAACTGTAAAAATATGGAAAATAAAAATACCGCAGATGAGAATTTAGGGGAGGGAGAGAATGGAAGAGAGAGGAAGGTTTCAGAGGAGGAAAGCGGAATAAGGGGGGATTCTACCCGCAAAGTTTACGAGGCAGTACTAAGGGGAAACCGAAGAGGAATGGTGGAATTGGTAACGGAAGCACTGGATGCTGGATTCGCGCCGCAGGATCTTTTAAATAATAAACTTATTCCAGCGATCAATGAAGTTGGCGAACTGTTTAATCAGCAAAAATATTTTCTTCCGCAATTGATCGCTTCCGCCGAGGCGATGAAAATTGCAGTGGAATATCTGGAACCGCTGCTTAAGGAAGATGTGCAGAGGGAAAAACTTGGCGTGGTGGTGATTGCAACTGTAGCGGGCGATGTGCATGATATTGGAAAAAATTTGGTCGCTCTGATGTTGAAAAATTATGGTTTTGATGTGCGCGATCTCGGCAAGGATGTGCCGACCGAAGAAATTATCCGTGTGGCAGGGGAGGTGGACGCAGATATTATTGCGGTGTCCGCACTGATGACCACCACGATGCTTGAGATGAAGGAGATTGTAAAACAGAGGGACGCGGCAGGACTGCGCGCGAGAATTATGATTGGCGGCGCGGTGATCACACAGAGCTACTGCGATGAGATCCATGCGGACGGATATTCAAAAGATGCGCAGGAAGCAGTGACGGTGGCGAAAAGACTAATGGGGAAAGACCTATGTTAAGAGATCGCAAAAAGAGGATCCTGTGTATAAGAAAACCCCGCCTTTTTAGGCGGGGGAAGATGCTACCGACTTTGAATGTTTAATTCGCTTTTGAGTGCTGCTGTTAATATGGCTGAAAAGTTTACTCCCGCCTTTTCGGCTTCAAAATTTAACCATGATGGTATTGTGCAATTTTTCTTGACGGTTCTCATATCATTTTTTCTGCGATATTCAGCAAAGTCTACGTCGACAAGCGTCACAATATCCGCCGCCGAATCTGTCTTTACTTTGGATATTGCTGTTGGACTTGGTAAGGATTCGTCATTATCTTCCATATCAATACCTATAATTCCTATTGCATCCCTTGCCATTTCAATCGCTTCGGTCAATGTATCTCCTTCAGAGTTTATATTAAAGTCCGGAATATACACGATATAGCCAAACTTATCTGGCATTAAAATAATTGGATAAGAATTTTTCATAAAAAACGCCTCCTAATCTTATGTGGACTTATTTCAGCCCACGTCTTTTAATAATCGCTTTTGCTAAGTTTTCTTTTATCTCATTACGTCTTGGAATACTTTCACGCTCTGTACCTTTTATATAAATATCATGGTCTGAACCATGTCGTTTAAACTCCCATCCATCATTTTCCAATAGCTTAATTAGGTCTTTTGTTTTCATTATATCCCTTCCTCACAATTATTATGCGCCTATTATGCGCATAAGTCAAGTATTTCTTTGAAATTTTAGAATATTTTTACTTGCTTGTCCAAATATTAGATCGTAATTGGAAAAAAAATAACTTGACAAAATATAACAAACAATGTATCATTAATGATAATATACTTAATTACATATTTCTGGAGAAAAATGGGAATTTTATGAAAAAGAGAAGAATGTTTGGCAGATTAATAAGAAATATTCGTGATTTACAGAATATCAGCAGGGAAGAATTATCGCGTGGAATCTGTTCAGTTAAAGCATTAGAAAAGTACGAGAGTGGGGAGCGGGAGCCAGAAAAACTGGTTGCAGATGCTTTACTTCAGCGATTGAAAAAATCTATGGATAAATTTGAAATTTTGTTAGATCAGGCAGAATATCAACAGGCAAAGAAACGACTGGAAATTCAGGGTCTGCTTCGGTTGGGAAAACTTTGCGAAGCGAAACTGGGGATTGAAGAATATGGGAAAATTTGTAATCCCCTGCATTACCAGTATACCTGTTTTTTGCGGGCGGAATTTCTGCGCAAAAAATCCGCGCCGCAAAAAGATCAAATAGAAAATGTGGTAGAAGGGATTTATCAGACCTTAGACGTAGGTGAAAAAAATACGATTCACAGGGTAAGGTCAGAGGAAAAATACGGTCAGGCATTAAAACCAGAAATATTGGCGGCTGGTCGTTATTCCAAAATGGAAATTTTACTTTTTGAACGCTATGCGATTCTGCTTTTTAAGAGTGGGAATAAGAAAGAAGCATTGTGTTGGTATCAGGAGATTATTACATATTTGAAAGATGAGGCATATGATAAAGCAGATCAGTATGCGCTGTGCCCAATAATGGCTTATCAGTTAGCAATATATTATGAAGAAGTGGGTGAATATGCAGCAGCAATGGAGCAGATTTATTGTGGTTGTGATATGCTGCGCCAGAAAAAGGAACAACTTGCTTTGTTTTGCAAGCTGATGGAACTTAAATTTCGGATTGAAGATCATCCGGAATCTGGGATCAAAGGAGATAATGAGGAGAGAGAAGATTATAAAAGATTATGTGATGCTGTCCCTGGGAAATTAGAGGATTGGAAACAAAACTGGTACCCGATATATGGGGAAAAGCATTTATTGTGCTTTAATGATATTATTCGGGAACGCAGACGAGCAAAAGGAATGTCAAAAGAAGAATTGGCGTATGATATTTGCGATGTGCGGACATTGGAGCGAATAGAAGCGGGGCAGAATACGCCGAGGGCAGAGAACCGGGAGAAGTTTTTGGAAAAACTTGGGTTATCAACAGAAAAATACAATGGCGGAATTGTGACGGGGAGGTATGAGGATTATCGAAACTATGGAAAAATGATGAAGTTATGTGTAGAAGACAAATATCAAGAAGCAAGAAAAATATATGAAGAATTAAAGAAATGTATGAATACAAAAAATATTACCAATGCGCAGTGGATTGAATATTGGGATGTTCAGATTAAGGAGGGATTAAATCATATTTCAGAAAGGGAAAAGGAAACTAGGTTCTGGAATATTTTGTGGAAAACAATATCTATGAAAAAAGGAAGCTTATCCTTCGTATGTCAATTGTTTGAAAATGAAAGAAATATATTGAACCAATTATTGGGGAAAGCGACAAAAGGAAAACAAAAGTTATATGAAATTATGTTACGGCAGATTCAGGGCTATTATCAAAAAGGAGAAAGAGGATGGATGGAACCCGAATATCTGATTCAATTATTCCTTTCTTTAGGAAATTTTTTTCGATTGGAGAAGAATTTTTCTCTTGCATTGCGCTATTTGCATATGGCAGAAAATAGGATGATTTTATATGATGAATGGAATGTATGGGAATATATTTTATGCTATAAGCAGTTGGTGCTACAAGAAATGGACACAGAAAAAGATTTTTCCTGTGTCCAACAGGCTTATGCGATTAGTCGCTTATATGCAAGAAATCCGCAAATGTCAAAATATCTTTTGAAGGAATTTGAAAAGGATATAAAAAATAATTGAATGCAAATAATTATTCCTTATCAATAGGCTTTGGTGAAGGAGGAAGAGGAGGAGGCGGTGTTCCTGGCTGTGAATTCGGCAAAATAATAGGACCACTTATGGAAGTTACTGTGTTGTTTGTTGGAACTTCCTCTTTTGCATTAGAAAGAACCAAGATTACCGCAAAGAAAAGTGCAGAGATTTGTTTAAGTGTTTTTTTCATCGTTACTCCTTTCTTCTCACTTTGAGAGATAGACTCTTTATATGTAACGGGATATAGTATACCATACAAAATTTCCTCCAACCGACAAAAGTGGGGGAGTTTTATTTTCCCCCACTTTTGTCGGTCACACTGCAAAAAAACTGCTATAATATGTCGTGAATATGTTCGAAGCAGGTTGATAAGCTTTGCCAAATTCTTTGGACGCAGAGAAGGGCAGGCGATTTTGGAGAAAGAGAGGTCTTATGAAAAAAATTAAATCTTTGAAGAGAAGAATAGCGTTAATTTTAAGTTTGGTAATGTGTGTTACTGGACTTGGAATGGAAAAGGTAAAGGCAGCAGAGCAGGAGATGGTTCAGGAAGAAAACGGCGATCTGGATCAGCTTGTTATGGAAAAGAATACCATGAAATTTACTTTAAGAGAGATGGAAGATTCACCAGAAAAGGAAGCTTTGCAAAAAGAATATGATAAACTTTGTAAACAATTAAAGGATAGAGGTGTTAGCGATCATATAACGGAAAATATTCCATTGGATGGGAATAGTGGAATTTCTACTTATCAGACATCTCCGCCAGATGTTAGTTATCTTGAAACAAATTATGATATAGATACATATTATCAGTATATAACCATTGATGGAGGAGAAAAATACTATACATTATACAGTATTGTTTTAACAGATAAAGAAGGTGTCTTTAGGAATCTTGCTTATGTAAAAAATGGTGAAATAATATTAAATGGTGAAGTTACAAATGAAAATGCAATCCAGCAGTTTATGTTGTCTTCTGTAAAATTTATGGCAGGTATAGCAGCGAGTGGAATAGAAAATCCATTTATCGGAATTGCTGTTTCTGAATTGATTAATGCGATACCGGACTATGAGTCTTCTTATCTAATTCATGGAACACATATTTTGGAAGCAAATTCAATGTCAGTAAATGAATCAGTAAAATACATTTATGGATATGATGAAAAGTATGATCGATGGATTCATTTATGTAGCCGAAATTATGTAGATGTGTTATATCGTTTGGTTCTTCACTATAGGACTAATAGATTAGAGCAAAAAACAAAAGAATGTAGGCAAATGATAAATCCAGATAGAGGAGGAAAAACTTTACCGGAGTTGGTTCAGTATCTACTTTTAAGAATGGAGGATAAAAAAAAATATCCTGCGCTTGATCATATAGCTACAAATTTTTCTATGTATTTGACGAACTCAAGTAAAGCGAAGGCAACACTAAGTTTACATGGTCAAGTACTTCCTCTCTTTATGGATTAATATATTTTTATAATCGTTATTTTTCTGGGCAAAATTCATTTGGATTTTGCCTGGAATATAGTTGTGTAATTAAGATCTATTAAAGAAGGGAAATAAAAAATGAAGAAAAAATTAATTATATTTTTTGTACTTGTACTTTTGACAATTATTGTTTT
Source organism: uncultured Lachnospiraceae bacterium (assembly GCA_910577165.1). GTDB lineage: Bacteria > Bacillota > Clostridia > Lachnospirales > Lachnospiraceae > RGIG4057. Next base: position 22,800 of record CAJTLX010000029.1, read on the forward strand.
ATCTATCGGTTACCAAAAATACTATACAAGTACGGACTGGAATTATGAGGGGGATGCGGTAATATTAAGGGCACATCCTGATTATGAATTTGTTGGTACAACAAAGATAAAATTGGATGGAGAAATCTATGGATTTGGAAAATATTATCTTGGAGATGTATTCATTGAAAAATTGGAGGAACTCTGTTCTTATACTGGAAATAAAAAGATATCCACAATATACCGCTATAATTTAGATACGGGGGGAGAGAAATGTTTTGAAGATAAAGAGAAAAGAAAAAGGTTATCCAATCAGATTGTAGATGCAACATATTATACAGGGAAAATTCCAAAAGCAAAAATGGCATATCTTTATTGGTATGAATGGAGGTTAAATTCGAGAGGCAAAGTAAAACTGGAAAGAGTTGCAACATCTTATTTTTATATGAAAAAACCGGGCAAGATGCCTTGTGTTCTGTATTTGATTCCTGAAGTAGAAGAGTGGATAACTACTTGCTATTTTATCGTGCCGGGAGTATCAACAAGGGAGGAAGCAATTTCTCTGATGAAAGAAAATTTCGAAGGGCTTGGAACGGGAAATTTTATATATTACTAAAAATAAATTTATGCAGGAAGTAGAGGGAACTAAATCATATTTCATTATTTAAGTCCTCCAATGCTTCTGCAAAACATGTATATCTCTTCGTACTTGGATTATGGCTTATCCGTTTTGCTTCTTCCATGGCTTTGATAATTTCTGGTCTAAGTTTTGGATAGTCCGCTTCAAAAGGAATTCCGGCTTCTTCTATCCGAATTTGTGTTGATATAGTCGCCATAAAAACCTTCCTATATTGTCAAATGATTTTCTTAAAAAAATCAAGAAATTTTAAGTTTTATAGCTCAGGTGAATGATCCAACAAGATGGATATTCCATTTCTTTTAGTGTTATTTTATTTAACACTTTCAGAATCCACTCTTTTGTTTCTAGTCTTGACTATTATTATGCGCCCTTTATGCACATAAGTCAAGTGTTTCTTTAAAATTTTTAGAATATCTTTACCTGCTTGTCTAAATATTAGATCTGATTCAGAAAAAAATAATTTGACAAAATATAACAAACAATGTATCGTTAATAATAATATACTTAATTATACGATTTTGGAGAAAAATGGGAAATTGATGAAAAAGAGAAGAATGTTTGGCAGATTAATAAGAAATATTCGTGATTTACAGAATATCAGCAGGGAAGAATTATCGCGTGGAATCTGTTCAGTTAAAGCATTAGAAAAGTACGAGAGTGGGGAGCGGGAATTAGAAAACTGGCTGCATTAGTAATTTGACCACTTTGGAGTTTACAGATTGAGAGGTAATTAAAAAATTTTTATGGGAGAGAATGAAAAAGTGAAAAGAAAAAGATATATTATATTATTTTGTGGAGTATTTTTAATTTTTGCTATAATTTTTATGATTTATGAACCTAAGAAAAAAATCTTCTCAATGTTTCCGAACAAGTTTCAATAGATCAAATTGATACATTAGTTTGTTCTGAGAGGCTGATAGAAAAACTTGGCGATGTGGAGAGCAAAGCATTGGGGGAAAAACTAAAAGATGCATTTTCGCTAAATATTACAGAAGAAACGCAGGAAAATTTGCATTTACAGCTTGTTTCAGAATACGCAGATCTCTTATTTTGCTTTGAGAAAGAACAGGAAATAAAACGGGAAGAGTACAAGATAATATTGGGATTACCAGAGTATGAGCATCGATTCTATGGAGAGGATAATCTGGTAAATTTATATTTGCAGATGGGGGAGAAAACTTATCTTTTGGGGACGGCGTTAGTGGAAGATAATCTCTATTTTTTACCCCTCAGTGAAAATGAAGCTGGTGTATTTTACCAGGATGAGGACATTCGAAGAATGATCACTGAAAATCAAAAAATATGTGATCGTTTTGAGTACATATGGATGGATGGATGAAGTTTCTGAAACCGGGAGTCTTCTTGTAAGTGGTGCGCAGGAGATAAGCACAAATATGCCGGGGACATTATGGGAACCTGTGGAGGAAGAAAAAGGAGAAATATTTTTGACGGACAAGATAAAATATATTTATGTTGATTTAATGTATGATATTTTTATAAAAAAATATTGGTTAAAAGATGATGCTTTTTGCTAGAAAGGAGAGTATTATGTTTTGGGATTTGATACATTTTTATCCGCCACTTGGTGAGTGGGGCTTGCTGCTTTTTATGTTGGCAATTGCAGTTCCTGTTTATTTCATAGGGAGAGCATTAGGAAAAAAGCCGAAGATTAAAAAAGTCTTAACATGGTTTTTTGTCATTAGCGTTTGTGTGATGGACGTTCTGTATAATTTTCGAATCAATCCGTATCCGACTTACTTTTCAAATCTGATTCTCATTCCGGTAGCAGTTGGCTTGTTAATTAGCTGGATAAATCTTCCAAAAAAGTTAAAATTTTCAAACCATAATATTTAGAAAGTCAATGAGAAAATTAGAATATGAAGGGGATGAATTATGTTTACGCATTTATTTCTGTATCCTTTGAGTAGTTGGCAGATTTTGTTAATGTTCTTGGGAGTAATATTTACTTTTGCTTTGGGGAAAATATTGGATGAGAAACCAAAATTAAAAAAGGGAATCACTTTATTTTTTGCTGTCAGTGTTTTTATGTTAGACTATCTTAGTTATGCTCCGGGATGGGATTGGGTAATTGAATACCAGCCCACATGGCACTATTTTAGAACATGGATTCATTTGTTTTCCTTTTTTGAGCTTATTTTCCTTCCATTTGATATTGGTTTTTTGGCTAGTTGGATAAAGATACCAAAAGAAATAAGAGGTATCAGAAAAATTGCAAAGTTTACAAATAGGGGAGAAGCAGGAATAAAGAAAAAGTTGATTATATTTTTTGTACTTTTATTTTTGACGATTACTGTTTTATCTATTTTTTATAAAAAATTCTATACAAGTACGGACTGGAACTATGAAGGGGACGCAGTGATATTAGTAGCAAATCCTGATTATGAGTTTGTCGGTACAACAAAGATAAAACTGGATGGAGAAATCTATGGATTTGGAAGATACTACCTTGGAGATGTATTTGTCGAAAAATTGGAAGAACTTTGTTCTTATACTGGAAATAACAAAGTGTCCACAATGTACCGCTATAATTTAGATACAGAGGGAGAAAAGTGTTTTGAAGATAAAGAAAAAAGAAAAAGGTTATCCGATCAGATTGTGAATGCAACATATCATGCAGAGAAAATGCCAAAAGCAAAAATGACATATTTTGATTGGTATGAATGGGGGATGGATTCAAGAGGCAGAACAAAACGGAAAGAAGTCGCAGCATCCTATTTTTATATGAAAGAACCAGGTGAAATGCCTTGCGTTTTATATTTGATTCCTCAATTTAAAATGGGAAGAGTTATAACTTATTTTATTGTGCCGGGAGTATCGACAAGAGAGGAAGCGATTTCTTTGATGAAAGAAAATTTTGAAGGACTTGGAATGGGAAATTTTGTATATTACTAAATAAATCTATGGATGATTAAACAAAAATTGGTTTTTTAAATATGATGAGAGGATAAGAGGAAAATCCCATGTCAGAAAAAAAGAGAAACAAATTGATACTCGGCTTTTTATTTTTGTTTTGGGGAATTATATTATTTGTATTTATTAAAAAAATTTATACCTTCTGGGAGAATAAGATATCTTTTCGGATAGAAGAATCTACGGATTCTCTACCGGAGATTATCAAAAGTTCATTGGATCGTATGGGAAAAAGGTGGCATATCTCCGATCAATGCGTAATTTTTCAGGAAAGTATAAGGCTTAATGAATATGGAGAATTGGAAGAATTATCCATTAAATTAATGGATAGAGATTACATATCTTATTCTATTAATCTGTCAAGAGATAGTAAAGATAAGAAAAAAGTTTTTGGAACAGTTTATCGGGAGGGGAAAGCGAAAGGTGAATTGACAGCAACACAAAATATTTTTTCGCAGGGTATTCCAGTAGAAAAAAATGAATTATTAATTCAATTTTTACAGGCGGAGTATGATTTTCAATTTCCAACCATTGTGGAGTATTCCCATATCTTTGGAAAAGGTTTAGTGAAACCAGAAAGTCAGATAGCTGATTTTGAAAATATTTTTTTAGGAAGCGATAAAGATGATCATTATTACTTTTCTCATACTTCTGAGTTGAGAACTCAGGGAGAGTGGGAAAATAAATTTGCCATATTGATTCCAGAAAATTCAGAATCGAGATAAATTAAAGTATGATGGAAATTATTCTTTGTGATAGTGTGATGTGATGGAGGTGTTGATGAAAGATACAATTTATGAAAAATACTTTGGCGAAAATATCGCGAGAATAATTCTGGACAATAAAGATATGTCTTTTGATATCGAATATAAGGGAAATATTATTGAACATCACGATGAAAAAACATGGAAGAATATTACCGGCGAGGAGTGGACATTGGAAATGTTTGTAGAGTTTGCAGGGGAAAACTGGGAACTTGAAAATTCCTGTGATGATGAATTTACAAAAGCTTTGGAGATGATGGATCAATAGATTTTCATTATTCTATAATACCACTTATATTCCTACTGGCAAGGAGCTTTTGGGAATGGAAGTTACTTCGTTTGTAAGCAAAGAGGTAAAGCTTTTGCAGTATGTGACGGATAGAGGGTTGGTAAATACGGAGCGATTACCTGATGATAATTATATGTATGATATTTTATCGAAGGATGAGACAAGCAGCGAGATGGAGATTACAAAAATGGTGGAAGCATACAGGACGAAGATTAAATACTTTATTGATTTTCAAAATGGCGCGGATATCTGGTCTTACAAATATTTGAAGAGCCTTCGAGTTTGAGTTATTGTGATTGATTCGGCAAAGAAATACCGGCGCGCTAATACATTCCCTTTCCGTTTTGGTAGCGTCCGCATAAAATGCTGAATACATTACTGTAGAAAAAAGAAATAATAGGGGACTTGATTTTTTCTATATTTGAAGTACAATATCTAAAAATACTTTATGGATGGAGGTCTCCCTATGGAAACGGAACCACAGTCAAAAAAAGCGGTCTTTATAGACTACGTGATGATCACGTTCGCCGCGCTTATCCTTGATATTGGCGTTTATGTGTTCAAATTTCCAAACAATTTTTCTTTTGGTGGCGTTACCGGTATCGCGGTTGTACTTGCCCCAAGCCTGCCACTTTCGGCCAGCACGCTGAATTTTATTATCAATATGCTCCTGCTTGTGCTGGGTCTTTTTTTCTTAGGCAAGAGTTTTGCGGCGCGCACAGTCTACGCAAGTATTGTTATTTCCGTGATTTTAAGTGCCCTGGAGCATTTTTTTCCAATGGAAAAACCGCTGACCAATGAGCCGGTACTGGAACTGATTTTTGCGATTATTTTGCCCGCTGCCAGTTCTGCTATCCTTTTTAATATCGGATCGAGCGGCGGCGGAACGGATATTGTCGCGATGATCTTGAAAAAATATACGAGTATCCATATTGGCACAGCACTTCTTTTTGTTGATTTAATTATTGTAATTGCTGCTTGCTTTACTTTTAATATTGAAACGGGTTTGTTTTCGCTCTGCGGGCTGCTTGCAAAATCGCTTGTGATTGACAGCGTGATTGAAAATTTGAATCTTTGTAAATATTTTACAATTGTCTGTGATGATGCCGATCCAATCTGTGATTTTATTCAGACAAAGCTTGGGCGGAGTGCCACAAAATTTGAGGGGGAGGGTGTACACGAGCATCATCATAAATACATTATTCTGACGGTGATGAAGCGCAGTCAGGCAATTCAATTGCGTAATTTTATCCATACGACCCAGCCGGGTTCCTTCATTATGATTACAAATAGCAGTGAGATTATTGGGAAAGGGTTTAGGGGGCTTAACTAAGGCAAAACCCTGTATTCTTCCAAAATTTGAAAAAAAATCAAGAGTTTATCGTTTTCACAAAAGAAACATATTCTCATCAAAATTCCTTCATAATCTTGCCGTATCATAAAAACCATAGAAAACAGAACAGTATCGGAAGAAAATTTCTTCCGACAAAAAATTAGATTATAGAAAATAGGAGGATAAGGATATGTTTGATGAGAATGGGTTTACCGGACAGGAACAGAATGACAGTGGGATTTACACGGAATGCAGGATTGTGGAGCCGCAGGATCACAAAAAGAAAAAGGGTGGAAAACGCTTTGCAAAGTGGACGGCGGGGATTTTATGCGCGGCTCTGCTGGTGGGCGGAGGATTTGCAGCGGGCAATTATGCGGGCGCAAATCGGCAAAACGAACAGCGGATGGAAACGGGCATAAATCCTTCGGATAAGGATGGGCAGGAAGCTTCCGCAGAACAGGTAAATAATCTGATTAAGGCGGAGGTAAATAAAGAGGGAAAAACTCTTTTCACTCCGGCGCAGATCGCCCAGAAATATCTCTCTTCAGTAGTAGCGATCACCGCAAAATCAAAACAGGAAGTTTATAGTATGTTCGGACAGACAAGAGAGTATGAGAGTGAGGGTGCAGGTTCCGGTATTATTGTGGCAAAGAATGACAAGGAACTGATTATTGCGACAAATAATCATGTGGTGGAAAATGCAAGTGAGCTGACCGTATGTTTTAATGACAGTGAGGAACAGATTTATACCGGATATATCAAGGGAACGGACCCGTCAAACGATCTTGCGGTTGTGGGAGTGAAACTTAGCGATATTCCGCAGAAGGTACTTGATACTCTGACGGTGGCAGTTCTTGGAAATTCGGATGACTGTGTGATGGGAGAGCCAGTTGTGGCGATCGGCAATGCGCTCGGCTATGGACAATCCTTAACTTCCGGCTATATCAGCGCGCTAAATCGCGTGGTGACCGTGGACAATGTAACTTACACGCTGATTCAGACGGATGCGGCAATCAATCCGGGAAATAGTGGCGGCGCGCTCTTTAATATGTACGGTGAAGTGATCGGAATCAATTCGGTGAAATTTGCATCGGACAAGGTGGAGGGCATGGGATTTGCCATTCCGATCAGCAAAGCACTGCCAATTTTAAATAATCTTGCCCTGCGCGATCCAAGAGAGTTGGTTGAAGCAGACGATCGCGGTTATCTCGGTATTTACGGCGAGGATGTGGGAACAAGTATGTCGAGCGGCTACAATATGCCGGTTGGTCTGTATATCACAAAAGTAATTGAGGATTCCGCAGCGCAGAAGGCGGGCGTAAAGACGGGCGATATCTTAACTGCCTTTGATGGGATGGCAGTTTCCGGAATGTCGCAGCTGCAAAACTATATGCAGTATTATGCGGAGGGTGAGAAAGTGGAACTTACGGTAAAGCGTCTGCGCGAGGGAAATTATGAGGAGATAAAGCTTACCGCTACGCTTGGCGAGCGTCCGGAAGAAACTTCACCGCAGACGACTCCTAAGCAGTCCGAGCGTGAGGTAGAGCCGGATAATGGATACGGAGATGAGTTTGGATATGACTGGGAAGACTTTTTTGGAGGATTCTTCCGGTAAAAATGAGATATGGCAGAGGGGATAAAGCTGCCACGAGCAAAGAACCCGGCGATTTAAGAACAAACCGCCGGGTTCTTTGCTAATAAAAAAAGGAGGGATTCAGTAGAGGTTTTCAATATTTTTTTACAAGGTTAAAAACTCAGCTTTTCGCCCCCGGTACACCGTATAATATTTAAATCCAAGCGAGCAAAGCAGTTCCCGTATCTTTGCAAAATCATATGCAATATGTTCCGGCGCGTGTGCATCGGAGCCAATGGTAAGAATCTCCCCGCCAAGTGCCCGGTAAAGAGCCAGCACTTCCGGGCGCGGGTGGGCGAAGGGCAGACCATATTTATAGCCCGCCGTATTGACTTCAAGCCCGCGCCCGCTCTCAATCAGCTTCTTTAAAATTTCTTCAATCAGTTCTCTGCAATCTTCAAAGCAGTAATCCTTATCCATCCCCTTTGGCAAATATCGCACGGGGTAGTCTAAATGTCCATACACCTGAAACATATCATATTTTTTAGTATTTTCCAAAATAGATTCAAAATATATGCGCATTCCCTCCTTGATCCCGTGATCTTCCCAGAATTCAGGATAATAAGGGTCAATATTTTCTAATATATGGGTGGAACCAATAATAAAGTCAAAGGGATACTGCTTGCAAAGTCTTTTATAATAAGTTCTACACTGATCAGAGATCACCGCTTCATTGCGCAGACCGAGTTCGATCCCAATAAGGATCTCCAACTGGCCTTTATCATCCTCTTTTATTTTTGTCAGCTTTGCAAAATAGGCATCCGGATCAAAAACAAAGGTATTTGGCGCGTACTGTGCAGGGTAGAGATAATCCATATGATCCGTGATACAAAGAATTTTTAATCCTTGCAAGATGGCTTGTTTTGTCATGGTTTCTACCGTGGCATCTGAGTCATCTGAAAATGCTGTGTGGGTGTGAAAATCTGCGGTAATCAAAATTTTTCCTCCTTGTTTCTTTTTTCAATCCACTCGCGGCAGTTAGGAGCAAGACAATAATATGGATTGCCTTATGGCAGCAGGGGATACCACTTTCGCTCCGCCTGCTACTGCTGTTACTTTTCGGATATCCCTTAATCCGATACTAACGTGAGTGCGTCGATCTGCGGCGGGGCAACCAGGGAATAATTAGTGTAATAAATAACAAAGCCGGGCTTTGCTCCATTTGGCTTTTTCACGTTGCGCTTCTCCAGATAATCAATCTCAACTTTGTCCGCCTCCCGCCCTTTTGAGTAGTAGGCGGCAAGCTGTCCTGCCTCCTCGAAAACGCGGTCGGGCAGTTCCTCGCCCTTAGAGCGCACAATCACATGGGAACCCGGCATTCCCTTTGCATGAAACCACCAGTCATTTCCGGAGGCAAACTGGAAGGTCAGCTCATCATTTTGATAATTATTTTTTCCGACATAGATATCATACCCGTCCGAGGAGCGATAGTGAAAAGGCTTGCTGGAAATTTTCGCCTTTTTGGGAGGTTTCTTTCCATTTTTCACCTGAGTGTAATGGCGTTTAATATAGCCATAATCCATCATTTCTTCTTTTAATTGTGCCAGATCATCCTCATTTTCCGCAATATCAAGAGCGGTGCGGATGGAATCAAGATGATCAAGTTCATCTTTTGTCTCCTCGCTCAGATGGGAGAGTGCCTCGAACGTGCGTTTTAATTTGGCGTATTTATCAAAATAATGTTTCGCATTGTCGATTGCGGATAAGTCCGGGTCAAGCGGAATATTTAACTCCTCCCCCGTGTAATAATTTTGCACGGTCACAGATTTTTCACCCGGAATTACGCTGTAGCCGTAAGTGGTTAAAAGTTCACCGTAGACGCGGTACTTGTCCCGCTTTTCCGTGTCTTTTAACTGTTTTAGCTGCAAATCATATTTTTTAACATCGCGCTCGATCGCGTTGGAGATCACACGGCGCAGATCCGCAGATTTTTGCCGGATGCGGGTGAATTTGTTGCGTGCGGCATAATAGTCCTCCAAAAGCAGGGAGATGGAATCATAAGGTTTGGTAACACTTCCCTCAAAATCGCTGTAACAGGTGAGCGGGATGGACGAAAACTCGGTTGGCACACCGTTCTGATAAATAATATTTGGCGCGAATTCATTTGATTTTATTTGCTCTATCAGAAGGGAAAGCTCCCGGTAGAGGTGGAGTGCGTATTCTTCCGGCTGTACACAAAGCGGCTGTTCTGCGTCAATTCCCGCCCGATGGCAAAGTTCATTGGCGATAAGCGGGCTTAGTCCTGTCAGACTCTGGTAGAGTCCTTTTCCTGCGGGTATCGGTTTTTTCGCGATATGGGCAAGAAAATCTTCTGCCGACAGAGAGAGCGGATCGTATTTTTCCTGCGTTTGTGGAATAAAATAGTCCCTCCCCGGCAGCACTTCGCGCACAGAGCTGACCGCGCCGGAAATATGTTTGATACTGTCGATAATTTTGTTTTTGTCATCACAGAGAATAATATTGCTGTGTTTTCCCATAATTTCCATAATAAGATGTTTGACACACGGATCGCCCATCTCATCCAGGTGTTCGAACGCAATGTCAACAACGCGCTCTAAGCTAGGCTGTGTAATGGAGATAATGCGCGCACTGCTGCCATGTTTGCGCAGCAGCATACAGAAGTTTGGCGCGCTTATCGGGCTTGGCTTTGTCCCTTTTGTCAGATAGATTAAGGGCAGGGAGGCTGAGGCCGAGAGAAAAAGCTTATAGGTGTCGTAATTTTTTACGGTCAGAATAAGCTCGTCCTTCTCGGGCTGGCTGATTTTAATAATCCTTCCGCCGGTAAGTGTCCGGCTTAGTTCCTGTGTGATATTTGAAATTACAATTCCATCAAATGCCATAAAAAGACCTCTTTTCTTTGTTTCTCGTGTAATGTCTGACGACATTCATGTGTTCATATGCGAAAGGCAAACCCTCGAATTACGTATAATCGTCCATAAAAACTTTGTTTTCTCTCCGATTATGCTTATTCTCACTTTGCTTTTCGCATACATTATACCATATAATTCAAAAATTTAGAATCCTTTAATTTGACATTATCGTGTAGGAATCTTATAATGGGGGTTAGTACCGCAGAGCGGGAATGGAAAAAGTAAGTATTGGAGGAGCAAAATGGGTTTTATGTATAAGCTGGAACGAAAGTTTGGCAGGTATTCGATTAGAAATCTTTCGTTTGTGCTGATCTGTTGTTATGCAGTTGGTTATGTGTTGCAGCTTGTAAACGCGGATATGCTGTCGTGGCTGACGCTAAATCCGTATCTGATTCTACACGGACAAGTCTGGCGGCTTTTCAGCTGGATTTTTGTGCCGCCGGATGCGTTTGGCTTTTTTACGCTGCTGATGCTGTATTTTTATTATGTTATCGGCACAATGCTAGAGCGTAATTGGGGCGAATTCCGCTACAATTTCTATATTTTTGGCGGTATGTTATTTACGATTCTGGGAAGTTTCGCGGTGATGGGGTATGCCTATCTGAGTAAGGATTACAGCCTCTATATCAAACTGTATGGCGCGAAAAATGTCTTTACTAGCAATCAGCTTTTCGGAGGGTGGTTTCGAATGTTTTCCACATATTATGTGAATATGTCGATCTATCTGGCCTATGCCACCACCTTTCCAAACCAGGTGATCTATCTGATGTATGTACTGCCAATCAAGGTGAAATATCTTGGCATTATGTATGCGATAGTGTTAGTGTATGAGTTTATTCAGTACAATGCGGTCGGGCGCATAATTATCGCTGCATCTTTGCTAAATTTTATTGTATTCTTTTTTCTCACAAGAAATTACCGGCGTATTTCGCCGCAGGAAATCAACCGCAAGCACAAATTCAAACAGGCGGTTCGGGAGGGTAAGCGAGGGGATAATGTCTCGCAGTTTCGCGGAAGGAATGTGGTGACAAGACATCGCTGCGCAGTGTGTGGTCGGACGGAGCTTGACGACGATTCGTTGGAATTTCGCTTTTGCTCAAAATGTGATGGGAATTATGAATATTGTTCGGAGCATTTATACACGCATGAGCATGTAAAGAGGGATGGCGGGGGGAACTGATCGAACGCGCTTATGTGTGGAGAAGAGAGGGAATATGGGAGCATTATGGATACAGGGGATCAAGGGACTTTTTAAAAGAAAAAATCTCTGTCTGTTTGCGGCAGTGATTTTTCTGGGGGTGCTTGCCGGATTTTTGACGCGCAAGGAGGATGTACAGAGAGAGGCGGGGGAGCGAGTTTCCATCGGCATTGTAAACCATGATACTTCCATATATTCAAAGATGCTTTTATCCTTTTACCAGGAAAACGGTCTGTTTACTTCCTATGTTTCCGTCTATCTCGGCGAGGAGGAGGAAATTTTTTCCTGGTTTGAGGAAGGGAAACTGGATATGTATTTAGTGATCCCAAAGGATTTTGCGGACAGTATGACCTATCTTGAGCATTTGCCAGTGCAGGCGGTGATTTCCGCAAAAAATCCCGCCATTGAGATCATGTTAAAAAATCTTTTGCAGGGCTATGAAAAGTACATTTCCTCCGTCGAGATCCACTGTGTGGCACTCTATCAGGTAATGCTGCTCTCCGGAATGCCAAGAGAAACTGCAAAGGAGATGAATGAAAAAATTTCGGTGCAGCTAATCTTAAAGGCTCTGGCAAAAAATGATTTTTTTGAGAGACATATCCTGGAAAATTATGAGTCAGTACGGTTAGTGCCATTTTATTTGCATGAGCTAATGCTTTTGGGACTTAACTTTTTGGCACTCCTTTTAGGACTTAATTTTCAAAAAGAGCATCATGCGGGAATTTATACGCGCCTTACCTGTCTTGGCGTGGGGAGTTTTCGAATTCTCTGGCAGAAGGAACTTTTTTTTGGAGTGCTTCTTGCCGTGGCGGGAGTGATCACTGTTTTTCTTAACCCCTTCGTGCTTCTTTCCGGACAAGTTGTCTTTCTGCTTTTTTTATATTCCTGTCTGATGGGAGCGGCAATGCTGTTTATGGCAGCTACATTGGAGAAGATGAAAAATTATCTGCTTGCCTCGAATATGTTTTTAGTGCTTGGTGCGATTCTTGGCGGCGGGGTGATTCCTTTTATGTATCTGCCGGAAAGAATGAAAAACATAGCGCGCTTTCTGCCGAATTATAATTTTTTGTGTCTGATCTTTGACACTGAGGCAGGAAGACTTACCACAAAAGATCTCGCAGAAACAGGAATGCTCTGCGCGCTCAGCATTATTATACTTATCAGTCTCTCGGGGATTTTGTACCGCGCGAAGGAGGGGAAGTATTATGATTAAAAAAGCTTTTGTGCAGATGGGATTTTACCTCCGGTTATTCCTGACCGATCGGGCAACGCTTTTGATCTTTTGTATCTCGGTCTTTCTTTTTTTGTTCTGTATGGCAAATTTAAACCGGGGTGCGGATGAGATGGCAGCGATCCCCCTCGGTTTAATTGACCAGGATAAAACGGAAAAGTCTGAGGAACTTGTCAGGCGGTTAAAAAGTCTGGAGAGCTTTCTGGTAAAATCCGGAACCTACGGGGAACTTGTGACACTTTTGGAGGGGGGAGAGATCCGCTGTATCCTTGAGATTAAAGAGGGGTATCAGAATGCAGTATCCGCGGGAAAATACCGGGAACTGATCTGCGTCTACCACGAGGAGGGGGATAATGTGGCGACTCTGGTAACGGATATTGCTGCCGGGGAGATGATGTACGATATCTGCCAGGCACACGCCTATTTTGCCTACGAAAAATTGCCGGAGGGAGAAAAGGAAAAATTTTCCAGAGAGGAATATGAAACATATGCGGCTTCTTTAATTGGCGGGGAAGATTTCGATTTTGCCTTTGATTTTCGCTTTGTGGAGGAGGGGGGAGGTGAGCGAAGGGAGGGATTAAAAAGTAGTCTTTTTTACCGCCAGATTGTGGCGGCGATGGCGGCCATGCTCTTTTCGCTGTTTGCTATGTCTGCGATGGCAGTGGTATGCCAGCAAAAGGAGTCGGGGATCACAAAGAGAGCCTTTCTTCTTGGGATGGGGCGAGGGTCGGAAGCAGTTGGGAATCTTCTTGCCTGCACACTGCTTAGTATGGTTTTAGCAGCAGTTTTTGCGATCTGTGTCGGGGCGGGAATGGGAGAATGGAAAAAAATTTTTCCCATCTTCTGGACAAGTGCTGTGTTTTCGGTTATGATGTCATTGATCTATTATCTTTTGGCAAAGGCGGCAGGAGGACTTTTTCTTTATCAGATAGCGGGGACATTGGTTTTGGCAGTACTTGGAATCTGCGGGTTCTGCTCGATTGTGGAGGGGGTTTTGCTTCCGGATTTTCCAAAATGGTTTCATCTTTTGCCAAATTGTGCATATTTGCGCGGTATTGTAAAAATATTAAAGTAAATACTTCAGTGGCATAATTCCACTGATCGGCGTGCGCATAAAAAATTTACTATAACTATAAAAGCATTGCGACAGAAAGGGTTGGTATAGGGTATGAGCGATCGAAGAAAAGAGCATGAAATACGAAAAAGAGAGAATTTTGAGCGGGGACTTTCGGTATTTTTTAAGGAAGCTGCCTCGGTAAATAATATTTATGCGGGGACAAGTTTTCTGCTTCAATTCTACAGTTTTTATGAGAGTATTGCGGACGGGGAGCGAAAACTTTCCGGGGAGACGCTTGTGATCTGGCAGGAGATTAACCGGATGGTAAAGGAAAATTTTCTCTCCGGTTTTGACGGGGAAAAGCGCGAGGAAAGCGCGAAAAAACTTTTTTGTCTGCGTGAGCAAATCACGGGGAAGATGCAGGTACTTACCACATACACCGACCGGTTTTCGCTGTATGAATATATGTTAAACCGGATAGAGCCGCGCTTTTTGGAGGAAGTTTTTGTGCCGGAAGACGACGAGGCAGCAAGGGAAATTCTGCGCTATATTTTTATGGAGAAGGACAATCTTTTAGTTAACACCAGAATCCAGCAGATGCTTTCACAGCTTCCTGTACGGATGAGTCGCGGCAAATTTGAAGGTTTAGTGCGCGCGGGGTTTGAAAATTATGTCGGTATGGATACCGGCGCGGCGGATGATTTTGTCTATCGGATTGTATCAGTGGCGGGATTGTATGAGCCGGAGGGGATGGAGGATTATTTCCCAAATTTTTCCAATTGTCTTTCTGCCTTGAAAGAGAAGGACTGGAGGGAGATGGGAGAGGCGGACTACAGGGAGGCACAGGAATTATTTTCCCGCACAGCAAGGGAAGTACAGGCACTGACGGATGATTATTACTCTCTGATGGAACTGGTAAATTTCTTGTATGCCTGGCTGTTAAATTATCCATATGCATCAGTGGAAGCGACAGCGCAGATGGACCATTTTCTGCCGTTGCTTGAGGAGATCTGCGAAAAGATTTCCTCCGGGGAAGAAATTATAAATGCAGCACTTTTGGATGGGACGGAGGGCGTTTTGGAAGAATTTTCGCTCAAGTTGCAAAAGATGCAGGGCATACTCTCAAAAATGGAGGAGGATGTAAGGGAAAGCGCGGCAGCACTTATGCTTGAGAAGGAATATACTTGTCTGAGAGTCAGCGCGCTCTTGTTAAGCGGCAGCCTTTTTGCTGTGCTGGAGCCTAAAGAACAGATGCAAATTGCGGATCGCGCATACCTAAAAGCGGCGGCGGATTCGCTTGTGGAAAAATTACTCACCGCGTTTTCGGTTCAGCCCCAGATTTTAAACCGCGCGATGATTGCGGCGGTGCTTGGGGAATTGCCTGTATTTTTCAACAGTCAGAACGAAGTGATGGATTATGTGAGGAGAAGCTTTTCCGGATGCCATGAAATGGCGGAGAAAGTAGCGGGGATAAGGCTGATGAGGAAGCTGATGGAGGAGTAGATGCTTAATGTTCGAAGTGATTTGTTTGTTGGAGAATCTTTGAAGGAGAAATATCAGAAGCTTCTGCCGCGCATTGCGAAAGGAAAAAAGGTAAAAAAAGGAATTACGATGATTACCTACGCAGTAAACGGGAACGATCTTTTTGATTTAATTCCCGCAAAGGAGATGAAGCTTTCAGTGCGGCAAGAGCAGAATCTATATGTGCTTGGGCTTGCGGGGAACCGCAGGGAGGCATTTTTTCTGGTGCAGGAGATGGTGATGGAGGTGTATGAAAAGACGGGGGGATTTGATGTAAGAGGATATTTTGGATTTGGGTAAAAAAAATTTTTGCGGGCGGAAAGAGGTGTAGGTGTGATTTTAGGTATTCTTGGAACAATTTTAAAAATTATCGGAATGATATTGTTATGCATCCTCTTTTTACTGCTCTTTATCCTCTTTTTGTTGCTTTTTGTCCCACTGCGCTATCGCGCGCAGCTTTTTCGTGAGGGGAAGAATATTGCGGTACACGCCCAGATAAGTTATCTCTTTCACCTGATCTGTCTTCCCGTGGATTTTGAGGACAAAAAGCTAAAGATATCGCTAAAGGTATTTGGATTTACATTTTTTAGCAATACAGAAAGCGAGGGGGGAAAGAGGAAAGCGGCGAAAAAGGGGAAGAAAAAAGTATCCGATAAGGAAGACGAAAAAGAAAGCGAAGGGCAAGAAGAGGGGGAAGAGCAGGAGATAGGAGAAGCGGAGGCAAAGGAACATCCGATATTGGGTACTGTACAAATCAAGGAGAAGCCAATCGAAGAGAATCAGGTAAAACAAAAACAAAACTCCAACGAAACAAACGAAACAAAGTCCAAAGAAGGGGAAGAAATTTCCATAAAGAAAAGCAAGCCCCACAGTATTTCCGCAAAGATCGCAAAAAAACTGCGCATCCTTTACAAGAAACTTGTTGTGATTTATCAGAAAATAAGACGCAGGATAAAAAATATTTTTGAAAAGATTTCCTCCGGAAAGGAAAAACTCGCGGATCTTAGAAAAAAGATGCAACTAATTTTTACTTTTCTTAGGGATGAACAAAATAAAAATGGGATAAAATATGCAGGAAAGTCTATTTTGCAGTTGCTAAAGTATGTTTTACCGTATAAAATAGAGGGAGAGCTTGTATTTGCAACGGGGGATGCTTATTCGATGGGAAGGGCACTCTCATATTTGGGGATGCTCTATCCGCTTTACGGAAAACAGCTGACGCTCACTGCGGATTTTGAGGCGGACGCATTTCGCCTTGAGGGGCGTATGCAGCTTGCGGGAAGAATACGGTTTTGCAGGATTTTATGGATTGCGTTTAAATTGTGGAGAAAGGGCAAGATCTTGACCTTAGTTTCCTCCGCAAAAGAATTGAAACATAAGCTGACAACATCGGCTTTGTAAAATAGAAGGAGGATTTTTTTATGGCAGACGGTAAATTTAGCAGCACTGTAAGCGCGCTGTTTCAGGGGATGGAATCGTTTTTAACAACAAAGACGGTGGTTGGCGACGCAGTAAAATTTGATGACGACACAATTATTTTGCCGCTTGTAGATGTGAGTTTCGGTATGGGTGCCGGCTCGTTTGTAAATGGATCCAAGGACAATTCCGGCGGCGGTATGAGCGGGAAGATGACACCGAGCGCGGTCCTTGTAATTCAGAACGGCCATGCAAGACTGGTGAATATAAAGAATCAAGATGCATTAACTAAGATTTTTGATATGGTACCGGATCTGGTGGATAAGTTTACCAAGGATGATGTGACAAAGGAGAAGGAAAAAGAGGTGGATGAAAAGGCCACAGAGATTGTAAAGGAGAGCGAGTAAAGTCAGGTATAGTACACGCGGCGCGGCAAATTCCAAGTCGAGAGAAAGAAAAAAATGAAAAAATTTAAATTTTGCTTGCAAAATACTTTTATATCTGTTAAAATAACTTTTGTTTGCAGGTCAGGTGTAATTTTTATCCCATTTACGATGATCTGATCTTGATTTTAAGGAGGTGTTTGTCCATGGCAAAATGTGCAATTTGCGATAAAGCTTCCCTTTGGGGTTCCCAGTTAAGCCATTCCAGAAGTCAGTTGAGCAGGCGTGCGAAGAGAATGTGGA
This sequence comes from uncultured Lachnospiraceae bacterium, assembly GCA_910577165.1. Lineage (GTDB taxonomy): Bacteria > Bacillota > Clostridia > Lachnospirales > Lachnospiraceae > RGIG4057. The sequence continues at coordinate 40,348 of CAJTLX010000029.1, forward strand.
AATCCAATGTGAAGCATGTTAAAGTAAAAGTAAATGGCGGAACGCAGAGAATGTATGTTTGTACTTCCTGCTTGAGAGCCGGCAAGGTAGAGCGCGCATAATGCGTCAGGTGAAAATCCATCAAAGGTGTCAAGAAATTGACACCTTTTCTCATGCACAGACCCATGTATTATAAAATTCAGCAGTCCGAGAATAGATGGTAGCTTAATACAAACAGAACGATAATCAGAAAAATTGCGAAAAGGCCGCTGCTGATAAAGAGCATAATTGTCATGCCGACAGCAACCCAGAACAGAATGAACCCGATCATCCGCTTCATATGCGGCCTCCTTTTTCGTCTTGGACTGTTATATTATATGCCTGTGGAATGCAGATATGTTACAGCGCAGACTGCGCTTAAAAAATTTTCCCTCATCCGCAGGAAAAAGTTGTTTTCATTTTTGGAAAAATAGGGTATAATGTCCCTAAGGGCAGAGCGCGGACTGTCAGATTTCTGCCGCGGACAATAAAGAAACGGGAGGACTATTTATGAATAATGGCATGATGAATACCAAACTTGGCGAGATTGCTGTTGATACGGCGGTTGTGGCAAAATATGCAGGTTCTTCTGCCGTCGAGTGTTTTGGTGTGGTAGGTATGGCCTCCATCAGTATGAAGGACGGCTTAGTCAAGCTTTTAAAGAGGGACAATCTTACACACGGTGTCGGCGTTACCTTAAAGGACAACAAAATCATCATTGATCTTCACATCATTGTCTCCTACGGGGTGAGCATTTCTGCGGTCGCCGAGAACTTGATTAGCAATGTAAAATATAAGATCGAGGAATTTGCAGGGCTTGAGGTTACAAAGATCAATATCTTTGTAGAAGGTGTTCGCGTGATAGATTAAATGTGGAAGGAGGGGCAAAACAGGTGAGTCTAAATACGATAGATGCATCGCTGTTAAAGAAAATGTTTCTTGCGGGGGCAAAAAGTATCGAGGCAAGGAAAGAGTATATTAATGAATTAAATGTTTTTCCGGTGCCGGATGGCGATACGGGAACGAATATGACACTTACGATCATGTCGGCCGCAAAGGAGGTTATGGCAATCTCAGACCCCGATATGAAATCCTTGGCAAAGGCGATTTCCTCCGGTTCTCTGCGCGGCGCAAGGGGCAATTCGGGCGTTATTTTATCGCAGCTTTTTCGCGGTTTTACAAAAATTGTAAAAGAACAGGAGAAAATTGATGTGCCTGTGATGGCATCCGCACTCCAGAAGGCAGTGGAAACCGCTTACAAGGCGGTAATGAAGCCGAAGGAAGGGACGATCTTAACCGTGGCAAAGGGCGCGACGGAGCGCGCGGCAGAACTTGTCGGAGAGACGGATGATCTCGCATATTTCGGGGAGGAAGTAATTAAGCGCATGGAGGAGGCACTCGCCCACACACCGGAACTTCTGCCGGTGTTAAAGGAAGCGGGGGTGGTCGATTCCGGCGGACAGGGTTTGCTTGAAGTGGTAAAGGGCGCGTATGACGCAATGCTTGGACGGGTGACGGATACGGGGATTGAGTTATCGGTAAAAGCAGGCTCAAAAGAAAAACAGGATGAAAAAAAGGGCGCGAGCAGCGAAAATATTTCGACGGCTGAGATTAAATTCGGTTACTGCACGGAATTTATCATT
>CAJTLX010000030.1 GCA_910577165.1 uncultured Lachnospiraceae bacterium
CCCCTCGGACTGCGCCGCGAGCAACGCGAGCCTTGAAAATCTTTGATTTTCAAGGCTTTGCCGTAACTTGTGCGGAGCAAGTAATTGTGGCATAACGGGTACAAACAAAATTTGCACTGTTATACCGTAACTTGTGCGGAGCAAGTAACTGCGGCATAACGGGTACAAACAAAATTTGTGCTGTTATACCGTAAACTTGTGCGGAGCAAGCAACTGTGTACACTGGGTACAAACAAAATTTGCACTGTTTTGCCGTAACCTGTGCATTTAAGCACATCTATATGTTCAAAAGGGGGATTGTGATGAAGGAGAAGGAAAAAAAGAAAAAGGATGGAGCGGAGGCAGAGAAAGATCCAAATCAAAAAGAGTATTCTCTGATCTCAAATATGGTGTACATTCTAAAGGGGACATTTCGATTTCAGAAACCACTTGCCTTTTTTTTATTTTTGGCAGTACTTAACAATGTGATCAATACTTATCTGCCAACTTTTGCGTTGAGTGCAGTGATTGATCAGGTGACAAGGCAGGGGGAATTTAATACTTTATTAAAAACGGTATTATTATTTTTTGTCGGAATGCTTGTTCCGGGGATACTTGGAACCTGGGCAAATTCTAATATCTGGTGGAGGATGATCGATGCGCGGGTAGAGTTTATGATGCTGCGCATTCACAAAGTACTCTATATGGATTACGAGTATATTGAGTCCGCGAAAATAATGGAGGTATGTCAGAAGGCAATGCGTGCGACGGGCGGTAATACTAATGGGGTCGAGGGGATGATGCATTCTGCACAGCGGGTATTTGAGGTATTAGTAAGTAGTTTGACAGCGATTGTTATTGTGCTGCGGCTTTCCCCATGGATGGTATTATTGCTTCTTGCACTGGGGGTGTTAAATTATTTTAATATGGATTACACCAAAAAAAGGGATAAGAAGACATGGGATGAATTAGCTCCATACTGGCGCAAAACCTGGTATATGCAGCAGACAATGTCAAATTTTGTGTACGGCAAGGATATTCGCCTGTTTTCAATGAAGAGATGGCTTCTTGGAAAATATGCGAGTCTGCATGGTTTTATCCATTGTCGGATCTTGGAGTCAAAGAATCGCTGGATTGGGTGTTCGATAAGAAACCAGATGCTTTTTTTGGTGGAGGAGGGGACGGTCTATGTATATTTAATTTACCGCGTGTTAAAAACTGATATGTCCCTCGCAGATTTCACGCTCTATCTCGGCGCAGTGCGGGCATTTTTCGGGGTGCTGCAGCAGATATTTAACAGTTTGACGGACATGAAAGCACAGTCGAGAGAGATCAATGATTTCCGGACATTTTTAGAATATCCGGAGAGGGAAGTGATCATTCCAAAAGGTGAAATTGGAGGAAGTAAGAAAGGTGTATCAACTATCCCATCTTTACTTGGGCAGCCAAGTTATGAGTTTAGATTTGAGAATGTTTCATTTCGTTATCCAGAGTCGGAACGCTACGCGCTGAAAAATCTAAATTTGACGCTTGCGGCGGGTGAACGCCTTGCCGTTGTCGGTCTGAACGGTGCGGGGAAATCGACATTTATTAAACTTTTGTGTGGGCTGTATATGCCGACTGAGGGGCGTATTTTAATTAACGGAGTGGATATTCACTGTTATGATAAGCGCGAGTACTATAAGCTTTTCTCCCCTGTTTTCCAAAATGTGGAATTATTTGCTTTTCCGATGGAGGAAAATGTATCAATGAAGGTTGCGGAGGAGACGGACTCTGCACTTGCGGAAAAATATTTGTTTGCGGCGGGGCTTGAGGAAAAAATAAAAAGCTTGCCAAAGGGCATAAAGACGGATCTGTTAAAGGTGATCAGCGAGGATGGGGTGGATCTTTCCGGCGGTGAGAGTCAGAAGCTCGCGCTGGCGCGCGCTCTGTATAAAAACGCGCCGATTGTTGTGCTTGATGAGCCGACTGCCGCGCTGGATGCCCTGGCAGAGTATCGGATGTATCAAAACTTTGATCAGATGATCGGCAAAAAATCCGCAGTCTATATTTCACATCGCCTTTCCTCAACGCGCTTCTGTGATCATGTGGCAATGTTTGCGGACGGGGAATTAAAGGAGTACGGAACGCATGAATCGCTGCTTAGGGCGGGCGGTGCGTACCGGGAGATGTTTGATGTGCAGGCGCAGTATTACAGGGAAGGGGGCGCGGAGTGTGAGTAGGAAGGAAAAGCAGGGAAAGATCCCGGTTTTTAATTTGATCCGCCAGTTTGCGGGGTATGCATGGCGGTGCAGCCCATCGTTTTTTATTTTTTATTTTCTTGATTTAGTGGTTTATGCTATCGCACCATTTGTCAACATCATTTTTCCGGCAAAGATTATTGATGAGTTAATCGGGCAGCAGAGGATCAAATATCTTGTGCTGTACACCGTGCTTACGGTTGGCATTAATACGCTTTGCAATTGTCTGAAAAATATTTTTGATATAACAAAGGAAAAATATGGGGATACCTTTGAGCGTTATATTTCTATGCAGATCGCAGAGAAATGCGTTGATATGGATTTTCAGCACACGGAGGATAAGAAGGTATTAGAGCAGCTTGAGAAGGCGAAGACGGGGATGGACTGGTATTCGGGCGGGATCTTTGGGATATTAAATGCATTTAGCGGCATTGTCACCAGTTTTATTACCGCGCTTGGTGTGGTGGTTATTTTAGTAATTGGAATGCCATGGCTGATTGTGGTCTATGTGATTTCCATGCTGCTTGATATGTTGTTTACCAAAAAGACGAATGAGATTAATTTAAAGTCTTTTAAGAATTTAGCAAAATTAAATCAGATTTTTTCCTATGTGTTCTGGGAGTTGCAGGATATTCGGTTTGGCAAGGATATCCGCCTGTACGGTGCGGAGCCAATGATGGAGAAGAAGGGCAAGTATTATAATGATCAGATGACCGTGGAATGGCATAGACAGGCGATGGAGTGTCTGCCGTATGACGAGGCTGGTATGGTACTTAGTTGTGTGCGCTGGGGAGTGGCGATTTTAATGATCGGCGCGAAGGCGGTGAAGGGACTGATCTCACTCGGTGATTTTACCATGTATTTCAATGCGGGCAATACGCTCTATGACAGTATTAAAGGGATTGCCTGGCAAATGCAGAATCTCTATCAGAAACTTTGTTATGCAAACGAGTTTATTGTATTTATGGAATATCCAAATGCGGTGCGCCACGGAGAACTTTTGCCACAAAAGTTAAAGGAACATACGATAGAGTTTAAAAATGTAAGTTTTACCTATCCGGGCAGCCAGGTTTTGATATTGAAGAATATTAATATTGTGTTGCATCCGGGCGAACATATTTCCATTGTCGGATTGAATGGCGCGGGAAAGACGACATTTATCAAGCTGCTCTGCCGTCTCTATGACCCGACAGAGGGGGAGATTTTGCTTGACGGTGTGGATATTCGGGAGATTGTCTATGAGGAGTATGTAAAACTTCTTGCGGTTGTCTTTCAGGATTTTCAGCTTTTTGCATTTACGGCGCGCGAGAATGTAACACTTGCGGAGAGTTTTGCCAAGGCGGAGGATATGCGAAAGAATGAGGAGAAGATAGAGAATGATTATAAGGGGAGAAAGGCAAACTCATGGGGGAGTGAAAATACAAATCATTTGATCGATAAAAAGGAAAATAATGGAAATCACGAGGATTCGCACTTTGTTAAGGTAATTGACCAGGCGGGATTGACCGGGGCGATCTCAGATCTGAAATACGGTGCGGATACTTATATTATGAAGAGCTTTGACAACGAGGGCTGTGAGATGTCGGGCGGGCAGCAGCAGAAAATGGCGATTGCGCGCGCGCTGTACAAGGATTCTCCGGTGGTGATCTTGGATGAGCCGACAGCGGCACTTGATCCGATTGCCGAGTATGAGATTTACCGGCAGTTCCATACCTTAGTTGGAGGAAAGACAGCGATCTATATCTCGCATCGTCTGTCCTCCTGCCAGTTCTGTGATGTGATCTATGTGTTTGTGGACGGGGAGATTGCGGAGCGCGGAACGCACGCGGAGCTTGTCGGACTTTCCGGCGGGCATTACGCGAAGATGTTTGAGGCGCAGGCACAGTATTATCGGTAAAATCGCAAAAATGTCTGCGGATTATCCATCCGCTTTAAAAGAGGGGATCTCTTGCCGTTTTTGCTGTGTATTGTTGAAAAGGTCAGAAGAAATTCCTAGAATTGTGTAAATAAAAATTCCTTCCGACCTTTTGGAAATTTACTGCTGGCGCAGTAGGTAAGTCGCGCAGCAAGATTTATGCATACACATTATATCTGCTCTATAAAAGTTTTCTCGCCCAGCGCAGCAGATTGTACAGCACCTTGATATTAAATTCTTTTTTGAAAGAAATTTCCTGAGGAGTTACACCATCAGGAAAGATACGGCTGCCGTCCATTTGTACAATGGCACATTCTTTTTCGTAGCGATAGAGCAGATCGCGAAGCTGCGCGTTGACTTCCTCGCTGTCGATTACAAGCATCAATTCAGTGTCGAGATAGACACTGCGCATATCCATATTAAACGACCCGACAATCGAGAGATCATCGTCGATCACAATACTTTTTCCGTGATAGGAAACACCGCCCTCATATTCAAGCAACTGAATACCTGTGGCGCGGATCTTATCGAAATTTGCCTGGTAATCTCCCGCGCCAAAGGGATTTCCGTTGTTTGCTACGGAGTTGGTCATCATCCTAACCTCCGGTACAGCAGCGGCAATTTCGGCAAAAGCATCATACATAAAATCGTTAGCAATAATATATGGGGTGTGGATGGTAACACTTTCTCTTGCCTGTGCCATCAGTTTTGTTAGTGCATAAAATACTGTTGGCTCCTTGGCATAGGCGGTGGTTGGGTTGGAAAGGAGCGTAATCTTTTTTGTCGGAAAGGTCATTGCCTCATAATCCGCGGGACTTGCCGCTTCAGGGTAATCAGCAAGGTACTGTGCGTACAATTCTCTTAATTCTTCTGTTGCCCGCTTTACGCAGGCGCGCTCCCCAATACTCTTTTGATTGTGGAATGTGCGGGTATATTTTAGGTTCCAGATCTCATTAAAATAGGATTCCACCTGGTAGAGTGAACTTTCCATACTCCCGCCCGCGTTGTAGACAAGTACATCGCGGTCATAGTTTTTATGCCCCGGCCAATCGCCGAGAAAGTAGGAGAAGGAATTGCGCCCGCCAAGGATATAGGCGGTAGTATCCACAATCAGATATTTGTCGTGCAGCCGTCCCATCAGCCTCCAGGGCATCAGGGGGTTAATGCGGTTGTAAATGCGGATCTCAATATTTTCGTGGGAGGAGAGCGCGAAAAAGTAAGGGTTCTGTTCCATGCGCAAAAGACCGCAAATTCCGTCCACAACAATTTTTACTGGGACACCACGATCGGCGGCATCAAGCAGTGCTGCCAACAGTGTTTTTCCACTGATATCGGTGCGAAAATCAAAGGTGGAGAGGATAACGCGCTCCTTTGCCCCCCGGATCATGCGCACGCGCTCGATAAGTGCCCTGCTATTGTCCTCAAGAACCACAGCGCGATCCTTTGCCGGATGATCCACGCTTCCAGAAAATGTTTCTGGTCGAAAACTTTTTTTATATTCGTCGCTGATCTTTGGCTGTGGAAACCCGGAGATCAGCACACCGAGAATAAAGTAGGTAAGGAAGGCAGCGAGGGCAAGAATAATCCGTATGCGGGTCTTTTTTTGTTTTTTTGGCAGAGAAGCCTGCGCCGCTAAAAATTGCAGGGATGCTTCTTTATTCGTTGCCTGCGCAAAGATGGCAGCGGTGTCTTTTGCCCGCATAAAAAACAGTATCAAAATGACTAAAATGCCAATCACCATCATAATATTCGCCTTAAAAAAATCCGGACGTATTGCGAGCAGAAGGATCTGGATAAGAAGAAAGAACATTCGGGTAAATGTGAGTTTTGTTTTTCCCCTGGCGATAAGCCAGTCAGCAAGGCATTTTTTTATGTATTTTTTTCCTTTTAAATTTCCAAATTTTCCCTCAAAGAAAAGAAGGCAGCAGAAAGTAAGTGCCTCCGAGAAAAAAAAGAAAAGAAAAAATTCCCGCATCAGAGGGTATTGCCGCTCAAGGCTTAGCGCGTTTAGGACGGCGGCAAGGAGTGCCGCCAGATTGGCAAAGAGATACCACATAGTCTTTTTTATATTTAGTCTTTTTTCGAACATTTTAGCCTCCCTATTATTATTGACGTTCATTCGTGAATAATAGCATAAGTAGAGAAAATCTGCAAGGGAGGGGGAGCATGGTTATCATTTTTTAATAAAGTAGCGAAAGAATGTCTTTTTCTTTTGATGAGTTTATATTTCCTTTATGAAAATTTACGGTTTTTCCCCGGAAATTCACACTTTCTTTGTTGCATTTTACTCTGTTCGGGTATATCTTATTTTTATCCTGATTTGCCTTTAGCGGATGGACAGCAGGAACGCCGGAGATGTTCTTGAATTATTGTCTTAAAAGTAAAATAAAAAGGGGGAGAGAAATGAAAAATTTTTTAAAGAGATACCCACATACATGGACACTTTTATATGCTTTCGTCTATCTGATTTGGTGGGGGAGCCTCGGAAGGATTGTGGCAGAAAATTATACGATGGTACATATCCCGTTAGATGATAAGATTCCGTTTTGCGAGTGGTTTATTATTCCGTATTATCTGTGGTTTCCGTACATATTGCTTGTGATCGCGTACTTTTTCTTTTTTGCGAAGCGCAGGGAATACTATCAATTGGCAGGATTCCTATTTATCGGAATGAGTATAGCACTGCTTACCTATACCATCTGGCCAAATGGAATAGATTTCCGTCCGGATCTTGAAAATTTAGGGAGGGAGAATCTTCTGATTGACCTGACGAAATTTATCTACGCAAATGACCGCGCAATTAACTGCTGCCCAAGCATTCACTGTTTTAATTCCATTGGAGTCTGCATTGGTATCAATAAATGTTCATCTCTAAGATCAAAGAAAGTACTGCGCATTGGTTCAGTTATACTCTCGCTGCTTATCTGCCTGTCCACCGTTTTTGTAAAGCAGCATTCGGTAAAAGATGTGATCTGGGCATTTTTATTGGGAGTAATAATGTATCTGACCGTCTATATGCTTCCAGATTGGATCGCGCAAAAGAAGAAGGAGCAAAAGACCGCACTCACCAATATCTAACGGTAAAAAAATGGAATTTACTCTGCAAAAAGCTGTTTGGTTTACTCAAAATATCAAGCGGCTTTTTTCTTTTTATGTTATGCTAATGATAGATGGAAAGTTTTCTATCAGGAACCGCAGAGGGGAGGGATGGTTTTGGGAAATATGATCCTGCTGGCAAATGCTCTGGAATATATGGAATGTCATATTGGTGATGAGATCCGGACGGAGGATATCGCCGCGGCCTGCTATTGCTCAAAATCAACGCTCGAGAAGTTGTTCCGTTTTGTGAATGGGATCTCGGTACATGATTACCTGGTGCGCAGAAGAATGATGAAGGCGGCGCGGATGCTAAAGGAAATGCCCGCACTCTCCGTTCTTGAGATCGCGCTGTGCTACGGGTACAGTACAAACGAGTCCTTCATCCGCGCATTCCGGAATGTGTGGAACTGTAACCCATCCGAATTCCGCACCGGCGGGCGGTTTTCGGAGCTTTACCCACGGCTTTTAACGCCGATGATGAGAGAGGACGATGAGATGAAGGGAAGAAAACGCGTGGATATCAGCGAATTGTATGATCTTTTTGTAACGCGCAGGGATTGCTGGTTTGTGTGCTGTGATACGAGGTCACTTACTTCGATCAATGCGATTTCCCGCAAGGCGGGCGATCTGGCGTTACTTGAGACCATGCGCCGAATGTGCGATACGGCGGGCGAGGAGGATGTGGTGTTCCGCATCGGAGGGGATGAGTTTGTACTTTTGACAGACAGTAAAACAAGGGAATACGCAGAGAAGATTGCACAGTCACTGCGCTCACATGAGGGGGAGTGTTTTGAATACGAAGGGATGCAGATTGCACTTGGACTGCGCGTGGGTGTGACGCAGTTTGCGGGGGAGAAGATTAAGTACGACGAACTATTTGCGGGACTGCACAAGGTTTTGCAGGAAGCGGAATAGGACTGTTTTGTAAGATAACAGCAGAGCTAGGAATTTGGTTTTTGAATTCCCAGCTCTGTTTGGCAGATGGCAGGCACATGAAACGGAAAAATAAGTTTTTACTCTTGACAGCATCCGCAAAGGCAAATAAAATAAATAGTAGTGGATATTGAGTTGCAAACTACGGAGGCGGGGAAGTTACGATGGAGGGTAACAAAGGAAATGAGGGCAAGCCGGTCACGATCTATGATATCGCGAAGGAAGCGAATGTATCGGCGGCTACCGTTTCGCGCGTGCTTACAAACAGTACAAATGTGCGAAGTGATAAAAAAGAGCGGATCTTGACGCTTATGGAAAAATATAATTACAGACCGAATGCGATGGCGCGCGGTTTGGTGGATACGAGGAGCAAGACCATCGGGATCATGGTGGCGGATATCCGCAACCCTTTCTATTCCGAGGCTTTTGTCGCGTGTGAGGCCGCGGCGCGCAATTATGGCTACACGGTACTTTTGTGCAATTCTTACTGCGATAAAGAGCAAGAGAAAATACTCCTTGAAAAGCTGGCGGAAAAGCGTGTGGACGCAGTGATTCAGATGGGCGGGAGGGCGGATGAAAACTGTACGAACAGGGAGTATGCGGAGTATGTCAACCGCATGATACAGAATATTCCAATGTTGGTGACGGGGAAGTTAGATGGGACGGATTGTTATCGAGTACAGATTGATGCAGCACAGTCGATGGGGATGGTGATGGATTATCTGACCGGACTCGGACATAAAAAGATTGCGTTTCTTGGCGGACTTTCCAGCGATATGGCGAGCGCGCAAAAAGAGGCGGTATATAGGAAAAAACTCGATGAACTAGGGATTGTGCTGCCGCTTACGCTCTACCGGAGAGAAGGTAACTATGATTATCAGACCGGATACGGTGCGATGAATGCGATCTTTGAGGCAGATGAATGCCCGACAGCGGTGATCGCGATCAATGAGACTACAGCGAGCGGTGTGATGGCGAGTGTACGGGAACATGGATTTACAATTCCCGACGATATCTCATTAGTTAGCTATGATAATACATTTATGACAGAAGTGATTATGCCGAGACTGACCAGTGTGGACTATGATTACAAGGAATTTGGCGAGAGGTTAATTCGCACAGTGATGGCGGCGATTGAGGGCAAGGAGGTTCCAAAGATCCAGTATATCAGGACAAGGCTGGTTGTGAGGGAAACGACGGGAAGAGTAAGAGAAGAATAAAGGAGAATGATAAGCTGCTGCAGAGTTTTGCAGCAACTTTTTTGTGCAAAACGATTTCGGATAGGGAAAAATATTTTATAATTTTATGCAAAATATACAAAAAAAGAACTCAACTTTAAGCAATCCTCCAAAATTGAAACCGATTGCAGAAAAGCAGTTGACGATGACCCCCAAATAAGTGTAAAATAAATCATATGAAATCGGTTGCAAAAACGGATTTCTGAAAAATATATGAAAGGGGGATGATGTGTTGGGAACATTTGAGATCCGCGATAAATTTTATCTGAATGGGGAGCCATTCAAAGTGATTTCCGGGGCGATCCACTATTTTCGAACTGTGCCGCAGTACTGGAGAGATCGCCTGGAAAAACTAAAAGCGATGGGGTGCAATACGGTGGAGAGTTATATCCCGTGGAATATGCACGAGCCAAAGAAGGGGGAATTTCATTTTGACGGGATTCTTGATCTCTGTGCCTTTGTAAAGATAGCACAGGAGTTAGGACTCTTCGTGATTTTAAGACCGTCACCCTATATTTGTGCTGAGTGGGAATTCGGCGGGCTTCCGGCATGGCTTTTGGCGGAGGATGGGATGAAGCTGCGCATAAATTACGCGCCGTTCCTTACACATATCAGGGACTACTATAAAGTATTGCTCCCGATGCTCTCCCCGATGCAGATTACAAATGGTGGGCCAGTGATTTTAATGCAGGTGGAGAACGAGTACGGGTACTATGCGACGGATAAGGAGTATATGTGTGCGATGAGGGATATGATGAGGGAATTTGGCATCAATGTGCCTCTTGTAACTTCCGACGGTCCTTACCCGGAGAGCATGAATGCAGGCAAGCTTAATGGCGCGCTGCCGACCGGAAATTTCGGATCAAAGACGGATGAGCGTTTTGCACTTTTATCGCGCTACACGGACGGGGGACCTTTAATGTGTACAGAGTTCTGGGTGGGCTGGTTTGACCACTGGGGCAATGGAGGACATATGCGCGGGAACTTGGAGGAGAGCGTAAAGGATCTTGACCGGATGCTTGAGCTTGGCAATGTCAATATCTATATGTTCGAGGGCGGCACAAATTTCGGCTTTATGAACGGATCGAATTATTATGATGAACTGACCCCGGATGTAACTTCCTACGATTACGACGCGCTCCTGACGGAGGACGGGCAGATTACAGAGAAATACTGCCGCTACAGGGAGGTGATCGCAAAACACGCACCGGTGCCGGAAGTGCAGTTTACCACAGAGATCAAAAGACACACTTACGGGGAACTTAAACTGGAGGGAAAGGTCAGTCTTTTTTCTGTTCTCGACGATATAAGCCAGCCGGTAGAGAGTACATTTACACAGCCGATGGAAAAACTTGGACAAAGTTACGGCTATATTTTGTACCGATCGCCGCTTGATACCGAGGAGAGTATTGAGCGTATCCATCTCTGGAAGGCGAATGACCGCGCAAATATTTTTGTGGATGAAAGACCGTTAGCCACACTCTATGACCGGGAACTTTTAGAGGAAAAGAAATTTTCTCCGGCAGTTAAATTTTCTCCGGGAGCGGTTCTTGATATTTTGGTGGAAAATATGGGGCGTGTCAATTTCGGACCTTATATGGAGCAGCAGCAAAAGGGGATTGCGCACTGTGTTCAGATAAACGGACATATTCACAATCACTGGCAGCAGTACACGCTCCCACTCGATCATGTGGAAAAAATTGACTTTTCAAAGGAATACAAAGAAAATACCCCTGCATTCTATCGCTTTTCGTTTGAGGTGAGTGAGTGTTTTGATACTTTCCTTGATTTTGCTGGCTGGGGAAAGGGCTGCGCATTTATCAATGGGTTTAACCTGGGAAGATTCTGGGAGATCGGACCGCAAAAACGCCTCTATATTCCGGCCCCTCTGTTGAGAGTGGGAAAGAATGAGATTATCCTGTTTGAAACTGAGGGTAAGGCAGCAAAGAGCATTTTCCTAAAGGATGAACCGGATATCGGTTAAAGATGCGAAGAGTTTCGGGGAAGAATACGTTTTCGTCTAATAAAATGCCGCCAGGACTTATGCATATTGCATAAAAATTGGCGGTATTTTTGTGCATTTTTAACGATTTTGTAATCGGTTGCAAAAATATCATTGACATAATGTGTGCAGAATGCTTATAATAAAAACATGAAATCGGTTGCATAAAGTAAAATTGCCGAACGGATTCGAACAACAAAAAGGAGGAGAATATATGAAAAAAAAGAAAATTGGTGCGTTACTGATGAGTGCATGTATGGTAGCCAGCCTGACCGCGTGCGGCGGTGAGGGGGAGAAAGAGAAAGACCCGACTCCAACCCCTGCACAGGGCAGTGAGGTGACTCCTAAGCCGACCGAGGCAACAAAGCCAACTGAGGGCGCGCAGGATACCCCGGAACCAACAGATGCGGCAGATCCAACTCCGACGGAAGAAGCGAGTGTACCAGCCGGCGACCCGGTTGTGATCCGTTACGGTACACACTGGGTTCAGGATCTTGACCCGAATCATGTGGATGATGTGTCGGGTGAGTACACGATGAATGAGACGCAGAGGCAGGCGGGACTTGCGGGACTTGCAGCAATCAAGGAGCAGTTAAACGTTGAGTTCGAGTTTATCCAGTACAGCGCGAACACCACGGAGGAACTGATGACCAGCGTGCTTGCGGGAAATCCGGTCTGTGACCTCGCACTGATGTGGGGCGGATCGGAAGGTGTAATTCTAGCACAGAACGTATTGCAGCAGCTTGACGATTACGCTTACATATTCGAGGATGAGGATACTTCCTGGATGTTCTATGATAAGCTGTATGGGCACAATTATATGTTGTCCAACGTTATCCGCTACAAACAGCGTTGGCCGTTGATTTTTAATATCTCCATGCTGGAGAAGGTGGATGCGTTAAAAGATGAAAATGGCAATCTCATCACCCCGATGGATCATTACCTGAATGGTACATGGACCTGGAGTACCTTTACGGATTATCTGACGAAGATCCAGGCATATTACGCAAACACAGCGGCACCGGACGGCTCGAAATACGATACCATTCAGGCGTATGAGACCGACCACCGCTTCGCAGGTCTTTCTGCAATGTATTCCGCAGGCGGCGCGATCTACGGCAATGCGGGGCTTGAGCCGGATTCCGCAGCGTCCATTAAGGGGATGCAGTACATTGAAGATTTGTTTGAAAAGAAACTTTTAGTAGATCCGGGCACATATGATGACGGCAAGGGTACACCGGAATGGTGCCGCGCAGCGGATGATTTCGGCAAGGGTGCGGCAGTATTTACGGACTGCCCTGACTGGTGGATCGGCGGCGTAGCAAGTTCCGCAGCGGATCGCGGCGAGGTTGTCGGCATTGTTCCGTGGCCGAGAGAAGATTCGTTAAGCGTTGATGATCCGGAGTATACACAGGCGATCACGCTCGGCGATTCCGTGGGTGTGTTAAAGGGTGTCAGCCCGGAGAAGACCGAGCTTGCATTAAAGGCTTACGCGCTTTACTGGACGACTTACTACAAGGCACTTGGCGGCGTGGATTCCGTGATGGAGTACAAGGAACAGAACGCGCTTCATGAGCTGAACGAGATGAAGATCGATGTCCTGAATGAGAAATACGGCGACAAGATTGTAGAGTGCTTCCTCGCTATCGGTGATAAGCTGGTCAACGACTACGCAGATCTGCTTGGCATCCGTGTGACCTGGGATGATATCATTGGGCAATCCCTGTATGGTCTGAACGGTATGAGTGCATACGATGTTGCGGTTAAGGCAAATATGAATCTCTTTACCAATGTAACAAGCAATGTGGAATCCATCCTTGCTTCGAATGAAGTTCACGACAACCAGCCGCCGGCAATTGACAGCAAGGAGGCAGTTTTTGCAGCGGGCACGGATTTAGCTTCCGTGAACTGGGCAGAGTACTTTACCGCGAAGGACAGTGTGGACGGCGAACTTGATATGACAAAGGCAACCTACACAGTATCGGAAGATGTGGATTCTGCAAAGGCAGGTTCCTACGGTGATGCAGTGAAGGCAGAAATTTCCGACGCAGCGGGCAATAAGGGCGAGAAGAAGATCAAGGTGATCATCTACAATCCGGACAACACGACGGCACCAACCGTTACCGCAAAGGCAGAACTTCCAACCGTTAAA
The DNA here is from genome assembly GCA_910577165.1 of uncultured Lachnospiraceae bacterium. Taxonomy (GTDB): domain Bacteria; phylum Bacillota; class Clostridia; order Lachnospirales; family Lachnospiraceae; genus RGIG4057. Next base: position 13,559 of record CAJTLX010000030.1, read on the forward strand.
GTGGATACGGATACCTCCACAATCAGCTGGAAGGATTATATTGAGTCCGCAGTGGATGCAGATGGTCTTGATGTAAAAGAAACAGTTACAGCAGATCTCTCCGAGCTGGATACGACGACACCTGGAACTTACAATGTCGCTCTTACCGTTACGGACTATGCGGGCAATACGGGCAGCGTAACTGTGGCTGTAACCGTGACAGCGGAATAAATATTTCGTTTCCAGGCAGCAATTTTACCGAGTGAATGGATCATCAAGAAGGCAGGGGACCATAGTCTTCCTGCCTTCTTTCACCGATAAAAGGCAAAAAATAAAAAGCAATCCACGTAATTGCGGGAAAGAATCGCAGCAAGTCAGGTAGGAAAGGAACTATCACCCATGAAAGACAGGAATAAAAAAAGGGGAATCCGTATCATTGCAGTGGTTGTGTTAATTGCACTCATAGCAGTTGTCCTTATTGTTTCAGGGGGCGGGGAGAGCATTCATGCGACATCGGCGAACTCTGAGACAATCTACGAGTCAAGCTATGCGAACTACCTGAAAAGCAATGGGTACGATGGGACGCTCTCAAGCGAGAGCGTGGAAGTCGATTTGAGCCGTTATACGGCATCGGCAGACTGCGAGGTAAGTGTTGGCCTCGAAGGGATTATAACAGAGGATGCGGGGCAGATCACATGGGAATTTAATGTGGGAAAGACGGGATTTTATCATCTCGAACTCGGCTATATTGCGCAGCCGGGAACGACCTCGGACATTCAGAGAAAAATTCTGATTGACGGGGAACTTCCTTATGAGGATCTGGCTCATGTCGTAATCAAGAGATGGTGGTCGGACGAGGAGATCAAGGTAAAGAACAAAAATGAGATCCGTCCGGGTGCCTACGAGATATACCACGATACAAAATGGTTTGTGGAGGATTACCACCGGCGCAACAATGAGCCGCTTCTGTTTTTCCTTACGGAGGGAAAACATACGATTACTTTTGAAGTGACGAAAGAGCCGCTTGAGTATACTTCTCTGAAATTTACGGCGGCAGAGAAAACGCCATCCTACGCAGAAAAAATTGCGGAGTTAAAAGCACAGTATCCAGTTTATGCGGGGGAAAATATTATCTGTCAGGCGGAGCGTGCGACGGAGAATACAAAAGCAATCTATAAAAGTTCCACTTCCATCAATATTCAGAAAAATTATTCGGATACGCTATTAGAGCCGTACCATCCATACTATATCGTATATAACACGATCGGCGCGTCAAGCTGGAATTCACCGGGAGAATCCATTACCTGGACAGTGCAGGCACCACAGGCGGGGCTTTATGAACTGACTATAAAGGGCAGGCAGAATTTAAATCGCGGCGTGACCAGTTATCGCAGACTCTATATTAACGGGGAAATCCCGTACAGTGAAGTCAACAGCGTCGGCTTTAACTACAGCAGCGATATGAATATGTATACAATTACCGATGAGAGCGGAGAACCATACTTATTTTACTTAAATGCGGGGGAAAACACCATCACTTTAGAAAATGTGATGGGACCGATGGGTGGAATTATCAGCCAGGTGGAGGAAAGTCTTTCCGTATTAAATGAGAGTTACTTAGCCGTTGTCCAGTTAGTTGGCCAGGCACCGAACAAATTTATCGACTATGAGATTGATAAGAAGATCCCAAATTTCGCAAAGAATTTAAAACAGGAGAGTGAAAATCTCTACGCGGCGATCGATGCGATTGTCGAGATCACCGGGGAAAAGGGAGAGAACACCAGTTTGCTTGAGAAGATGGCGTTGGAAGCCGAGTGGCTCTCAGAAGATCCGGAGAGTGTGATTGAGGAATTGAACCAGTTTAAAAACAATATTTCCGCAATTGGTACATGGCTTGTGAATGTTGCGGAAATGCCGCTTGAGATAGACAGTATTCTTCTCACAAAAGAAGGCGGGGAACTTCCTGCGGCGAAGCATGGATTTTTTAAGGGCGCAGCGAACAGTGTGGTAAGGTTCTTTGCTACCTTCTTCTACAGCACAAGCCAGATTACCGAGGAGGATGTGTCGGGGGACAATTCTATCAAGGTGTGGATGGCATCATTTGGGCGTGAGCAGGCGCAGATTATTCAAAACCAGATTGATGAGACGTTTACGCCAGTACATGATATTTCCGTGAATCTTCAGTTAATTCCGGTGGATGTTGTACTTAGAGCAGCACTTGCAGGCAACGGTCCGGATGTTGTAATTGGACTTTCCCAGTCCACCCTGCAGGATTTCGCAATGCGAAACGCGGTCTCGGAGCTTTCGTCACTTCCAGGCTACGAGGAAGTGGCGGGACGTTTTTATAAGAGTACACTTGACTCTGCAAGTTTCCAGGGCAGCGTGTACGGCATTCCGGAACAGGCGAATTTTATGATGGTATTTGCACGGACGGATATCTTAGACTCCTTAGGGCTTTCCATCCCGCAGACCTGGACGGAGTTCCTTGAAATGCTTCCAGTACTGCAAAAAAATAATTACAATGCCTACATCCCGAATGTACAGCAAAACGCGGGCTATATCAATCTGTATTTCTCGATGGTATTCCAAAATGGCGGCGATGCCTACGGCGGAGAGGGAAAAGATTACGGTATTGAGAGTGCCCTAGACTCGGATGAAGCGATGATCGCATTTAAGGATTTCACCGATTTTTATACCGGCTATGGTCTTGAAGTGCAGGTAGATTTCACTAATCGCTTCCGCACCGGTGAGATTCCGATCGGGATTATCACCTACAACACGTTCAATCAGCTTGAAATTTTCGCGCCGGAAATTAAGGGACGCTGGACATTTGCTCCGATGCTTGGCACAAAGAAGGCGGACGGAACTATCGATCATAATTTTGTTGTGGATACGGTTTCCACCGTAATTATGGCGCAGAGCAAAAAGCAGGAGGCGGCGTGGGAGTTTGTCAAGTGGTGGACGGGAACGGAAGCACAGCTTTCCTTCGCGAATTCCCTTGAGGCATTGATGGGGACGGCAGCGAGATACTCCGCCGCCGATCCGGAGGTATTAAGGCAGCTTCCATGGAGCAATGCAGAGCTTACCGCACTACTCTCCCAGTTTGAGGCGACTATTGGAATTGAGGCAGTGCCGGGCAACTATATGACAACACGTATGGTACAGTATGCGTTTAATGATGTAGTGGCGAAAAATGCGAATCCGAGAGAGACTTTGTATTTAAATATCAAGTCCATCAACGAGGAATTGACCAGGAAGCGCGAGGAACTGCATTTGACTTATCTGAAATAGGAAGGAGGGATAACTGTGGGGAAACAGAAAAATGCAGCAAAGCAATTATCCCCGGCGTTGGATATTTCCGTGCAGGAGAAATTATCTCACGACAAAAAATTTTCTACCGTGTGGAGAAAACATAAATATAAATACATGATGATTGCGCCGTTCGCGTTTATCTTCATTGTCTTTACCTTTTTACCGGTTGTGATTTCCATGATACTTTCCCTTACCTCCTTCGATATGGTGGAGGCACCGGAATTTATCGGTTTTGCAAATTATGTCAAGCTGATTGTGTATGACCCCATTTTCTTGACTGCGGTAAAGAACACGCTGGTCTTTGCAATTATTACAGGACCGGTCAGTTATATTATGTGCTTTTTGTTTGCGTGGGTGGTCAATGATCTTCCGCGTATCCCGCGCGCAATTATGACGCTTGTATTTTACGCGCCGTCCATCTCCGGAAATGCGTATCTGGTGTGGAAACTCTTGTTTTCGTCCGATACTTATGGATGGGCAAATGCGTGGATGCTAAAACTCGGGTTTACCAGCGAGGCCATTTTGTGGCTGCAGACCGAGGGGTATATTATGCCAATCTTAGTTGTCGTGCAGCTTTGGTTAAGTCTTGGAATCAGTTTTCTAACCTTTATTGCAGGTTTGCAGAATATGGACAAATCGCTGTATGAGGCGGCCGCAGTCGAGGGAATCAAAAACCGTTGGCAGGAACTTTGGTATATCACTCTGCCATGTATGAAGCCGCAGCTTATGTTCGGTGCGGTTATGCAGATTACAAGTTCTCTGTCCGTATCACAGCTTTCCATTGATTTGGTTGGATTCCCGTCCCCAAACTATGCGGGACACACGATTCTAACACATTTGCACGACTTTGGTAATATCCGTTACGAGTTGGGATATGCATGTACGATTGCAGTTATCTTGTTCTGTATTATGTTAATCTGCAACGTGCTGGTACAGAAGCTGCTTAGAAAGCTTGGATAGGAGGCCGCTATGAAATTATTTCGATATATAAAAAAGAAATTGGTGAGCCGGAAATTCAAGCGCAGGAACCGGAGTATGGGCGGGGATATCGCTCTGACCGTAATCCTTGGGCTGTTCGGCATATTCAGTCTTTTCCCTCTTTTGTATACGGTGACAAGCGCGTTCAAGCCATTCAGCGAGATTTTTATTTTCCCGCCAAGGCTTACGGTTGACAATCCGACCACGGATAATTTTGTCGATCTTGCCACGATCATCGAGAGTTTTGCCGTTCCGTTTTCGCGCTATGCATTCAATACTCTTTTAATTACTGGTATTGGTACATTCGGCACCGTGCTTTTAGGTTCCATGGCAGCGTTTCCGATCGCGAAATATAAATTTCCGGGTTCGGCGTTTATGAGCAATCTGATTGTGTACGCGCTTATGTTTTCCGCCTCGGTAACCGCGATTCCGAACTACTTGATTATGAGCACTATGCACTTGATCGACAGCTACTGGGCAGTCATTCTTCCAGCTGTGGGCGGAACGCTCGGACTCTATCTGATGAAAAACTTTATGGTGCAGGTGCCGGATGAGATGATTGAGGCAGCCAAAATTGACGGCGCGACGGAATTTCAGACCTACTGGAAAGTCGTGATGCCGTTATGTAAGCCGGCATGGATCACACTGATTATCTTCTCCTTCCAGCAGATGTGGGGAACTACGGGTGGTATCTTTATCTACTCTGAGGAGTTAAAGCCGCTTAGCTATGTACTCTCACAGTTAGTTTCCGGCGGTATTGCAAGAACCGGTGTCGCGTCCGCAGTATCCTTAGTTATGCTTATTGTTCCAGTCGGCGTGTTCGTGGTATCCCAGAGCAATGTCATTGAGACGATGTCCACATCGGGAATAAAAGGGTAGGTGATACGGTATGAATAAAAAAATAAAACGAATCATCAGCATTACGTTTGTATTCATTCTGCTCATGCTGCCGCTAGGGGTGTCGGCATCGGACGGAAGCAGCTATGTATACGACGGCTATATTTACGATTTTTGGGGAAATGTCAAGGAAAGCCCTGCCACCTTCCAGCTAGAGCGAGTGATTGATGTAAATAATCTCGGCGGTTCAAAACTTGGCAGCGTGGATGATGTCTGCACAAGCTTAGACGGGAGAATTTTCCTTGTGGACTCCGTGGAGAGCAGGGTGTTTGCCCTGGATTCGAGCGGGGAACTGCTTGCAAATTTAAAACTTCTTCGCAATGCGGACAATAAGATCGCGCTTGATGAGGCGGGAAATCAGATCATGCTTACCGCCCCAGAAGGGATTTTTGTCCATGAGAAAAACCGTGAGCTTTATATTGCGGATACCGGCGCGCAGAGAGTTTTAGTGCTTGACCTTGATGGTTACTTTTTAAAGCGCATCATCAACCAGCCGGAAAATATGACGGGCGCGACGCAGTTTAAGCCGTCAAAAATCGCTGTTGACTTAGCAGACCGCATCTACATAATTGTGCAGTCCAGCTATGAGGGCATTATTGAACTTACCGCGGACGGAAGTTTTTCCGGATATTACGGGGTAAATACACCGCGTGTCAGCCTGATCGATTATTTCTGGAAATCGCTTGCGAGTGATGAGCAGAAATCACAGATGTCAAAGACCTACGCGCCGGCGTTTAACAATATTACGCTAGACGGCGAGGGATTTATTATGGCAGTCACTTATGATACCTCCGCGGCGGATATGGTGTTTCGTTTAAACTCCAATGGCAAGAATGTATTGCGCGAGGAGGGAAGTTTCCTTGTGAGCGGTGAATTGTGGAGTATTCACAGCGATGACCAGGGAAGCCGCTTTGTCGATATCGCAGTGACGGATTACGGCACTTACGCACTGATTGACCGCTCGCACGGCAGGATTTTCCTCTATAATTTTGACGGGGAACTCTTAAATGTTTTTGGGACAGTTGGAAATTTAAAGGGTGAGTTTAAAGATCCATCCGGTATTGCGTGGCTTGGCGATAAGTTAGTTATCTCCGACAAGACCTTAAAATGCGCCTATATCTTAGCACCGACGCAGTTTGGGCAGGCAGTGCTTAACGGGAACCGCTGCTATTACAATGGCCGCTGGGATGACGCGCTTGTGCATTTTGAGAGGGCGATCGGACTCAATGTTAATTATGACGTGGCCTACAGCGGAATCGGAAAAAATTACCTGATGAAAAGCGAGTATAAGAAGGCGATGGAGTACTTTAAGCTGGGACAAAACCGAACCTTTTACTCAAAAGCCTACAATGGCTACCGCAGTGAGATGCTTGAGAAATATTTCCCGGTGATTATGGTGATTTTTTTGGTGCTGATTGGCTGGATGATTTTCTCGGAAATCCGCTACCATAAAAAAGGAGGGAAGAAGAAGTGAAGGAAAATATTCGCGAAAAACTCGCCTATCTGAAACAATCGATTTTCCATCCTTTTGACGGATTTTATGAAATCCGTTTCCGGAAAAAGGGCAGCACGCTGCTCGCGGTAATCCTTTTGCTTGTCTTCGGGATTCTGCGCTGCGTGGAACACCAGTACACCGGATTTATTATCAATACAAATCAGCTTGAGGCGATGAACAGTGTTTCCATTTTTACGACAACCGTCCTGGTTTTGGTGCTGTTTGCCGTCAGCAACTGGACGGTGACCACGCTCCTTAACGGCAGTGGCAATCTTCCGGTCATTGTCACGGTGCTTGGTTACTCGCTGATTCCATATATGTTCGGAATTATTATCAAGGTGTTTGTAAGCAATTTCATTATCCTTGAGGAGGCAATGATCCTAAATGTTGTGGTCAACTTAGGATTAATCTGGTCAGTTTTTATGTTGGTGGCGGGGCTTTTAACCATCCACGAGTACACGTTTGGCAAAAACGCGGCGGCGATTTTCTTAACCTTTGTCGCAGCAATTATTATCGTATTTATCGGGATGCTTTTCTTTACGCTGATTGAGCAGATGGTTACATTCATCGTTTCTGTCGCGCAGGAAATGATCCGGAGATTGTAGAGGGGAGGCGCCAGTCATGAATTTTTTAAAGAATTTAAAAGAAAATAAGGCGGTTAAGGCGATCCGACGCTTCTACGCAAAACATGTGATCCGCAAGCTCTTCCTTACGATCCTTGCTGTGGTACTCTTAATTGGGATTATCTATATGTTTCCGGTGCTTTTTGTAAAGAGCGGAAAAATCCCGGAAGTAAAGAGTGCGCCGCTCTCGGACTCGCTAGGCGAGATCGCGAAGGAGGAGGGCAGAGTTCTGATTGCGGAAAACGGCGGAAAGGAACTTTATTTATCCACCGCGGATATGATTTTTGAGTTGGTGGATAAGACGACGGGACAGATTCTCTTTTCAGGACTTGCAGATGCGGAGGAGGGAAGCGATAAGGCACTGCTCTCAGTACAGTACTTAGGCGAAGACAACAATCTGAATGAGTGGAATTCCTACGACAACAGTGTGGCACTCGGATCCTATGATCTGTATCGCATTGCGGACGGTGTGCGCATCCACATGAATTTTAACGAGGGGGAGTCCCAGCGTTTTTACGAGTACTGCCCAAAGAAGATGTCGATCGAGCGGTACGAGGAATTCTTTGTCGGTGGATTAAAAAAGGCGAAGGAAGCGGGCGAGATCACAGCGGCGCAGGAGCAGCGTTATCTGATGGCACTCGGACTCGTCTACAAAAAGAGTATTATGGAGGAGTGCTACTCCGTTACCTATACTGGAACACCGCCGGTCAGCGCGGTAAAACAGATGCTTGAGATTGTGCGGCTTGTGGGCTATACACAGGATATGCTGTTTGAAGATGCGGATCAGTTTGGCTTTACTGTAGTGATTGCGGAACCGGCGGATTTTGATATTACGGTTGAGGCAACGCTTGAGGACGGCGAACTGGTTGTGCGTATGCCTGCGGGAGAGATGGTTTCAAAAAATGCTTACTACAGCATTCAGAATGTAAAATTCCTGCCGAACTTTGGCGCGGCAGCAGCCTCAGAGTATGAGGATGGCTATATTTTAGTACCGGATGGCGCGGGCGCGATATTTTCTTTTAACACCAATCAGCCGACCATCAAGGACTATGAGCGTCCGGTTTACGACAATGATTATTTTAAAGATTACTTCTTTATGCCGGAGTACAGTGAGGAACTTATGATGCCCGTTTACGGTATGGGATACGGACCAATGGAAAATACGGAGAAAGGCTTTTTTGCTGTGATTGAATCGGGGGCATACAATGCCTATATCAATGTAAAGCTGGCGGGAACAGCGGAGGGCAGTTCAAAGTACAACCGCGCTTATGCTTCTTTTGACATCAATCAGTTCCAGAGAGTAAAAATTAACGGCGCGTACAGTGATAATTCGGCGAATTATCTGGTGCAGACGGATATGCAGGATCTTGACTGCACGGTGCGCTATCGGATGTACGGCGGGAAAGTTACCTATTTTGATATGGCAAAGGATTATCAGACGTATTTAATGGATCGCTACGGATTGCAGACTTCCTACGATGACGGCGAGGGAAGCTTATATTTAGAGTTTGTCGGCGCGCTCTCGTTACAGAAGCGTTTTGTTGGTATTCCGTACAATTCCGTTTACTCCATGACAAATTACAAGGAGTTAAAAGAAATCATGGAGGAACTTTCGGATATACGCTATCAGGTACAGTATGACGGCGCGTTTAACGGCGGTATGGATGGAGGAATGAATTCGGAGGCGAAATTGACCGGGGCGAACGGAAGCAAAAAAGAATTAAAGTCCCTACTTGATTATGCCGAGAAAAACGGGTCTGATTTCTATCTTTCGGTGGCACCTTCGAGAGTTTCCGAGAGTGGAAATGGCTTTATGGCAGGGATTCACGCGCTGCGGGATTTCTCCAATGAGGAAGTGGTACTCTACCGCTATATGCCGGCGATCGGTATTTTAAGCGGGCAACTCTATGATGGTGTTTCCCACAACGGGCAGTACCTGCTCGCGCCAAAGTATTTAAGCTACGCTGTTGACGGCTTTTTGAAAGATGCAAAAGATTATGATAAGCTTGCCATCACCGATCTTTCGGGGATGTACTATGCGGACTACCGTTTTAACAACATGGTAAACGGTGCGCAGGGAGCAGAGGTTATCACGGAGAATTTAAAGAAATTTTCTGATAAGAAATTAGCACTTGAAAATCCATTTATGGACAATATCGCTTACGGCAGCATTGCTGTCGATGTCTCAAAAGAGAGCAGCGATTATGCGACGTTTGCGTATACGATTCCATTCCGCCAGCTGGTGATGAACGGACTTGTGAATTACACGACAAAGAATGTCAATATCTCATCGAGGAACCCTGCATATTTTGTGCTTCAGGCAGCAGAACTTGGCTCCATCCCGAAATATATCCTGACAGCAAAGCCGGTGACCACCCTAAAGAATACGGACTACCATTATCTGTATGCCGCGCAGTATGATCAGTTAAAGGAGGATATCCGCGCGATGTATGTGCAGATTGCAGAGATCCGGAGTAAAATTGGCACAAGCGAGATTGCGGGGCATACCTGTTTGGCAGAAGAAGTTTACAAGACGACCTACGCCAACGGAGTGGAGGTTATCGTCAATTACAATCTCCACAGCGTGGAACTTGAGGACGGCACAGTACTTGAGGCCGAGTCTTATCGGATCGAGGGAGGGAAATAAGGATGAAAAAAGGGAAAAAACTGCCTTATCGGGTAAAACGAAAGATTAACGGGCTGATTTTTGTAGCACCGTTCCTGATCGGTTTTATCGCATTCTTCCTGATTCCGATCATCAACACGGTCTATTATTCGTTCAACAAGGTGGGTGTCGGGGAAACGGGCGGCATGACCTTTACCTGGAACGGGATACAGAACTATATTGACCTGTTCAAGACTGAGGTAACCACCACCTCCACAACGATGGCAAGATTGTTTACCGAGCAGAACCGGGATATGCTTTTAAGCGTGCCGTTAATTGTAATTTTCAGTCTTTTTATGGCATTGCTTGCCAATCAGAAATTTAAGGGGCGCGCAGTTGTCCGACTGATTTTCTTCCTGCCGATTATTTTGGGAATTGAAGTAGTAACATCAATGCTTACAATGACCACAGGAACGGAGAGTCTTGACACAGGCAGCCAGCTTGTCTCCGGCAGCTATATCACGATTTTCCTGGTGCGTGTGCTGAATGTGCCGATGCGGGTACTCTACCCGATTATCACGTACATCGAAAATATTTTCACGTTGATTTCCCAGGCCGGTGTGCAGACACTTGTCTATCTGACGGCGTTGCAGTCCATCAGCCCAAGTATGTACGAGGTGGCAAAGATGGAGGGCGCGACTGCCTACGAAACCTTCTGGAAGGTTACGATTCCATCAATTATGCACATCACGCTTTTCGTGATTGTATACACGATTGTGCAGCTCTTTATCGCATCACCGGTGGCGGAGGAAGTGTATGCTTTCGCGTTTAAGCAAAATAAAATTGGGATCAGTTCAGCACTTTCAGTGGTTTATATTTTCAATGTGCTGATTGTGCTTGGGCTTGTAATGTTACTGTTGCGGAAGGTGGTGAAGAAGAATGAAAAATAATGACAGGGACGCGTCTTTGGCCTTGTATTTATTTAAGAAAAGGTCAAAAAAAACCGTGCTGAAAATTATTACGACCGTATTGATTCTAGGACTTTGCTTTACCATTATCCTGCCAATTTTAAATCTTGTGCCGGTCGTCTTCTCCTCGATTGAGGAACTTGGCAACCCGAATGTTATCTGGCTGCCGCTTGAGAAATCCATGGTCAGCTTTAAGGCCGCCATCCGCTTTATCCTGCCTGGCGGGATTGGCACAATGGCAAAATCCGTGCTATATGCTGCGGGTATTATGGTAATCCAGATTTTCTTTTCCGCAATGGTTGGCTACGCACTTGCGAGAGTGAATTTCTGGGGAAGGAATATCGTATTCTTTATGGTAATCCTTGTATTCCTCCTGCCAAGACAGTCGCTGCTTCTGTCACAGTATATTTTCTTCAATCACTTTGATGTGCTTGGCATTATGAATCTGTTTACCGAGGCGGGCGAGGTTAATTTGATTAACAACCCCGTGGTACTTGTTATCCTGGCAGTATTTGGTTTCGGGGTAAACCAGAGTTTGTTTATCTTCCTGTTCAGCCAGTTCTTCAAGAATATTCCAAAGGAACTTGAGGAGGCAGCGTTAATTGACGGGTGCGGATTTTACAAGACATATTTCCGGATTATGGTGCCGAATGCGGTGCCGATTATCTCGACGGTTGCGATCTTATCGTTTGTATGGAATTACGGCGATACCTACTACACGAACTACTTTAGCCCGAACGGAGGATTTTTAAGCACCTTGCTTTCTACCACGTTTAATTCCGCAAACAAGGACTATGTCATGAATGCGGTAAGAACCTGGTACGATGTTCCGTTAGTGCCGGATATGGCATTTGATGCAGTTAAGCAGGCGGGCGTGCTGGTCTATTTAATTCCGCTTCTGATTGTCTATCTGATCGGACAGAGAAAATTAGTGGAGAATCTGGAGAATTCGGGATTGGTCGGTTAATTTTATGGATTTGTACCAGGACTGGTATGTTGGAAAAGGGAAAGGGAATACCGCAGGCAAACCTGCGGTATTGCTTTCCTGCGCAGGGAAAGTCTTCCTTACTTGATCCAGAAATTTAAGGCGGCATATCCTGATTATAGTAAACTATAGTTAACTGTTTTATATCAGAAATAATTTGTGGAGTTGTTTTTGCAGAATTTTATCTGAAGTTTCTGCGAAGGGAGGCTCCGGAATGGATGGTTGATATGAGGAAAAGAAATTTGACCGGTGGGAGGCTTAAAGCAGTATCGGGAATTTTGCTCTCGGCGTTGCTTGCCGTAGGGATGGCGGGATGCGGCGATAAGCAGGAGGCAGAGCCAACACCAAAAGCTCCCACTCCCACAGAGGAAATCACGCCGGAGGCGCAGGCTACCCCTGAGGCAACTAAGGCACCGGAACCGACAGGAGAAGAGAATATGGCACAGAATTATGATTCAATGAAATTGGATACGGCGACGACCTACCAGACCATGGAAACCTTCGGTACAAGCGGCGCGTGGTGGTCGCAGTATGTCGGGGGCTTTACCAAAGACCCTTACGAGAATGGAACTGCAACCAGGGATGCAATTGCCGAACTTTTGTTCGATAAGGAAAAGGGAATCGGGCTGACCAGCTATCGCTACAATCTCGGTGCGGGTTCTGTGGAGAGCCGGACGGGGACATTTTGGGACCCACATCGGAAAGCCTATTGTTTTGAGATGGAACCGGGAGTGTATGATTTCACCAAGGATGCGAACGCGGTATGGTTTTTAAAAAAGGCAGTGGAATTAGGGGTGGAGGAAGTTGTATTTTTCTGCAACAGCCCATTAGTGCGCCTGACGGACAATGGTCTGCCGCATATGAGCGAGGGGGGCAGCAAGACAAATATCCAGCCGGAGAAATACGCAGAGTTTGCAAATTACTGCTATGATGTGACAGAGCATTTTATTGCGGAAGGCATCCCGGTAAAATTCCTCTCGCCGATTAACGAACCGCAATGGGACTGGTATAATGGGCAGGAGGGCTGTCATTATACGCCAAAGGAAACAAGGGCACTTTATCTGGCGTTTTTAGATGAGCTGGAAAAACGCCCGGAACTAATGGAAGTACTGCATTTATCAGGTCCTGAGAGCGGCGAGTGGGGCGGACAGGCAAAGGATTACACGGAAGCAATTTTAGGCAACGAGCGTCTTTATGCACATTTTGATGGGATCGATAATCATTCTTATTGGTCGGATAAAATTGCAAAGGAAAGCTTTCGCAACTGGATGAAGATCCGCTTTCCAGAGGTGAAGATGCGCACCAGTGAGTGGTGCGAGATGGTCAATGGATCGGATGTGACAATGGATTCGGCGTACCATTTGGCACAGCAGATCGCGGAAGATCTGACCATTTTAAATGTGGTTTCCTGGCAGAACTGGGTCGGTGTGGCACCGGGCGGCTACCGTGACGGGCTGATCTATATTGATGAGGCTTCGCAGAAATTCCGCGCATTAAAGCGGTTGTGGAGTTTTGGAAATTATTCGCGCTATGTGCGTCCCGGCTATGTGCGTGTGGAATTGACCGCGACAAGACGGGCGCAGGAGAAAATGATGCCGACTGCATTTGTGGGAACAAATGAGGAAACCGGAGCGGAAGAGTTGGTTATGGTATTTATCAACGAGGATGTGCTTGACCAGACTTTTGTGCTTGAAGGTGCAGAAGGATACAGAAAAATTGCAATCTATGAAACCTCGGATGCGTGCGATTTGGAGTGTGTAAAGGAGGGAGAGTGGACGGCGGATGAACCGATTATGATCGCTAAGGGATCGGTGACAACGGTGGTACTGACAAAGTGAGGAGAAGAGAGAGGAAAAGTAAAGGCTTTAGAAAGTTCTGAAGGGGTACAAATATTAAGATTTAGAAAAAAATGGAAATAAGGTTTTGGAAGTGAATAATTAAAGGAACAGTAAGAAGATTTAGAATAAAGCGTGCTTGAAAATGATTTTTGTGATATGCAAAAATGTAATTTTGTCACGCTTTATTTTTTCGACCTTTATTTATGGTTAAAGAATAATTTATGTTTTGAAGTGGGAGGGAGAAAAGGAAAAAGGAGTGTCAAATTTTGTCGATAAATGCATTATTCGGTCAAAAAATGTCTGATTGCGGTCAGGTAATTGAAAAGAAATATGAGATATTATATAATATAATCCATATTGAGGGAGAATTTTCTGAATCTTTCAATAAGTTTATTGTACAAGTTTTATAAAGGATTTTTTTAGACGATAGAAATATCAATGGTTTGTGTCTGAAGATATTTTGTAAACGGATAGTAAAGTCAAAGGTTAGATTGTATAAAATAATAAAAAAATCAGTACAGTAATTAAACTCTTTGAAACGAACAATTAAAAGATTTTATGATTTAATATTTATAGCGATAACAGTCTTTGTATATTGAAAATTTATATGTAGTGAGTCAGAAATAAGTAAAAAATATAAGCTAAAAAAGTATTAAATGAAATAAATACGACTTTATCCAAGTATATACTTAGATTTTTTGATGGAAAGATTTATTGATTCATCAGGGGAGGAGGAATAGAAAAATTATTTTGGATATTTGAATATATCAATATTGGAAAAAGTGTAAAAATTGTATTATTATGAATAGGAGGAAGGCTCTTTTTATGGAAATACTCGGTCAGATTTTACAAAATCCATTATATATAATTCTTTTTGGTAGTGGAGGTGTAATAATAATTATAATTACACTTATTTCACTAAAAAACAAAAAAGAAAATGGAATAAATATAAATATTGATGTAAATAATGAGAAACCAGATAATTCTAGTAATATTAACTTAAATGAAACAGAACATAAAGAGTATAATTTAGAATTTGAATCTAGTCCTATTATAGATAAAAGGGAAGAATATGACTCTCTGAATTTTGATACAGAGGAATATTATATTACTTTTTTGAAAACTATTGAGGAGAAAAAGAAAGCGGGTGATAAAATTGATTTTAAATAATATATGGACAAACAGGGATATTGTTAAAAAGTGTAGAGAACAGAATTTAGACTTATTTAATGGGATTTATATTCCTCAAGAATTTAGAAAAAAGATAATTAGACATTTAATTCTTAATTACGGCAGTAATATAAATGGATTACAACCTTCTTTATTTTTAGCTATTCAGGGTTTTAGAGGAGAGGGAAAAACTTTTATGTTACAAACAATATGTGAAAATTATAATATAGAGATAAAGTATATTTCTGGGTCTGATCTATGTGGTTCCAATGAGGGAGAATCCAAAGATAAAATTCAAAAAATTTATGAAACTTCTTGCATAGATTTTTCAAGGACAAAAAAGTTAGTTGTTATAGTCATAGATGACTTTCACCTTAGTATTGCGTCTAACCTAGGTGAAAATGTTTCAAAAACTACTAATGCCCAAGTATTAGTAGGATATTTGATGAATTTAGCAGATCATCCTTATCAATTTAATGTTAGAATACCAATAATTTTATTAGGAAATAACTTTCAAAATATTTATCCGGCATTAATAAGAAATGGAAGAACAGATTTTTATAGCTGGACTCCGAACATTAATGACAAAATCAATATTGTTTATTATATGTATAGAAAATTTTATCCTAACATAAAAATTGAGGATGTGAAACAATTAGTTACTTTATATCCTGATAAGTATATTGCATTTTTTAAAGATGTAATTCAAGATTTATTTTTTTCTGGTTTTGATCAAGTTGTAAATGAATTTGAAAAACAACACGGAAATTTTCTCTTAGACGAGATAAATGGACTTGTGAAAAACTTTTTAAATGTTGATAACTTAATTTCTTTAGAGTATCTAAAGGAATTTGCAGCTAAACGAAATTCTATAAAAGAAGGAAATTTTGAATAATGCAATTGAGGAGGGAATAAATGAGCGGAATTAATACAAATTTAAATATACAAACGAAAGTGAGACTATTTGTATTGTATGATATAATAAAAAATTTATCTGAATCCTTCGGGTTTCCAAAGACTATAGAGGAAACACTAAAAAAGGGTATAAGGGATAAGCAAATATTAGGTTCAGTATATGCTTATTATTTAGATGATGAAGATAAAGCGATAGGAAAAGTTTCATTTGAAATAAATTGGGAAGTTTACGAAATGTATGCATCAACAGAAATAGGAAAAGAAATTAGGATAAGTGATAAAATTCCTTTAGTGGATCAATTTGCGAATTGGTCTACTGATATAATTAAATATGTGAATGAAATGCGTGAAAAATTAAATGTAAAAAAAATAAAAGTTTATTATAAATATCGTCCGGAGATTAGAAATGATTCAATAAAGGATAGGGAAGCTGATCAATTTTTAGGCTTAGTTAAATCAAATAAAAATATAGAATTTAATAAAGACAAAACAAAAAATTTTGAAAGAAATATGACATATATAAGTGAAATGCTCCCAGAACTAAAAATCAATATACAGTCAAATTAGAAATTGAGGAAGTCACTTATAATTGTAAATGGTGTATTTTATTTCACTTCATGAAGAAGGTGATGTGACAATAACAGTTGTCACTTTAAGAACAAAGATCTCTGAAAGTGCAGTAAAAACGAGAAACAAGGGAAAAGATAAGCAAAAGAATAAAAGAAAAATAAATCATTTTTAAATGGTAAAATCTTGCTTTAAAGCAACAAAAAACTCTTGCATTTTACAAAAAATTATGATATTTATATTGCTACCAGCTATCCTAAAAGATAGAAGGGGTCATAATAGTGAGGATTATATTATGCGAATCGCGATTGTGGATGATGATATTTTTTTTACTGAGAAAGTTGAAAGAACATTAAAGACTTATTTTGAGGAAAAAAGAGATCCGGTTAAAATTCAGTGCTGTGATGCGGAGGCACTTTTAAAGGAATTAGAGGTGCAAAACGGATACGATATCTATTTTGTTGATGTGGAAATGCTGGGGATGGATGGTTTGGAGTTGGCGGAAAAGATACATGAGATTGATGCGAGGGCGAGAGTTGTGTTTCTCACTTCTTTTGAGAAATATGCTTATCAGGGCTACCGGGTTAAAGCCTACTATTATATGATGAAGGATGCTTACCAGGAGGAATTACCTCAGGTATTAGAAAGAGTACAGAAGGAAGAGGAAAGCGAAAAGGACTACTATAGGATTTTGACGGAGACAAGATATTGCAAATTTAAGATGAGTGATATTTTGTATTTGACAAAGGAAAAGAAGTATGCCATGTTTCACTGTGTGGATGGCAGTGAATATAGAGAACGGAAATCCGTCGAAAATGTTTATCATTCTCTGCCGCAGGAGCGATTTGTTGTGGTAAATAGGGGAATCGTTGTAAATATGAAGTATGTGATGAAATATGGAAAAATGGAACTTACAATGCAGGATGGCAAGGTATTTCCGGTTAGTAGACGGGAGAATGTGATAGTTAAACGTAAGCTGGCAGATTATTTTGGAACATTGCTATGACTATATTTTATTATTTGTGTGATTGTATCAACACGGTGGTGCGGGCATGGTTGGCCTTGCAGCTTGCGGATGCCATTTTTGAACCGAAACTAACCAGAAAACGGATTTACATAGGGCAAGCATTTATTATTGCATTTATTGCCATTGTTCAGTTTGCAAACAGTTATCTAAGTCATAGTATTTTTTCAAATGCTATACTATTTGTTACGATTTTTATAGTAAGTATTGCAAGTTTAATACTGTATGAATGTACTTTATGGCGTACCGTTTGTTTGAATATTTTGAGTTGGGTAAGTTTGGCTCTAATTGACTTTTTTATTCAAATATGTGGATGGTTAATATTAGAAAAGGTTGATGCAAAGAAAGATACCTTAATTTCCGTTAGTATATATAGAGGATTTTATCTATTAATATGTATTTTATTACTTATCCCCATAGGGGTTTCATTAAGAAAATGGTTTAATAATAAAAAGACTAGAATTTCTGGATTTTGGAAACAAGCCAGTATTATAGCACTTTTTCTTTTGCCTTGCATGATTTATTTTCAGAGAATTTATTTACAGATGGATTCAGAGAAGTTATTTCGTCGTTGGTGGATATTTTTTATGGGAGCTGCCTTGATTTTTTTGGCTTTTGGTTTTAGTATGCTGAAACAAAAAATGGAAGATGAAAAGAGAATGTACCAATTTGAAGTTCAAATGTTAGAGAATAGTTATGAGGGAGTGTTAAAAAACTACCGAGAGAAGGCAATTCTTATGCATGATGTAAAAAATCATTTACGGACACTTCATTCTATGTTAGATGAGAGACCAAAAGAGGAATGTCAGGCTTATATTATGTCGTTAACCGGCGAGATACAGAAAAAGTGGAATGCAGTATGGACAAATCATAAAGTATTGGATTTAGTGTTAAATATGAAATTTCAGGAAGCGGAGGAAGCACAGATAAAGGTTTGGTGTCAATCAGATGATTTGAGTGAACTAAAATTGGACTCTGTTGAAATATGTGCCCTTTTTGCAAATCTTCTGGATAATGCAGTGGAAGCAAATGAAAATTGTTCCGAAGAAATAGAGCGGAAAATTGAAATAATATGTAGAAGGCAGGGGAGCATATTAGTGATTTCCATTTCAAATTCAGCAGAGGATGGTATGGAAAGTTCCAAAAGGATGTTTTCAGAAACAACAAAACAGGATAAAGCGTTTCATGGTTTTGGTATGTTCAGTATTGAAAATATAATTCATAATCATTGTGGGCATTTAGAAGTAAAGATACAAGAAAATATGGTAAAGATTTTAATATATTTGAATGGGTTTGAGGAGTGAATATTTTTTAAGAAAACGCTATATTTTCACTTATTTTTAGTGAAGTATAGGCTTTCTAATATAAATAATATTATTAAGGAGGTTTATATGAGCAAGGAAGAAATGAGAAGGTCAAGGAGAGGGTCACATTCTGCAGCTGGGTATGTTGCAAAGGAACTGGAGGAGATTAGAAAGCTGCAGGAAACAGAGCGCGGTGTGGACGCGGAAATCATTACAATAACAGAAGGTTGCAGTGCTTTTTTCACTTTATTTTGCTGCTAATATTCAAGTAGTGAGCCACTCAATGGGAGGGGGACATTTGTTTTCCCTCCCGTTTATTATGTCCAGGAATGTGCATGGAGGGTCAGTACATATCTCGTGTTATGAGTAAGAGAAGATGAAGATTGACTATTTGATTATGTGAATTTATTAAAAAATATATTATGTTATTGCATGGATGTATCAAAACATTTAGATATTTATAGAAAAAATTAGGAGAAAGAAAAAATAGATCAGGAGAATTTTTAGTATGTTATCAGAAAAAGAAATAGAACAGCTCTACTGGACAATCGCCAGAGAAGCGGATGAACCGGAGAACGGAGATTATACAAAGTATTATACCCATATAAAAACTGTATTTTTGGAGGCAGTAAAAAGAAATTATACTCAGTCAGAACATAAGGATAAAATGGAGATTCCTGCATTCTCTGAGAATTTTATAAAATCTTTTCTTGGAAATATGCAAAAAATTACCATACGCACATTGATATTTGAGATGGAACTCTGCGTGGATTGCGAGGAGCTAAAAGGGGGGACGGACGAGGAGAAATATCATGATTTTGCGGATCACCTGCTTCTTGATCCGGACTATTTAAAAGAAATTTACAAAGAATACCCCCTAATGTATGAGGATATTCTTAGGTATTTGACCCTGTCCGCCAAAAATATCTGTGAGGTATTAAATCGGTTTGAAACCGATATTGAAGAGATAAATTTGCGTTTTTTTAAGGGAAATCCCTGCCAAACTATAGTAAAAATTGATGGGGCAAATTCAGATATGCATAATGGTGGAAGTACAGTACTTATTCTGGAGCTGGATCAGGGGGAGAAACTTGTTTATAAACCGCGAAGCCTTGCGATGGATGAGGCGTACCGAAAATTTCTTTTGTGGACTTGCGAAAATATCGATATGCCTTATTGGTGGAATGAGGTTTGGAATCGTGGGGATTATGGCTGGTGCGGGCTTGTAACCTCCACTCCCTGCAAGTCGGATAATGAGATGAAGCGGTATTATGAAAGAAATGGAATTCTTTTGTGTGTTAGCTATCTTCTGGGTTCCGGAGATATTCACTATGAAAATTTAATTGCCCATGGGGAGTATCCGGTGGTTATCGATCTGGAGTTGGCAGTTGGGAGCAGGGGGGAGAATATATCTTCGGATGAGGAAGTTCGCAGAGTGTTTAAAGAGTCCGTTTTGCAGACGGGAATTTTGCCCTTATATGCCTGGAATGAAGCTGGGGAGGGGGTCAATGTGGGGGCGATGAATGGCGGAGGGGGACAATTATTGCCGTTGGATATTCCTGTAATTGTGGACGCAGGCACAATCCGGATGCATGTAGAATACAGGAGACCACGGTTGAAAGAAGGAAAGAATCTGGCCACTTTAAATGGAAAATTTATACAGCCCACAGAATTTTTTTCAGAAATTAAGGGGGGATTTGAAAAAACATATTTATTTTTTGAGAAAAACAAGGAGGAGGTCAGCGAGAAGTTAAGGCTTTTTCAGGGGGTGCGGGCGCGTTATCTGGTGCGGCAGACGCAGGAATATTCTTTTTTATTTACGGCGATGCATCATCCAAATTTTTTGACTGCAAAGAAGGAGAGAAGTGATTTGCTGTGTGAAAAAATTTGCTGTAATGCGAATCCGGCGACAGAGGAAAATAAATGGATACATATGCAGGAAGTTCAGGAGATGGAGCGAGGGGATATTCCCTATTTTTGGTATGATCCTTATGCATCTGACCTGTATTGTGGAAATGAGATTTGCAGGGATTATTTTTTTGAACCGGTGATAAAGGAAGTTTTTGGGCGTTTAAAACGCCTAAAGCAATCCGATAGGAAACGGCAGGAAAAACTGATGAGAATGGCACTTTTTCTGGGGGAGAAACCTGTTGCGGGAGAAAATTTTTCTATCGGTAAAAAGGATTTTGGTACTCAGAAAAAAACAGAAATTAATTTATCCGATGCCATCGCGAAAAAGTGTGGTGAGGGTTTAGAGGGCTTAGAAGGGGCGATAGAAGATATTCCTGCCGGGGTTTTGATTGCAGAAGAAATTGGAAAAATTTTACTAAATGAGGCAATCTGGTCGGATGATCGAAAGAATGTGGGCTGGATTAGTATTATAATGGCAGGATATCGGGAACGAGGATATCTGATTCGTCCGATGGGAATGTATTTGTATGATGGTCTGGCAGGAATTGCCATTTTTATGCAGAGATTAGCAAGAGAAACGGGAAAGAAAGAGTATGGGGAAGTTGCGGAATTATTGATTCAAAAATTGTTTGCTTATACTAAGAGTTGTATGGAGAAAAAGCAAAAAGGGCAAAAAGAGCAAAAAGAGCAAAAGCCTACGGGGGCGTTTTCCGGTGAAGCTTCCATCGCGCTTGCCTATTTACTTTTATCTTTATCTGATGGGAGAGCGGAGTTTTTAGACTATTTAAAATGGCAGTGCGAGGCAATGAGAGAATTATTTTCAAAAGATACACATTTTGATGTACTTGGCGGAAATGCGGGTGCTATCCTGGTGCTGCTTGGAGCGTATGAAATAACGGGTGATCAGCAGTATATTTTATGGGCAAAGGAAGCGGGAGAATTTTTGGTGAAGGATGCCGCTTCATATAAATGGGGATTGGGATGGGTGAATTCTCTGACAAATATGGCACTGACAGGTTTTGCACACGGGGCGGGTGGAATTATGTTAGCTCTGGCAAAACTGGGGTATTATTCGGGGGATAAAAGATTTTTAGATGCGGCTTACCGTGCATTTTTATTTGAGGAACATTATTTTGATGAAAGAGCGCGGGATTGGAAGGACTTGCGTTTTTTGGAGGAAATGAGAGAGGAAGAGAAAACAAATCCAACGGAGTCCATGGCATGGTGTCATGGCTGGGGCGGTATTGTGATGGCAAGAACACTTGCCGGAAGGTATACAGGAGGAGAATTTCAGCGGAAATTAAAAGAATCCTCAGAAGCAGTATTAAGGCAAAAAGAGGGGACAGAAAAATATAGTAAAGGGAGCAATTATTGCCTCTGTCATGGAAAATATGGGAATGCCGCACTTTATTTTGCAAGTCAAAAAGAAGAGACCAGCAGAAAATTGGAAGAAAATATCCGCAAAGAGTTGATGGGATACAAAGGAAAACTACAGGATATATTTGAAATGCAGGAGTGCAGTAATTATGGCTTGATGGCGGGGATTACAGGGATCGGATACAGTTGTCTTTGCGGGGCAGAGGAAGTGGCAAGAATTTTAGGAATTGATTTTTATCATTATCGGTGAAAAATATCGCCGTGCAGACCCGTGCCTTTGCATAAATTTCGCAAAGAAGATTTGCCGCTAATGCGGCGCACGGGTCGTATGATAAGCGGAAAAAAACCTTTCTCTGTCCGATTAAAATCCCCTAATAGCCAAGTTCCCTCCGAAGTCTGCTATTTATATGCAGGAATTGTTCTAACAGATGATTGCTCGCACTGATTACAAGATTTTTATTATATTTTCCACTGTATTGTACTTCGTCCATTCGCTCAATAGTATAGTAAAGTTGTGCTATTTCGTAATTGTTTAAAATAATCTTTTTTGGATATCCTCTGGAAGTATGTCTTAAACCATAGCCATAATCATATTCATACAGTGTCTCGCCGCGTCTTGCCTTTTTTCTTGCGGCGGCTACCCTTTGGGCCAGGTTGAATACATTATCTTCCTTGTGCAATATTTTTTGTCCTCTTTCCGCAAGAAGAGTCCGCTCCATCTGTATATGTTCTACAGTAGAACCATGCTGATGTATCAGGCGAATCCGTCCGCCGTCAAAATATATGCTTCCGACATGTTCTTTAGGAGTGAAATTATTATTAAGATCTAAGTTGGAAAACGATCCAAACCACAGGGCTTTGGAGGAAAAATCAGCAGGGGGCATCTGTGTCTTTCTGAGATAAAAATTTTGTTTTGCCTGATGGAGTTTCTTAGAACAGGTATGATATAAAGTTTCCGAATAGGCTTTATCTCTCAGAGAAAAACGTTTTTCTGGCGAGGAGATCTCTTGAACTGCTTTTTCCCAATACATAAGACTCATATCTTGATGAAATATTTCGCAAATTATAGCAGTTTCATTCCATGGGTAATCCACTAACATTTTTTGGCGAATAACTTGGATAAATTCTTTATATCGCTCATGCTGATCCCAGCCAGATTGTTCGGAAAATACCATTTCATCGGAGGAGAGGTAATAGCGATAGGGAAGAAAATAAATACTTCCATTTTCTTCTCCGCCCGTGCTAAGTACGCTGCTGCCTGCTGCTACTTTTGGAATTTTTGGCAGGGGTTCCGACGCGGTGTGAAAGGTGGGAAGTCCTGCGGTCTGTCTTGTTCCAGTAGTTTTGGAAACTTCCTGAAGAGCCATTTTTCCTGCTATGCCGAATGTGCCGCCCATAATCTATCCCCTCCCGCTATTTTTTATTTTCTCCGGAATGCAATCCGTTATTTCCCGCCTGAAGATTCTGAAGTTCCCACTGTTCTTCTGATGCGTGAACAACCCCTGTGTTCATTAACTCATCCACAATGCGCGATACTGCTTCTGGGCGTTCCCCGCCTTAAAATGCATTTCAATTTCAATTTCTCCGCCCTTTCCCTTGGCGGAAGTTGATACATTATCCAGATAAAATGCACTTCTGGCAACTTCAAAATCTTCCACCGCTTTGCCTTCCAACTCGATTTTTTTTGTTTTTTCATATTTGATTGGCAGGGACATTTTAATATCAATTTCGTTTAAGAGCAGTTCCGAGTGGTTCATCAGAGTGAATACCGGAATTTCTACGATCTCCCCGCGAATATTGCGGTACATAAACATAACTGGATTGCCGTCCTCATCAAAATAATCGGCCATCTGATTTAAATAGTGTGCTTCCGTAATTTCTGCTGCTGTGTTGACGCAGTACTGCATTCCGCGGATAACATCGGAGAGTGTCTGGTCTTCCTGCTCCGATATTGGAGTTTCAGATTGTTTCTTTTTTTTGACGAAAAATCCCATACAAAACTGCCCTCTCATTTCTTGATTTTTATTCTTGTAAAATATTTGCCTTATTTGGTATTTTCTATTTTATTTTAATTGCTGCCAGGTTTATCCTCTTCCTTTAGATTATCTAATTGTGGTTTTTCACTTGTTGGATTGGTTGCTGCATTTACCATAACTTCCACAATTCTCATCAACGCTTCCGGCTGTTCCTGTTTGCGCGCTTCCACATGGAATGAATATTTTGCGCGGGTATCAGTCTTGCGGGTCTGCTCAGAACTATGGCTTAACGAGGCAGAAAAATCTACTTTTGGAGTAAAGAAAAATCCTGCTTTTCCCTTTGTTGTGCCACTCGATGTCGTGGTGGATTTATCGGTATCCGATGTGTTGACTTCCAACTCGAAATTTACCTGCACCGTTTCTACCGCAAGGTTTGGAATTCCAGATAGTGCGACGAAAGGTGCCTGAATATAGCGAGTTTCGTGAGAATTTTTTCCCTCCGAATCTACCACTTCCTGGTCATACTTAAAAGTGACCATCCTGGCATTGCCGTCCTTGTCAAGTGCGACCGTCTCCAAGAATTCTGCCAGCATCCCGCTGACCTCTCTCTGTGCCTTTACCGCTGCGACTAGCGGTCCTGCCACCATAGTTTCAATTGGCAGGCTGTTTACAATTCCACCGATCTCGTTTCTTGGCATATAGCCTCCATTCT
>CAJTLX010000031.1 GCA_910577165.1 uncultured Lachnospiraceae bacterium
GAACATGTTGTGCTTTTGCTTGATGATTACAAGGTGGCTACGGAGGAGCGGAAAAGATTGCTCTATGTGGCGATGACAAGGGCGAAAAAGACTCTTGCGATCCACTATGCCGGAACATATCTGCGGCGTTGCGGGAAGCCCTCGGAAGGGATGGTGCCGTATCTGGATTATGAGTACGATGAGATAGATTACCCGGAGAGTGGTCTTGTGGTGTTCCAGATGGGGTTGAAGGATGTATTTTTATCGTATTTCTACCGGAGCCAGAATTTTGTGAAAAGATTGCAGAGCGGGGACGAGATAGGGGTGGATGATGTCGGCTGCTTAGATGCCTGTGGAAACCGGCTGATGCTTTACTCAAGAAAATTTCAGGAGAAACTACAGAAATATCTTTCGGATGGGTACCATCTTTTGAGGGCTAAGGTTAGCTTTATGTATTATTGGCATGCGGAGGACAGGGAGGAAGAGGTTTTGGTGATGTTGCCACAGTTGGAGTTAATCAAAAGAAGCGAGCAGGTGGCGGATGCTGCCTGTACAGTGGAAAAGGGCAATTTTTATTAAGATTTCTTGTGTATCCCATGTTATATTATAAAAAACAGCATATGCCTGGATGGTACCCGGAAAGAAATACTGGGAGCTATGCGAGCAGAATTTCTTTCCCAGGTAGTGGGTACCAGAAAGGCATATGCGGAACTAAAAATAAAAGCTGGAAAAACAGCAGAATCCCGGATAGTACCCGGAAGGAATTTCTGTTCGCACAGCTCTTAGAAATTCCTTCCTAGGTTTTGGGTATCAGAAGGGATTCTGAGGAACTAAAAATGAAAACTAAAAATAGGAGGCAGGGGATGGATAAGAAAATCAGTGCGAAGGAAGAGATGACAAAAAAGATTATAGATTACATTTTATCACACCAAAACGGGGAACTTTCATTGGATGTGATTGCACAAGAACTGAATTATTCAAAATTTTATATGGGAAGAGCGTTTGCGGAAACAATGGGAATAACAGTTCACAAATATATTAAAGAGCATAGGCTGGCAGCGGCAGCAATGCAATTGGAAATGACGGACAGACCAATTATTGAGATTGCCCTCGATGCGGGATATGGTTCACATCAGGCATTTACGCAGGCATTTGGCAAACGCTATCAGTGTTCGCCGCAGGATTATCGAAAAGATTCGATATGCCGAAAAAATCAGATTTCCCTGAAAAGAAAAGTTTACTGGAAAAGTTTTCTATACCGAAAAAATTATCTGTTTACTTTTTCGCAGTCGATATATGATAACCAGAAAGGCAGGAGGGCGGCATGAGTACAATTCCTTATGTGATTGAACAGACCAGTCGCGGCGAGAGAAGTTACGATATTTTCTCAAGGCTGTTATCTGATCGCATTATTTTTCTTGGGGAGGAGGTAAACGATGCCTCAGCACAGCTTGTCGTAGCACAGCTTCTCTTTCTTGAAGCACAGGATCCGGCGAAGGATATCCAGCTCTATATCAACAGTCCCGGAGGCTCGATTACAGCGGGGCTTGCCATCTATGACACCATGCAGTTTATAAAATGCGATGTATCCACGATCTGTATCGGTTTAGCGGCAAGCTTTGGCGCGTTTTTGCTTGCGGGCGGCACCAGAGGCAAACGCATTGCCCTGCCAAATGCGGAGATCTTAATTCATCAACCCGCCATCAGCGGAAATGGCATACAGGGGCAGGCAACGGAGATCAAGATTGTTTCTGATCATATTCAGAGGAATAAATCGCGCTTAAACCGTATCCTTGCAGAAAATACCGGGAAAACTGAGGAACAGATTGCAAGGGATACGGAGCGCGATCATTATATGACGGCACAGGAGGCACTTGCCTACGGGTTGATTGATGAGATATTGGAGCGCAGATAGTATCCTAGTTTTTCCCCCTGCTTAAAAAACGGAATTTTTTCCGGTATTCCATAGCGGCAGGCAATGCCGCAGCGGACAAGCCATTCATAATTGATGCCAAACCCATGGGGCAGGTTTCATAGCAGAATCCCTCTGAGTTTCCATGTTTTTCCAGATACGCAAGAATGGGCTGATATACAAAAGAGGTATTTTCTTTTAGGTAGGATACAGTTTGTTCCAAGATATTTTGTAAACTTTCTTTTGAGAAATTCGCATTCTCGTCCGGCTTCAGGGAAAATAAGGGATCGTAGATTTTTTCAAAAACCGTGGGGCTCAATCTTTTGCCCTGGGGGATCAATTCTCTCTGCGGAATTTCCCTATGCTTAAATATCTCAATCCACGCGATATTTTCTGCGATCTGAGGGATAAAATAAATGGTATTTTCAAGGTTCTCTTTAATATAAAAATTTTTCTCTGCTTTGTTCAGATAATAGACGGCACCGGAAAATCCCAGAAGCATTTCCTTCTGGCGATCTACTTCGCCGACATAGAAGGCATCCTCCATCCACTCATCCAGCATGGGATCTTTGGAGAATAGTTTTGTGCTTTTAGCAAATGCTTTCCACAGATAATCATCCGCGCAGAACGCACCGATAAATTCTTTAAATGCAGTGAGGGAATATAGGTTTAAAGCGACAATTAAGTCCTCCTCGTACAGAGAGTAATATGGTTTTCCCCTATATCCATCTTCTAAGATCACGGCGATTTGCAGATCTGACCACTCCCATAGCAGATCATGGCTCGCACTGCCTAGGAGATAGGCAGCGATGCATTGTTTTTCGGTGTGGAGCGAAATTTTTATCTTTTCGATAATATGGTTGTATTGTTCTCTGATTTGTGGATTTTCCATTTTTATACCCCCTATGATCAAATATCTGCAAGAATACCTCCATCTCTTTAAATGAGAAAAACTTATATGGTTTGTAAATACTCTCTCAGATAATTTGCCGTTTTTGTTTTTCCCTCTGAAAGCATCTGGGATGGTGTTCCTTCAAATACGATCTCGCCGTCGTGCCGTCCTCCGCCCGGTCCCAAATCAATAATATAATCGGAATTTAAAATCATATCCGGGTGATGTTCCACCAGCACAATAGTATTTTGGTCCTTTATTACGCGCTGCATAACCGACAGGATTTTCGCAATATCGAGTTTGTGCAATCCTATGGTTGGCTCGTCAAAAATATAGAGCAAATCTTTTTTGCCTCGGCAGCGCGTCATTTCCCGCACCAGTTTTATCCGCTGTATTTCCCCTCCGGAAAGTGTATTCATCGGCTGTCCGAGCTGTATATAGCCAAGATCGAGGTCACAGGAGAGCTGTAGTTTTTGGGGGATATTTTTATTCCCATCAAAGAATTTGACTGACTCTGCAAATGACATATCCAGTACCTGTTAACGAATTGGGATTCCTGGCAAGCTGCTTAGGGGTTCCTGTCGCAATCACCTCACCGCCATTTTTTCCCGCGCCGGGACCAAGTTCGATAATATAGTCCGCTGCCCGCAGAATATCCAGATTATGCTCTATGGTAATTACTGTATTGCCCTTTTGTAAAAGTCTGTCGATTACCGTGAGAACTTTTCTTGTATCCGTCCCATGCAGTCCGTCCGTTGGCTCGTCAATAAGATAAGTAAGTCCAACCAGCCCGGAATCGACTTGACTGGCAATCCTAAGTCTTTGGTATTCGCCGCCAAAGAGGGAATCAATGCGCCGATCAAAGGAGAGATAGCCAAGTCCGATTTCTTCCATCAGGGCTAATTCTTCTTTTAATATGGAAATATTTTCCATAGAATCATTCTTTTCGGAAATTAAATCCAGGAAGGAGTGCAGTTCGAAAAATTCCATTTTTCCAAGCTGCGCATAGTTTTTTCCAGCAAGCAAAGTGTAATTCCGGATTTTTTTCAGGCGTGTGCCCTCACAGATCGGACATGAAATTTCATGCATATATGTTTCGAAAAATTATTTCTGTGCGGGTGTCGGCAGTGTCGGATCGCTTAGCATATCCTGATATAATTCTTCAAGCCGTATCAGAATACCCTGAAAGCGAATGGGCTTTCCCTCTCTGTCCAGATAATTTGGCAGAGGTTTATCATATCCCGGCGGGCGTTTTAGCAAAAAGGTATCTTCCCCAGTGCCATACAAAATCAGATTTTTAGCTTTTTCTGATAATTCTTCGTAGGGAACGTCAAATGGGAAATTATAATGGCTTGCCAGACTGTATAAACTCATATAGGAGTACGGATGGCTCATCGAGTAAATATCCGGGTAAAATACACCCTGTTGCAGGGTTTTCTTAGGATTTTTTATCACCTTTAACGGATGGGTAATCTTTTTTATTCCGCTTCCCATGCATTCTGCGCAGGCACAGGAAATATTATTATAGGAAAAATCGGAGGGTTCGAAGCTCGATGCAAAAAAATGATGTTTTGCGCATCCATGTTTTTGATAAAATTTCTGTATTTTTATGGTGTCCGTCCCGCTAAGATGGATGAAAAAATAGCGATCTCCGTGGGAGGCGGCGTTTTTTAGACAGTTTATATCGCTCTTGGTAAGTGTGGCACTGGTTTGAAATCGGTTTTCCACAACTAAGATAAATTCCCCCGCCTCATTAATGGGGATAAAATCTCTGAGGGAAAGGCACGCTCCCCCCACATAGACAAATCGGAATCCTCGCTTTCGCAAGGACTCGATCTGCTGTTCTCTGCTGTTCCTTCTGGTAAAAAAATAGGGGAAGCCCACCTCGGCAATTGTCTTATCCGGAAGTGCTTCCATATCCCGAATAAGTCTAGAAAGATTGCTCTGCGGAAATATTTTGTCACAGCAGGGGCATGAACACTGACCATAAAATGCTATCAGGCTTCGGATGCCGGGGGCGATATCGGTAAAGGTGCCGATGGTCGAACGGGGATTGTGGTTTGGTTTTACTTGTTTTAAGCTGATTACTGTGGATAACCCTTCGATCATTTCTACTTTCGGTGTTTTCATCTTCGCGTGAAATATTTTTTCGCCGTCCGACATACAGCGAATTAGTTTTTGATTTGCGGCGGCATAGATCACATCGTAGGCCAGCGTTGATTTTCCGGAACCGGACACACCGGCGATCACCGTATGTTTGCTGTAAGGGATCTCCACATCAATATTTTTTAAGTTATTCTCGGTTATCTTGGTAAGTCGGATTGCATTTTCTTTTCGCTACATAATCTCCCATTTTTGATTTATGGTTTCTGCAATTCGCCAGATCCATATCGGATAAAGTTGCCCACCGCCTGGAGGTGGGGGTCAATCCCATATTTGATATCGAAACTATTTTGCTCTGCGCCGAATCGGAAGCATCAGATCGATCTGCCCGGAACAATTATCCTCCGGCCAGCCCATATGTGCGCAGTATACCCAGTTCAAATGTTCCTCCAGACAGCCACCCATAATCTCCAGCCCAAGTTCGCTGTAATTTGCTTCATAGTCGGGGTTTTCGTCCACCCACCGGCTAAGGCTTTCCCAGTACTGGAATTCCGGGAACTGGATGGTCAGAACGGCATACAGTCCTCCCTCAAATTTCTTTTTGACCATCGGCTTAGGAAGTTCCATATCTTCCGGGATTGTAACCCAATCCTCATAACCGTAAATATTGCCCTCAAGGATGCCAGGATTTGGATGGTTGAAGCCAAACATTCTGGCATCCGGTTTGATCTCGTACAGTTTGCTCTCCTGAACAAATCGGCTTACTGTATTTCCGACATTCTCTTCCGGCTGTTCCCCGATGTACTGGTAGGAGGCGACTGTGCAGGGCGGCAGCAGCAGAATTCTTACATTCAGGGATTTGTTTAATGTTTCTTCCGCTTTGTTTAAATCATTCATCGTTGCATTCTCCTTTAAGGTAGTTTTGGGAAAGGTGAGCGCGTTGGAAATTTTTGTAAGTTCTGAATCACTAAGCAGATCAAAATGCGTCCTGTGCTTTATGCTTTCATCAAGGCGGTCAATAAACTGCTTTAGAATGCTTCGTATCGTGTCGAGAGAGGTGATCTCCCCCTCAAGCTGCGCCAGATTTTCCTGCAATATCCCAAGGGATTTAACCCCCGCTTCATCTTTTAAGATAATGGCAATCTGCTTTAGGGGAATGTGCAGCTTCCTTAAAATAATGATCTGCTGTAGGTGGTGCAGTGCCTCTTCGTCGTACAGCCGATAAGCATAATCCTCCTTATGCGCCACCTGGATAAGCCCAAGCTTTTCATAGTGCCGCAACTGACGGGGAGTGACTTCGTATGTTTTTGAAACCTGGGTGATAGTGAGATATTCCATAGTGCGAACTCCTTTCTGGTTTGTATGATAAAGTATAACACCGTGTCAAAGTCAAGAGGGAATAATTTTTTATTTTTTGAACAGCAGGAGAATATGATTGTTTTATTAGTGGTATAACACAAATATAAATTGAGTATCATATTTATATTTGTGATTATGTACAGTTTAATGTACAAAGCAATAGAGTATAGTAAAGAATAAGTTGAGAAATACATAATAATTTGACTTTTTATATTAAATCATGTATAATCTGTGTATGAATTATTAAATATTTATACAAATTTTGCTTAGAAGAAAAATATTTGAAAAGTAATTAATCTTGGTTTATTTAAGTGAGTGAAAGGAAATTAGTGAAAGGTATTTTAATTTTATTTCTTAAAGTTCAATGAAGAAATGGAAATTCGTTGGTAAGTTATATATACTTATAGTAAATATATATAAACATAAAATGAATAAAGGAGCAAAATAGTAATTATGGATAACTCAAATATTATATTTTACGGCAAGGAATATTGGACGGAGAAATTTGATATTAACCAATGCCGCATTTCTGCTGAATCCGGATACGCATCCGCGCAGTATGAACTTGGTCAGTGCTATAAGCGCGGCGTGGGAGTAAAAAAGGATTTTGCCATCGCTGTGGAGTGGTTTAAAAAGGCAGCAGCGCAGGGCAATGCGGCGGCACAGCGAAGCCTTGGCTACTGCTATGAAAATGGTGAGGGTGTTTCTCAGGACTGGGAGAGGGCACTGTACTGGTACGAGGAAGGTGCAAAGGGAGGCGACGCGGACGCACAGCAGAATATCGCGAACTGCTACCGGTTTAAAATAGGTGTGGAGGAAGCGGATTATGAGAAAGCAGTTTATTGGTATCAGAAAGCGGCAGATCAGGGGCATAGCGGGGCGCAGAATAATCTTGGAGTGTGCTATGAGCTTGGGCTTGGTGTTAAAAAGTATGAGGAACAAGCATTTTTCTGGTATGAACAGGCTGCCGAGGACGGGGAAATTAATGCACAGTATAATTTGGGGCAATGCTACCGCAAGGGGATCGGTGTGGAGCAGGATAACGGGGAGGCGGTATACTGGTACAAAAAGGCAGCAGATCACGGCAGTATGAATGCGATGACAAATCTTGGGGCGATGTACGCAATGGGTGAGGGTGTGGAGAAAGATACTGACAAGGCGGCTTCTCTGTACCGCAGCGCGGCGGAAATGGGTTCAGCGGATGCACAGAACAATCTTGGCTGCTGTTACAAGTTTGGCGAGGGTGTACCGCAGGATTATGTACGGGCTGCTTACTGGTTTGAAAAATCTGCCGCACAGGGGGATGTGGATGCGCAGTATAGTCTTTCTGATCTCTATGAATATGGCAAGGGTGTGGAACTTGATGAAAAAAAGGCGATGGAATGGTGTTTGAAAGCCGCCGAGGGCGGTAATGTGGATGCGCAATATTCCGCAGGGCATAATTACCATGCGGGAAATCTTGTGGAAATCGATTTAAAAAAGGCGATCTACTGGTATGAGAAGGCGGCAGATCAGGGTCACGAGAAGGCGCAGGCGTGGCTTGGACTCTGCTATGAGAAGGGGGAAGGAGTCAAGGAGAATTGCGAAAGGGCGGTTTCTTTGTACCGCAAGTCGGCGGAGCAGGGATATGATGAGGCGCAGTATTTTCTTGGAAATTGCTACCGGGATGCTTACGGTGTGGGAAAGGATTTAGAGCAGGCGGTTTACTGGTATAAAAAATCTGCCGATCAGGGAAATGCTGATGCACAGTATGCTCTCGCAAGCTGCTATGCAAATGGAAGCGGGATAGAACAAAATCGCGAGATCGCCTTTTCATGGTACTTAAAATCTGCTGAGCAGGGACATACATTTGCGCAGTATATGGCTGCCAATGCCTACTGGGAGGGTGTCGGTGTAGAAAAGGATCTGAAAAGTGCAGCATACTGGTATGAGAAGTCAGCTGATCAGGGGGATGAGGATGCACAGTATTATCTTGCTTGCTGCTATGAGAATGGTATGGGTGTTGAGAAGGATGAAGTAAAAGCGATGGAATGGTGCGAGAAGGCAGCCAGGGGCGGAAAAGCAGCGGCGCAGTATTATATGGGGCATTGTTATCGCTTTGGCAAAAATCTTGAACAGGACGAGGAGGAAGCAATTGAATGGTACGAAAGGGCAGCCGAGCAGGGAAATTTAGATGCGCAGTTTGAGCTTGGCGAGTGCTATCAAAAAGGCATTGGTGTTGATGAGGATGAGGAAGAGGCCTTTGAGTGGTACGAGAGGGCGGCAAAGGGAGGTTTTGCCTTAGCGCAGAATAAGCTGGGGGTTTGTTATGCAAGTGGCATTGGTGTGGAGCAGGATTTTAAGAAGGCATTTGGCTGGTTTAAAAAGGCGGCAGATCAGGGAAATGTGACAGCGCAGTACAATACCGGGGGATTTTATGCCACGGGGCGGGGCGTAAAGCAGAATGTGGAGAAGGCAATTCCATATTTGCAGGCAGCGGCGGCGCAGGGATATGAGAAGGCACAGGCAATGCTTGAGCGGCTAGGGTATTAAAGAAATTACTTAAATGATGATAAGAGGGAGAAAATAAAATGTCAAATGGAACAAACATTATTGTTTATATATGGCAATTCTGGGAGGATGGTTTTGATTTCAACCAGTGCCTTGCTTCTGCTGCATCCGGTTATGCGCCGGCACAGTATGAGATTGGTCAGTGCTATAAGCGCGGATGGGGTGTAAAGAAGGATTTTGCGACTGCGATCGAGTGGTTTAACAAGGCGGTGGCACAGGGATATGCGCCGGCGCAGCGAAGCCTTGGCTATTGCTATGAGAATGGTGAGGGTGTGCCGCAGGACTGGGAAAAGGCGTTTTATTGGTATGAAAAGGGCGCGAAGGGCGGTGATGTGGATGCACAGCGGAATATGGGGAATCTTTACCTGTTTAACCCGGAAGCCGTAGAAACCGATTATGGAAAGGCGGTCTATTGGTTCCAGAAGGCGGCGGACCAAGGGCATTCCGATGCCCAGGTCAACCTTGGCTATTGCTATGAGATGGGGTACGGCGTGCCGCAGGACTGGGAACGGGCAGCTTATTGGTACAAGGAAGCGGCCGAGCAGGGGAATGATGCCGGACAGAATAACATAGGGCAGTGCTACAAGAATGGACAGGGCGTAGAAAAGGACATAAAAAAGGCAATTTACTGGTATGAAAAGGCAATCGCGCAGGGCAATGTCAGCTCCATGAACAATCTTGGGGTTTTGTATGCAAAGGGCGATGGCATCGAAAAAGATGAGAAGAAAGCGGTGGAATGTTACCGCAAAGCGGCCGAGGCAGGGAATGCCACCGCGCAGAATAACCTTGGGGGCTGTTACGAAGATGGGAATGGCGTAGAACAGGATGATGCGCAGGCGGTCTATTGGTTCCAAAAGGCGGCCGAGCAGGGGTATGCGCATGCACGGTATAATCTTGCGCGTTTTTACAAAAAAGGAGCCGGTGTAGGGCAGGATCACAAAAAGGCGTTGGAATTGTTCTTAGGGCTGGCGGAGGAAGGCATGGCGGATGCCCAGTTCGAGGTGGGGGTTTATTATGGGGTGGAGGGTACCGGGATTAGGCAGGATTATGGGCAGGCAGTTTTCTGGTACAGGAAAGCCGCCGAACAGGGGCATGCTACCGCGCAATCTAACCTTGGCTGGTGCTATGGGATGGGCAATGGTGTAAAGCAGGACGAGAAACAGGCGGTCTATTGGTATGAGAGAGCGGCAAAACAGGGGTATGCGGATGCGCAGTATAATCTTGGAACCTGCTACGCGAATGGGGAGGGAGAAAAGGAGGATTGTGAAAAAGCGGTTTCTTGGTATACGAAAGCGGCCGAGCAGGGATTGGCGGATGCGCAGTGTGCGCTTGGCAATTGTTATCGCAATGGGCGCGGCGTGGAAGAAGATATGGAGCAGGCAGTTTCTTGGTATACGAAAGCAGCCGAGCAGGGATTGGCGGATGCGCAGTGTGCGCTTGGCAATTGTTATCGCAATGGGCGCGGCGTGGAAGAAGATATGGAGCAGGCAGTTTCTTGGTATACGAAAGCAGCCGAGCAGGGATTGGCGAAGGCGCAGTATGCACTTGCCCAGTGCTACGATAATGGCGATGGAGTGGAGGAAGATGAGGAGGAAGCGTTCCGCCTGTATGAAAAAGCCGCAATGCAGGGACATACCTATGCGCAGAATGAACTCGGCAACTGTTATTGGCTCGGCAAGGGGGTAAAGAAGGATGAAAAGCAGGCGGTGGTATGGTACGAAAGGGCGGCGGCGCAGGATGATGAGGAGGCGCAGAGCCATCTCGCCTACGCCTATGAGAAGGGCAGGGGTGTAAAGAAGGATGAGCAGAAGGCTTTTGAATTGGTCTGCAAGTCCGCGCAGGGAGGCTATGAGTCCGCACAGTATTATTTGGGGCATTGTTATGCCTGCGGGAAATATGTAGAAAAGGATGATGTGCAGGCAGCGGCGTGGTTCGCGAAGGCGGCCGAGCAGGACCATGTGCCATCGCAGTACCGGCTCGGCAACTGTTACCGGGATGGCGTGGGGGTCAAGAAAGATCTTGATATGGCACTTGCGTGGTATCAAAAAGCGGCAGAACAGGGCGATGCACAGGCACAGGCAGCACTAGAGCAAATCCGGTTGGCTAACAAGGATGCAGGGCAGGACTCGGAAGGTGATGTCCGAACATATGAGAAAGCGGCAAGGCGTGGGGATGTGGATGCGCAGTTTTCCCTCGGTCTTTGTTATTCAAATGGCGAAGGGGTAGAGCAGGATGATGCGCGGGCGGCGGTGTGGTTTTCGAGGGCAGCGGATCAAGGCCATGTAGGCGCACAGTATGTTCTTGCCTATTGTTACCAGACCGGGCAAGGGATGGAGCTTGATATTGCCAAGGCGGTTTTCTGGTACCGCAGGGCAGCAGAGCAGGGATATCCGCTTGCATGGGGCAGCCTTGGGCAATTGTATGCGACCGGGCAGGGCGTTCCACAGGATTTCGCGAAGGCGGTCGAATTGTACCAAAAGGCGGCCGAGCAGGGCGATGAGGAGGCACAGTATAACCTCGGGGTCTGCTACATAACCGGGCAGGGCGTACAGCCGAACCGCGCGGTGGCGGTGGCATGGCTTAAGGAGGCGGCAGCACGGGGAAATGAGAGTGCTGTTGCCTTGTTAAAGCAGCTTGGGGATTAGGTTAAAAGAAATCATGCACAATAATCTTGGAAGCCAGAAAATTAAAGCATTGTAATATGAATTATTTCCATCCATTTGCCAAGTGCGATGCGAAGAACTTTGCAGTTTGCAGTCATCAGGATCAGAATTACAAATAGGAGAAAGAATGTCGCACTAGTGAATACTTTGGTCTTCTTCCTGTGGCTTCTGCTGCCGGAACACATTGTGGCAATGGCAGCAATTCTGCGCTCTGTGGTGTGGGCGCAGTAAAACCCCGCCATAAGCTCCGGTTTTGTATATCCGGCAAAGCCCGCGATACGTTTTGCATATTCAAACTGATCTTTGCGGCTGTGTCCGTCAAGCAGTGACTTGTCACAGGAAATTTCACGACGCTCATGAAAGATGCGGGCGAATAAAAAAAGCAGCGGGTTAAACCAATAAAAACTTTTGATAAAAAGAAGCAGATATTTATAAAAAATATCATTTCTTCGGCAGTGGATCAATTCATGGCACAAAACAAATTCAGTATATTGTTCCGATAATTTTGTCTGCAGAAGGAAAATGATAGTATATACAATATTGGAAATTATCGGAGTGCTAAGAAGCGCGCAGTATTGAATTTGAATTGGTCTGCGAATCCGATATTCTTCCATAAGCTGATTTTTTAATAATTCCAGCTCGCGGTTTGTGTTGGTGGAGGAGATTGTCTGTAGCTGGGTAAGCAAACGGTGATTTTTTGCAATGCGCACCAGAAAAACAACGAGGAAAACGATGAACCATATTGCGAAAAGATAGATAGGGAAGAGGGCGCAGTTCGCGGTAAAAATCAAAAAAATGATAGGAAATAGGCAGTTCTGTAAAAATAAAATGGTCAAAATCCGCACCGGACGCGGGAAGTATGGGTGGCTTTGCACTCCGGACAAAAAATAACGCCGCAAATATTGGTGAGATAAGATGGAAAATTAACGTAGAGCGCAGGAGGAGATAGTTCTCCCCCGCGCTTATCATTTTTGTGCGATACAAAATTTCTGCAAGCAGGAAAAAATTCCACCGAAAACAGAAGCCGAGAACAGTAAAATAAAAAAATCACTCAGTTTCGCTATCATGCTTTATCTCCTCCAACAATTGACTGATGCGTTCTTCCTGCTTTTTCGTCAGGCAGCTTTTTCCGCAGAAGGCGGCAACCAGGTCAAAAAAAGAATTATTTCCAAGGCTTTTTTCAAGCTGTTGTCCCGCGATTGCCTGCTCATATTCTTGCTGCGTAAAAAGTGGATAATATATGTGGTGCCGTCCCTGCTGAACGGTTTTTACATAGCCCTTTTTGTTGATTTTAAAGAGAATTGTACCCTTTGTGCCCTGTCCCTGGCAAAATTCGGACTCCGCATATATTTCATGGCTGCTGATTCCTTCCGGGTGCGCCCAGATCAGTTTCATAAATTTAAGTTCCAGGGGGGAGAGTTTGCGGGCAACGCCGAGTGAATTTAAGGATTCGCTGACTTTTTGTTTCATAAATGTGTTCTTCCTTTCCTAAATCTACCTTTTCCATTTTTCCTGCTTATGTCCTCCCTGTTCTAGGCAGCTGCGCATAGCTTCGAGAAAGTCAAAAATCCATTCAACCTCTTCATTTTCATCACGAAAATGCTTAAATAATTTTTTCATATCTCCTTTTCCGATATATTTATTTCCGTTCTTATAATTCTCTTTTTGATAATTTAAACCCCAATTATAAGCATATCTTGCAAGACCACATGATTTTTTAAATAGTATCTCTTGCTCTTTATTTGGATATAATTTAACTTTTATCCCTCTAATCATTTTCTTGTTCTAACTCCTTTATCATTTCCTTAGTTCTTTTTGATCTTTTCCCCTGAAGTTTGCAACTAAAAACTGTCCTTCTCGTTCACCGCCTCATTAAACATTTCCCGCATACGGGTTTTCTTTTTGGCACACTCCGCTGTGTCGTAGATAAGTTCCTTTGGTTTTTTAGAAAATAAGCCCATTTTGTTTTCAGTCCTCTGATCTTGAGTTCCGTAAAATCCCTTTCTGTACCTAATGATCTGGGGAATAAATTTCTGTGCACATAGCTTCCAGAAATTTATTTCCGGGTACAGTACAGGATTTTACTGATTTTTAGTTCCGCATATGCCCTTCTAGTCCCATCATCTAGGAGGGATTTTTGTTCACTTTGTTCTCAAAAACTCCCTCCGGGTGCTATGCGGACATATGCTGTTTTAGTTCCATAAAATTACTCCAACTTCATATCATAATATTCTTCACCGTCTTCTTCATCGATGTACGGCACCGCATAAAACCTCTTGCCAATTAATGCTCTTAACTGTTGAAGATTAGCTAAATTGAGAGAGCCAAATTCCTGATAACAGATAGTTTCACTTGTCTGATTGAGTGATTCGTAAAAGTCTGTAACAAATACAGAAAATTCATCCAGGATTCCCTCGATAGGAACCTGTGTAAGATTTCTTGGGGAGGCATCTTCCTCACCGTAACATTCTCGTTCCATCTCAAAGGAGAGGGAGGTTACAAAAATCATATCTTCATCATATGGACATTTTGTCCGGTAAATTCCCTCTTCTATTTTTTCGTAGTCGGGTTTGGAGTATTTTTCCGGTGTATAATTTTGGAAATTTTTCATTTTTATCCCCTTTCGCACTTTTGTGCATACCCATCAATAGTTTATTTCAGATCACTTTCTTATTATATTAGATTTTCTTTGTAAAATCAACCAATTTTTTGGAAAAAGTAAATATATTGATATATTATCAAAAATGTAAATATATTGTTGAAAAAATAAAATATTGTATGTTTTTTGTGTGAAAATTTCTGAATTTGTGATCTATTATGAAAACTCGTATTTCAGCATTTCCAGTAGCCGTCCAGCAATGGGTGTAAAGACTTGATATTTTTTCCATATTAAGTATATTTTAGTTTCGAGTTTAGGGGCAAGGGGGCGGAAAACAAGCCCGCTTTCAGGGGTTGTATCAATTAGATGTTCAAAAGTTAGAAGATAACCAAGTCCTTCTTTAACAAAAAGGGAACCATTGTAGGACAGACGAAATGAACCCTCAAGATATAGTTTATCCCTATTATTACCACACCATTTAGAAATATCATTGTCCCATCCCTGCTCGGAACAAAATAAAGGGAGTCCAATTAAGTCCTCTGTGCTGATGGTACTTTTTTTTGCCAGTGGACAATCTTTTGGCATGACAACGCCCCACAAATCAGCAACGGGAAATGTTAAATAGTGATATTTTGCAGTATTCGGTTCCTGTGCTAACACCGCAAAATCAATAATTCCCTTATCCAGTTTTTCTGTAACTTGCTCTGTGTCGCCGCTCGTAATATGATAGCGCAAATTAGGGTAAATTTCCCTGAATTTTCTGATTGCGGCAGCGAGGTATCTAATCTGATAGGATTCCGCCAGACCAAAGTAAACATCGCCACCCAAAACATCATCTAATGTGAGAAATTCAGTAGTGATCCTATCTGCCATTTTGATCAGATCCTCCGCCCGTTTTCTCAGCAAAATACCTTCCTCAGTAAGTTGTATACTAAAACTGTGGCGTGTGAACAGCTTTTTCCCCAATTCTTCTTCAAGAGCTTTTAATTGTTTGGAGAGTGTGGGTTGGGTAACATGAAGCAGTTCCGCTGCGCGGGTCATATTTTCCTCCCTTGCCACGGCGAGAAAATATCTTATGGTTCGCAGTTCCATATCGTCCTCCTAAGATATTCCAAAATTTTATATCACGATATAAATTATAACTATTAGCGAAATATAAGTCAAGAGAATATAATACAGGCATAGAAGGAAGGGGGCGGTCATATAGAGGATTTAATTCAGAATCTAAGGGATGCAGGTTGTGCTTCACAAACAATCGAAAAAATATGTGTACTGTATCATAATGGTCAGGTTCAGGATGCGATCAAGATGTTGAGAAGACATCGCTGCTGTCTGATGGACAGTTTACATGAAAGTCAGGGAAAGGTTGACTGCCTTGACTTTTTAGTACGACGTATGGAAAGAGAAAAGCAATAATAAAAAAGAAAGAGAGGCATTAAAAAATGGAAAATAATGTAATGCAGAATATTTGTGAGTCTGTGGGTTATGACAAACAGAATAGAGAATGGGATAAGACTTTCCCAAAAAGCCAGAAGGTGAGTCATCGCAAAGTAAGATTTTCCAACCGTTATGGAATTGTACTGGCAGCAGATCTTTATGAGCCGAAGGGGGTTGAGGGAAGGCTGGCTGCAATTGCAGTGTGCGGACCGTTTGGCGCAGTGAAGGAACAGGCTGCCGGGCTGTATGCGCAGACAATGGCAGAGCGAGGTTTTCTCACCATTGCTTTTGATCCTTCCTTTACCGGGGAAAGTGGCGGAGAACCCCGCTATATGGCTTCGCCGGATATCAACACGGAGGATTTTCAGGCAGCGGTAGATTTCCTTTCTGTTCAGGAGAATGTTGATCCCGAACGCATCGGCATTATCGGTATCTGTGGCTGGGGAGGTCTGGCACTCAATGCGGCGGCACTGGATACCCGCATTAAGGCAACGGTTACCTCTA
Organism: uncultured Lachnospiraceae bacterium; assembly: GCA_910577165.1. GTDB lineage: Bacteria > Bacillota > Clostridia > Lachnospirales > Lachnospiraceae > RGIG4057. The sequence continues at coordinate 15,999 of CAJTLX010000031.1, forward strand.
CCATGTACGATATGTCCCGTGTTAATGCCAACGGATATTTTGATGCGGAGAATTCTGCTGATGCACGGTATGCAAAGAAAGAAGCCATGAATGCCCAGAGGATTGCAGATTATAAAAATGGCAGTTATGCGTTAGGCGGCGGGGTGGTCGATCCGCTTCCAGAGGACGCACCTTTCTTTATAAAAGATTATTATGATTACTATAAAACAGATCGCGGCTACCACAAGCGTTCCTTAAATTCCAATGGCGGCTGGAATATTATTGGCTGTATGTCCTTTATCAACCAGCCGATTCTTAGATACAGCAACGAGATCCGCAGTGCGGTTCTTGTCCTGCATGGGGAGAGAGCGCACTCCTGCTATTTCAGCCGTGATGCCTATGCCGGGATGGTGAAGGATAACCCTTTTGCAGACAACAAAGAATTACTGATTATTCCGGATGTGGTTCATACAGATCTGTATGACGGCGGCGGAAAGAATGCGATTCCTTTTGATAAGCTGGAACAGTTTTTTGAGGAAAATTTGAAATAAAGGCAAATTTCAGTAAATACTATGGGTGCAACTGACTGTTGACATATTGGATGGTGCTGGTTGGTGGTATGCAACCTGACAAAATGATAAAATCCATGTATAATTATTATACAAGGAGGATATAAGAATGATTTTTGCGGACAAACTGATTCAACTTCGCAAAAAAGCGGGTTGGTCACAAGAAGAATTAGCGGAACAGATGAATGTTACAAGACAATCTGTTTCAAAATGGGAAGGGGCGCAATCTGTTCCAGATCTTGAGAGAATGATTCGCCTTTCAGAGTTGTTCAATGTAAGTACGGATTATTTACTTAAAGATGAGATTGAAGATGCGGGGTGTAGTATCCCATCGGATGAAACGAAGGCATCTGCACTAAGGCGCGTATCTATGGAAGAGGCAAATGTATTTCTTTCGGTGAAGATGAGAACGTCAAAATCAATTGCGTTGGCTGTTTTTCTGTGTGTTTTATCTCCTATATGCCTATTGATACTGGGGGCGGTTAGTGAAATTCCTGAATATGGCTTGACCGATTACGCGGCGGGAGGAATTGGAATGATTGTTTTACTTATTTTCCTCGCGGTAGCGGTTGCCATATTTATTGCAAGTGGCAGAAAAACAGCGGCATATGACTATCTAGAAAAGGAAGTATTTGAACCTGAGTACGGAGTTAGCGGGATGGTTGCGGAGCGAAAGGCAAAATATAATGAAACCTATACAAGAAATAATATAATTGGAGCGGGGCTTTGTATTATGGCACTAATTCCTTTTTTTGGAGGAGCAATTTTTAATGATAAAGATGAATTGCTGTTAATGGTTATGCTTTCTGTTTCTTTTATTCTTGCAGGTATAGGCATAGTTTTCCTTGTCAGCAGCAGTATTGTATGGGCAAGCTATGAGAAACTTTTACAGGAGGGAGATTATTCAAAGGAAAAAAAAGAGAAGCAACCTATTGTGACAGCGATCTCTGCCGCCTATTGGCTAATCATCACTGCAATATACTTGGGATATAGTCTTTTTACCAATAATTGGGGATATAGCTGGGTGATTTGGGTGGTTGCAGGTGTAATATTTCCTTCCATTATTGTAATTATCAATTTATTTGGCAGAAAAAAATCTTGAATTAGGGTACAGACCGGGGGAAGAGCAAAGGCAGTCCGGACGCTTAAAAAGCCGTGAAATCGCGTCCGGATTGCTTTCCTTGTGCCATCAATGTCCCGATGTTTTTTCCGTGATACATGACAAAATGGCTTTGCTTATACACTCTAGTTTAGGGTAAATGCCCTTAGGCTGGCATTTCCCGGTCCCCGGTAGGTGATGTAGATGGCATGAACACCATCCGGGAGAGGAAGTTTTTCAGTATAATCCTCCCAGACATTGGAATATTTTACCGGGATGCTTGCAAGAACTTCCCCATCCATCTGTGTCTTAATCTCAAATGTCCCGTTGGCATAACCGCGAACGGAAAGAGTGATCTCCTGCACATTTTTGCAGTCAAAATATTTAAAACCCGCTGTGGCAGAATCCGTAATATTGGCGATATACCCAGCATTTTTGTCGCCGTCGCGCCCGTCCTGCATAATTTTCGGGAAGCGGTCGCCACCAATATAGATGGAAGGAGTGTCGGTGAAAAGATTGCAGGCGAGGTAGGTCGGATATTCTCCCTTTCCTGGCAGTGGTCCATTGTTCAGTCCGCAGGAAGTCATTTCCACCTGTGGGATTGTACCGTCCAAGTTAAAGTGGATCTCCTCAGCACAACCTTGGCGGCTGTACCAAGTTCCATTGGTGTGGCGGTGGTAAAAGATATACCATTTTCCATTTATTTCCACAATGCTGCCATGATTGTTTGCGCCATAAGCGGCGGGAAGTTCTGCAGGCTTGTAGCTGTCGATATGTAAGTCGCAATTGCTTACAATTACGCCGCCATAGTGAAATTTCCCCGTCGGGCTATCTGAGGTTGCATAACAGAGTTCATGCATCACTTCGGAGGAATAAATAAAATAGTAGGTATCCCCGCGCCTTCTTATGGACGGAGCCTCAAAAAAGGCGTGTCCCTCAAATTCTGTCCCCGCGCTGTGTTCGCAGCCCGGAACGATAAAGGTAGGAGCTTCTTTGATGGTAAGCATATCTTCCTCAAGCACGGTGACCATCGCCCCTGTGCGCGACGTATCACCTCTCCCGCAAAAGCCGGTATAGAGGTAGGTGCGTCCGTTTTCTGTAATTACGCCAGGATCAAACTGCGGTTCATCGCCCGGACGTTCTCCAAGTCTTGTGCCGTCCGGGTAATGCACGTATCCCAAAAATTGGTATTTTCCAGCGGGAGTATCACAGACCGCCACGGATACAATGGAAACATGGTCGAGAACATAGTATAGATAAAATCTTCCGTCAGAACCTACAGTAAGATCTGGGGCGTACAGGCACATTTTTCCATCGCGGTTTAACGGGTCTTGTGTCTTAGAGTAGATTACTCCCTCATAACGCCAGTGTGTGGGCTTGCCGGAAGGTGCTGACCAGCAGACATAATCTCCCAGGCAAAAGACATGACCGTTGTAGTAGTCGTGGGAACCATAGACATAGACTCTGTTGCCAAATACATAGGGTTCTGCATCAGGAATATATTCCCAGGACGGAAGGTAGGGATTTGTTGCATATTTTTTCATCGCTTTATTTCCTCCATAATCTATTAAAAAGGTCTTCTGTAGTATACCATGAAAATCAGCACAATAAAAAACAAATCTTGCGTTCTTTATGCTAATTCTTGTTATAATTTTTCTTTTCTGCAAAAGTTTTGAAAATAGAATCGTTCAGAGTGATAAATTGTAGAAAATATCTTATCAAACAGGCCCGAATTTTTTCTATAGTTAAAATTTTTTTTGAATTTTGTTGAAAATTTATTTTTTCTATGCTACATTAGAAGGAGAGAATTTAACAAGGAGAAGCGGGCAGGTATATGCTGCGGAATGGAGGTCATTATGAACGTGAAAAGCATAGGGTTCAAAATTAATCTAATGGTGAACATCCTTGCGATTGTTGCTGTTGTCACGGTTATTGCGAACTATCAGGGAATTGGCAACATACAGAAAGACAATGATAAAGTGGCTACGATCTGTATTGAGCTTGAGCAGGTGCAGGGGGATATCCGGGACGACTTTCAACAGGTGCGCCTGTATGCGAATTTTGCCTATTATAAGATGGATCTGCCTGCGGAGCAGTACCGCTCGATCACAAGGCTTTTAAATGAAAATCTGAGCAGTCTTGAGGAGAATTTTGAAAAGGCAATGCAGTTGTGCAGTGCATCGGAGGATAGTGAGCTTGCAGGGATTTCCAGCTCGCTAAGCCAGTCGATGACAAATTTCTCCAGTTACATAGAATCAATTTTGGTCACAGCAAATGCGGGAGAGTTTATGTCGCTCCCCGCGATGATTGATGGGCTATCCACCTACACAACGGAGGTGGAAAATACCATGACAAGCTTTAGTCAGGCAATAAATAACTTAACAAAAAGCTTTGTTGAGCAGAGCGATTCCACAATTCAGAACACCCATATTTTGGATGGAATTCTTCTTGCAGTGAGTGTTATCGTATGGGTTTTCCTTCTTCTTGTTGTCAATTTGACCATCTGCAAACCGGCGAAGCGTTCTGGTCGCCAGCTTGAACAGATTGTGAATAAGATTGAGAGCGGACACGGTGATCTGACCGAGCGTATTCCGGTAAAAACGCAGGATGAAATTGGTCAGATGGTGAATGGGGTCAATAATTTTATGACCCAGCTGCAAATGATTATGCGCAAGCTGAAGGAGGAAGCGGAAACACTTATGGGCTCGGCAAAAACCGTTGGTGAACAGATTGCGGATTCCACGGAAAATGCGGGAAATCTCTCTTCCGTAATGGAGGAATTGTCCGCGAGTATGGAGGAGATCTCCGCTACGCTCGGACAGATTGCGACGGGCAGTAATAATGTGCTTGAGGAAGTGCAGGGCATGGATCATCACGTTCAGGATAGTGTTGAGATGGTTTCCAAGTCCAAGGATCATGCGGATGAGATGTATCGCAACACCCTTTCAAGCAAAGAAAATGCCAGCAGGATGATAGGGGAGATTCGCGAGACTTTGAGTTCAGCACTGAGCGAGAGCCGCAGTGTGGAACGTATCAATGAGTTAACACAAGAAATACTGAATATTTCAAGCCAGACAAATCTCCTATCACTGAATGCTTCCATCGAGGCGGCGAGAGCCGGGGATGCGGGGCGCGGCTTTGCCGTGGTGGCGGAGGAGATTCGTGTGCTTGCGGACGGCAGTGCCAAGACGGCGGGCAATATCCAGAATATCAGTAATCTTGTAACAGGTGCGGTAAATCGACTCGCAAAGAATGCAGAGGATATGCTTCGTTTTATTGACGAGAAGATTTTGAAGGATTACGATGATTTTGTAGATCTTGCGCAGCAGTATGAGCGCGATACGGATGATATCAATGGACTGCTTCAGAATTTTGCTGCAAACACCAGTGATATCAATGAGACAGTTCGCACGATGAATCAGGGGATCAACGATATTTCAAGTGCGGTGGATGAGAGTGCGCGCGGCGTGGCGACCGCGGCGGAAAATGTGGTCAGCCTTGTGGATGCGATCACACAAATTCAGCAGCAGACGGATAATAACCGGGAGATCTCCCAGAAACTTGAGAATGAGGTCAATCACTTTGAGAGTGTTTAGGATAAGTTAAGTCAAAAGAGCCTTTCAGAACTGCCGCAGAGTATTTTCTGTGGCAGTTTTTATGCGCAGACCCGCATATGGAAATTTACTGCTAACACAGTATGTGGATCGCTTGGTGAGTAGGGAAGATAAATTTTTTTACTCGATTGTGCAGATCCGTAAATGCATATGAACGCGCAATAGAAAATTTTTCTTTTTCTTGCATTTTTTGAAGTTTTCCGGTATAATACGGATAAGAAAAGAAAATGGAGGATTTTATGACAAGCATTGTTGGGAATGGAGTTTCGGCGAAGTAAATAGCGGAAAGGGGAAGATTTTATCCTGGTTGGAGAAAGTTTTCATTTTGATAAGTGAACAGAAAGGATGAGTCTGCCCTGTGGCTGGTATCATATATACTAGCTTGAATTTGCCTTACAAATGCTTGCAAAAATTCAAAACAGAAGCCGGGAATTTATTCCCCGGTAAATTTTGCGCACTTTTATGAAGCATGGCGGTATGGTCATGTTTTTTTTTGCAAAATTTTTCTCCTGTTCGATGATCTGGGAATGCAAATATGCGTAAGGTGTAACAAGGATAGGAAAACGTTAAAAGCTATCGGATGGGGAGGCAATCCCGCCGCGGATACAAGCAAGCAGCCTGCCGCCTATAGAGGTGGGAGTTATCCCACATCTGATGTACGCAGTATCGAAAGGGAGAAATAATAATGAATCAGTATGAGCATATTTTGGAATTTGATAAAATTAAGGAAGAGTGGATGGCTTTCGCACTGACCGATGCAGCGAAGAAAAAGATTGCGGGGGCAAAGCCATTTTTATCGGAAGCAGAATTAAGAAAAGATCTGCGCGAGACAACGGAGGCGCGAACGATACTGGATAAGTTTGGAAATCCTCCGCTTGTCTCGATGGAAGGTGTGGAAAAATTCGTTGACTGTGCTGCGCGCGGGGAATGTCTTGGAGCCTGTGAGTTGGAGAACTTTGCTCAGGTGTTGGTTGCCATACGCCGGCTAAAAGAATATTTAAAGCGCAGCGAAGAGCTGGCATTATCACTTCCATACTATGAGGAGAACTTAGAGGCGAGGGAGGAATTAGCGGAGGAAATTTTTATGCAGGTGCGCGCAGGGGCGGTCTGTGATAATGCCTCCAAGTTTTTGCGATCGCTGCGCGGCGATATTTTGCGCGCGGAGCAGGCCATGAGGGAGAAGGCGGAGGCAGTGATCCGCTCAAACAAAGATTCCATGTCGGATAGTTTTGCAACGCAGCGCAATGGTCATATCTGTGTTCCAGTAAAGAAGGAGTACAAATTTCGAATTTCGGGGAGTGTGATTGACAAATCCGCAACGGGAAATACGATTTTTATTGAGCCGGCAGCAGTAGCAAAATATTATGAGGAACTGGTAATGCTGCGTCTTGGCGAGGAGGACGAAGTGCGCCGAATCCTGTATGCACTGACCGCGAAAGTCGCGGAGAGTGCGGAGATTATGGAAGAAAATCTGCGGGTGGTAAGGAAGTTAGATTATATTTTTTCCAAGGGAAAGTTAAGCCAGGAGTACAATGCAGTGGAGCCGAAAATCAATCTTTCGGGTCGGATTGTAATTGAGGACGGCAGACATCCGCTGATGGATAAAAGTATCTGCGTGCCACTGCAATTTCGGATGGGGAATATGGCAACGGGGACAGAAGATGAAATGGATATGGCGACAGGGGTAAAAGATAAAGCGGATATAACAGCGTGGACAAAAAATGAGATGGATATGGTGGCAGGAACGAAAGAGGGGGAGAAAAATATTCAGGGGATTGTGATCACCGGACCAAATACGGGCGGAAAGACCGTAGCCATAAAAACGGTGGCACTTGCCTGTCTGATGGCGCAGTGCGGGCTTCATGTAAGCTGTAAAAGTGCAGATCTGTGTATGCGCAGCAATTATCTTTGTGATATTGGTGACGGGCAGAGTCTCTCGGAAAATCTCTCCACCTTTTCCGCACATATTGTAAATGTGTTAGGCATTTTAAAAAATATTTCTCCGGACAGCCTGGTTGTTTTGGATGAGCTTGGCTCCGGCACAGATCCGGCGGAGGGCATGGGATTGGCAGTTGCGATTCTTGAGGAATTAAAAAAGAGCGGCGCACTTTTTGTGGTGACAACGCATTATCCGGAAGTAAAGCAGTATGCGGCGGGGGAGCCCGGGATCTGCAATGCGCGGATGACCTTTGATCGGGAGAGTCTGGCACCAACCTATCAGCTTGTTATTGGCGAGGCGGGGGAAAGCTGTGCATTTTATATTGCTGCGCGCTATGGAATGCCAGGGAGTATGCTAAGAAGAGCGGCGCGGGCAGCCTATGGGGAGAAAATTAAGGGTGCTGCGGGCGAAGAAAAGAGCAAAGAAATATGGCAGGAAAATTTTGGAAATCAAGAATTTTTTGATAAACAGGAATTTCCGACTTCCGCTGCCCCCAAATTAAAAAAGCAGCGGGTGTCTTCCGCGCAGGAATTGTTGGCAGAGAAATTTCACTTAGGGGACAGCGTGATGATCTACCCGGATAAGAAACTTGCGATTGTGTGCGAACCCATCAACGAAAAAGGGGTGCTGCGCGTGCAGCTGCCAGGAAAAAAAATCTGGATTAACCATAAGCGGGTCAAGCTTGTTGTGGAGGCTAGGGAATTGTATCCGGCGGACTATGATTTTTCGATTATTTTCGATACACCGGAAAACCGAAAATTGCGGCATGATATGGAGAGAAAATATGTGGAAGGTGCAAGCGTCCGCACAGTAAATCTAAAGTAGCTGGGAGATACGTATAAATTTGCATAAGAAATATGCCGTCTTATAGCGCAAATATTTTGTTTGTGTTCTCTATCTGTTTTTCTTGACAATCACTTCCTACAGGTGTAGGATAATAATAAGAAAACTACAGTTGTAGGAGGTGTAAAATAATGAAATTGTCGGAGAAGGAATGGATTGTGTTGGAGGAGTTGTGGGCGGGGGAAGGAGCCACACTCGGCGAACTTGCACAGGCACTTTACCCAAAGACCGGATGGAACAAAAATACCGTGCTGACCTATTTAACACGCATGGAGGCAAAGGGGATGGTTTCCTACATAAAGGAAGGGTATCCAAGGCGTTATCTGGCAGCGTTGAGCAGGGAGGAATGCCTTTTTAAGGAGAGGAATCGCTTCTTAAATCAGGTGTACAAAGGTTCCACAAAGGATCTGATCGCAGCATTTTTGCAGGAGAAGCCAATCACGGAACAGGAGCGGGACGAATTGCGCCGTTTGCTTGATGAAATGGAGGTGTAGCGGATGACGGATCTCTGGTCATTTTTATTGCAGACCCTAACTGTTTGTGGTGCGACAATGCTTGTGCTTGCGGCAAAGGCGATATTTCGGGATAAGCTTTCCCCTCGCTGGCAGTTTTGTGCGTGGGGGCTTGTCGGGCTGGCATTGCTTGTGCCTGCGGGAAGGTTTGGCAGGTACGCACTAATCAACTGGCCTGTTTTTGTGGAGGCGGCGAAATCGCTTTTTACCGGGGAGTACGGGACATTAACCAAGGTGATCGCGCCAATTCCCCTGCCCATAAAGAAAATAGAAGGAATTTTTGACTGGATCTATATTATTTATGTGGCAGGTGTTTTCTTCTTTCTGGCGCGGTATATTATTTTGTATCTAAGGCTGCGGCTGGCACTGAAAAAGGTAAGAGAGGAAGAAAAATGGCAAAATTCCAGATATAATGAAGAAGTAGATACACAAAAATATATTGATACAGTGGCGGAAAAATACCATCTTTCCTCCTGTCCGGTGCTTATGGTGGATGGGCTTTCCTCAGCATTTATCTGCGGTGTATTTCACCCGGTGCTTGTGCTGCCAGCGGGGGTTAGGACGGATGAAAAGATTGTTCTCCATGAACTGCTGCACCAAAAATACAGGGATGTTTTCTGGGGACTTGTGATCTGTGTGTTTCGCTGTCTGCACTGGTGCAATCCCCTGATATGGTTCTGTGCCGATCTCGCGGGCAATGATCTGGAATCCCTCTGTGATCAGCGTGTTCTGGAGCGGCTCTGCGGCGAGGAGCGGCGGGATTATGGGCGAATTCTGCTTGCTATGGCGGGCGGAAACTATGCCAAAATGCCGGGGACTTCCTCGATCGCAAACGGCGGAAAAAATATTAAAAGGCGGATTATGGCAATCGCCCACTTTAAAAAATATCCGGCGGGGATGGGATTGGTTTCCATCTGTATTCTTCTGATTTTTTCGGTATCGTTTTTCGCGGGGACAAAACCGACAGTAAGTTTTGGAAAAGACCGTTTCTTCTTTGGTCGTGGGGCGGTGGAGATGGCACGCGCCAGAACCATATGCTGCAGCACCTATGCGGGCGCGTTCGATACCTATGCGAAGGCGGTGCTTACAAGAAATCTTTTGTATCTTGCAATGTGCGCACCCTTAGATGAACAAAATCAGATTGCAAAAACATATCGGGAAGGTCGGGGAATGGACACACTAAAAGGTTTGGCTCTGCCCACCCAGATTGATGCCAGGAGCGGGTATCAGATTTATAATTTGGCGCGGAGGGGAGAAATCTGGGAAGGACTTTTGGTGTTGAAAGTATCGGATTTCGCCGGGGACGGATTGGATGGGGAAGGCAGTCTTTCCACATCCGATGTAAAATTTTGGTTTGCTGTACAGCATATCTGCGTCGAGAAACAGGGCGATCGCTTTGTTGCAATTCCAAAAGAGGAATTTTGCATTGTGCAGGGCAATGAAAGTACATTGTTTTCTCCGAATATCAACTATGAAAATTCATTTCCTGATCGCCGCTATGAGGCCAGCATGGAAAATTTTCTGTTTCGGATGCAGTGGCAGACTTTATCCAAAGTGGAGAGCGAAGAAGTAAAGTTAGAGGGCGGGAGATGGGTATCCGTTTTTAATTCAACGCCAAAGCCGGACGGAGAATTTTCGACTTACCATGGCAATCAATTGCTGGCCATCTATACCGGAGATCCGGAGGAGAAAAGCCGTTATACGCAAATTGGGCATACGGGGTATCTGGTGTGGGACAAGGAAAAAGCGCGGAAAATTACAGGAAATTACTATCAAAACAGTGCCGCAAAAACCAGCCGGGGCGGGTCAAATTCCGGGTCGGAAAATGAAGGATTTTGGAGTTCCAGTTCGTCGGACGGAACTTCAATGAGCAGCACTCCGCTAGAAGAAGGGTGGAAGGATGAGATTCTTCTTAGTGGTGGCGGGGGAAATGGCGAATTTCCTGGATTTTACCCGGAATGCTATGTGATGGATTTCTATTTAAATCATCAATTGCAAGGAACATTTGTTTTAAGATTGGTGGAGGAGGAAAATAATGAACAATAGAGAAATGCTGTATCGCGGTTTGTCCTGTGCCGCCTGGGGATATTTCTTTTTAAATTTTAATTTTAATCTTGGAAAAATCAATCTTCTTCCGAGATTTGTCGGTTTTTTATTTTTTCTGTGCGCGATCAATTCTTTATTTAAAGAGCGTGATAATCTGCTTTTGCTGCGCCCAATTTGCTTTTTTTTTGCGGTGTACCATGCGGTGGACTGGGCATTATCCTTTATCGGAAAAGGACTTGAGTTACAGATATTATTTTTGGATCTGCTGATTGTTGCAGCGCAGCTATATTTTCATTTTCAATTTTTAACGGATATCGCAGCATTGGCAAGGCTCTGTCCGGAGGACGGGGAAAAATTTGCATCGCGTCTTAGGCACTGCCGGACAATATATACATTGTTAAGTACAGCGATCGCGCTAACTGCGATGGTTCCCGCCCTGATTCGGGCAGATTATGGGAAGACTTATTCGAGTACCCAGAAGGATATTTTAGCTTTGCTTGCAGTTTTAGAGGGCGTGACGGTCGTGGTGATTATCGTGACATTGTTCGGGTTAAAAAGACGTTTCCAGAGAGGAAAATGGGAGGGGGAAATTTAATGATTTTCTTGTCTGAAAGGGGAAGAATATGGTATGATTATATTGATATCACTTTTAAGGCAAGAAGGGGGAAGGTAAAAATATGGAAGAACAGGTAAAAATTTCAGAGCGTGTTGCGCATATGATAGAAGGGCATTGCGCGGAGGGGGATTTTGTGCATCAAACACTTATTTTTGTGCGCATGGTACTCGCGCCAGAATCTGTGGGGGAAATGCGGGTTGCGGGAAAAGAACTTCAACATTATGATATGCAGTACCGCTATGACCATACTCTGCGCGTAGCGGATATTGGGCGGGAGATTGCACGCGCGGAGGGAATTTCGGAGGAAGCACTTGTGATGGCGTGCCTTTTGCATGATGTGGGCTATCCGGAATGTAAAAGTTTCGAGGAGTTGGGAAAACATCCCGCTTATGGGGCGGAGATTGCCAGAAGGTTTCTGGAAAAAATTGGGTATGACAGAGGATTATCTGAAAGCATTTGCAAAGCGATTTTTATTCACGATCGTTTTCCCTGTGAGGGGGAGGAGGCGACGATTCTAGAGAAGAGTGTGCGCGATGCGGATGATATTGACCGCGCGGATGCAATGCGGATCTGCGTCCGTGCATATCATGATATCGGGGAATGTCCAGCTTGGGAGACAGAGGAGGTATGTACTAAAAGACTGGAGGAAATAAGGGGATTAAGAGAGCGGATTTGCGGCACAGAAACAGCGAAATGCCTCTGGCTGGAAAATCTTGATCTTATGGAAAAATTTTATCGGAAGCTTCTTTTGCAGATGGAGCGGACGAGAGAATTGTAGAATTCCTGATTTTTTTGCAGATGAGCGGATAAAAGAATTGCAGAATTTTTGAATTGGGGGAGGGATGGTATGCTTAGCTGGGATGAAGAATTGACGGAATTAACACCAAAGCGCAGGGAGGAGAGAGAGAAAAAAGAGAAAGAGAAGTGTATCCGGGATTGGGAGCGGGGAAGGAGGTTGCTTAGGGGACTGGCACTTTTGTATATCGGAATACAGATAATATCGATAATCCTTGGATTTTTTTCCGCCAGAAAGGAGGGGAGGGTTGGGATTTATCTTTTCCTGTCGTTAGTGCAGAGTGCGGTAACTGCCGTGATTTTGTGGGGCTTGTGGCATGGGCGTGTGTGGGCGAGAACTTTTCTGGCAGCTTTTTTGGTGCTTGGAATGCTCTTTGGCGGAAAGGAGGTTGCAAAACTGCTTCTTGTTCAAAATGAGCCGCAGGCAATTAGTTGGGGGATCTCTGAAGATACACTGGAATTGCAGGATTCCAGTACGGGATCGGTTTTTGACTATGAGGAAGAGGTGATGGAAAAATACAGAGAGTACGAAAAGCAGCGCGCTGTATTTCGAAAAGGTATGGCGGCGGCATATTTTGTAGATATTATTATCTGTGCGGGGTATCTCTATTTTCTCTATGGTTATTCCCCGGTCAAAATATTTTTTGAGAATCAGGAAAAAGTTGAAAATTTTGCCCAAAGAAGGGAGGAAGAAAGATGAAAAGTTGGGAGGAGGAAAGACCCATCTATGAGGAGGAGCTTACGCCACAGCAGAAGGAACTTGCAAAAAAGGCAGCAAAAGAGCATTTGCAGAAGGAATATGAGCGCGGCAGAAAGACGATCGTTATCATGATGGGTACTTATGTGGGGATGAAGATACTTGCCACACTGCTCAGTGTATTTGTAATTGCGGATGCGGGGCAGGGGATGGGGTATTTTACGATCGGGTTGCTGGAGGTTGGAATCGCGCTCTTTATTGCTTACAATCTCTACCATGGGAAGCAGTGGGCGAGGATGCTTTTTGGCTTTTTGCTTGCATTTTCCATTATAAATTTGCTTGGAAATATAATGAGTTTGGATATTGGGAGAACGGATTATACAAGGGCACCCGGCAATACCACACTGATTTATTCTGAGGGGAAGGTAGTGGAAGTTCGGGATCTGGGGGAAAAAGAGATTTCCGAAATGCAGGAACAGGAGGATGCACGGGCGATGGCACATCGGATTGTTGCGGGAATGTATCTGATTTTTCTGGCAGTGGAGATCGCTTATTTCTATCTGTTGTTTGCTTATCATCCAGTAAAGGAATTTTTGTACGGACAGGAAACTAATTTTTAGCGGAAAGAGGGCAGAATGAGGAAAAAACGTAAAAGTACTAGGGGCAGGGCAGTAATTATCTGCCTGATCGCATTGCTGGCAGTGGATATTGTGCTGGCGGTAAAGCTGATTGGGCAGCGCAGTGCGGGGGGAAATTTGTCGGAGAATAAGGGGATTTTGGGGGGAGGGGGAACTTCTGGAAATGGCGAGGAGACAAAAGGAAATGATGACGATAAAAAGGACTTGCCGTCTGCGGGAGGGGAGAACAGCGAGGGATCGGAGGGACCTTCGTCTGCTGGCGATTCCGATCATAACCGTGTGGAGGAACTTCTTGCGGGGATGAGTCTGGAACAAAAGGTTGCACAGATGTTTATGGTTACGCCGGAAGCACTGACAAATTATACGAAGGTAACCGCGGCGGGAGAAGTGACCAAACAGCGGTTTATGCAGTATCCGGTTGGCGGTGTGATCTATATGGCGGGAAATCTTGTGGATGCAGAACAGACGAGGGAGATGCTTAAAAATATGGAAAATTATAGCGTAGAATTCCTCGGATTTCCAGTTTTCCTCGGCGTGGACGAGGAGGGGGGAACGGTGGCACGCATTGCCAAAAATTCGGCGTTTAATGTGGAGAATGTCGGGGATATGAGCGAGATCGGCGCGTCCGGTGATTCTGACTTAGCATACCTGGCGGGCTGCACGATTGGAGCGTATCTTACCGATCTCGGTTTTAATCTTGACTTCGCGCCGGTGGCGGATGTGTGGTCAAACAAAAAAAATACTGTGGTAAAATATCGCTCCTTCGGATCGGATGCAGAACTGGTGCGGGATATGGTAACAGCACAGCTTAGAGGATTTAGCGAGCAGGAAATTCTTGGCGCAGTCAAGCATTTTCCGGGACATGGCAGCACGACGGCGGATTCCCATAAGGGAGCCGCCGTTGTGGAGAAAAATTTGCAGGAACTTTTAGAGTGTGATTTAATTCCATTTAAGGGGGCGATCGAGGAGGGAGTACCCTTTATAATGGTGGGACATTTGTCTCTTCCGCAGATTATCGGGGAGGATGTACCCGCCGTTTTATCAAAGGAAATCATTGTGGGGATTTTGCGTGAGGAACTTGGGTTTGACGGGATTGTGATCACGGACGCACTTGATATGGGCGCGATCACGGATTATTATAATTCTGCACAGGCAGCAGTGATGGCAGTTGAGGCCGGGGCGGATATGCTTTTAATGCCAGAAGATTTTGTGGAGGCATACGGGGGAGTGCTTGGCGCAGTGCAGCGCGGTGAGTTAAGTGTGGAGAGAATTGACGAATCCGTGCGGCGGATTCTTAGGGTAAAGGTGGGAATGATGGTTCAGGAATAGAAAGATCGTACAAATTAAATATTTTTTGAAACTTTATCATTGCTTGGATGGTCTAATAGTCAGGAGGTGCAAAAAAATGATATTTACAAAAACGGCGCAACCGGGGATGACTTTGGGTGTTCAGGCGAGAGTGGGAGAGGAAGAGCAGAGATGCATACACAATAGCAGAGAAGAATTGATCCAAAGGACACTGCTTGAGAATTATCAGAGTTATTACAGGCTTGCGCTAAGCTATGTGCATCAGGAAGCGGATGCTATGGATATTGTGCAGGAAGGTGCATATAAGGCAATGCGCAAGGCGAATACTCTGCGTGAGGAGAATTTTGCTGATACATGGATCTATCGGATCATGATTAACACGGCTAAGCAATACCTGAAAAAGTACCGCAGGACATATGAGGAATTGGACGAAGATTGTATGACTGTGGAAGGGGATTGTGCAAATCTTGAATTGCGGGTTATTGTGGATAAACTGCCGATAAAGGAGAAAACTTTGATTGTTCTGCGATACTATGAAGATAAATCATTAATGGAGATTGCGGATATTTTACAGGAGAATATCAATACAGTGGAGAGCAGACTCTACCGGACATTAGAAAAACTGCGCAGAGAACTTTTATAATGTGATTTAATTATTAGTAAAAGTCTTGTATTATTTGTGTTAAAACCAGAGTGAGTTCGATATAATTGCGGATTTTGGAAAGTATATAAAGAAAGGCAGAAAAAATATGGAAATGGAAGAATTAGAACAGAAATTATTAAGAGCGGGTGCAGATTATCGGAATATTCCCGTGCCGGATGACATGAAAGAGAAACTTAAAAAAACCGTCAGATCTGCAAAGAGAACGAGCAGATTCTGCATCCCGGCTGTTGTGGCGGCGGCAATGTTGACTTTAGTTATCCTGCCGAATATGGGCGCGGGCGTTTCCTATGCCATGGGCAATCTCCCAGTAATTGGAAAATTATTCCGGGCGGTGACATTCAGGGATTATCAGTATGAAGACGGGCGGTTCAGTGCCAATGTGCAGATCCCGCAGATCGTATTGAATGATCTCAATGCGGAAGCAGAAAATTCGGAGGTTCGTTCCGAGCTGGATGAAACCATCAGACAGGTGAATTTTGATATTGAAAAGGTGACAGAAGAACTAGTGGCAGAATTTGAGGCATCAGCGGCACTTGGCGAGAGTTATGGCGAATTGGAAATTTATCATGAAATAGTGACGGATAGCGAGCGTTATTTTTCACTGAAACTTTTTATTTACCGAGGGGCGGGGAGCGGGATGCAGTCCTATAAGATTTATACAATCGACAAATTATCTGGCAAGCAGATACAATTGAAAGATTTATTTGTTGAGGGCAGTGATTTCAATACAATACTTAGCGAGGATATTCAAGAGCAGATGCGGGATATAATGGCGAAGGATAAGGGTAAGGTTTACTGGATTGATCAGGAGAATCCAGAAATGAACTGGAAGGGATTAATCGAGGAGCAGAATTTCTACTTTAACGCGGAGGGTAATCTTGTGATTGTATTTGATGAGTATGAAATTGCGCCAGGGTATATGGGGGCGCAGGAATTTGTTGTAGAGAAAGATGTATATAAAGATTTATTAAGGTAAAGTGTATTAAAAATGACGCGGGGAGTCAGTTTAGAAAAATTTGATCGGCTCATGCGGTGGGTTACTGAAAGTGAAGAGGGGGATGATGCTGAACGTATATGAAAGAGGTATGCAGCCGGACAATACAGTAATATATAATGATGCGTTTTTCAATCGCAGGACTTTTTTGCAGAATAACGAAGTAAAATTTGAAAATAGAAGTAAAAATATTTATGAATTATATAAGTTGCTGTATTGTTTGGTACGTTATAGGAAATTATTGAGCCATGCTACAGTAAAATTTCAGAACTTCTAATTTGTACTGCAAGGATGCTTGATACAAAAAGAAGTACAGGGCAGATTTTTTGCCAGGAGAAAACAGGGATAAGGAGAGCAGCAAAACTGTTTTTTTTCTGTTTCTTTGTGGTTGCCCTGTCTTTTTTCTTTTGTTTTCTTGTTGCAGTTCGTGCTAAACAATTCCCAGAATCACAGCAAATTATGATAATCCTGGATTATATTCATTATATAGATGGAAAAAAGAAATTGTCTTAAAATGTAATTGTAAATATTACCCTAAAAATGTAAAAAAATTCTAAATTATTTTCACCTGGCACAGTCAGGTGTATTTGTCGTACCTTCCATATAAAAATAAAAAAGTTTATCCATGGATCTATGGAAATGGGAAAAAGATTATCGCAGTGCAGCGGAATAATTATGCTTTTGTGCTATGTTATATATTTTATATATCTTTTGTAATGACTCGAAAACTATAAATTATATTCTGAAACTTTTTATCAATGCATTTTTATATGACTTGTGTATAGGAAAGATATAGAAATGGAGGATTTTATGATTGAAAATATTTTGATTGTTGTATTTACTGTCCCGATGCTTGTCGGATCGATTCTTGGCTGGCGGCTTGAGAGGAGTGAGCTGGAGAAAAAAGAAAAGAAAGAAAAATAATCGGTTGTTGCCAGATGAAGAAGGAGGTGTTAAAATAGCAGTAAGAACTTTTAAAAGATAAAAGTAAAAGGATGAAGATGGAAGGAGAAGAAGATGAAGAGATTTGTTTGTTCCGTATGCGGATATGTTTATGAGGGTGAGGAGGCACCAAAAGAATGTCCAATCTGCCATCAGCCGGGGGAAAAATTTCAGGAAACCCCTGCGAGGGAGCGAGGAACTGTGCCAGGTGCAAAAGTTTCAGAAATAGCAAGTGAGAATATTACGGATACGAGTGATGCGAGCGAAAAAGCACCGTCCTTTGATTTAAATTACAACAAAAGTTTTTACCGCGTTGATCCGTCCTGTCGCTATATGGAGGAGATCCACCGGATGGCGGTTACGGGAAAGTCGATAAGTGGCGCGATGAGTACGAAGATGCCAATGCCGAACTGGGACGATATCCTTATTTTGGGGGCACAGCTCAATCCGCCGCCACTTGATGAGGACGATCCAGTTTCAACAATGACGGTGATTGGAAAACACGCAAAAAAGCCGATGATTTTAAATAGCCCGGTCTACATCTCCCATATGTCGTTTGGCGCGTTGTCTAAGGAAGTCAAAGTAGCTCTGGCAAAGGGTTCCGCCCTGGCAAAAACCGCGATGTGCAGCGGGGAGGGGGGAATCTTGCCGCAGGAGAGGGATGCTGCCTATAAATACATATTTGAGTACATCCCAAACAAATATAGTGTGACGGACGAGAATCTGCGCGCGGCGGATGCGATTGAAATTAAGATTGGACAGGGGACAAAACCGGGGATGGGAGGACATTTGCCGGGGGAGAAAGTAACCGAGGAGATCGCGAAGCTGCGGGGGAAAAAGCCGGGTGAGGATGTGCAGAGTCCAAGCAAGTTTCCGGAGCTGAATTCCCGCGAGGATTTAAAAGCGATGGTGGATATGCTGCGTGAGCGTTCGGATGGCAGACCGATAGGAATTAAGATTGCTGCGGGGAGAATTGAGCGCGATTTGGAGTTCTGTGTTTTTGCGCAGCCAGATTTTATCACGGTGGATGGAAGAGGGGGAGCGACAGGTTCGAGTCCGCTGCTTTTGCGCGAGGCGACAACTGTGCCAACAATCTACGCGCTGTACCGGGCGAGAAAATATTTGGATTCTGTGCATTCCGATATCTCTTTAGTGATTACTGGGGGACTGCGAGTTTCCGCGGATGTAGCGAAAGCACTTGCGATGGGAGCGGATGCCGTTGCCGTTGCAAGCGCGGCACTGATTGCGGCGGCGTGTCAGCAGTACCGGATCTGCGGTTCGGGCAATTGTCCGGTGGGAGTTGCGACGCAGGATGAGAAGTTGAGGGAGCGATTAAAAGTGGAAACAGCGGCGGTGCGCGTAGCAAATTACTTGAATGTGACGCTTGAGGAATTAAAAACCTTTGCGCGAATTACGGGACATCACTCAGTACATGACTTAAATGTGGATGATCTAGTGACAATTAACCGCGAGATTTCAGAATATACAAATATTCGCCATGCGTGATGGGAGGAATTGTGATGCAGGAGAATCGAAAAAAAGAGGAGCAAAAAAATACTGACCTAAGCCAGAAAAAAGATGGACAGCAAACTTCGCCAACAAAGTGGAAGAACAAGTTATTTGGAATTGTTATATTGCTGATCGCTGGTTTTCTAACAAATTTCTTTGCGGGAGATAGCGGGAAGGAAACCGGACAGAATAATTATCCGACACCCCAAATATCCATAACACCAGAATTGACAAAAGAAGCTCAGGTAACCCCAAAGGTATCGGGGGAATTGGCAAAGGAAGACACAAAAAATCAGCAGGAAGCAAAAAATGATCCTTCTAAGACGGATACAAAACTGGAAAATAATGATAAAAACAATTCTTCGGTAAAAGAACCAGATAAAGAGAGTGAGAAGAGTGATGCGGAATCCGAAGAGAATAAGGAAGAAACAGAGGATGAGGAATTCTTCAATCAGCAGGATGAAGTTGAGATCCTCTACGAATTTCGTCGGGCTTCCTATCTTGAACAGCATTTTGAGAAACATGGCAATGAGTTTGAGTATGCGACAAAGGAAGAATATTTAGCGGGTGCCAATCGGGTGATTCAATCGCCGGATGTACTGCACAAGATTGAGGCGGAAGATGGCGATGATATTTATTATCTGGAAGAAACCAATGAATTTGTGGTAGTTTCGACCGATGGCTATATCCGCACCTATTTTCGACCAAGTGCGGGGATCGCTTATTATAACCGGCAGTAAATATACACAAGTTGCTTTTCAATGAGATCCAGTGAAAAACATAGAAAATAGGGGCGGCAGTAAAACATACGAATCGCTGTTTTGCTGATGCCCCTTGATCTTACAATGGAAATATTTAAATTTGTTTTGAGGTTAATCTATCTGTGCTGTGTATTCTTATTAGATCTGGAATTGTCCCAGTGCGCGAGCGAGCTTTTCGACATCGGCGGACAAAGTTTCTACAATATTGCTTGATTCACTAACTGCATTTTCAAGTTCAGTTGCCATACTTGAGGTTTCCTCAGTGGAAGCGGCATTGGAAGTGGCCAGTTCGCTTAAAGTATTGACACTGCCCAAAATTTTTTCTTTCTGTACATTGACATGGGAAATATGATCGGAGATCACATTGGTTGAGTCAATGCAGGCATTTAAAGAATTCTGCAAGTTAGAAAACATATGTTCGGTATTGTCCAGTGCTTCCAACTGTTGTCTGGAAATATCGTTGATGCGGTTCATAATCTGAACAGACTTGCTGGAATTATCGGTAAGCTCTCCGATAATCTTGTTGATCTCCTGTGCCGTCGCATCGGACTGTGTGGCAAGATTTCCAATCTCACCGGCGACTACGGCAAATCCCCTGCCGGAATCCCCCGCCCTCGCCGCTTCGATGGAGGCGTTGAGCGAGAGGAGATTTGTCTGGGAGGAAATCTGGGAAATTAACTCTGCCGCCTGACGAATCTTTTCTACAGAACTGTTTGTTGTCTCGGTCTGAGAATACATTTCGCCAATATCCGTTTTTGTCTGTGAGCTGATGGATACCAGTTCATCAAGCGTCTGCATGGACTTGGTTGAATAATCCTGCATTGTATTAGTATTTAGTTCAAGCGAGCGCACTTCTGTAGCCGTCTGATCAATGCTCTCGGAGATCTCCCCGATTCCAGAGGAAGCCTCGGAAGTAGAACTTGCCTGACCAGTGCTGTTTTCGGCAATCTCGTTCACTGCAAGTGCGACATTTTGAATGGAACCGCCCATTATCGAGAAATTTGCCTTAAATTCAGAAACTGCCTCCGAGAGCAGATCGGAAGTCCCCTTAACATCAGCGAGCAGAGAAACCATATTGGTTTGTGCCTCGTTTAATGCTTTTGCCGTCTGTCCAAGTTCATTTTTTCCGTATATATCCACCGGGGTGGAGAGATTGCCGTCCGATAAGCGCAGAGCAAGCTCCTGAATTTTTTTCAGCGGATTGCAGATGGTAGTTCCTAAGATCCTTGCAATTACAAAGGAGAGTGCGATAAGCACTACAGTGATACTTACGATAAGTGTTAGAAAATGATTGAATTGTTCTTTGATTCTGACATTGACTTCCTCCATTTCCTGCTGCATCTCATCAATGTAATTTCCAGTGGAAACAATCCAGTTCCACGGCTCAAAAAGCTGTGAATAGGAAAGCTTTGGTGCCACGGTCACACCGTCCGCCTTGGTGAAATAAAATTCATTGTAGCCACATTTTTCTGCACTAGTTCCTGTTTTGATAATGGACTGTTCAAAATACACCCCATTTTGGTCTTTTACATCGTAACGGTTAGTGCCTTCCTGCTCTGACAGCACAGAATGCATAATCAGAGTATAGTCCGTAGCATCGATCCAGAAATAACCGCTGTTGTCGTCACGGTAACGCATTTCGCGCACAATCTCTTTGGCTGTGTTCTTGGCCTCTTCCTCGGAGATGCCTTCGGACTGAATTTTGTCATACTCGGTCTGCAACACATTGATCGCGCTCTGCACCTGGGATTTTAGTTCGAGCTGATAACCATTGTACATTGCGTTCTCATATTCCGTAGAGGACATATTAGTTGTCGTCCGGATATTATAGATGGAAATGCCCGCCAGAATAAACGCCACCAGGCAGACAAGCAAAACGCTGATAAGCGTTAATAAATTTTTTACTTTTAAATTTTTCATAATTTGCCCCCGTTTTATTTTATAATTTTGACAGATGAACATCGAATGGCAGTATTCTGGCTGGCAGAAAAAACATCCGTATGTCTGGCTTATTTAGGGGGGTCTGTTTTCTTCTAATCGATATCCCATAAAACATTTACCTCATCTACTTGACTGGAAATTTAGTTCATGGGATGAAAGAATTTCCGAATCATATTTTCTATGTGCATGATTCACTAATGAAATTGCAGATTCTTTGGTCGAATACGAATCAGTGCCAATATAATAGCTAATGCTATTATATCATGTACTTATCAAAAATTCAATAAATTTATCATTTTTTCTTATATTATTCTTTAAATTGTTGCTTTTTGCTATATTATGCCAAGAATATATATAAGGAAGAGAATGCCTTGACATCACACAGGAGAGAAAAAATTTATCATAAAAAAATTGGATGAATTTACAGAAAATATAAAAAGAATATACAATATTGAAAAAAATATTTAAAAAAATTTATGGATATGGTATAATATCGACAGATATTATACCTGCGCTGATTCGCATTCGACCGAAG
>CAJTLX010000032.1 GCA_910577165.1 uncultured Lachnospiraceae bacterium
CTTCGGTCGAATGCGAATCAGCGCGGGTATAATATCTGTCGATATTATACCATATTCTCCGAACATGGTGCCTCCGGCGGATGCGCATGATTCGCAGAAGAAATTATTCTTCCTTCGGTCGAATGCGAATCAGCGCGGGTATAATATCTGTCGATATTATACCATATGGAGCTGGTTGTTACGATAGATTTTGAGTGACAAAGAGGTTTGTCATGCCTTGTAAAGCTGCATCAATACTGAAAATATGGAGTTTTGCACATGACTAAGAGAATTCGAGAAAGGAGAGTAGACTATGCCTTATAGAGAAATAGCTGTTTGTCCACATTGTGGAAAGAAAGCCGTAGACCGCGATGAAATTGAGAAAAAATTCGGATATCGCAATATGGGTGATGGACGGGTTATTGTACAATCATGGTGTCGTGAATGTAGAATTGAAGAGCGGCGTGAGAATGGATAAATAATAAAGAAACAATAGCCTCCCTACCAATCTAGTAGGGCGGCTACTGTATCACTGTAGATTATCTTTCTTATAGGGAAAAAGGGGATGGAGTAAATTTCTGCACTTTGCCCACACCTAAATCCTCCGGCAATACCACATCCCCCATACGTACCCGTTTTAAGTATACGCAGTAGCAGCCAATACTTTTTAGCAACCGTTTTACCTCGTGTTTTCGCCCCTGCGTAACCGTGATATAGCCGGAGAATACAGGGGTATCCGGGCGGTTTTTTAAGATATGTTCTTTTTGTTTTCCCCTGATATAATCATAAATTTTTGTAAGCTTGCTCTCCTGCACAAGGGTAAGTTTTGCTGGACGCACGGCAGTCTTCTCCTCTCCATTTAGCAATATTCCGGATTCCAATTTTCCCCTTTTTTCTTCAGTAAAATTTCCTATTGCCCAGAAAAAATATTCTTTTTCCACCGCTCTGTCTGGGTGAGTCATATATTGATTGTACGCGCCATCATCCGTTAAGATCAGTAACCCTTCTGTGTCACAATCAAGGCGGCCTACGGGGCGCAGCCTGGTCATGTCAAGCGCGCCAAGATAGGTTAGGATCGTCGGGTGGGTCGCATCGCGCAGGGCAGTAATACAACCTGCAGGTTTATGAAAAATATAGTAATGATACATAATCTTACTCCGTAAATTTTGTCTGCTTTGCCAACTTCATAATCTCTATCTGATGAAAAATCAAAAAGAATAAAAAGAGTGCGCTGAGGATCCCAACCCACCATACTCTCATGATAAGCGCGAAAACCCCCCAGAAGAGAAAACCAAAAAGCATTGGATATCGCAGTGTCTTGTAGTATTTTTGTTTATCTTCAAGAGTGGTGTGCAGTTCGAAGGGATTCCCGTCATTTTCCTTTTCCACAATTAGCAGTTCGCGGTTGAATGTCGTGGAATTTGTCGCAATGCGGGCATCTTTTTCTGCCCATGGTCGCCAGACTGCCTTGCCAACGGAGCAGTTGAGATTGATATTTTTAAAAAATACATGGTATCCTAAATCTTCTAAAAAATCCCAGTAGTCAGCAGCATTCTCCTTCGATTTCTGACCGATAAATTCCACGCAGTATAAATATTGTTTCGGCTTACATTCCTCGAACTCATAGGACATTTTTCCCGTCCGTATCAGCCGCCATCCCTTTGCGGCCATACGGTTTAACCATCTCTCCTGAAATCCCATCAAACCGCCATAAAACCGATAAAATTTTTTGCTCATTTACTGTCACCCCCAATAATCTGCTCCGCCGTGTCGGTGAGTTGTTTTAATCTTGCAAGCTCTCTTTCTGCAATTTCCTTTCCCTGTGCGGTAATGAGATACTCTCTTTTTCGTCCCCCCGCCTCGCCGTAGGGGGCAATCCATCCCTTTTCCTGCAATGTGTTTAGCGCGCCGTACAATGTCCCCGCGCCAAGCAGGAGCCGCCCGCTTGTCTTTTCCTCAATAAACTGCATAATGCCGTAGCCATGCTTGGGCGAGCAGAGGGAAAGCAAGATATAAAATGTCACTTCGGTCAGTGCGCCGCCTTTTACGTTGTCCCGCATTTAGTGTTCTCCATTTTTGGTTCCGCATATGTCCTTCGCAGCACCAAAACCAGTGTTGAAATTTCTATTCGTTTCACTCCTGGAAATTCCAACAGGTGCTGTCCAGACATATGCTGTTTTTTAATTCTATAGTTTATTACGGTTACTGTAATAATATTATATCAGTAACCGTAATAGTTGTCAAGAGAAAATGTCGGAAAGAAATAGTTGAAATCGCTTTTGTAAGATGCTATTATAAAAATTGGAAAATATCTTTTCAGGAAAGGGGAAGAGTATGGTACTGTCAAAGGAATCACCATATACCATCGATGATATCTATGCCCTGCCGGATGGAGAACGGGCGGAGCTATTTGACGGTGAGATTTATTCTATGGCACCACCCACAAGGAAGCATCAGCGAATTGTGGGGGAGGTTTTTGCCATGATCCGGGAGTATATTATAGAAAAAGGGGGAAAATGCGAAGTAAATATCGCTCCATTTGCAGTATTTCTCTATGGGGATAACAGAAATTATGTGGAACCGGATATCAGCGTAGTATGTGATCTAAATAAATTAAATGACAAGGGATGTATGGGGGCACCGGACTGGATTATCGAGGTGGTTTCACCGGGAAGCCGCGCAATGGATTACTATAAAAAATTGTTTCAGTATCGCTCAGCGGGAGTGAGGGAATATTGGATTGTGGATGAGGGGCGGAATTTGGTGATAATCTATGATTTTGAAAATGATGATGCCGCCAATTATCTTTTCTCTGAGCATATTCCTGTGCGAATTTATCCAGGCTTTTCTCTCTGTCTGTCAAATTTAATGGGAATATAAAGAAAAACAAACAAAAGGATTTTTAAAATAAGCAGCAAAATTAAAATAGAAAAAATAAAACTAGGAGAAAAATTATGGAAGAAAAGAGAAATAATTTAAAGGAATTATACCCCACAAAAATCGCAGGGATCACGCTGCGCCCCGTGAGAGAGGGCGAGGAGGGGATGGTGTTGCATTTTATCCGGGGGATCGCGGAATATGAGAAAATGTCCGGCGATGTGGTTGCGACAGAGGAAGGGCTGCACCGTGCAATTTTTGAACAGTACGCCTGCAATGTATTATTTGTCGAGAGAGAGGGTGTGCCAGTCGGCTTTTGCCTGTACTTTCACACATTTTCGACTTTCTGCGGAAAAACGAATTTGTATCTTGAGGATCTCTTCCTTAATGAGGAAGTGAGGGGACAGGGCATCGGGCGCGAAGTATTCCATATTTTGATGGAGATCGCACTTGCGGAGGGCTGTGAACGCTTTGAGTGGGCGTGCTTAAACTGGAATGCTCCTTCCATTGGATTTTACCGCAAAATGGGAGCTTCTCCAATGTCGGATTGGACAACCTGGAGGATGACGGCGGGAGAGATGCGGAAACAATTGCAGGCAGAAGGGAAGGAATTGGCATGAAAAAATATGATTTGTCAGGGGAATGGCTGCTTTGGCTGGATGAGGAAAAGAAAGGAAAATTTGAGGACGGATACCTCTCACATGACTTTAATGATACAATTATGCTTCCGGCAACCACCGCACAGGCGGGAAAAAGTCTGCACGGGGAAAATATGGCGCGGGAAACCGGATATTTGACGGAGCGTTATCCTTTTTGTGGATACGCATGGTATCAGCGTACTGTGCGCATAGAGGAGGAGGATGTCGGCGCACCGATCTATCTGTATCTGGAGCGCACGCGCATGGTGCGCGTCTGGATAAACGGCGAATTGGTCGGCAGCGGGGACAGTATCTGCACGCCGCATCAATATGCCATTGGTGACGTGTTAAAGGGACAGGAAATTACAATTACCATATGCGTGGACAATACGAATTATCCGACAAAGGGCGGGCATATGACTTCGCCGGACACCCAGACAAACTGGAATGGGATTCTCGGCAAAATGGAACTGAAAGTTTTCGCGCCGGTGGATATTTTATCCGCCACCACAGCATCCGATGCATCCACTGGAGAAATCAAAGTGGCATTAAAAACATTAAATACCTGGATGCTTCCGCAGGAGCGTGAAGTGTTGATAAGCGGCGAATATGTTTTTTTGCCGGAGGAAATTCTTCCCACATCAAGTATGCAGACCGCACCGCTCTATCTGGTGGAAAATTCGCACCGTCAGGTGATTACCATACCGCCGGGAACAAATATTCAGACCATTGTGGTAAAGGTAGCAAATATTACGCGCTTTAGCGAGTTCACTCCTTGTTTTGGACAACTTTATCTTCGCTGCGTGGAGCGCGAGGGCGACCTTTTAAGACCAGCCTTTGATCAGGCAAAAAAGGAAGTGCAGGGAAGGGTAGAAGAAAAACTTTTTTCTACAGAAGAAACAACAAGAAAGATGATGTCGGGTAAAGGGAGAAGAGGCGCAGGAGAAAATGCCAGAAATGTGGGAAATATCGCCGTTGATACCGTATTTGGATTTAGAGATTTTGTGGCAGGGAAACATCATTTTTATATTAACGGAGTGAAAACTTTCCTGCGCGGCAAACATGATGGCATGATTTTTCCGCAGACTGGTGCGGCACCGATGGAGATAGAAGAATGGCTTAAAGTAATGCGTACCGCAAAGCGTTTTGGGATCAATCACTATCGTTTTCATACCTGCTGCCCGCCGGAGGCCGCCTTTTTTGCAGCGGATTTGCTTGGGATCTATATGGAGCCGGAACTGCCGTTTTGGGGGACGATCGCGGCACCTGGCGAGGAGGGGTACAATGGCAGGGAACAGGATTATCTGATTGCCGAGGGGTTCCGGCTGATGGAGGCATACGGCAGCCATCCATCCTTTGTGATGATGTCGCTGGGCAATGAACTCTGGGGCAGTAAGGCGCGGCTTGGCGAGATAATCGAGAAATTCCGCGCAGTGGATCAGAGGCATTTGTATACCTCCGGTTCCAATAATTTCCAATTTTATCCATCCGATCTCCCGGAGGAAGATTTCTTTGTGGGTGTGCGTTTTGATAGGGATAAACTGATTCGTGGTTCCTATGCAATGTGCGATGCACCACAGGGCTTTGTGCAGACAGAAAAGCCAAATACCGCGCATAATTACGATGTATTTTTTGATAGCGAGGAGGGGGAGAACTCCGAAAATAATTTTGCGCAAGCAAATTCAAAGGAATCCGCGGACGAAAAGGAAATTGAGATCCAGTACGGCACTGGCGTAAAAAAGGTGAAAGCTTCAGCGGCCAATACTTTTACCACAAATAAGCCGGTTATCTCCCACGAGATTGGTCAGTACTGCACCTACCCGGACTTTAAGGAGAGCAGCCGCTACACTGGCGTGTTGGCTGCCCGCAATTTAGAAGTATTTCGGGAGCGGCTAAATCAGGCGGGCATGGGGCAGCAGCAGGAAGAATTTTTCCGCAATTCCGGCGCGCTTGCCGCATTCTGTTACAAGCTTGAGCTTGAGGCGGCACACCGCTCAAATCTGCTTGCGGGGTACCAGCTTCTCGATCTCCAGGATTTTTCCGGGCAGGGAACAGCATTAGTCGGGGTACTCAACGCGAGGATGGAAGAAAAGGGGATTATTTCCAGTAGAGAGTGGAGAGGGTTCTGCGCACCGACCGTCGCGCTTGCTGTGCTGCCTCAATTTGTGTACGAGCAGGGGGATAACTTGCAGGGGGAACTTCTTATCTCGCATTATGGTGCGCAGCCGCTTAGAGGAGCAGTATTAAATGTAATGATCACGGAAGCGGGAAAATCCGCGAAGAACAGAGCAGTAAAATTTTTATTCGATGCGGATTACCCGCAGAAAATACTTGCGAATGGCGTGCATACGGCGGGGGAATTCAATTTTGAATTTCCGGGAGAGGATGAATTTAAAGAATATTTGCTGACCCTGACACTCAGCTGGCAGGATGGGGGACTGATCAATCGAAATACCTATATTTTATACAGTTATCCAAAGAAAAATCGTTTGCAGGAATTGGTAAAAAATTTACAGGAAAACGGCGAGGGAATTTTGCTGTGCAAAGCTTCTCTCCTCTATGCGACAACTTCCGCTTCCGAGGCGGAAAGGCTGCTTAAACAGGGACAGCGCGTGCTTTTCTTCCCGCAGAAAATAGAGAAAAGTGTGCCGGGGACATTCTGCACGGATTTCTGGTGCTATCCAATGTTTCGCGCCATCTCAGAATCGGTAAGTCGCCCGCTGCCTATCGGAACTTTGGGATTAAATATCAGAAAAGATCACCCTGCACTGCGCTATTTTGGAAGTCATACCTATTCCACGCCGCAGTGGTACGATATCGTGACAGAAAGTGATGCCGCAGTGTTAGATGGAACCGCGCTGCATCCGATTGTGCAGACCATCGATAATTTCGAGCGCGATCATAAATTGGGGACAATTTTTGAAGCTAAGTGTATGGGCGGAAATCTGCTGGTATGTACGGCGCGTCTTCCGCAAATTGCGGATAGTGTTGCGGCACAGAATCTCTATGAAAGTTTGGTAAATTACGCGGATTCCGAAGAATTCGCGCCGCAGGAGGAACTGACCGAGGAGGAATTTGCAAAGATTTTTAAGTAGAGGAAAGGAAACCCAAAAGGGGGACGGCTTGGCCGCTCCCTTTCGGGTCTTAGAAAATAAAAATTACAGGGTTTTAAGTCTTGACATCTGCTTTTAAATATTTACACGCTCCTCAAATCTTGTGATCCATTCCGTATAGTCGGAAAAGTGTCCCGCATCAATATCGGCGAGAAGAGCGTCCATCGCGCGCAGCGCGTCGCAGAGAATATCCGCACTGATTAACCCGCTCTGCAGCGCGTCGGCGGCCTCGGCAGCGTCTAGGATATGTACGCGCCCCTCTGGGTCAATTATCACGTCGATCAAAAGGTCAATAAAGGTAATTGCATTCTCCGTAAAAACTGTGCGGATGGTATCGCAGTACCAGTGGACAAAATGTCCGTCCGGGGCGAAGATCTTGCTGACCTTGATCCCCTTATCCATAAAATACGCAGAGATGCCGCCGCCAATATCTCTGCGCGGTTTTAGGGATTTCCAGCGAGTGACCATCCGGGTATCGCTCTCGAACAAAATACAATCATCTTTTAGGGCGACGGTTTCAAGCGGGATAAAACGTTTGCGGTAAATTGTTTTTTCAGCCATGGGAACCTCCGTTCTTTTGATTCTTGTGGATGATGTCCGTTTGCGACATTATAGCATAAACAGAAAAAAAACACAACAAAAAATCTTTTGGAGGATGGGATGGCAGAACAGGAATATTTTAAAAAAGCATTAGCGGACTTTGCCTTCGATGCGGCAGCGGGGGATGCCATTCGCCATTTAGCGGATCTGGGGCTGAGCGTCGCACAGATTGCAGAAAAACTTAATTATCCGGTGAAACAGGAAAAAATTGGAAAAGTGGTCTGGGAGCATTTTCTTAAAAACGGACGCATTCTAAGGGAGGAGCCGGGAAATGGAAAGTTAAGTGAAGAATATACCTATGTGACTATCTATGATGCTTACGGCAAGAAAAGTTTTCAGCGGGTAAAACTTGCAGAATATGGCGGGGAGAAGATTGTTTTTAAGGAGATAATATATGATCCCGCTCTCGGAAAATTTTCCGATTATCTCCTGCAAAAATGCAGGGAAAACGGGAAGGAAAACTCCTATTTTACCTGTACTTTTGCGCGGATCCGCCGCGAGGAACCCGAAACTTTCGCCGCTCTTATGGGGGCTTTGGAAGTGAGAGATCGGGAATACCTTTTGGGGCTGCCCTTTGAGGAGATCGTCTACCATCAGCTTGACCGCCGTATAAGGGAGATTGCGGCGGTGCTTTATGGAACGAAGAAATACCATGGGGAGTGCTGGTTTCTAAAAAGCAAGGAGAAAGTAATTCTATAGCATAAGAAAGTTTAGTTTGAATAATTATCGAACTTGATATCCGATATTGTTTTTGTTTGGCTGCCAAGCCACATTTGTAATCCCTTGCCAAAGGCTTCTGCTTTTACAAGATAAGCGTCCCCTTCCCTGCCGGTTATCTCGGCGGTTGGCAGCCGGTCGAGAATGGCATCGATATCGCAGCCTGTATATTTAAATGTAACTTTCTGTAGTGGTCCGCCATACATAAACTGAATTCGCTTGCGAAATTCTCCCTCCTCGAAGCGGTCGGCATAAGGAATATGAAATTTCTCCTTTAGAACTCTTAATGTTTTGACCCGATCCATCCGGTAGATGGTCGGATTGGAATCGTTGATAATATCAAATCGTTCGTGTACCTTCTCATCGTCAATAATTGCCGCGAGATAAAAATAAAACTCGGAAAACATAATGGCAAGCGGTCGCAGTACACGTCTTTTTAAGGTGTGGTCACTGACGCGAAGATATTCAATTTCAATTAGATTGCAGTCCTTGATTGCCTGTCCAATCTTCCACATGGTATCAATAAAATTTGTTTTGTGCCTTGGCTCAATATAGTGATATTTCTCATTGCGAATCAGCTCTTCCATAAGCACTTTATTTTCTTTTGTCGTGCCGCAGATAAGCAGTTTATCCAAGAGATTAAACATTTCCTTTTCCGGAAAAGCACGGCTATCCAAGAGTATCTTGCACAGGGCGAGGAGTTCACTGTTGGTCAATTGTGTATCCTTATCTTCTAAAAGGACATAACCGTTATGATTATTACTATGAACCACCGAAAGTTGCTTTCCCCCGTATCTATCCGCATTTGATATAAGAAAACTGCGGATATCTTCGATATCTCTCATAATGGAACGCTCATCAACATTATATTCATAAGCCATTTCTGCTTTATTAACGGAATCTTTATCCCTCAGCCTTTTATATATTCCAAGTACACGCTCAATCTTACTGCCTTTCGGATTTGGATTTTCTGGATTGGTATTTTTTGAATTTTTGTTTTTTGGCTCTTGCATGGAAATCCTCTTTTCTGCGCAGCAAGGTAAGGGAGCGTTTCCTGTCCGGCTGCGCACGGATGAAACAATAATTACCAATAATTTTTGGTTGTTTGGCTGTGTTCGATTATTTTCGGCCTAAAATACGTTTAAAAATGCCCGGTTTTTTTACAATTTCTTTTATTGTGGATTCCGCAGCAGAAATTATCGCATCCACTTCCTCGGTGTTTGCCACACTGATTAAGGTTTTATCTTTATCCTCTATCTCTCGATTCATTGGCATACGGCACATATTGTAGAGTAGATTAACAAGAAGTGTTGTGTTCTGTATTTCCTTTTGTTCGGAGGGGGAGAAATCCTCCCAGTCGGTCTTTTTCTTTTTTTCAAAAAAATTTGAGAGGATGTCGATCTGATTTTCATATTTCTCTCTTACTAAAAGAAGTGCCTTGACATAGCGGTCGGAAAGGGAGGAAATTTCATCAAGATGTTCACAGATTTTTTCCACCTTTTCCCTTGTAAGCTCTATTTGGATTTCCTCGGACTCTTTTTGTTTTTTGCGCGCCCGATGTCCGGTAAGTTTGATCACCACGCCGCCGACTAAAATACCGATACCGCCAGTTAAGGAGCCAAGGATAGCACTTCCAAGCGCGATTCCGCCCCCGCCTGCAGCAATGCTTCCGCCCCCGATGGAGGCAAGAATGGCATTCCAGGCAGCAGCACCGGAAAGTGTTGAGATGGCGGTTCCCGTTCCCGATGTTCCGACTGCCGCCACAATCGAAGGGACAACCCCCGCAGCCGCCATGCCACTAAGTGTTCCCGTTGTCGCACTGCCAAGACTGCCAAGGAGTGTATGGGCGATAAGTTCAGCGTTCTGTAATTCCTCTAATTTAGGAATTGTGAATTTGAAGCCTTTCGGACGGTACGGGTCAAATTCCGGACGGCTTTGAATTTTTTCCATCAGGGAGGAATATTTGTCAAACTGGCTATATATTTCCAATTCAAGCTTGCCCAACGCCTCCAGTTTTTCCTGCATGATTTTACTTTTTTCCTCAACAGGCTTAAAAATTTCCTTGCATTGCTGTCTTAATTCTTTGTCTGTTTTAAAGCTCTGCCAATAATCCTTCACTCCGCTGACTATTGCCCCCGCTCCACTGCCTCCAGCACAGAGAGCAAGGATACCTAAAATAATTGGTGCTGGCATAATTATCCATCCTATCTTTTTTGCTTAAATCTTAAAATTCCATCTTTGTTTGACATATGTTCATTGAAATCGCCCTCCCAAGGCAATTCCAGTTTAAGCTTGGAGGTCATCTCGAAAAGAACCTGATTTAGTTCATCCGGTGAGGAGGCAGCGGAAAGTTTTTTCACTGCATCAAGGTATGGTTTGGTTTGTTCACGGAAATCTGCCTCCATTGATTTTAATTCCCTTATCGCGTCTTTCAACGCGTTATTTAATTCTTCGTAGGCAGCAAGTTCCCTCTCGCCCATTCCGATATGAAAGCAGAGTTCCTTAAAAATTCGCCAGACAAAGAGGAACCATGCGGGAAGATTTAATCTCAGGAAAAAAGTAAGGAAATTGCCGCCCGATCGAAATGCCGCGTCCAAAATATCCGCCGTGCAGAGCGCGGCACCGCTCACAATTAGCATAATGCGCAGATCATCTTCCTTTTGGTTCGGGATACAATCCTTTAGCTTTTTCCCATATTGAAAATGCCTGCGGAATGACCAGAAAAATCGGGTGAGAAAATCCGCGAGAAGAACAGGAACGGAAAGTGCCATACCGAAGCGTAGATCATATCCTTCTTGAAAGGCACGAACTGCGATGGTGGCGAGATCCTGTCTTGCATCGCCAACCTGAAATTTGCCAAATTTACACAGGGAGAGCAGTTCATAAAATGGCAGGATAATTCCTGTTCCGCGACCATAGTTTTTGCCATCCCGCATTCCCCGGCTTCCAGAACTGCCCGCAAAATCTGACATTAAATGTCCAAACCAGTTGACCACACCGAAAAAGATCCGCTCGATTAGGCTGTCTCCAGAAAGACCAAAATCCCGTGTCGGAATCATTACCATCTCTCCCTGCGAGAGGAAGGAGGAAGTGGAGGTAAGTTGGCTTAAAACGGAAAAAAATAGACCAATAGGGCTTGGTGAATGCCCCAGTGAGAGCATATGATGGTTTTTGGTGGACATTTTTAGTAGTCCTTGCATTTCGCTGCTATACCGCTGATCATAATTGATTTTGTAAGATTTTTCCAGGTAGCCGATCGCGGAGGAAATATTGCCTTTTTGTAGGAGGTTTGGCTTCCAGCCGGATAACTCTGCAAATTTGATTACCAGCTTGTCCGCAGCACTGTCCGAGATTGCACAGAAGCTGCTGTTTTTAGGGAGATTCACTAGGAAAATATCGATAATTCCGCCAATAGCCCCGCACGCCGCCGAGATAAGATAATCGTAGCGGTCGCAGTGGGTGTGCTGGGTAAGGAGGGGCTTGGCATCGGGTGGGGGAGTTTGGTTTGTTGTATACATGGTTGAAATCCTCACTGGATATGTAATATTTTGGGGTTATAATAATTTATTTTTTATCGTTCATACAAATATCATAACATAGTCGTTGAAAAATTTCACTATTTATTTCGTGAAGATATCAATATTTTATTGTAATCCTATTTGATTCAAAAAATGGTTTTAAGATGTTAATTTTTTTCTCCAATCGTAAATTCATAGAATATAAATCCAATTTGTATAAATAATAAAGTAGTACAAAAATAAGATATTAGCGTACAATTTGGAAGTTTGCCAAAGGAAAACAAATGTTTCCATAATCCTGCTTTGCTAGATAAATAAAATCCGATAATGGAAGCAAGTCCCCAGATAATATTTAAAAATATTTTGACTTTTGTAGATAACTTGCCTGAAAAATATCCTCCCATGCCAATACCTAGGTTTAAGTTGGAAAGTAAAATAACATAGAGGATAACACATGAACGGATCTTATTCGATAAAACACCTAAAAAAGGAATATATGATAAAAATATACAAACTAGGATACCAAACATTGCTATACGTAGTAGGAATTTTACTACGTATAGCCCAGTACAATAAATTTTATTTTTTATTAGTTGTTTTGGATCTTCACCGTCTTTAATAAGTTGCTTTACACCCAAAAGTGATTTTCGGATACGGGAATTAGGTCGGATGACAAAACATAATCCAAAGTATATCGAAACCATTATTGGATCGAAAATCTTAGAGGAGATTCGCCCAATTAAAGTAAATGGGAGAAGAAGTGCTAAAAATATATTTGCTACAAAAGCGCATTTATTTGCAGTTCTTAAAAGTTCTTTATATTTAGAGTTCATCATATAAGCATTGATTCCTCCCTTTCTGTAAACGATATATTTTTCGTCGGGGTAATATTGAGATTATTGCTTTTCAAAACCGATAAGGCATCCCAAAATTGATCCATAAGTGCTTTTCCCCGTAATTCCGATGTGGGGATATGATTTGGGAGGTAAGATATATATGCTCTCATTAATTCACATGGAATAACCCCCTTTGTGCAGATTTCTCCCATAATTACATAATCAAATGGATGCCGTTCCTCTTTGGAAAGAAGTTTCCGATATACCAAATGAAATAATTGCGGCATAAATGTTGGTTCCGTTCCTCGGCAAGCGTGCTTGTAATCTAGAATATAAGCATCTTTTTTAATATCGTCGCCCGATCTTGGAAATTTTGGTTCATTTTTGAAACTGAATAAAAGAAAATTATCTTTTGGCAGTTTTTCGTCTTCCTTTATTTCAATTTCTAATTTTCTGACTACGATATTATCCTGCTTCCACTGACAATCTTTGTTGGAATCACAATCTTTATCGGGACTCTCTGTATCTGAATCGCTATCCTTTAACACGACATACCATCTTTTTCCTTCAAAGCATATATTTTCGCATAATATTTCATCCTTCTCCAGGATATAGAGAGAAGAATTGTGTTTATATATGCCAGTGGAAAGAATAAGCTTTTGATCAACATAACTTACATTCAAACCGCTTATTACGCCTTCAGAGTAATCTGCAAAAATATAATTGATTAAATTTTTGGGATATTCGTACATTTTTTGCAGCAACTGACCAGTGATAAGGCTGCCACTTGGAAAGGTTAATTCGTAGTCAGTGAGCATAAAAGTATCCTCCTTTTATTTACAATTTTTTCCATCAAACCGAGTTGTGAATTCAATTTCCTGATATTGAATATTATCACTCCCCATAATGCGGAATATATCACCTTTACCATGGTTATATTTTAGAATTTGCCAAAGTGTAAAAGTAAATCCATCATTGTTTGGTATAGCAAAAATAAATAATTTATTGATTGCTTCATCCTGGTTAAGATTTTCAATTAGACGGTCTAAAACTAAAGTCTTTTCTTCTTTTCCAGCAATTTCCCATTGCTCAAAATCAGCAGGAGATTTCTGCTTGATTACTTCTTTCAGTTCTTTGCTGTCTTTGACATCGTAACCCTCGAAGAAATCTGCTTTTATTTTGATACTTGTGTTCCATTTATCATCTTTGATAAGGTTATTTGATATATCAAGCTGGATATTGCCGATACTTGATTCGCGTTTATGAATGACAATTTCTGGCATATAAGTCTTGTTGCCTTGTCTGTAAATTTTTCCACCGTCCAATAAGGTTTTGGAAGAGATATTATCTTTATCTACTACAACAGTGTAAATAATATTAGGCATATCACATTCTATCTTAGCTGATACTTTGCCATACGCTTTGTCACTTAGATATTGGATACAACCCTCTACACAGGCAAGCTTTTTTTGCTCCGCAGTTTCCAGCTTTGTGCCTCCTCTTAGGTGCTTGCCTGGAATGAATTCTTTAAGCATATCCTGAAAAGTACCAATTTTACAGGATTGACCGGATAAATGTAATTTTTTAGGCAGCTCATTATTTGCTCGTTCTGTTCCATCCGGTTTCAGAAACATAACGGAAAGTAGATAGTATATTTGTGGTTTTAACAAGGTAATCAATTCTTCGCGATTAAGAAATATATTAGGATCTTCTTTTATTATTTCAAAATTTTTATCTTTAATCTCTTTTTTGATTTCTTCTTGATCGGTTTCGTTATTTTGTTCGGCGGTATTTTTTATAGCAGTCGTATTAACATAAAAACCAATATTTCCCAGGTTTGGATGCGATGTCTTAAGTTTTTCAAAATTAATATCAAATGTAGCATCTTCAGAATACAAGTCGCTTTTCCACTGCTCTGCAAGCTGCCATAAATAATTAAAGTTGTGGTGCGCATATTTTGGAATTTTGGTTCCGTCCCCTATAATTTCTTTATTGTCAAAATCGGTCGGGATGATCCATTCTGCCAATTTACTTTCTGTATCAAGTTGATCATAACAATCAAATCTTCTTTTCAGCTTAATACATGTGTCGATATGGGAGAAAAAATCTTCTTCTGCATTATTAAGTATTTGTCCGGTTGCCATATCAATTTTATGAAATTTTTCGAGGTTATTGAATATAGTTGTAGTAGTATTCTTAATTGATTTTTTGCAGTAATAATCTCTGAGGCGGATTTTTAAAAACTGAAAAATCCTATAGGTTAGGTCATTTCCGCCAAACGCAGTTTGACCATTTTCAAATTTAGTGGTAATATCAATTTTTGTTCCAGTATCTGTCTTGGTAAAAAGATAGGAACAGCTTGCCGCATCAGTAGTTCCGCCGCCACAGTCAATAACCATAAGTTCCCCATTAGGTTCTCTTCTGCCGTTTTCAAACTCCGCCCTGAATTCAGAAATACGTTTATAAATAATGGCAACCGCTTCATCAAGGCTTTCTTTTGCTGGAAGGATTTCGTACTCATCTTTCCATTGCTGAAACTTTTCTGTAAGGAAAGTAATAAAAAGCTCCTTGCATTTAACAGGTGCTGAAAAATGAAGTCTGCGGAATTTCTGTTTCAATTTTATCTCGGCATTTATAATTACATATTTAATATACTCTATAATTATATCTTTGGCGAATAATTCATATTTTTCGCATTCATTTCCTTTTTCATCAGTACCTGTTTTAATTTTAAAATCATCATTGGAAGCAATCCATTGCTTGATATTGTAAAAAATTTTTCCCTCCGGATTATAATCTTCCTCAATAATACGCTTTTTTGCTTTATATCCAAATAAGAATTGATCTTTTTTGTTTTGCAAGTCTTTTAAATAGACAATTGTAGGAAGAAACTTACTTTCCTTTCCTGTTATAAGGTTATCAAAATCAACAAGTTTAGGTTCTACTCCATTTTCCGTTCGAATCCATGTGCCTGCTGTTGTATTGCTTGAACCAAAATCAATACAGAGAACTTTATCAACATCAGGAAGCTGTTTAGAAGAAATTTTAATATTCTTTGAAAAAAATCTGGTAAATTCTTCGTTTGCAAAAATGATTTTGTAATTTGTATTCTTATTTGAAGCGTCTATTTTTACATCATCGCTATCAGCACATAAATAGTACTTTCCCTCTTCTGAAAAACATCCCCAAATCACAGGGTCAGGGGATCCAGAGGGAACAACGATAAAGAAATCCCTATTAACTTGAATTGGAGGAGCAATCCAAATCTTATCGGATTTAGTAATGGCTACACCCGTACTTTTTCCAAAGCTGTTGGTAAAGTATACATTGTTTTTCATACTAACATCACAATTTTCTTCAAAAACTTCAATTTTATCATCATGGATTTCTTGATATAATTTGCTTGCATCTTCAAATGTTTTTGGGAGATCCAATTTTTCCCTACATTCCAAAGGAATGTTCGAAGTGTTCGGTGAGTCCCAAATGTCTTTTACTCTTTTACTCATCTTTTTAAAAAAATTGTTATTTTGGTCGTTCTCTTGAATTTTAATATTTATTTCTTTTGAAAAAAGTTCTTTAAAATCTTTTCGATAATTACAATTTAATATTTCCTGATCTGCAATCCCAATTTCATGGAAAAAATGACTGATAGCAGAGTTGGAATATTTGTACTTTCCCTCCTGAATTTCCAAGATAACCTTATCACAGATATAAGGCACATCTAATTTGTTATCTTCTTTAGGAGGTTCAATTTCAATATTGGCTTTTCTAAGTGCTTCGATGATTTCTTCTTTTGAAAACTTTCTTTTTTCCGATTCACTCATAATGTTGTTTTAAGCGATACATTGAAAGTATCCTATCTCCTTTCATATAATTTGTATTTGATTAACGATAGGTACTGCCGCATATTCCCTGTGATTCTCGTTAATAATACCAAAACAATATTTTCCCCATACCGGGCAGATATTTTTTGTACAGTCTGCAAATAATGACTTGGCAACTGAAAAACGTATCTTGTTATACTCTGATCCTTCTGCTGCGCAGAAATAGTAAAAAGTATCCGTAGAACGCCGATAATAAATTTCAGCGGAATGCTTAGTATAATCTGCATCAAAATCTTTATTATATAAATTATTTATACGCCCAAAAAAATCAAAGAAAATATTATTAAAGAAGTCCTTTTTTTCACCACTTTCATGATACTTTTGTAAGTAAATTGCGATAATATCGCGGTCTTTTGCATCAAGTTTGTTAAATTTTCCGCATAGTTCCTGTCCGTAACGTCCCTCAAGTATCTCGTTAGTAAATAGTTCTTTATAACTATGTGTTAAACAATGTCCACAAAGAAGATCCAACTGTGCAAGGTAGTGAAAGAGTAAGTTGAAAATTTCATCCTCCAAATTGTAAATGCTTTCAAAATATGTCTTTTGTATATCTAAATTGTCTGAGTCATGTGTATTTTCAGATGATGTCCTAAAATAATTGGTGGAAAAAATTTCGGAAAAACGCACCAAAGGATTCACCAATATTTGATTGCCATGCTGTTCTGCTTCTTTAAGGGAATATTCATGAAGTAAGGTAAAGCGATTTTCAGCACTGTAATTTTGCCAAATATAATTTATATCTTTTTCTTGATCGTAATTCATGTTGACCACCCCTTTTTTCCCTTCCAATAAAATTCTGGATATTTTTCGTTCAGGTAGGAAAGAACGTATCTGGCATAATCTTCAATAAAGTTTATATTGCCTTTGAAATCCTGTGCTTTATTAAAAGTTAAGATACAGGCAGCCTTGGAAACAGATTTTATTGTTCGGTAAGGTTCTGATTTAAGATTTGTGTATTTATAGTAGCGATCTTCTGTGTGGTAATCTTGAATAAAAACTTTAGACTTATTATAAGTATTTATTAGATTTTCCATGTTTATTATTTCTATTTCCTCACTGATTTCAATATCATATGGATTTTGTGTAAAACAACTTACAACTTGATAAATATCAGCATAAGAATTAACTCTTTGTTTTGTAAAAAGAGGAGGAAAATAGTGATTTTGAAATGATTGTGTCAAATCAAAATTTTTTAACTCTGATTCGGAAAATTCACTTATTGTTATAAGTGAATGGGATAAATCCAATTCTTCGCTATAAGTAACTGAAGTCGTAATATTTTTATTATTTATTGTATGTCTACGTTGAATATCAAGTCTATTTTCGGAAGGATTATCAAAAATAATATATTTATTTTGAGGATGTGTAAATATAATTCTTGATATGGCACTTTTTTGTTTACTGTTATATGGTATGATACTATGTACTTCTTTTGTATCTTTATTTTTTAAAATTTGGTCTTCCACTTGTTCAGATATCGATTGTAAGTCATCTGTACTTCCTGCCCAAATATTCCAAACTAGAGTTTTTTCATTAGTAGTCGCTTCTATGGCATCGTAAAATTCCCAATTTTTAAAAAAAGACTTTTTTATTGTATCAACCGAAACCGTAGGATCGAAAAAAGTAATTTTAGCAAATCTGCGTGAATATGGTGAATAAATTGGTGGAAAATTATATTGATATTGCATAGCAGCTTTAAATAAAACATTTTCCTCTTGTACAAAGGCATCACTTTTTTCAACTTTAAAGTAAAAGGTTTTCGATTGTTTATCACCTTCAATTTCAATTTTATATTCCTTACCATCCGTTATTTTGATAAATTCTTCATAAGAACAATGGAAAAATATTCCAATAAAGTTATTTTGAGTGGAACAAGAATTAAT
Source organism: uncultured Lachnospiraceae bacterium (assembly GCA_910577165.1). Classification (GTDB taxonomy): domain Bacteria; phylum Bacillota; class Clostridia; order Lachnospirales; family Lachnospiraceae; genus RGIG4057. Next base: position 18,046 of record CAJTLX010000032.1, read on the forward strand.
TTTTTTAATTTTGGGTATAATTGCCTTAAAATTTCCATAATCCTTATTTTTATTTATATTTACAAGCATAGTAAAAATTCTCCAGTAGGGAGAAGAGCATTCATTAGCTTCCATTTGCTGTAAAAGTTCTTTTTGCAGAGCGGATAATTTTTTATTAGTATAGTTTAGTGTGTTTATAAAAAGACTTTCCAAACACTCTGCTTTTTCGTCCTGCCATGTTTTATGAATGATATTTGTTATCGTCTTTTGAAGATCTGATAAATCATTATGTGTAAAGGGTGGTTTGTTCGGTATCATAGAAATTCCCTCATTTCAAATGTATTTTATTTCCTTGTATATCAATCTCTTCCCCTGAAATATTAATTTTTTCTCCCTTAATATTAACTTTTTCTTTAGCATTTATTGTAATATTTTTGTTTATTTGTTGTGCAATATTAGTACTAGATATATCAATTGTTCCCGTTTCTATTTTAATATTATCATCTATCAAAATTTTTGTTTTACCAACTGCAATTTCAAGTGATTTATTGTTTAATATAAAAGTATTTTCACCTGCCTTAAATAAAATGTTTTCGTCTGATAAAATCACAGTATTGCCATTTGCGCTAATTTCTAGTTCTTTTTCTTTAAAGATAATTTGTTTTCCGTAAATATTTGCGATGTATTTTTGTATAGGAAGTCTTAAATCTTCCTTGAAAGGTGTGTTTCCAAAAACTTCATAAGCGATGAATGTATTATTATTATAAATAATTTCAACCATATCACCTTTGTCAGGAAGAAAAATTAATCCACCATTTTGTGCAGAGTATGGTGTTTGATACGGAATCCAAATTTGATTTTCTGGTTCTGCATCCAAATAGTCACATATTCTAATTTTAGATTCTGGATCATAATAATTAAAATCGACTTTTATTCTCCCTTTAAATTCCGGATCATTATTATCTGTAGTGATGGCATGCAAAACAATTTGTTTTTGACAAACTTGAATATCCGTAATGGGTATTCTGTCAAGATCATAAAGGATATATTTATATTTTAATACGTTATTTTCGAGAAAAATATTTTCTTCGATTACATATTTTGTTTTGTTTTTTATTATCACTTTTTGACCGAGCCTAATATACTGATTACGTAATACTACTTTGATAATTTCATAATTTTGTTCTGGAACATTGCCGTTGTTATCATAGGTTTCTGTAAAAGAAAAATTTTCCCATGCTTCTATCTTTTCAGGAGGTTCATCTAAAATTTTTCCCATTATGAGCTGTACTTTAGACGATTTTGTATCATCAAGAACAAAAGCAAGTTTGTTATAACTTTGTGCAACTCTCATAATAAACGCGAAATCGGTTTCATTGCATTGCAAAATAGGATATTCTATAATAGTTTTATCTTCAAAGTCAATATCCATATTTCCCGCATTCCCTAGAAAAGCAGTGATGGAGTCAAGAGCTTTTCTAGGGTTTTGAAAAATTCTTTTTTCTGGTTTGAAATCATGCTGTATTGAGCATGAAGCCGCCTTAATAAGGATTTCTGTGTGGGAGAAGTAATTTTCGGAGGAAATTTTTATAATATACCCACAGAATATATATCTCCCATCCACAGTGATAAATATATCGTTCCCTAACTTTGCAAAAAAGGTATCTGAAGACTTATTACAAATGTTGATTTTAAAATCACATTGACTATGACAATAAGCCTTTTTTATCAAAGAGAATTCAGTTATGATTTCATTTTCAAAACCAGAAATAGATAGCATGGTTTACTCCTTGCGAAAGTTTTAGATAAGGGAGGATGTATCATGTTCAAACTCTGAAGAATATCCCTGAGTTTGTGTAAGCTTAATAATAAAATATGTTTCTTCGCCTTCATATTCCTCTTTAAAATCCTCTACAAACATTTCTTTTAAGTGGAAAGAACGCAAAAGAACAGCGTTGCTGTCTTGAATTTCAATGTCTACAGTTCTTTTAATTCCTTGACCCATTGATATTAATGCCCAGTCCATAAAGTCCTTGCATGCCTGATTTGTTGCTTTATCTATAGAAATTTTAAGTTCTAGTTTATTTAAAATGGAATTTGAACGGTCGCTTACATTCTCTTGAATGGTATCAATAAAAAAATGTATATGCTGAATTTTCCCATTTACAGCTTTGTCACGAATTCCATCCAATTCAATAACTGGAATGCGGCTTTCACTTATTCCTTCATTTGCTGTTACTCTGATCATATATTGCATAATATAAATTCCTTTCTATAAAAAATCAATCCTCAATGCTAACTTCAACTTCATCTTGATTCTTATCATGTGAAATTTTGTATTTAGTAAGTTCTGTGTTAAAGGTAATTTCTTCATTGATTTTAACGTTACTGTAGTTTGGTGAGTAAACCAGATTATTTATATATCTTTTCGACGCTGAAATGGCATTCCACCGATTGCATTGTTGTTTGGCAATGGATAGATCTTTTGTGAGGTTATAATAATTGCATACATAGGTGCTGGTAAAAGTGCTAAAAAGTGGATGATAGTATTGTTTTACTTCGCCGTTTGGCTGCTGATCTTCTCTTTTGTGTAAAGTTCGCGCACGGTAAACATATGCATGTTCTTGTTGTAGAGGTATGCCTCTATCAATATATCCTGCAGCATCACAACAGAAACAAAATCCAAATCCCCCATCTTCAGCAATTTCTTTTTGTAGATCTGAATCCCATGAGAGAAGGGATTCACGATTTAATTTAGTAGGGAATATATGACGTAATGCTACCATATTGTTGCCTTGGATAAAACTACCTTCGAAATCGAAACGTACAGGAGGGCAAAGGATTGGATTTACCTCAAACCCTTTTTCCTTTAAAATATTGCATTTTTGAGTCAAAACAGTTAATCCACAGGCGATATATGAAGCATCTAAATAAATTGCTGAAAGCTGAAGCGTATCTTTTTCTCTAAATTTTACAGTTGTATTTCTTTCCGGCAGAAGAGTAAAATTAGGATAACAAAATACTGCATATCTGGATTCCTTCTTAACAGAAATTTCTTTAAAAATATTGTTCTTATAATTATTTATATCATTTTTTGTAAGGCATCCTTGACTGGTTTTTTTGCATCCCTTGAAATTGAAAAATGTAATAATACGATGCCTATTTAAAATATCCAATGCTTGTGTTAAGGTTTCAAATTGTACTAAATCCAAGTTTTTGATATCATAAACATCTTCATCTTCATCATCGTCATCATTATTTAGATTTTCCTCCCGTTCTGGACCTGTAAGTTCCACGATATCTTTGTGATAAACGGCTGGAATAATTGATAGCCAAATTCGGTTATCATCTGTCTGATGACCTGCATCTTTTATGAAAGATTCAAATTGTTTGCGGTGTTCTTCATTTTTCATAAGTTCCTCAATGGTGCAGTTTGCAACAATAAGTTCACTCCCTTCTCCTGCGTGATCAAAAAAGGCTTTTACATTTATAACCTTTTCAATTAATGGAAGAATATTTTTGGAGAAATTTTCGTTTGATTCTTTATAAATAAAACTATATTTTTGAAGGTTGTTTTCCAATTGCACATCGGATAAAACGCGGAGTGAATTTTTATTTTCCGAAAACATTGCTAAGTGCATATCACGCATGAATTCAAAATTGGTTTCATTAGCATTTTGTTTTGCTTGATGCTTGTCAAAGTCATTAGATAATATTTCGTATATTTTTGTTTCTGGCGAATGTTCAGCGGAAGTTTCTATTAAAACCATGTCTTGGGTGGGAATTTCTTTATAAGTAACTTTAAGATCTCCTTTATCGTCAATATAGTAGTCTGTTTGACGATCAGGGATGCTTTCTGGCGTGGAATCAGATTTATTTTCGCATTTTTGACGATATTCTAATTCTAGTTCTGTTTGTCTGATTAACAGCGGAATTGCATTAAATTTAGAGTTATTGTCAATATACTCTTCTTTAATGTGTTTTCGTAATTTTTTGATGGCTTTTGCATGAATATTTTTTTCATGGATGCTTCCGTTTTGTTGTTCTAGCTGGAGATATTGCTCCATATGATATTTTAATTCACGCCGAATATCCAAGACATTTTTCATCGCTGTGCTAGGACTATAAGCTTCTTCTGTAATTCGATTAAAATTTAGTGTTATGTCACTTTCAAGACTTTTCCCTTTGGTTGTATATAATTTTTCCATTGCTTTAAAAAAAGGTTGTTCGCAGAGTTTATGTTCTGTTGCATTAGAATTTTCGGAGTTGTTAAGGGAATAGTCATATACCGGAATTTGACCAATACCCTCAATTTCCTTGCTTCTTATTGTATCATAGTATACTGGTGTAAATTTTTCTAAAAATTCTTCGTAACTATGGCAAATAAGTTTTTCTATAACATTGGAAAAGCGGACATCTCTAGATTCCTCACCTGTTTTTAATATAAGATCAAGACGATTACCGTTATTTCCTTCTGTAAATTTTTCGAATAAGATTGTTCGATTGGTTTGGGTTATTGCTGCCATCTTACATACTCCTTAAATTTTCGTCTTCGAAAAAGTGAAATCCCTCTAAGATTCCTGCTTTTTCTATCACTTCTTTTAGCTTTTTTGTAACAATGATTTCATTATTATTAAGTCCAGCAATCTTAAAAATTTCATAGTTACCGACTTTTTCTTCTTCAATAGTAATCGTTTCTGCATGGTTTAGTTCATCAACTATGCATTGATCTTTTCTCAGACAGTCGATCCGTGGTGGGATTGCAAGCCAGTAAGTTTCATATAGATTTCCAAATTTTCGAACCAGGTTTACACGTTGATAAAAAAGGTTTCGAATGTCTAAGCGGTCAAATTCTTTTTTTAGTCGTTCAGAAACTAATGGTACATTATTCTGTTCTGAACAGATAAAGTCAGCTAATTGACTTCCGCTGGATTCATCAAGTGCTAATTCCCTTAAAGATTTATCCACGTATTGAAATTCGCTTTTTTGGCATACCAATCTTAGTCGTTCAGGGATGGATGCTTCATCAAGGTAAATGTAATCAGAATCCTCAATATCATTGGCTACGATAAAATAGTATTTTCCCATATTTTTCCTTTCTTCTAAATAGGTTATCTTGGTTTAATATAGTATATCTTGCAATCGATCAAATCGATTAACTGAAAGTATGCTAAGTCTTTTTGGGGTTTAGATAGTTTTCTTGATATTCTTCAAGGCTGATGTCCATATCATATAAAATTGCAGGAAATGAAACATAGAGCCGTTTGTTTAAGTAGCTAAGTGTTTTATTCCTGTTGGGAAATTTATTGATTCGTTCTCTTAGCCGATTACTCATATTGTTTATCCGGTTAAAAAATTCTTTTTTGCTTTTTTCATAATTTTTCATAAAACAGGTATCTTCGTACATGTCCATGTAATAATTACTTAAAAGATCAAGTTCTGCTATTACAATGGATTCATAGGAGCGTATTTTGTACGCTTCGAAATGTTTTTCACGGAGCTTTTTAAGTGGACGCTCGTATGTATGTGGGCCGCAATGCAATTGAGAACCAACGAAATTACGTTCCGCTTGAGAAAAACCCATAAATAAATTATTATTATGAAGGTCTTTATCCATAAGGTTATAGTATTGCTTTGCCCGCGCGTCTTCCGTGTTATTTATTTCTTCCGTTTCAGTTGTATTTTTTGGGGTGGGAAGTAAAATCCCATTTTCACTTATGTTAATATCATAGTCAAAAAAATATCCCATCTTTAAAAGAAGCTCATATCTGCGATGATCCCCGTCCATCTTACTATAGCATTCATTGCCGGGAATAAGATGGTGGTGTGCAATGGAAAAAATTTGGGTATTTGAAATATTTACCATCACTTCATATAATGAATTGTATTTATCGCGCAGATTTTTTTTTAAAGAACCACTGTCATTTTCATATCGGAGCTGACATGGGGCAGTACGAAATCCACAAGCGTTTTTATACTCTTCCGGGCAATTGCCACTACACCAATGTTTTTGGCGAAGGAGGGCAGGGGATGGACCTGGCGGGGAAGCAGATTCAGGTTGTGATTTTGGGTCATTCTGGATAACTACTGGGGTCACGTATGCCTTGGTCGGTTCATTTAAAGTCATATCATCGTTCCTTTTGGTTTGTGATAAATGCTTTTTTATCTTGCTGTCATTGGAAGCTAAATGGAATGTGGATGTCTTCGGTATGGGATTCTTTTGGTGGTTTTTCTTTTTGTCCCTTTCACTTTTTGCACTTTGTCGTTCTACTTGTTTTTCAAGCATTTTTTGATAAGGCTTTGGAAGTGAGGAAAACTCAAGGCGTGAAAAGAAAGAACCACCATATTCAATTTTACTTTGCAGTGAATCCTTGAGAATAATTGTTCCGCCAAAGGAGCATGGGATGGAGGAGCCATTAAGCAGTATTTTATTACCGCAACAGGTAACCTTGGATGTTTTTCGCCAAAGGGGAAAAACCTGTGGAGTGCAGGGTTTACCATTCACAGCACTGCACATCCCACAACCAAGTCGCGGTTTGTCTTTGGTGGTCAATGCTTGCAATGTAGGATATCTATCTGTCAATATCACTTTATTGCCAGATTTAGATTCTATTGTTCCAAATCCTCCAAATGTACAAGTCCATTTTGCACCAGAACAAGCAAAATATCTCTCCATATTTTTGTTCTCCTCCAAATGGATATATTAAAAAGTGAATAGCGCGAAAATTGCTTTAAACTAATTCCTGAAACAAATCGAAATCATTCGCTTCAGGGAAAAACACTCGCCGCATATACCTCTCTTCATCCAAATTAAATGTTTCTTTGCCGGAAAGTTTAGCCATCAATGTGCTGTATGTTATGCCCAGACTTTTTGCCATTTCATCGAGGGAAATAGACTTTCTCACAATTTCAGCATATAGATTTTTATATACAATATAATTCTTATCTTCCATTGTTAGAATAAATACAGTCGAAACTGTTTCTCCTTTCTGGATTTATAAAAATATATCAGTTTATAACTTATATTGCCCTGAAATTCGACGCATTGCGCTATTTTAATTCATATAATACCACGCATTGCGTTGAAAGTCAAGCATATACTTGACTTTTTTCCGAATATGCGTTAATATTTTTGCAATTACTTCATAGGGGGAATACAAGCTTTGTATTTTTATGAAATATTGCAATCCATTATGGACGAAAAAGGATTAAGCATATCAGAAGTTGCCCGTTTATCCAAGCTGCCGGATTCCACAGTTCGCAGTATTCTCTCACGCAAGAATAAGACTGTTGCGTTGGAGGTTGCCTTTAGATTGGCAAAGGGCTTGAATGTGTCGCTTGAGCAGTTAAATGGAGAGCAAGCGATTGCGAGGTCGGAAAGCTCCCTAGCACGCAAGAGGCTTCACAAGGAGGTTGATACGCTCACGGAAGAGCAGTTGCACGCCATGTTAGCTTTTAGCAGATATTTAAAGGATGCGGGACAGGAGGGCTAACCTGTCAGTTTTACTGCCCTGCATCCAGTGGGGTGTACCTTGTGGAAAACGTGTAAATTCAATTTTGTCCCACCCCACTTTCCTTATTATTTTTTGTATTATGTATCTCCCTTTTCGTGTGTTGGAAGGTATATTGGAAACGTTTAACCATTCCAATTCTTATTTTAACCGCCAAGGGGTGACAGATTATGTCATCTTCGAAAAATTTTAAAAAAATTTTGCGGGATGCTTTTTCTTTCCATAATTATAGTGTTTTCGCTACGGATTTCCTCTCAGCTTAAATTTTAAATCCCTGCAACCGATAGACTGCGATAAGCTTTGCTGCCTGTTCTGACCGCGCAAGGTTTTCACGATCCTCCTTTGAGCCAAAATAAGCGATAATGCATAGAATAATTGCTGCAAGGAATGTCCAGTCCCATATATTTGTGAGAAAATAGCCAATCACGAGGTAAAAAACAATGCCCCAGCGCGTAGATTTTACCTCATCGCGGTAATGTTCCAGATTGCTTGCATCATCTAATTCTTTTCGTAGCCGCACTTTTGTAAATTCATCCAGAATGCTAAGCATTTGTATTTTTTCCGTTTCCATTGCGTTTCCTTTTAAAATCATATCGCGCAAACCTAAGTATTCTTCCTCATTTTTACAGCGAACAATCAAAACTTCTACGTGTGTGGTTAAATCATAATTGTTATTGCCTCCCCCGTCATATCCAGTTTCCGCCTGCCATTGTCCGCCCTTTGCATTCTGTGTATTTCCCCTGCCTGTATCCCTGCCAAAAAAATTCTTTTCCTCCGCTAGTTCCTCATCGTACTGCGCACGACGATTTTCATCCGTCAGGGTTTCCAGTGCTTCATTTAAAAGTTTTAGCTGTTCTGTTGCCCTTGCCTTATCCTGTTCACTTGTAAAATTGTCCGGGTGATACTTTTTTACTCCTGCCTTGTATGCAGCTCGGATCACTTCGATGGAGGCCGTCTCCGCTACCTCCAACAGTTGATAATAGTCCATCATTATCCCGCTCTCCCCTTATATTGTGGAAATCGCCATGGACAAAACTTGAACTATCCTGTATTTATACCGTTTTGCGAACCATGCTAGACTTCCTTTATCATGTTCTACATATAGAATAGCATACGCCGGGTTCGAGTTTGTGAAAGTGATTAATCGAGTAGGAGAAAATTTTTGTCCCTATGCATAAAAAAGGTATGGTCTGCATCAAAACCATACCTTTTAGCAATTATTGTTCTTCTCGATTTGATTATTTTTTGAATTCGATGCTTTGATATTGGCATTTCTCCGATATTTTAGTAATGATAGATTTATATATATTTGCATCAACTGAACACAAATCCTTATATTCTAGTAGTCCGTCCTTCGCATCTACCAGTGGATCGGCTATATTATCGGGGATCTTTTTATTTAATAGTTTATTAATTACCGTACAAAGATTCGTAATATCTTTACGAATATTATTTCCATATTTTAACAATTTAAAATTTATTTTTATAGCGAGTACGAAGTATATTATTACGAGATATGTTCTGACTGCATCGTCAAATTTGGATATTTGTATAAAATATTTTGCAATATGGTTAAACCATTTTATTATTCCGTCTAAGTCAAGAGTTTCATCTTTTAAAAATCCTCCCAACTCGTTATCCAAATAGTTAACGATTTCATTATCTAGGACACTATTGCCCCAAAATTTTTCCACTGTATTATCAGGATTGTCAGGTTCTTCCAGGCATTTTACTATTCTGTCATATAATTCAATAATTGATAAATAAGCAGAATCAAAATCATCTATTGTTATATAGGTTTCAAGGAGTTCCCTCATAAGTTTTCGATAATGATAGTTAAACGCCCCAAATTTCATTGGATTTGATATTTTAAGTGCTTGGGTAATGCAGACAGCCATCATACGATAATTATGAGTACATTTATATTGTAAAATAGCGTCCTTCCAAATATTCACTTGCTCATCCTTGTTGTAGTTATAATTGGATATTTGCTGTTCTGCTAATAATTTATAGTTGCATAGCTTTTTGACTTCGATTATTTTTTTATCATCTTTATCATTCACCATAAGTTCAGCTTTTGTTTTATAGATAAGACTTTGGATATATTCGTCTTTTAATCCGTATTTATTATAATATTTTTGAGCTTTTTCGCAATTTTTTTGACCACTTTTCAAGTCTTCATATGAATTTACATCCGTCAGTTCCGCTAGCTTTATCAAAAATAGTGCGTAATACTTTTTAAAATCGTTTCTTCCGCTGTATTTTTCAATACAGTGTTGAATTATTTTTCTTCGAATACCTTCTTCACCTCCAAAAGGACCTGCAATTCGATTTAGTATTTTTATAATTGTTTCGTAATTAACTTCTTCTTTATCCAAATATTCCATTATAAAATCAAAAAGTTCTTCCCTGATTTCATAATTGCCCAATATCTCATAATATTTTAAACATTTTTGCCATAAGACATTTTTTTGATTATGATTTTGCTCTAGTGAATATAAGGAATAATACGCAGAAAGAACATATATAACAGAATAGGGCTTGTTTGGCGAAGCGATTGGTTCTTCGTGGCAAAGCAACTCTCTTATATATATTTCAGCTTTTTCAAAATTTTCTAATGCTATCAATATTGATATCAAATCAGTATAAACATTACCTGAATAAATATTCTGTTTTTTATTGTAATCAATAATTTGTTCTAAAGCAGGAACTCCTTTATCAATATTTCCGGTTTTAAAATATATGGAAGCAATGCTTCGTTTTGATTCTTCATAGAGGTCTTTATCTATTTCATATGAGTTTTTTATTTCACAGGCTTTCTTGCAGTCTTTTTCATAATATTCTATTGCTTTTTCGTATTTTCCTTCTTTTTCATATTCTCTTGCTAAAGAGCGGGCTGACATATCACATACAGTATGGGGTAAACTTCGTTTTGGGATATCCTTTTGTAATTGATCAACTAATTCTTGATATTGATATGCTTTTTCTAAGTCGGATAATTTCTCTCCTCTATAAGTTGTCCCATAATATTTACCTGAGTAAAAACTTTGTATTTCTTGGTAAAATCCCTCTTTTTTTGTTGCAGAATATGATGTTAATGGTAAATTCTCTGTTACAATATCAAATATTTCTATAATTTTTAAATATATACTGTCTATTTCGGGAAGCCACCCTTGTAAGGATGAACATACATAAGATAAACGGCACTCAATTTCGAGTCCAATTTTCATATACCTTTTTACGATATAATCTGGTTTTTTGGAAACTTTTTTGCAATAAAACATTGCTTTATCTAACAGTCCATTTATAGAATCTATTTGCTGTTTTGAATCAAATATTATTCTTATTTTTTCCATGTAAATTTTTTGCAGTAGGTCATAAGATTTTCTTTTATGATAACTCAGACAAATTTTTTCTGCTTCATCAAGTTTACTTTCTTTTCTATATTTCAGGCAGAGTTTGGCATAGAAAAGATTATTTCCTGGTAATCGTTCCATAAAAGTTTCAAAAATCTTGTACTTGATATTTTCTTTTGTCTTATTCGCTGCTTTTGAATCAACATACCTCCCCATTCCCTCCACAATCTTCGGGCAGTTCTCCGCATTTGGCGCAAGTTCCTTATAGACCAGATCCTGGATCACTTGATGCAGCGATATTTTCCCGGATACTGCATGATATTCCACCCAGCCGCTCCGGATTAAAAGTTCCAATTTATTTTCGCCGTCATCTACCGCACATAATTGATAAAATTTTGATTTCTCAATCCGTATCCCTGCCAGCAACGAAAGACTTCTAATCATTTCCTGTTCTATAGCATCAAATCCGGAGACATCAAACAATATCTTTAGATGGTTATTTACACTCTTCAAGTTAAGTTTACCATCCTTGCGCTGCTTGACATTGATCTCTTCAGTATTCGTTGTTCCTTCCTTTTGTAAAAACTTTCCATATAATTCCGCAGGCAATTCCTCTGAATTTCTTAAATACTTTGCGATAAGTTCCACGGTCATGGTATGATAGTCCACATAGTGAACCAATCTTTCCACCGCTTTATTTTCTTCCCCCGGATAATCCTTATTATTATAAGTATAAAACAGCTCTAGAACATCCTCCGGGTCGCGCAACCTATCCACATCGATCTGTTTGTAATTGTAGTCGCGAAAATCCATTCTGGTGGTGATAATAAACTTGCAAGGACAGCGGAAAAGGATCTCTAATTTTTCATCGGAATCCACATCGAAATTGTCGATAATCACCAGATCCCTTGGCGTGGCAATCTGCTTTAAAATCTCAATCTTTCGCTCAAAATAAGCGGTATCCGATTCTTCCTCATCCTGGCTTATCTTATGGATCAAAATTTCATTACAAACCAGCGTTTCAATATTTTTTTCAAATACGGAAAATGTGACCGTATCATACTGGTCGCGGTATTGATTTGCATATTGTTTTGCCAGCTCCGTCTTTCCAATCCCGCCGATCCCGGAGAGGAAAACAAGCTGGTTTGTGGAAAGGATCTCCGCGATCTTTTCCATCTCTTCATTTCTTCCGATAAAATGCGCGGAATCATACTGGAAGGAATTCAGCAGATATATTCCATCAATATCTGAGAGTCTGATCAGTTCATCCAGTGCTTCAATTACTGGCTGCATATCATGCCATCGGGGAATGGTGGCAGTGGACAATGTTTTTCTCAGAAAGTTATTTATTGCCCGGTAGAGCTTAGGATGGTATTTTTCATTGGCATAGTTCATTTTCCCAAAAGGGTAGGTAGCGGAAATATTGCATTCCTGGGAGGTTGCCACTCGGTTAAATAATTTATAAAAGGTTAGCGCACCGATGGAATAGATATCCGTATGTTTCCCAATCTTATCCCTTCGTCCCTGAATTTGTTCAGGAGGGGAAAACCCTTTCGAGAAAGATAATTCAATCCTGTTATTTCCTGCCAGTTCTTCAAGGGTGACTACCGAGTCAAAGTCAAATAAAATAATATGTTCGTCCGTTTCTGGCAAAATAAATATATTTTCCGGCTTGATATCAAGATAGAGATAGCCGTTCTGATGATACTTTTGGATTAGCTGTGCCAGACTTTTCATATGTACGAACAGGGATTTTAGGGAACCATCCTCGTATTTTCCGTAATCGCTCCCCTCGTCCAACTCCATTTTGATATAGATGGTATTGTTGCAGGAAGTGGTATCGGTCGAGTTGATTGTGGAATTGATTAGCCCCAAAGTGTTGCGGATTTTGGCACTTTGCTTATAGGCATCCACAAACTTTTTCTTTGCGATCACAAATTTATCGCGGTTGTACTCGGAGGGAATAAGTTGATTTTCCTGGTCCCGATGGATTGGCAGATGACTTGGGTAGCATTCCTTTACCCTTACCTTATGTTGTACACCGATATTATCCAAATAGATGGCATCATATACAATACAGCTTGCACCACGACCGATTTCCCCCGTAATTTGAACATCTTTTCCCTCGCCAGAATTTTTATTCCCGAAATGTATTATCGTATTATTTTTTAGTCCGATTCTATTATCCCTTGTCATTATACCTCCTTGCCCGCCAAAATAAATATAGTGGTTCCATAGTTGAAGATTTATATTTCAAAGTAATTTACATATGTTAAAGTAATTTTCTTTATTATAGCATTTTGTGTCGACAAAAGCAAGAAAATTATTATTATGGATTATAGCAGATTTAGAGTGCGAGTTTGTAATTCTGTTCTCAGAGCTAGAAAAATAGCGATTTTCTAAATTTTTGTCACAAAATAATCTGGACAAAAAGGGAAATTTTGTATATAATAGTTATGGTGGGGAGAAAAAGGTCGAATTGTTGATAGATGGGGGATTTAAGATGAAAAATAATTATACTATACATAATCAAGACAGCATCCTGGAATATTCGTTCATTGATGCTACCGAGGAGGGAGTGGATTATATAAAGAATCCGGAGTCTTTTTGTAGCTTTGACAAGGGGTTGATCGCACTGCTAAAGAAAAAGGGTTATTCCGGCGATCTCTGTAATGTAGCAGAAATGACAGAATATCTGATGAAGAAACTGGAAAAAATTGGATCATCCATAAAAAAGCAGACGCTTTTTTCTTGGTTTTCTGGGAAAAACAGACCTAAAGTGGAGGCGGGCAGCCGTCCTAAAATATATGAAATATGTTTTGCAATGGAATTAACTTATAAAGAGACGTGCTGGTTTTTCGGGCATATTTATTATGACAGGGCATTTAATTATCATACGATCGATGAAGCTGTTTTTTATTATGCGTTTTTAAATGGAATCTCTTATCCGGAAGCTCAAAGGATGATATGTGAGATAGAGGCTGCACCGAGCGTTGCCACGGAGAATAATATTGAGCCAAATTATACCCTTTTTGTACAACAAAGGATTTTAGAGTTTCGCAGTGAGGGGGAACTGAAAGAATTTCTGATTGCCAACAAGGAAAATTTTAAAACCTGGAATATCAGTGCGTCAAAGAAGATTCATGAGCTGGTTTCCCTTTTGTTAGATCCGCCGGAGATGAAAGAGCGTATCGATAACCTAAAACGGGCTCTTACACAGAAGATTGAAAAAAAAGATATTGATGAATTAAAGTTGCAGCGGGAGGGTGAGAAAATTTACCGGGACTGCGGTCTATTGATGAAAGAAATTTTTTATGATGCGAAATATCCGGATAAGGAGTATGGCAATGCGCGGATGGTTCCTGAGGAATCTGTGATGGAATTTATTAGGAACCGGAATACCAATTCAAATAGTTTTCTTTTGGAGCGATTGTTGACAACTTCCTGCGGGATAAGGAAAGATGTTGAGATCCCATATATTGTGAGAAATAATTTTCCGAGTAAGAAAGTGATTTCGGATCTTCTCTCGGAAGAAAAAATTTCCACATCAAAATCATATGATGGGATTCGCAAAATGATTATCCTGCTTGATTTTTATCGTTTTTGGCTCAGTGTAAAATTAAAGATCGGTTATACCGATATACCTAAAGAAGAATTGACTGAAATTTACCGTGATGAGGCAAATCATTGTCTGTATGAGTGCGGATATGAAGAACTTTATCCGGGGAATCCTTATGATTGGATTTTTCTAAGTTCCGCGTATAGCGAGGCACCCCTTGTATATTTGCGCTCCTATATTACAGAATTGGATGATGTATTGTGAGAAGTTTGCGCTGCAACTGCGAATATGGCAAATGAATTACTTGTAATTCGTTTTGATTAGCTGCTCCCGATAGGTATTTGATTAAAGAAGATTTTACATGAAAAAGGGAAATTTGACAAAAATCTTTAATGGAAAAATTTTCCTTGTACATGATGAATAAATAGATTATAATTAGAGGAAGAACATGGCGAATAAATAGGTTATGATTAAAAGAGAAGCAGTAAATTGAGTTAAGAAAGGATGTGGAATTATGGCGATACCGCAGGAGAGATTTTATACGGAGGAAGATTATGAAAAGCTTCCCGAAAATATCCATGCAGAATTGATTGATGGCAAGATTTATGATCAGGCGGCACCAAGTCGGCGGCATCAGGATATTTTGATGGAGCTTGCAGGAACGATCCGTGATTATATCAAAGCAAAAGGGGGGAAATGTAAGGTTTACCCCGCTCCATTTTTCGTTAAACTTTTTGAGGATGGTGAAACTCATGGAATTACGATTGTCGAGCCGGATATCAGCGTGATATGTGACCGGGACAAGCTGACCAAAAGGGGCTGTGAGGGTGCGCCGGACTGGATTATTGAGATTGTATCGCCGGGGAATGCTTCCCATGATTATATCCGGAAATTGGCACTGTATGAGGATGCGGGGGTTCGCGAATACTGGATTGTGAATCCGGAGAAAAAGATTATTTTAGTATATCATTTGGGACAGGAAAATTTTGAAGTTTCGCACTATACTTTTGGAGATAACATTAAGGCGGGAATTTTTGAAGATTTATCGATCAATTTTAAGGAGCTCGATCTGATCTGATTTTTTAAAATAAAAGAATTTTTTTGTTAGGTAAGAATTTTTGCAAGGGAAAAATTTTCTTACAAGATTAAGAGAAATTACAATATTTATTTTATAATATCCAAGGTTTATATTATCTAAGGGGGTGAAATCATTGGAAAAAATCATTTTTTTTGATACGGAAGTTTCTAAAAGTACCGGACGAATTGTGGACTACGGCGCGCTAGGTTCGGATGGGACTTTTTTGCACACGCAAAACGCAGCGGATTTTGTAAAATTTATCCAGGAATCCGATTTTTTGTGCGGGCACAACGTATTTAAATTTGATTTGATCCATTTGAGAGACCAACTGGAGAAGGAATTCGCGCCCTATTATTTTGAAGGGCGCGAGGTGATTGATACCCTTTACTGGTCCGCCCTTTTATTTCCTGAGCATCCCTATCACCGTCTGCTAAAGGATGATAAATTGGAGACAGAAGAGCTTAATAACCCGCTTAATGATGCAAAAAAAGCACAAAATCTTTTTTATGATGAGGTGAGAGCATTCCGGACTCTTCCGGATTCTTTAAAGAAAATTTATTATTCTTTGCTTGCCTTGCAGGAAGAGTTCGGTGCGTTTTTTCAGGCAATAGGATATTATGGAAGAAATTTGGAAACAGAAATGCTGATCCGCTCTTATTTTGATGGGAAAATCTGCTCCAACGCGCCTTTGCAGGAGCTTTCTATACAGATGCCGGTAGAACTGGCATATTCTCTTGCTCTGGTACAGGCGGAAGATACCTGCTCCATCACCCCACCCTGGATCTTAAAAAATTATCCAAAATTACCGGAGGTTTTAACAAAGCTTCGGGGGACACCCTGTGGAAATTGCCGCTACTGTGTGGAAAAACAGGATGCTCTGCGGGGATTAAAAGAATTTTTCGGCTATGAAAAGTACCGGGATTTTGACGGCATTCCGCTGCAAAGACGGGCAGTGCAGGCGGCGATCGAGGGAAAATCCCTGCTTGCGGTATTTCCTACGGGCGGGGGAAAATCCATTACCTTTCAGGTTCCGGCGTTGATGGCGGGAAGAAATGAGCGCGGACTGACGGTGGTTATTTCCCCCCTTCAGTCCTTAATGCAGGATCAGGTGTACAATCTGGAGAGGATTGGGATCACGGATGCCGTGACCATTAACGGGCTTTTAGATCCGCTAGAGAGGGCGGAGGCGATCCGCAGGGTGGAGGAGGGAAAGGCAAAGATACTCTATATCGCGCCGGAGTCCCTGCGCTCAAGAAGCATTGAACGGCTGTTGTTTAACCGAAATGTCGTGCGTTTTGTGGTGGATGAAGCACATTGTTTTTCTGCGTGGGGGCAGGATTTTCGGGTGGACTACCTCTATATTGGCGAATTTATCAGAAGGTTATGTGAAAAAAAGAAATTGGGCAAAAGCATTCCGGTTTCCTGCTTTACCGCGACGGCAAAGCAGAATGTGATTGCGGATATCTGCACATATTTTAGGGAGGAATTGGGGCTGGAACTCGAATTGTTCGCGGCGGGTTCATCGAGAAAGAATTTAATTTATAAGGTGCTTCCGGTAAAGGATGCGCAGAAATACACCTGTATCCGCAGGTTATTGGATACGAAAAAATGTCCGACAATTATCTATGTCTCGCGGACAAAGCGCGCGGAGGAATTGGCGAGGCGGTTAAATCAGGATGGCTATTTTGCAAAGGCTTATCATGGCCAGATGGAGAAAAGGGAAAAAAGTGCGAACCAGAGGGCATTTGTGGAGGGCGAAGTGGATATTATGGTAGCGACATCGGCATTTGGGATGGGGGTGGACAAAAAGGATGTTGGCATGGTTATCCACTATGATATTTCGGACTCATTAGAGAATTATGTACAGGAGGCAGGAAGAGCGGGAAGAGATCCAAATATTTTTGCCGATTGTTATGTTCTGTATGACGAGGCGGATTTAAACAGGCATTTTACCCTGTTGAATCAGACAAAGATCAGTATGCAGGAGATTCAGCAGGTTTGGCGCGCGATTAAGGAAATGACAAAACAGCGGATGAAATTTTCAAGTTCGGCACTTGAGCTTGCGCGCGCAGCGGGGTGGGACGGGGTGGTAAGGGAGCTGGAAACCCGTGTAAAAACAGCAATTAACGCGTTGGAGGAGGCAAATTATATTAAGCGCGGAGAAAATATCCCACATATCTATGCGGACAGTATTTTAGTGCGGAGTGTGATGGAGGCGGAAAAAAAGATTGTTGCATCGGGGATATTTACAGATGAGGAAAGACAGAATGCGATCCGGGTGGTCAGTCGCCTGATCAAGGAAGATACAAGGGTGGACTATATCGCAGATCATCTGGGGATGGAAAAAAGTGAAGTATTACATACCATACAAAAATTGCGCGAGACAAAAATTCTTGCGGATGCGAAGGATCTGACAGTCTATATGGAGGAAAAAACGGATCTGCAAAAAAATTTAAACAGTCTGCACGGTTTTGTACAGCTGGAAGATTTTCTGCTCGAACAATTGCAGGAAAAGGAAATGGTGATTTCGATAAAGCAGCTTAACGAGGAGGCGCAGGGAGCGGGAATTAAGAGGATGACGGTGGGAAAACTTCTCTGTGTGCTGAATTTTTGGGCGATGAGGGGATTTATCGAAAAGAAAATTGCATTTCAGAATCGGGATGTGGTTCGGATCACATGGCAGAGGGAGCCGGACAGCATAGGAAAACTTTTACAAAAACAGCGGAAGGTGGCAGAATCTGCACTTTGTTATCTGGATAAGATCAGGGAACAGGGGGAAACGACCATCACTTTTTCCGTGTTGGAGATTATAGAGGAATACAATAAAACACCATTACCTGGGCTTACGGTGGATGCGAAAGCAGTGGAAAATGCCCTCTTATATTTAAATCGGATGGGGATTTTAAAATTGGAGGGCGGTTTTCTTGTTTCCTACAGCGCGCTCAGTATTGAGCGATTGGAGAGGGATAATAAAATCCGCTATAAGGTGGAAGATTATAAGCGATTAAAATTGTATTATGAGCAAAAAGTACAGATGATTCATATTGTTGGGGAGTATGCAAAAAAAGTTACCGAGGATTATCAGGGGGCATTACAGTTTGTCGAGGATTATTTTCATATGGAATACACTTCCTTTTTGCGGAAATATTTCCGGGGCGAGCGCGCGGAGGAGATCCGGCGCAATATTACGGGGAAGAAATTCGAACAATTGTTCGGAAGTCTTTCGGTAACGCAGCTTCAGATTATCACCGATAAGGAAGCTCCCTGTATTGTTGTCGCGGCGGGACCTGGGAGCGGAAAGACCAGGGTTCTTGTACATAAGCTTGCTTCCCTTTTGTTGATGGAGGACGTAAAGCACGAACAGCTTTTGATGCTGACTTTTTCGCGGGCTGCCGCGATGGAATTTAAGCAGCGTCTGTATGGGTTAATTGAGAATTCGGCGGCGTATGTGGAGATCAAAACCTTTCATTCCTACTGCTTTGACCTGCTTGGCCGAGTGGGAAATTTGCAGCGTTCGGGAAATATTGTGCAGGATGCGGTGGAGAGTATTTATTCCGGGGAAGTGGAAAGATCGCGGATTACCAAGACGGTTCTTGTTATTGATGAGGCGCAGGATATGGAAGAGCAGGAATTTCGTCTGGTGCAGGCACTTATGGATTATAATGATGATATCCGGGTGATCGCCGTTGGGGATGACGACCAGAATATTTATGAATTCCGCGGATCAAGTTCGGTTTATATGAAACGTTTGTTAGAGCGGGAGGGGGCAAAATATTATGAGCTGGTGGAAAATTACCGCAGCCTGTCGAATTTAGTCGCCTATACAAATCATTTTGCTACCTGTATTTTTGATAGGATGAAGACAAATCCAATTGTGCCAGTGCAGAAGGATTACGGAAAGATTACCGTGGTGGAATACCGCTGTCCAAATTTGATTTTTCCCGTGGTACAAAAAATGATAAATGATGGGATTTCTAAGGGCACCTGTGTTTTGACGTGGAAAAATGATACCGCGCTGCAGGTGGCGGGACTTTTTTTAAAATTTGGCAAGCGCGTAAAACTTGTGCAGGAGAGGGGGGATTTTCCGCTGAAAAATTTGCGGGAGATCCGGTATTTTAGCGCGCTGCTTAAAATCAGCGAGGGGGATTATCTTATAGGGGAGGAACGCTGGCGCATAGCAAAGGCAGAGTTTTGTAAAAGTTTTGGAAAAAGCAGCGAGTATGAGCTTTGCAGCAATGTGATCGCGATGTTTGAGTTAAGCAATCCGGAGACGAAATATGTTTCAGATTGGCAGTTGTATCTGGAGGAATCCCAGATAGGAGATTTTTACCGCGCGGGGGAGGAGGAAGTGTATGTTTCAACCATGCACAAATCAAAGGGGCATGAATATGAACATGTTGTG